>JABLTJ010000001.1 GCA_013166775.1 Promethearchaeati archaeon
GCTTTCCTTTTTAGCAAACCATGACGCAATATGATTCGCACGTGCTTCGTTGAGGACAATGGTTTGTTTAACTGCTGTTGGAATTTCGTTGAAAAGCTTCCTTGCATTAGCATACTCCTCCCTATCCAGTTCCCCAGATATTTTCCCTAATTCCAAACCTATATCCCACATTGAAATTGTTTGTGCTGTGTAAGTTTTTGTTGCTGCAACCCCTATTTCTGGTCCAGAGTATAAGTAAACAACTTCATCAGAATGACGCGTCACAGTGCTTCCAATTACATTAACTGCTGCTAATATTTTTGCACCAACTTCTTTTCCTTGTTTAATTGCCATAATGGTGTCCATTGTTTCTCCACTCTGACTAACGGGAAGAATAACAGTGTTTTCATCTACTAGTGGGCGTATTGTTTCGTATTCAGATGAAATAATGGAACTGCAAAGTTTCTTTGCATATTTGCGGATAAGATTTTCACCTGTTAATGTTGAGTAATGTGCTGTTCCTGCAGCTAATAAGAAGACTTTTTCTGCTTCGTAGATTTTTTCCGCTATCTTTCTAACGGATGGTTGTTTAATTCTGATGTAATCTGCTAATGAATTCGGTTGTTCATGAATTTCCTTGAGCATAAAATGTGGAAAACCTCCCTTTTGAGCCATTTCAGGTTTCCACGAAATTGTGTATGGCTTTCGAGCTACCTTGTTATTTGTCTTTAAGTCTATAATTTCATAATCATCCTTTGTTATTGTTACAAATTCTTCATCATGCAACAATACAACTTGCTGAGTGTAAGATAGAAATGCTGGTATATCTGAAGCACAAAACATGCGATCGTTATTAATTCCAATAACTAATGGACTGTCTTTCTTAGCACAGAAAATCTTGTCTGGTTCTAAAGTTGAGATAACACAGACTCCATAAGTTCCTTCGATTCTCTCAATAGCTTGTATGATTGCTTCTTTTAGAGACAAATTTTCAGCTTCAATATACTCTTCTATTAAATGTGGAATTATCTCAGTATCTGTATCTGATTGGAATTTATGCCCTTTTTCAAGTAGTTCTTTTTTTAATAGCTGAAAATTCTCAATTATACCATTATGAATAACGGATATCTGATTTTTACAATCTACATGAGGATGAGCATTTTCTTTGCTTGGTGGTCCGTGTGTTGCCCATCTTGTGTGCCCAATCGCGATTCTACCTTGAATTTTTGCAAGATCAATCTTTTCTAAAACCTCTGCAATCTTACCTTGATCTTTCTGAATCACTATTTCTCCATTTGTTATGGATGCAATCCCAACACTATCATAACCTCGATATTCTAGATTGGTTAAAGATTCTACAATCTCTTTACCAATGTTTGAATCTGAGTTCTGAACTATACCTACGATACCACACATATACAACACTTTTTTGATAATACACTGATAAGGTAAACTGTTTTCACTGAATTTTACTCTAAATTAGTTAAAAACCTTTCTGTTATGATAATAATCTTCATAAATTTTCTTCTCTTATTTGAGAATTTGCTTCTTTACATCCTCTAGCATGTTTAGATTCTTCTTTAGTACCAATTTCAGTTTGTCAATACTGGGAGTAACTGTTGGATCGACTTCATAGAGAATAGCAAGGTAAATACTCACAAAGTCAATTAGATAAGTAGAACTCAACTGTTTAGCTAAAATGGATTTTCCTTGTGAATAAATTTCCAGCACTTTCTCTGTTCTATCACTTGCCAATTTCTTTGTTTCTTCTATTCTGATTTTTAGTGGTTTGGATTCCTCCTTTTCTCGAAAGAAAACAAAAGCTACATCATTCAAAGCTCTATCTGGATTATCAAATACTACAATTCCATTATGATTATGTTCTGGAATCTCTTCATTAAGAGCTACAATTTTACTGTTCTCGTTGAATTCACATTTTGCTCTATATGCTACTGGAGAATATATGGTGTTCCCCAAGAAAATTGGTAGCGTGTTAAACAACCCATACGCAATCTTTTTTGGAACATTATCTTCTGTGGAAATTGAAGGTGAATATTCAGGTGCTAATTTCCTTAGAAGTTTTTCAGTTTCAATTATATCTTCTGCAATACTAGGAACTATGTTTAGTTTCTCAAGTAGTGTGATTAAAGTAATGTAAATTAGTGGTAAACTACTTCTGGGAGGTATTCCTTCTTTGATTTTAAGATGAGGGACACCTGTTGTTTTGGAAAATTCTTCCAAAGCACCTGATGAAGAAATAGTAATTATCATTGAACCTTTTTGTAACGCATCTAGATATCTTGAAAGCGTTTCTTCTGTGTTTCCAGAGTAACTGATGCAAATAACTAATGAGTTTTCATCAGCAAAAGAAGGTAGGTAATAATCTCTGCTTACGATTAATGGGATTCTCAATTCCTTTTCGAATAATCTAGCTACATAATCACCTGCGATTGCAGATCCACCCATTCCACATATAATTATGTTTGTTGGTTCTTTGAATTTGAAGAGCCTATCTTTCCATTGAAAACTTTGTGGAATTTTAAATTTCAAACTTTTTTCTCTTGCTTCATGAACAAATTTAGCCCAATCTTCCATAATCCCTAGCTGATTGGATTTATCATACTTCACAATTAGATTCTTATCATCTAAATCTATCATTTTTTCACTCTCTCTTTGATTCTCCTTTTGTAACTAGGATGATAGTTTTTCGCCCTTCTCCCATAGATATTCGAAATTGTTTGTGAAAAGCTCAATAATACCAAGATTAGAGGAAAAGTGTGGTCGGTAAACATACTTTTCTTGTTTTACAGGAGACACCCAAATAACAAAAACAACCTGTTCTTGGTCTACAAGTGTTCCCCTAGCTAGAACAGAACCACTAGTAATAGTTCTGATTTTTGCTCCAATGGATGAGAGATCTTTAGCTATTTGTTTAGATGTATCATCCTCAATACTCATCAAAACACGTATTGATATTCCTCTCTCCGATGCTTTTTCTAACGCTGCTTCCACTTGGTTAAACCAGTAAAAAACGTTAGTAAAAATACAAATCTCATTGTTAGCTTTTTCAATAATTTCTGCAGTTTTAACTTGCATTTCCCCTAATGAGGAATATGCTTCAAGAAGTTCATCTGGCTTGATTATTAGCTGAGATTGATAATCTGGGTCACTAAGTAAGGATACAATTTCCTCTGATATTCTTCCTATACTAGTTAATTCTTCCTGATACTCCTGATCTCGAAATCTGAGAAAATTCTTTAATCCTTCTTCAAGATTAAGTGCAACAAACCTCTTAGGTCTTCCTGAAATTATGCGAACCAGACCCTTTTTCTGTAAACTTTCTATTGTGTCATAAATTCGAGGCGTAGGTATATCTGTTTGTTTATGAATTTCCTCTGCAGTGGATTCAGATAACGCTATTAGGGTTTTGAGAGTTTTAATTTCATATAAAGTTAAACCAAGAGCCTTTAACTTCAAGTCAATTTGATCAGGATCAGACATTAGTTTTACTCCAAGATGCAATCTATGAAGAAAGATATATAAATTGCTCGTAAGTAGAACGACAAAGGATAAGATTAATTACCTAAAAATTTAAAATCAGAACTAACGGGTTAGAAATTGCAAATAAAAGCTGGGGCAGTGGTCTAGCTCGGTTATGACAACTCCCTTACGCGGAGTAGGTCGGCGGTTCAAATCCGCTCTGCCCCACCAATTCTTCAAACTCTTGCTGAGTTTATATAGATATTTTTACAAGAAAACTGAGATAAATGTTAGTACAATATTGTCTGAAAAAGTTGATAATTAAGAAGAAAAAAGGGAGTCCAATATTGGAAGAAATTTTACTCATAGGTATTGTTATTCTCATCTTTGCCATAATATTTGGGTTAATATTCAGCTTGGTTGATTGGTCTTCAACAAAACAAGGTGAATTCTTTAATTGGTAATGCTTAGGAAATTTGATGAGTTTTTAAAGAATAATTATACTAGATGATTCGAAGCTAGCAGTTATAACACACACTAGTTCTCAACCACAATCTTGTACTAGCTTCCTCCCCTTATCATCTGCATTTGGCTTCTATTTCTTGGCCTGTGGTTAAGTAGAGCTTACCCATTAAGTTTGTAGCCAAACAAGCGTGAACTGGAATGATTAACAACACATCTCCTATATTTACTTCGTTGAAATATTCAACATTCAATTTGATAGTACCATGTTCCTGGCTAATAGAAGTAACATATGAATCTTCTATCTTGGACTCCCATTTTCCATCAATTTCCTTTGTGATATAACCATAAATTTTCCTCTGGTTATCGTCTAAAATATAATCTTTGGAGAAGTGAATTGCTCCACCATCAATAAGAACTTCGTTTCGATCCTCATATTTTGCAACAATTGGACATGCAAAGCGGATAGCGATTTCATTTTCAGAACATGAACTAATTTGGACTTGTTTTAAATCATAGAAAACGAAATTACCCGGTCTTATCTCATCTACACTTGAAAACTCATCAACAATGCTTACAGTTGGGGTATCACCAACAGAGATTTCAATATTGAAGAAACCTTTTTCTGTTAGATACATTTGGATTGTTTCCATTTTACTAATAGAGTCGATATGAACTTGAACAATTTCAACCTTTGTTCTTGATTTGTAAGAATGACCTGCGTGGGTAAGTATACCTTTCAAAACTAAAATCTTGGAATCCTCAATTAATCTCGCTAGTCTAGTTATTTTATCCCATTTATCCCATTTAATTCCATCCCTATGATATCCAACATCAATATTAATCCAGACCTTTACTTCTGATTCTAACTCATTTTCCAGAAATCGAATAACGTTTTCTGATTCAACAAGTAAATTCAAATCAATTTTCTTTGCCAGATTATTGATTTTTTCTATTTCCAGAATATTAACAGGAAAAGCAATAGTAATATCGTCCCATCCTGCATTAGCAAAACATTCTGCCATTTTTACAGAAGAAACAGTAATTGAACTAACTCCAAATTCCTTAAACCATTCCCCTATTACTGCAGATTGATGTGTTTTGAAATGTGGACGAAATCTAACATGATTCTTTTTTGCTTTTTCAATCATCTTACTTATATTTCGATATACTTGATTCTTGTTAACTAACAAAATTGGAGTAATAATCTTCATCATTTTTCCCCTCTAATCACGCATCGAATAATTCCAAAACTCTCTTTGGAACTTGAGCTCCTATTTTTGTTCTCCCAAGATGAGGACCTAATTCAGGGATTAATCCATCTGCTCTAGTTCCTTTTTTACATACTAATCTATATTCAAGTAATCCTATTCTTTCAATAATCTCTATATCTTCAACATGTTCGGTTCGAATAAGTGCTTGTTTAATCATCCTTCTTGTAGTTCCACAAAGAATTAATGCTTCTTTTTCTCTTTCTAGAGAGTCAAATATCCAATCTAAAGATTGTTCTGTTAACTCTACCCATATTTTCCCCCCTAATATTTCGCGTTTAGTAATTTCAAAAAACATTGGCAGGTTCTCAACTATGCCAAATGCTCTTAGTATGTTCATCAACGGAACCTTATTTCCATCAGCAAGTTGCTCTCTCATTGCAAATAAAGGGTATAAAGCATCAATGTTTTGTTTTGAAGTTTCTAATCCAGCATCAACAAAGGAACCGAATTTTACTCCACCGACATCTTTGAATCTCCCGAGTATCTGATCACCGACATTTATGGTGGATATGCTTCTTTTTGAGCCATGATTGTTGATAAGAAAATTCTTAGCCATGACTTCATCATTGCCATCTAGAGTAATTTCTGCATATTTTTCTTTATTAAATTCAATCTTGACAATTTCTACATCTAGATTTTCTAACTCTTCACTTAAGATGTAATCTAATGCTTTGGCTGAACTATGTTTAGCAACATTGTAGGTTTTTTCTAAGATAGTAAATTGCAACAAATCTATTACTTCCTGTTTGCTTCTGCTTGTTTTCCTCGCTCAGTTGGGACAATATTAATCTTGGCGTCAGAGTGCTTTTTTTTCCTTGCCTCTCCTTTGCTCAAATTATCAAGAAATACTGACAAAGCTGCGATTTCACTGTGGGGTTGATGTCCAATTGCCACATTATAATTTGCTAACTGATAAATGAAACCTGGAACTTTTGCCCCTCCAACAACAACAAGTAAATCTTTGTCTAACATATTCCTCATGCTTTCTATAAAGTTTGACAATTCAATACCATACATTGTTAGATGAATTATGATTCCACCTTTTTTCTTCCATTCTTTTATAAAATTCGAAGGTTTCTCAAGGTATTCAACATTGAATACTCCACCCCATTCAAGTGCAACATCATTAATGCTTTCTTCTACCCCACCATCATGATCACCAGAATAGAAGAAAGATGATGCACCAAAAGCTCTAGCTGTTAAAGCTAGATGTGTTGTCATCCTCTTGTCTCTTATTATCCTATGTAAGAGTCGGAGTACAGCTAGAACCATAACTTTGGATTAAACAAATAAAACTTAAAGTTGGTGTTTCAGAAGTTATTCGATAACTTTGTTTTGATATAAAATGAATTAATTAGTTTTTTCTATTATGTTTTAAAGTTCTGTAAAACTCAAGTATACCAAAAAAACTCTTTTATATTCATATACTTTAGACTATAATGAGAAATAATAAGGGTGCTGAAGCTGTCAAAAGATAGGGTTAAACCTGACCA
The DNA here is from genome assembly GCA_013166775.1 of Promethearchaeati archaeon. Taxonomy (GTDB): domain Archaea; phylum Asgardarchaeota; class Heimdallarchaeia; order Heimdallarchaeales; family Heimdallarchaeaceae; genus UBA460. The sequence continues at coordinate 6,689 of JABLTJ010000001.1, forward strand.
AAATGATCCCGCTTACTTAATATCGTATGCACATCATCTTGAACGTCAAGCAAGACAATTAGAAACTGAAAAACAAATGGTTGAAAGCGAAAGGCTTCGGCTACAAAGGGAGGTTAATAATCTCAAAGTAGAGCTAGAAAGATTAAGATCCCCTCCATTGTTTATGGGATATATTGTCGAAGTACTTGATAATAAATCTGCAGTAGTTAGAAGCACTACTGGTCCAAACTTGGTGGTATCTATATCACGCCAAGTTGATGTTAATGAGCTTAAACCAGATACAAGAGTTGCATTAAATCAACGAACTTTTGCTATAGTAAATACCTTACCTTCAACCCAAGATCCAATGGTTCAGAAGATGGAATTAATCGAAAAACCAAATGAAAAATATTCAGATATTGGAGGATTGGAGGATCAAATTCAAGAATTAAAGGAGACAGTAGAACTTCCATTGTTAAAACCTGAACTATTCGAAAAGATTGGTATTGATCCACCTAAAGGTGTCTTGTTACATGGACCCCCTGGAACTGGGAAAACTCTTTTGGCCAAAGCAGTAGCTAATGAAACACAAGCTGCGTTTATCAGACTCATAGGAAGTGAATTGGTTCAGAAATTCATAGGAGAAGGGGCAAGATTAGTAAGAGAAATCTTTGAATTTGCTCGAGAAAATGCACCTAGCATCTTATTTATTGATGAATTAGATGCTATTGGTAGCAGAAGATTGGATTTAGCAACCAGCGGAGATCGAGAAGTACAAAGAACTTTGATGCAATTACTCTCTGAATTGGATGGTTTCAATCCAAGAGGAGATGTTAAAGTTGTAGCAGCAACAAACAGGATAGATATCTTAGATCCTGCTATGCTACGTCCTGGAAGATTCGATAGAATTATTGAGATACCAATGCCAAATGGTGAAAGCCGTACAGAAATATTCAAAATTCATTCATCAGGAATGAACCTTAAAGGAGATATCGACATCGATTATCTTGTTCAAATGACAGAAGGATCAAGTGGTGCAGATATCAAAAACATCTGCACAGAAGCAGGTATGTTTGCGATTAGAACCAATAAAGATCATGTGATTAATGATGATTTCCTGGATGCAATCAAGAAAATCACTGGAGAGAAAGAAACAACTGCTAGAGTAACTACTGGTTTTATCTAAGAAAATATTCTCACAAAAATCAGATTTTCTTACCATGAGATATCATTTTTTCAATTAGCTCTCTCTGTTTGTAGAATCCTTTAACAACATGAGATTCTGATCCAAATTTCTCAATGAATCTCCCTAACGTCTCTTCAAAAGTACATCTTTGCATTCCACAAACAAGATTATCAGAGAAAGAAACAATTAACTCTTCAGCAGTTTGAGGGAAATAATCCTGTGAAGGCAAACCTAATTCATTCGCCTCTTCTTCAGTAATTCCTGTTCCTATGTGTTTCAAAACAATGGATAAAATACGTGGATTCAACCCTTCATTTTCAAGAATTGCTACTCCCTTAACTGCATGAAAAATGGAGTGGGTTACTGATCTGCCTATGTCGTGCAACATAGAACCTGCAATTACTAATTGGGTATCTATATCAGATATTCTTTGACAGAATCCTTCAGCAATTTTAGTTACGCACAAACAGTGTTGAATAATTTGAGGTGGTGTATTATGTCTTTTTAAAATCTCTAGACACTGATTTTTAGAAGGTATATGAGTATCTGTCATTGGCTCTACGCAGCAATATGTCTAAATGATACTTTTATAGTTTTTTGAAGTCAAACAAAAAACAATTGAATCAAAACTTTTTTAAGAAAAATCTAAAGATACATCACGATAGAAAATGCCTCAAGAGATTACAAAAGATAGATTAGAAGAAATCATTCAATTAACCATTGAACATGGAGGAGAGCTTCGTACAAAAAGAAGTAAAGATACAATTAAGTTAAAATTCAGAACCAAAAAACGTCTTTATACCATCAAATTGCCTTTAAGAGAGGCTGAATCTCTCATCAATGATCTTTCTTCAAAAATGAATGTTGAATCATTTTCATAAAAGTGAATAGCTAGTCTTCATCATTCTTCTTTTTTATAACCACAATATCGCCAAGAGTTTGAAAAGCTGACCCTTGTTTCTGATCTTGAGGTCTGTAAGCTTTTACTTCCTCAGTGATTTTTATATCAAAGAATTTTTCTAGTTTTTCTATTATCTTATCGGGAGGTCTCATTTTTCCTGTTTCAATGCTTTGAAGCTCTGAAACGGATACTTTGGTTTGAATCGAAACATCTTTTTGACTTAATTTCATTTTTTGCCTAGCTAATCTTATACGTTCATGATAATCAGGTACTAGTTCATTTTCCCCCCTAGCGATTACAGATTTTGAGCTACTAGAAGATGAATATCTCGAAGGGGATGTTCTTCTCTGAATAGCAGGTTGAGCACTTGTTCTGGTTCTTGTGGGTTTTTGTTGAGTTACCTTTTTCCCATGTTTTGCACAAGAAGGACATACTTCTAGAACAGCTCCTTCAATTTCAATTTTTATGGGCCTTGCGTATATTTCTTGACCACACATTTCACATGTTGCCAATTTTATTCACCGTAAGAATCATGCTTTTGTCTAAAAAATTAAGACAAATTCAAAAACATTTTTCTATGAGAGTAAATGAACTGATAATGAACAGCTAAAAAGCTACCCATTATATGGTGTCGAGATAATGTCTATGGATTTTTGCCCAAAATGTGGAAAATTACTTCAAACTGAGAAAGATAAGAAAGGCAACACTGTTGTTATCTGTTACAAATGTGGATATAAAAGACAACTAGAAGAGGATGAAAACGTAACTCTGACGGAAGAAATAAAACATGACATGGTCAAAGAGATGACAGTTGTCTTTGATAAAACTGAAATTGATACAACCAAACCAGTTAAAGAGATGTATTGCCCAAAATGTGAACAAAATCAGAAGATTAGTTTCTGGATGATTCAAACAAGAAGTGCAGATGAATCACCTACAAGATTCTTTAGATGTACAGCCTGTGATGAAACATGGCGTGAATATGATTGATGGAAGTTGAAATATGAGTAAGAAAGAAGAATCAGAAGAATATGAAAGCGAAATAAGAAAATACTCTAGAGCTAATCCTTTTGTTGAAACTAATATTGCGGAAATTTCAAAACCAGGAAAATATAGAATAATAGGATCCATTGTGAGTTTTGAAGGAAACACAATTGTTGTCTCCGATGAAACAGAAGAAATTACTGTTGATGTAACAGAATTAGTAGATCAAGATTTTAAAGAAGGAGTACAGCTCCAAATTCTTGGGTTTGCTGAATTTGAACCTGAGAAAAGATTCAAAGCTATCATCGTTCAAGATTTCAGTGAAGTCAACATCGAGTTATATAGGCAAGTTAGAGAGCTTGAACAATCTTTAAGAAAAAATTCTCCATAGAATCTTATTAGGCGATTTCCTTATATATTGAAAAGTTATTGGAAAGAAAGAGGATACTTAGCTGAAAGCATTATATATTTAAATCATCAGAACCAGAAAAAATGAGGTAATAAAATGACTTTTGAAATGGTCTTAGAAGACGCAAAATTAATGTCAAATATATGTTCTATTTTAAGCTCAATAGTAGCAGAAAGCAGTATTAATTTGACAGAAGATGGGATAAAGATCAAAGCATTTGATGCTACTCGCATATCTATGATCGACTTTTATATGAAAAAAGAATCATTCAAACATTATGATGTAAAAAATTCAGAAGTAATTGGACTGAGCTTAGAAACACTTAATACTATCCTGAAGACTGCGAGCACAAGTGAAAGCCTAAGAATGGCATTGGATGATGCCACTAAAAGATTTATAATTGAATTCATTGGAAAAAATCAAAAAAGAAAGTTTGCTCTTTCTTTAATAGATATACCTGAAGAAGGCAATATTCCTGATTCTATACATATTGACTTTGATACTAATTTTGAGGTAAAGGCATCATTTATTCAGCAAGTAATAAAAGATGCAGAAATGGTTAGCGATTATTTGAGAATTAAGGCTAAAGAAGATGGAATATATTTTGGTGCTGAAAGCGATACAAAAGAGATGGATACTTTTATTGAACCACAAAGTGAAGAAATGGAAACTGAAGCTTTCCAAGTGACTGGTGAGTCTGAAGCAGTGTATTCTCTGGATTTTCTATCAAACTTTCTTAAAGGAATTAGGTCTTCTGATTATGTAAAAATATCCTTCAATCAAGAACAACCTATCAGAATAGTATATGAAATTGAAGATAAAGGTCATTTAATTTATTTTGTAGCTCCTAGAATTGAAGAAAGCGAAGAGATCGAAGAATAAGGAGATAGCTGAAATCAACTGCCGAGGGAGTAACTTTAATTAAATACAGATGAGGATGCCCAGTGTTCGATAAAATTCAATCAAAGTGGAAAGAAGAACGTGAGAAGAACAATCTTACACCAATGTCAGAGGCGTTTTATGGTGCAATGAGGGATTTTCTGAAACAACGGACTATTAAAGCTAAAGAGGAAATAAATCCTTTTATGAAAAAAATGCTTGAATCAAGATTGGATAGATTGAGGTATGTAATTAACGATCTAATCAAAATCAGAACTACAAAAATAATTAGAATGGTGACTAGTAAAGAAGAAATCACTGTCAGCACTACACGTGAAGAATCGGACTTTTACATTAGAATGAAGAAGATTTATGATATATACAGAAAGGAAATATTCTCACCCAAAGATGTCGCTTTTACAGATATAGAAGCAATATTAGATGCAGAAGATACAGAGAAGGACGAAAAAATAGAATATGTGGCAGTTAGATTTCTTATAAGCACAAAAGATAAGATACAGGGTCTAGATGGTAGAACATATGGACCCTTTGCTAAAGAAGACGTTTGTCTTTTACCAAAAGAAAATGCTATAGGTTTTGTACGTAGAGAAATTGCAGAGGATATTGATTTTAAATAAAAAGAACCTAATTAAGTTTCTAAGAAAGATTCTCTAAAATTTCACCTAGAATTTTAGCTTTACCACCACGAGGTTGTGCCAATTCAGCCTCACACACATTGCATTTTACAACTATTTTTGCTGAATCAAACACTATTTGTTCATTATTACAACCTGGGCATTTTACCTTAAGAAAGCTTGTAGTTGGATAAGGTATTTTTGACATGATTGTAGCAAAATAGATGGAATTTAAATGTCTTTTGATAAAAGGGAAAAACATAACCTAGGAAGGTATTGGTGCGGGGAGGGAGATTCGAACTCCCGAACCACTAAGGATCCGGTTACTCATCTAGCCCTTATTTCAGATGATAAATCTTGAGCCGGACGCCGTTGACCGCTTGGCTATCCCCGCTTAAATTAACTGATCAAGTTAATTGTATTTGTGCTATCCCCGTCTTCTTTTTAATATTTTCTCTTTGTTTGTAAATTATTAAAAATAAGAAATTATGATGTTCTATATCTTCTTCTAGTTCTTCCAGAAAGACAATATACAACAATTAATACAAAACCTAATCCCCACATGCTTAGTGAAGCTTCTTCTTCTCCATTAAAAACGACTAGTGTGGTATCTATGTTCTCATTCCCCCAATCATCGACAACTGTAAGAGATACATTGTAATCTTCATGTGGCTCAACATTTACTTTGCATAACAATTCCAGTTCTGCATATGGACCCATTACGTTTCCATATTTGTCTAATTTGCTATTTACATAGCAATAGTAGTAGAGAGAAGATCTATCGGATACAAAAAAAGGTACTGTAATTGATTCATTTTCTTCTGTAAAATAAATAATATCATAGTTGTGGATTGTGGGTGCAATAATATCATCCTCCCATTGATACTTTTCGTTATTCAAAATATAATCAGTTGCATTTAATGACAACTCATAATAGATATTATCAACTACTGTTGGAAAAGGATAATTTTCTGTAAACCCTGCAGTGAATCTAATTAAATCCGCAATATTTGGATAACTCTCAAACGTTTCGTTGTAACTTTCTCTGATTAATGGAAGAGAATATTCATACATCTCATCAATACTTACAACACCATCTCTAGATAGATCCGCATTTATGTCTTTCATTGTTTTCGCCCAGAAATGAGATGAAATACCTCCAACAAAAGGTGGTTCACTTAAAACCCATGTGTCATTTTCTGGTGTACAGGTGATAGCATAACTATCCTCACCTACACTACCCATCGCAAACAAATTTCCATAGAAATTCTTGATGAATTCCCCAGTAAAGCAAGTTTCCATGAAGATTACTTTATTGCTGGTTCCTATGTCATTAAATTCTTTCTGAAACCAGTCATTGAAATTCAGAACATCACGACAATAAGTATGGCCATGAGCTGTAATATAAACAAAAACTAAATCATTCTCATCTACATTTTCTTCTAAATAATCTAGTTGCTCGAGGAATATTTCTTCTGTGATATTTTCTTCCCCTAGAAATAATGTGATATTTTCATCCTGCCACCCCAATTCTATCAAGCTACTTCTTATTTCAATCGATGAGCATAAAGTTTCATCGTTTACGACATAAGGAAATTGGTCGAAAAGTAAAGCATAGGTACTTATTGGATTATATTTTTCCTGAAAAATGTTTGAAGGTGTTAATGATGTTGAATCAAGCGAAAAACTAATGGAAGTAAGTAATAATGCTAAAGTTAAGAAGTGATATATGCTCATTTTCATACGCTCAACTCATGCACTTATATTGGTATCGAACTCAATTGCATAGGATTAACCACGAGTCATAGTTTGAGTAAAATCATGTCTTCTTGCCTTTTAGAGAGAAATTCACATCCGGTTTTTGTTACAATAACATCTTCTTCCACGCTGCAAAAACCATGGTTTTCGATGAATACATGAAGCTCCAAGGTAAATGTCTGTCCCTCCTCTATTGTTTGAAAAGGTGAGTTTCCATATTTTTCCCAACGTGGTCCTAGAAGACAGCCACCATCATGAACATTTCTTCCAATTTGGTGACCCAACGCATGTTTAAATTCTTCATATCCTGCATCAGTGATAATTTTCCTTGATACGAAATCTACTTCCCATCCCTTCAATCCTGGTTTGAGCTTCTCGGCTCCTGCAGATATTGCTTTTATTACAAAATCAAAAGCTTTCTCAACTTCTTTTGGAGGGGAATCTTCATTTTCTTTTAATACATAGTGAACTCGTTGGATATCTGAAGCATAACCATCGTAAAAAACTCCATAATCAATATTAATCAGATCACCTTGTTTCACGACTACTTCTGAAGTTGCTTTTCCGTGGCCAATAGTTGTTTCTGATCCCACATTTATCAAGGGTTGATATGAAACTGTAACATTATTTTCTTCTGTAAATTTCAACAAGATACTCTCAAGATCCTGTTCAGTCATACCTAATTTTACTGACTCAGCAAGATGTTTGTGTCCCCTTTCACTGATTTCAACAGCTTTTCTTATTTTTTCCAATTCTAAAGGGGTCTTTCTTCCTCTCAATGCTGCGAGTAAATTGTCTGAAGATATCAATCTGTCTTTGTAAGGAGTGTTTTCCAGAAATTTATTCAATCTCAACCATAAACCATGTGTTAAGCCATCAGCTGCTACATTGTCCTCAGAATAGTTAATTGCAATAGAATTGGGGTCTATTTCATCTAATACTCTTAATAAATCGGGTTGAAGGCTCTCATCAAAACTTATTATTTCATCATATATATCTATCATCTCTATATTTGGAACGTCATAACGACCACAGATTACGGTTTTTCTTCCATCTTTACTAATTAAGAACATTGTTTGCCAAGTTAGCCAAGAATCTTCAGTAAGGAAGTATAAACAAGGATCATGAATTTCAGAAGTTTTTCTGACATAGGTTAGCCATAAATCTATTTCTAATTCGTTTAAAATATCTACAACTTGATCTGTTTTTTGCTTTACAATACTCATTTCAAACAGGTATGCTCATCCCTCTTTTTGTATTTTCCTCTGTAAACATCATCTATTATGTTAAAAGAAAACGATATACTCAGCAAAGGATAAAAAAAACGTTTCATAAGAGAAAGTTAAAGAATGTTTAAATACATAATATTTTGTAAGTTGATGGTCAATAGCTTTCACGCGTGAGAATGCCAATGTCTAAAGAAGATGTCAGTAAATCAGGGGAAAATGAAGATGTCAGTTCAAGCAAAATGACATCCAAAATCAATATTTCTGAAAGGCAAAGGCAAACCCTGATTGAGGTTGTGGATGATATAGCTGGTGAAGAAGTAAAAAAAGTTACTTTAGTTTTATTAAACGTAGATGAAGAAACAACCGATGAGGAAATATCAGAAAAACTAGATATGAGATTAAATCAGGTACGAAAATCTCTTTACAAGTTATATGATCTCCAATTAGCTACTTTTAGAAGAATAAGAGATAAATCTACTGGATGGTTTGTTTATTTTTGGACTCTTCATCCTGAAAGAATTGATATGTTTGTAGAAAAGAAACAACAAGAAGTATTAGAAAAACTACAGTCAAGATTGGATTATGAAGAATCTAATATGTTTTTCACATGTAACAATCCTGAATGTCCTCGAGTTATTTTTCAGGAAGCAATGGATCAAAATTTTGAATGTGATCGTTGTGGAGGTCGGTTAGAAGCTTTTGACAATGAACAACTTATCACTGTTCTAAAAGAAAAAATCGTGGAACTAGAGGAAATCAAAGATAAAACACAGAAAATAATGAAAGGTGAAAAATAAACAAATTCCCAAATTATTTTCTAAGTCTTTCTTGTATAGTATCACTTTCAAGTTCTTTTATTGCATTTCTTGCAATCCATTTTGAGCTCTTTGATTCCAATACAAGTATTTTCTTTGCAACTTCACATGCTTTTATGTTGAGTAATAAGTTTCGTTTTCCTATCTGTCTTAATGCCCAATTAATCGCCTTTTTTACATTATTTCTATCATCTACAGATTCTTTCTTAATATACGTGAAAAATGTTTCAAATTTACTATTCTCAGCTTTCGTGTCCTTCCATGCTAGAACTGCCATCAATGCGAATGCTGCACGTTTTACAAATTCCTCTTTTCTGGAGCTCCATTCAATTGCTTTTTCATACGCGAATTTCGTTAAATAAAACAAGTTCATACATGTTTGATCTACGCCCTCCCAATAAGAGAAATATTCTGAAATAACCCACCTTTCCATTTGCTTTTCTGTTACTTGAGTGGGATTGTCAATCATTGTTGCAAGAATCATCGTCTCTCTAAAGCCTAGTTCCCATAATTCTTGTGCTAAATCGTGATTTGTTCTGATTTTTTTTTACCATTTTTCTAAGAATGGGAATCTTTACACCAAACACTTTATTTGGGTTTATTCCACTCCTCTTCATTCCTTCAATACTACTTGGATCATAAAAGGATTTCAACTCTTCTAGTATTTCTTTACTATTCATGCGTATCTCAAGAAACAATTGTTTTTTAGATATAAACTTGTTACTGAATATTTAAATCAATAAAGTTTTATTTACCAAAATTCTTATTTTCAATATCTTTCATAAGTGGTGTTCATATTATGATATTGGATCTTGCACAAGTACAGGAAGAAGTTCAAAATGCAGGTTTGAGTGGTTTAATAATAAAATTAGATCATGTAGCTTATCGTGTGGAAAAAGGAAAAAGAGAAAAAACTATGGTCGAGCTCGCAAGTTTGGTACCTTATCATGAATTCAAAACCTTCAAAGTAATTCCAATGAATGCAATAACAAGTTGTATCAAATTATATGATACATTACCAGTTATTGTTGTGAGTGAGGGGTTAACAGAAGATTCTATAGTTGAGAAATATGTTAAGAAGTATGGCGGACGGATACATCACCTAGCCTATTTAGTTAGTGATATTGATAAAGTTGTAGAGATTCAAAGAAAAAGAGGAGTGAAGTTTACTACTGATCATATCATAGGAAGTGTAGAAGAAGGTATAAAACAAATATTTACCTTACCCACAGAAACTGCAAACCATATAATAGAGTACATACAGCGATTTGGAGATTTTGACGGTTTCTTTACTCCTTCAAACATTGGATCTTTAATGAAATCAACTGAAAAATTGGGTGAAGCTTAGGATAGGAAAAATTTATCTTCTAAAACTAGAATATAAAAACGATAAACATGAAAAAATTACAAGAAAATCCTTCCTCTGCTCTTTATCCTAATCCTGTTATGCTTGTTTCTTCTTCCTATAAAGGAAAAGACTCTATAATAACACTAGCTTGGGGTGGTACACTCAGTTCATCACCTCCTACTGTTGGAATAGCTATTAGAAAAAACAGATTTTCATATGATTTAATTGCAAATTCCAAAGAATTTGTTGTTAATATACCTACAACTGAGATGTTAGAAGAAGTAGAGCTTTGCGGAACAGAATCAGGACGAGATGTCGATAAGTGGAAGGGATGTAATTTCACCAAAGGACAAGGTACCATTGTAGAAACACCGCTTATTGTTGAATGTCCTGTTAGCATAGAATGTAAACTCTTCAAAATAGTTGAGCTTGGATCACATGATTTATTCTTAGGTGAAGTAGTAGCCTTGCACTTGGACGAAGAATGGAAACAAGACAAATTCCCTAATATGCTTACATATACAAGGGGAGTTTATAACAAGTGTGAAAAAACTGATAAAATACTGTAATGTGGTGGCAGAACAGGGATTTGAACCCTGGTTCCTTTGCTCCCGAAGCAAAAATCTTGCCAAGCTAGACCATCCTGCCTTCTTTTACATTACATAATTATTGTTCTTTTCTATCTTATTTTTTTTAATTAAAAAAATTATGACGTAGTCATATATTTTGATTCTTCAACTAAAAAATTATAACATACAATGTTTAACGATGTTACTAATGCCTATCCACATAGAAAGCCCTTTTACAATCAGGAAATTAAAAACACCTGGTAATGCAGTATACATAGTTGTCGATACATTTAGAGCTACTAGCTCTTTGGTTACTCTGAAAAATTCTGGTGTGGAAAACATAATTGTTGTTAAAGAAGGCTCTTTTGCAAAAAAACTTAGAAAAGAAAACTTTCCCAACTATTTCTTAATAGGTGAAGAAGGTGGATTGAAAATTCATGGATTTGATTATGGAAATTCTCCTTCCTTATTCCACAACCAAGATTTTAGAAAGAAGAATGTTATTTTCACATCCACAAGTGGAGCAAAAACAATTCTAATATTAAAACCACACAAACATGTCTTTTTAGGTTCATTAGTTAATCTTAATAGAATATCGACAGAGGTTGTTTCAATACTAAATGAGGAAAAATCTGATCTTTACATCATTCCCGCAGGATATTATAAGGATGAGAATGCATATACAGTTGAAGATTGGGTTACTAGTCTTTTAATTGCACACAAGGTTATTGAGAGAACAAATGATTATATTGAAAGCAAAAATGAATTCTTTCTTAAAACAAAACAGCTGCATGAAAAAAATTCGAACATAGTACATTTACTGAAAAATTCTCCAAATGCAAAACGTCTAAGAAAACTTGGATTCGCAGATGATGTTAATTTTGCTCTTTCCATTAATATAATAGATAATTTTCTGAAAGTTAAAAAATGGGAGAATTATGGTGAAATAAACTGTATAGTTTTAGAATAAAATAAAAGAAATGGAAGATATCTACACATCGATAGCGTTGAAATCTGTTTTTTCATCTCGTTTTTCTGGATGAAACTTATCTATGTATTCTGAAGGAATTCTTTTAAGAACTCTATAAGGGTTATCAAAGATTGTCAATAACTCCCAACCAATATCGAGAGATTCAAAGATTGATCTATCTTCGTGATAGTCTTGATTAATGAATTTCTCTTCAAAACGTTCGGCAAATTCCAACACTTTTTTATCAGTCTCTGAGAGTGACTCATCACCCACTACTGCTACGAGATCTCTCAAGTCTCTACCTGTCGCATAGAGTGCATAAAGCTGATCTGCAACATATTTGTGATCGTCTCGAGTGGATCCTTTACCTATCGTATCTTTCATCAATCTTGAAAGTGAAGGTAATGGATTGATAGGTGGATAAAGCCCTTTACGATTTAGGGCAATATCTACATACACTTGCCCTTCTGTGATATAGCCAGTAAGGTCAGGGACTGGATGAGTGATATCATAATTTGGTAGCGTTAAGATAGGTATTTGAGTGATAGAACCCAATTTTTCGTGAATTCTCCCTGCTCTTTCATAGATTGTGGAAAAATCAGAATACATGTATCCTGGATAACCACGCCTACTAGGAACTTCACTTCTGGCTGCTGCTACTTCACGAAGAGACTCTGCATACGCTGTAATATCGGTTAGAATTACTAAAACATGATAATTATGCTCAAATGCAAGGTGTTCTGCAACAGTTAATGCTAATCGAGGAGTCAGTAGTCGCTCAATTGCGGGATCATCTGCCAAATTCAGGAAAAGAGCTACTCTATCAAGTGCTCCTGTCTCTTCGAAATCATCTCTAAAGAATCGAGCCTCATCAGCTGTGATTCCCATAGCGCAAAAGATAACTGCAAATTCTTCTTCTGTTCCTAAAACCTTTGCTTGACGAGCAATTTGTGCTGCAAGCATATTGTGCGGTAATCCACTACCACTAAATAATGGAAGTTTTTGACCTCGTACAAGAGTAAGTAGAGTATCAATGGTACTTATTCCGGTCTGAATGAATTCTTTAGGATATCTACGAGCAGAGGGATTTATTGGTGATCCTGTAACATCAAGGATTTTATCTGGTATGATTCCTCCTCCACCATCAATTGGTTCACCTCTTCCATTGAAAACTCGTCCAAGCATTTCACGGCTCACACCAATTTTCATTGTCTCTCCAAGAAAACGACAGACTGTATCTTTAGTTTCCAATCCTGAAGTTCCTTCAAAACACTGAATAATAGCTAAATTTTTTGAAATATCTAGAACTTGTCCTCTTCGTCTTTCGCCACTAGTTGTAGTGATTTCAGCGATTTCTCCGTAACTTACTCCACCCATTCCCTTCAAATCTACAAACATTAGGGGTCCTGAAACTTCAGTAACAGTCTTAAATTCTCTTGCTTCATATTGTTTAACGGTCATCATAAACACCTCTACTGAACATCCTCCGCTCTTATAATTGTCATTCCATCAATCTCCTTCATGAGCTCATTCAAACTTTTTTCTACTTCGCTTCGTTCTATATATTTCATTCTTGCAACCCTAATAACAATATCGTGTTCAAAGATATCCGCAACGCTTTCTCCCCTTCTATAAAGTTCATTTGCTTTTTCATTGAAACGAAGTATTGTTTTGAGCATTAAATATTGTTTTTCTAAACTACAGAAACTATCAGTTTCATGATATGCATTTTGTTGTAAGAAATCTTCTTTGATCATCCTTGCTGTTTCTAAAATTATTTTCTCGCTTGGAGGTAAAGCATCAGGACCAACAAGCGCAACTATATCTTGTAATTCTTTGTCCTTTTGTAATAGTGCTAAGGCTTCAGCTCTTAATTGTGGAAATTCTGTGCTAACATTTTCAGCATAATATTTTTCTAGAGCTGACCAGTATAGTGTATAACTCAAAAGGTAATCTATGGCAGGAAAATGTCTTCTACTTGCTAGTTCTTTAGATAATGCCCAGAACACCTTGACAATTCTTAATGTATTCTGAGTTACTGGTTCACTGAAATCTCCTCCAGGTGGACTAACTGCTCCCACAACACTAATACTTGCTTCTCTCGGTTGAGTACCAATGGTAAGAACTCTTCCTGCTCTTTCATAATATTGTGCTATTCTTGAAGCTAAGTAAGCTGGGAATGATTCTTCACCAGGCATTTCTTCAAGACGGCCAGAGATTTCACGCATTGCTTCTGCCCATCTTGATGTACTGTCTGCCATCATAGCGACATCATACCCCATATCTCTAAAGAATTCAGCTAAAGTTATTCCTGTATAAACACTGGCTTCGCGTGCAGCTACAGGCATATTTGAGGTATTGGCAATCAACACTGTACGATCCATAAGTGGTCCTCCCGTGTAGGGATCAACAAGTCGTGGAAATTCACGGAGCACATCTGTCATCTCGTTCCCTCTTTCACCGCAACCAACATAAACTACAATTTTTGCGTCTGACCATTTTGCGAGTTGATGTTGAGATACTGTTTTTCCTGTACCAAATCCGCCTGGAATTGCACCTGTTCCTCCCTTTGCTATTGGAGCGATAGTATCAAAAATTCTTTGACCTGTTATTAAAGGAACAGTAGGCGGCAATCTGTTTTGAATGGGTCTAGGTTGACGTACAGGCCATTCATGGTAGAATTTCAAATCAATCTTTGATCCTTCTGGGGTAATTAAGGTCGCTGCTGTCTCATCTATTGTGTAATCACCACGTTTTGCTATAAACTCAATTTTACCTTTTACATTAGGTGGAACCATCAGTTTAAAATCAACTGTAGGTGTTTCAGGAATCTCACCTAATATATCCCCACCAACCACCATATCTCCTTCCTTTACTGATGGTTCAAAATCCCATAATTTTTTATGATCTAGTCCAGGGATTTCAATTCCTCTTGTAATGAAATCTCCAGACTCCTGCATAATTACAGGTAGAGGTCTTTGAATACCATCAAAAATCTGACGCATTAAACCAGGTCCTAGTTCAACTGACAAGGGTGCATTAGTTAGAAATACAGGCTCTCCGGGCATTAATCCCTCAGTGCTCTCATATACTTGAATGGTTGCAACATCGCCAATCAATCTAATTATCTCTCCTACAAGTTTTTCCTCTCCAACTCTTGCTACGTCATAAAGCTTTGAACCTAACATGTTTGATGCTTGTACGACTGGCCCTGCAATTCTTTCGATTACACCTACTTGTTCTGAATCAGCTACTGTCATCTTAACTACACTCAATTTGCTACCCAACTTTTAGATTTCGTTTTTTAAGTTTTGTTAAATCAACGCTTGACCTTAAGTTGTGTATTCTAATAATTTGCTTAAAAATTGCATAGTAATAGCACATCTAAGCACTACGTCAATGTACGCTTTTAATTGCCTTGTTTACTATTTTTAATCCTTTTTCCATGATTGTATTTGCTTTATCTACAGATTTCGCTTCTACAAAAATTCTAAAAATGGGTTCCGTACCTGAAGGACGAATTAATATCCAACTGTTAGGATAGATTAATTTAACACCATCAATAGTTAAAATCTCAACTTTCTCTTGTACATTATCAATAACAAAATCCATTACTTTTTTCTTAAGTGAATTTGGACAATTGATTTTGTTTTTTTTCTGATGATATTTGGGTAATTCATTGGCTAATTCACTAAGACTAGTGTCTGATTTAGCAATAATTTCAGCCATAAGGGCAGCAGCCATAGGTCCATCTCTAACACTTTGATGAGGTGCAAAAAACAGTCCACCATTTTCTTCTCCCCCCAATAAATTCTTCTCCTGTATCATCTTTCTACTAACGAATATGCAGCCTACTGGTGTCCATATTACTTCTCCACCAATTTCTTCAGCAATATCTGAAATAATAAGAGAAGAGCTGATTGGAGTTACAAATTTCTTGTTTCTTTCACCCTTTAGAATAAATTTCTGGAATAAAGCTATTGATATATCCCCATAGAAAACTCTACCTGTCTCATCGCCAAAAATAGCTCTATCTGCATCACCATCATGAGCCACTGAGAAATCGGCATTGGATATTACAGTTGAATTTGACATAGTTTTCAAATTTTCCAGCGAAGGTTCAACACCTCTGCCTGGAAACCTACCATCTAATTGACCATTGATTGTTATTGTTTTTACTCCTAGTTTTCTTAATAACAATGGTGTAACTAATCCGCCTACTGCATTTCCCGCATCAATCACCGCGCAAAGTTTTTTCTTTTCTATACGATCTCTATCTACGAAACCACAAATTTGCTCAATATACTCATTTTTTAGATCTAATTTTGTTACTTTTTGGTTCTTATCCCAAGAAACCAAATTAAATTCCTCATCTTCATAAATATCTTCAACTTGCTTCTGTTTCTCCAAATCAATTTCAATACCATCAGAATCAATAACTTTGATCCCATTAAACTCTGGGGGATTATGGCTTGCAGTAACTACAACACCTAAATCTGCTTTAATATTGTTAACAGCGAATTGTACTAGGGGAGTTGGGACAATCCCTAAATCAATTACTTCAAATCCACTTGCCAAAAAACTCGCAATTACACCGTGTTTTATGAATGGACTGCTTGTTCTACTATCAGAACCAATTATCATGGTTCCCTTGCTTTGGAACGAAGCTGCTATAGCAGCGCTTATTTTTGAAACAAAAGCTGGAGTAAAAAGTACATTTATTTCTCCCCTTATACCATTGGTTCCAAAGTATTTTCTCTTCATTAGATTCAGAACACATTGTTACATTAAATCTTTTTCTACATAAAGTTAACCTAGTGATTTAACATTAATTCTCTTAAAAGTTTAATAATTGGAGACGTAACAAAATCTTTTAAAAACATCTATATGGGTTTATTTAGAAAAGGAAAATGAGTTAGAGGTAATATGAGCGTAGATTTCCTTAAAACAATAAGAGATACAGAACGTGAATGTGAAGAAAAGATTAAGAAAGCTGAAACAGCGAAAAATGAGTCAATTATGGAAGCTGAGAAAAAAGCTGTTTTGAACCTACGAGATAAAGAAATAAAAGCTAAAGAAGCAGCCAATAAAATCTTGTCAGAAGTAAAGGGAAGAGTTGACAAGGAATACGCTACTATGCTCAATAGGTTTGAAGAAGAACAAAACGAATTGAAAGAAAAAGCAAAACAAAAAGAGAAGAAAGCAATCGATTTTGTAGTTTCAACAGTTATGTAATTTTAGTGTGTGATTCTTATGAGTTCAGTACAACGCAATAAGATTGTCAGTATAGGGGATGAAGAAACTTCGCTTGGATTTAAGTTATCGGGAATCTCCCAGGTTTTTACAGAAGAACCAAAAAAAGCTGCACCAATATTACGTTCTCTTTCTGAAGATCCTGAAATTGCAATTATTATAATTACAGAAGAAGTCGCAAAAACAAATCGAGATCTTATAAACAGAATCCAAATAAATCCTTATCCAGTAATAGTAGAAGTCCCAGGAAAGAAAGCGAAGTATGAAAGCGCTGAAGACAGAGTTCGGGTTCTTATCAAAATGGCTTTAGGAATAGATATGGAAGCTGAATAAAGACAAAAATCTAAATAAAGAAAACAGCCTACTTCTACAAGAGGACACCAGAATGAATGATAAACTTATAGGCCTCGTGATGATTTTTGGTTCATTTGGTATTATTATTTTTATGTTTGTTTGGACTGTTCTTTTTCCGATATTAAAGGGAGAGGAATTTTTACTAAAAGCCTATCTAGCTGTTGCAATTGTTATATTCATATCAATATTCATTCTTATGCTCCTTACTGCATGGATAGGATGGACATTTTTGAAAACAAGAGCACCAAAGGAAGGGATGTTACAAGAAGAAATTGAAGAAGAGTATACAGATTAAAAATAAAGTATGTGAAAAACATGATGGGTGGAAAAAGACCTTTATCTCCTCGTGAAGCAAAAAGAATGCAAGCAAGGATGAGACAAGTAGAGTTAGATGGTGTGGAAGAAGTAGTGATTAGATTTGCAGACAAAGAGACTGTCATCTACAATCCCACTGTTGTAAAAGCTTTTATTCCAGGAATGATGGAATCCGATACTTTCCAAGTAGTAGGTGAAGGAATAGATCGTCCAAGGGGAAGTGAAACTTCCGTAAGTAAAAAAGAAACTTATTCCGATACTGATGTAGACTTAATTATGAAACAGACAGGAGTTTCCAAAGAAGAAGCTGTAGAAGCATTAGAGGAAGAAAATGGTGATTTAGCAGGAGCTATTGTCAAACTAAAAACTAAATAAAAGGATTTTATCCCTCTCCCACTCCTTTTCTTGTGTCAACTGCAACACCGCTTTTCATTTCTTTCATTAATAAACCTGCGATTTTAGCGGTACCTATCCCTATAAATTCCTCTTTCTGGTTTACAATAATAACTTCTTCTCTTACTGAAATATTGGCATTCGCCTCAATAACGTGTTTGGAATAAACAGATTTGCCTTTTCTAACGAATGGCTCTGCATCTTGATTTACTTTAACTTTTAATCCCAGAGCTTTTTCATATAGCAATCTCGCACCCATCAAAGATAACACTAAATAACCATCTTTTACTCTGAATGAGCAAACTCTTTCGTCAGCTAAATAAACAAAGCGTATTCTGTTAGTTCCTTTTGATCTTTCTATAGTTATATCTTCTGGAAATAGTACATTTCCTGCACCTTTACCAAATTGAAAATCAGCTATTATCTTAAGTTTAAGTTTTTCCGAAAGACTAGGTGAAACCTTACGCATTAATTTTACTTAGTTTTCGTTGCTTTAATCTTTTCTACATTTCACTTTCTGATTTTAATATCTGCACACTTATGTTCCAGCCTTGGAGAAAATTTTTTGATTCTCCTTGTATTAATCTGTTCTATTTTAAAATTCATTAGTTTGGTTGTCTCTGAAACAATTTCCTCTATTTGAATACTAGAACCTCTAGAATCAATGTAATGATAATGAATCCAACCTTCTTGTTTGATAGCTTCTACTGCATTTTCGAATTGTTTTTTGTCAATACCAAAGAATCCCATTATTACTCTTGTAGCTACATTCTTCGGTGTTACTATTCTATTGTCCCCTAAAATTGAATGATATCTTTTCTCAACTCTGTTTAAGACAATATTCTTCGTTAAATAGTCGTATGCTTCTTTATTTATTTCAATACCATAAATTGTTACGGAAGGATTGTTTACAACAATTGGGAGAGACAGATTTCCAACACAGGCAAACATATCACAAATTACTTCATTTTCTTTAATTATCTTAATAAGATGTCCTCTTTCTCCTTTATTTCCTGGTGAAAAAGTAATTGTATTCAAGTCAATTTTGAACTTGGTGTTGAATTCTTTGTGAACCGTTTTTGTTTTTTTCTCTCCTGCTATGTGGCGTACTTCAGGTCTTCTGAATTCAGTTCTCGTTTCTATTTGTTCAATTACTGTTTTAACTCTAGGGTCAATTTCAATTAAAATTTCTCCAATTATCTTCTTGTGTTCTAATAATCGTTCATCAATTCGATGAAAAATAGCAATATCACCTAAAACAGCATAACTTGAAGGTAGTTTATTCAATAATTGTGGGTCTATTTTATCCTTTAATGATTTCTGCAATTTTTCTTTGAATCTCATTTAATCTAAAGAATCTTTTAACGCCAATTTTTAATATTATCCACATTTTCAATATATTAGAATAAAAATGGTACCTATTGCGCAACTAAACAAGGATTATTCGCTAATAACAGATAAAAGTGGTAATTCCATCTATAGTCAAGGTTGGTTTGGAAAGTTCACAAAATCGAATCATTTGAAGCTTAATCCATTTGAGACCGTCTTATTGCTAGAAAGAAAGAAAATAGAGGTTGTTGATACTAATAAAGAATCACTTCCGGTTTCAAAAGTGGTTGCATTTTTTTCAGAAAATATCCAGAACTTTCTTGTCCATTATCTTCTTTACAAAGATCTTAGGGGTAGAGGATATGTTGTGAAAAAGCATTCTATTATTGGTAAATATTTCGAACTTTATGAGAGGGGAGCAACACCAAATAAAGCAAAACATTTAGCTCTTGTGGTACCAATGATTGAGGGAGTACTCTTTAATATAGATGACATTGATCAAATAGTTTCAGAAGCAAAGAAAATAAACAAACAACTAATCTTTGCAGTAATTGATAGTTTGGGTGATGTGTCTTATTATAGTGTTAGTGAGCTAGAGTTTGAGGCAGTAAACAAAAATATAGGTGAAGAAATCAAATGAAATATGTTCCTGATACCTCTACTATAATAAATGGTCAGTTTTTAAAATACATCAAAGAACAGCAAGATACAGATGAGATTATTCTTTCGCGAGTAGTTTTAGCAGAAATTGAAAACATGGCAAATCAAGCTAAAGCAACAGGAATGGTTGCTCTTGAGGAACTCCAAAGGATGAGAGATTTTTGTGCACAAAAAGGTTTAGGCATTATAATTGATGGAACTAGACCTAATTCTTATCAGATTAGGGGTGCTCCTGCTGGAGAGTTGGATGCAAAAATACGAGAACTTGCTGAAGAATACCAAGCGGTTCTTATTACTTCTGATAGAGTAATGGCAGAAATAGGAAAAGCCGAAGGATTAGCTGTAGTATATATTAAGGAATCTCCAAAGAGCATAGGAAAGAAGATAGAAGATTATTTTGATGAAAGAACTATGTCTATCCATCTAAGAGAAGACAATCCTCCATTAGCAAAAAAAGGAGTTCCTGGAAACTTTGAATTAGTTGCATTATCAGACGAAGGAATTCTTTCCCGCGAGTTTCTTGAAGATCTTGCAAAAGATATTGTAGAGAGAGCTAGTAGAGAAAAGGATAGTTTCATTGAATCAGATAAACATGGAACAACAGTTGTTCAGCTGAAGAATTCTAGAATAGTTATCATCAGACCTCCCTTTAGTGATGCTATGGATATAACTGCAGTAAAACCAATTCTTAAACTGTCCTTAAAGGATTATAGTCTTGATTCCAAGCTACTTGAAAGAGTAGAAAAGCAAGCTGATGGGATTATAATAGCCGGGCCACCTGGAGCTGGAAAGAGTACTTTTGCTACAGCTATTGCTGAGTTTTATGCGGATAAAGACAGGATTGTTAAGACTTTCGAAAATCCAAGAGATCTGCAAGTAGATAACAGGATTACTCAAATGTCTGGTTTTGAAGGAGATATCTCGGCTTCAGCTGATTTAGTGTTATTAATGAGGCCTGATTATGTTATCTATGATGAGTTAAGAAAAACGAAGGATTTTGAGACCTACTCAGACTTAAGATTAGCAGGTATAGGTCTAATAGGTGTGGTTCATGCAACCCAAGCAATTGATGGCATACAACGTTTTCTGCGAAGGGTTGATTTAGGGATAATACCTTCAATAGTTGATACAATTATCTTCATAAATAAGGGTGACATAGCAGAGGTTTATACACTCGAAATAACAGTCAAGCTACCGTCAGGCATGAAAGAACGAGACTTAACCCGTCCTGTAATATTAGTGAAGGATTTCCATACAAATACATTGGAATATGAGATATACACTTTTGGAGAACAAATTGTTGTTGCTCCATTATCAAAAGCAGACAAAGCTAAGGCTGGAAGAGTTAGAACAGAAATTTCCCCAATAACAATTCAGAAGGTATTAAAGAGATACTCAATTTATGATTATGATTATGAATTTGATCCTCCAGACTCACTAATACTCTATGTAACAAAAAAAGATAAACCTAGAATAATAGGAAAAGAAGGAAAACGAATTGATGAAATAGAACAAAAACTTGGTCTATCAATTGATGTTAAAACCTTTGATGAAAAAGAAACTGCTGAATTTGTTATTGATGTGTATCCTATTAAGAATAAAGTAAACCTTTCGTTTCCAAGTATTTTCATAGGTAAAGATGCATCCATTGCTATTAATGGGAAAGTTATAGTTCAATTAACTGTTGGAAAGTCTGGGGAAGTCAGTATAGATAAAAATAGTCAAGTAGGCAGAGAATTAATGGATGCTTATTCAAAAGGAGCTACCATTACAGCTCTTTTTTAGAATGTGAAGAGGGTTGATCTATAATTTCCACTGAATCTGGATGCCCAATAATCAAACGATGAATATCTAATGTAAAAATGCCGTTTTCTATAACTCCTGGAATGTTGTTAAGGTTTCTCTCAATCTCTTTTGGATTATACTGCTGTTTAAAATAGACATCTCCTATAATATTCCCATTATCTGAAATAACTGGTCCTATCTTTCCTTTTCCATAGCGAAGCTTGAACTCACCACCTAAGTTGTATATTGGTTCGACAACGGTATTAACTGCTAGAGGAAGGATTTCAATCGGAACGGGATGGCTAAGAAGATCTTTAGGGTATTTTGAATTATCAATAACTACAATAAACTCTTTAGCTGCTTTAGCCATTATCTTTTCCATTGTCAATGCCCCCCCTCCTCCTTTTAAGAGAACATAATCGCTAGTCACAATATCAGCTGAATCCACATAGGTGTCTAATTCTGGAAATTCAACCAAAGTGGAAATGGATAATCCTGATCTAGCTAATTCTAAATGTGTTTCAAAAGAAGACGGAACAGTAATTATTTCAAGTTCATCTTGTACTACAAGTTCTGATAGAGCTTTAATAAAATACTTAATGGTGCTTCCAGTTCCTATTCCAACTATGAAATCATCGAAAACAAAGTCTTCCAAAGTTTTTTTTGCTGCAAGAACTTTGGCTTTTTCTTTCTGTGGTAGGTTATTGTCTGTAGTAGTCATATAATCTCTCGTATTAATTTCTATTACTTTATGTAATATTGTTATTTGATATTATTAAAATCTCACCCATTGAATATTTAGATATAAAATAAAATGAAAAGAAAATAACAATTTTCTATTTTCTTTTCTCTATAGTGTATAACTTAACCTATTGGTTTATTGTTGCTCGCTCATAAATTTCTTGAGTCTATCAAGTTCCTTTAGCATCTCTTTCCTTAATGCAGCAATAGATGTGCTTTTAGCAAATAGATCTCCTTCTCCTTCTCCGGATGATGTTGATGCAGCGCCAGGAGGTTTAGGAGCTGGAATAGAAGGTGCTGGAATACTAGGTCCTGCAGCTGCTCCTGGAGGTTTTGGTGTAGGAGCTGGCATTGGAGGTGATGGTACTGATGTTGCTGGAGGAGTTTTTCCAACTGTTGGTGGTGGTGGAGGTGTTGCTCCTGCTGATGGCATTGGAGGGCTTGGTGGGCCTGCAGTTTTTCCAGACTTTGGTGTTGGAGGAGCTGGAGGTGCAACGCTAGTTTTAACCGCTGGTGTCTCAATCTTTGCATCACCTTTTATTTTACTTAAATAATCTCCTTGCATTTTCTTCAGTTCTTCTTCTAATTGAGATACTTCTACTTCTCTTGTAGTTTTCTCAATTTCATCTTCTATTTTCTTAACATCAGATGCATATCTCACTGATAATCTTCCAAAGATTGTCTCACTTATTTCCTTCTTTCTATTGGCATCAGACAATGCTCGTTGCCCTGCTTCGAATTTAGCTTTTTCAATCTTTAATATAGCGATTCTTTCTGCAGGTGGGATATCACTTGGAGTAGGTATATCCGTTTCTAAATCTAGATCAAGTAATGAAGGTCCTTTTCCTTTCTTATATACTTTAGTTGTTAGAAACACTACTAACGCACTTAAGATGGTAAATATAACAACAAGATAAATTAGCATTTTTAAACCAGCATCAGTTAAACCGACTGGAGGTAAATTAGCAAACCACTCTGTAATCGACATATCCTTGCCTCTGAATTTTATATATTTAGAAACTTTTTATTTCTTTGTCTATTATTATCCATATTATAATATAAAGTCTATTAATGTTGCCAAGTGAAAAATTGAAATCAAATTTTGATTTTTCATGAAAGGAAATTAGAAAATCATTTTGTTATTTATGCTTTTTTTGCTTCTAATATCGCCTTTACTCTCTTCAATCTTGAAAAAGTCTCTCTTTCTTGTTCTTCAAGAGTGCTGGCAATAAATGTTGCTGTTGCTATTAGCTTTGGAATAAGAATATAGTTCAGAGCATTAACTCTTCTCTTTGTCTTATTAATTTCCAATGCAAGTTTCTCAAGAAGCGTCATTTTTTCAGCCATAATCATTAAAGTCTTCAAGGATTTTCGGAAGAAAATTATAGCTCTATCAAGTTGAGCACTTGAACTGGATAAGCCGTAAAATACATCCTCGCCATCTTTCTGAATTTCCTCTACAACAAAACGTGGGGATCTTACTCCCATTATACTTACAGTTTGTGTTTTGATTTCTAAAACAGCAGGAGCATATAATGCTAAATCTCTTATTCTATCTGGTCCTAGAATCATTTCAGCTTTGGCTAAGGATTGATAAGCGATTAACAGTTCTTCCTCAACTTGTTTTCTAGCTTGGCGGACTTCATCTTTAATTGCATACAACTCAATTACTAACGCATCCATTTTTTCCTTTAGGAGATCATGGCCTTTCTGAGCTAATCGTATTCTAGCTCTAGTATCGAGTAGTTCCATTCTTGTTGCACTTATTGTGCCGAATTCAGGCGTCGCCATTATCGAGGAGTTTGAAAATCATAATATATAGTTTTTGATAAGTAGAGGATAACCTTGTGATGTATGGAAAGGTATTTTATAGAATTATTTTACCATCATTAAAAATAAGACAAATGTGACGATGAATGAAAAGCGACATTTATGATAGAGCAAAAGATTCCAAAGAAATGGTTTTTCCAGGAACTCGCCTTGCTGTTACTGAAGAGTTCGTGTGTGGTTCTGGTACTTATTCAACAGAAAATTACATCTTCGCTTCAGTTACAGGACATGTAGTCATAAATTTGGAACACCATGAAATTTCAGTGATGCCTAAAGCTAAAATGACGCCCGTTCCTAAGGTAGGAGACATTTTCATAGGTGGTGTTGTTAATTTATCGCGTCAGATGGCAACAATATCTGTTGGTGTTATTAATAACGTTGCAATTTATCCAACATACACTTTAGTCTTACATGTATCTCAAGTTTCTCGAGAATATATAGAAACAGCTGATGAGGTATTAAGATACGGGGATGCTGTTCGAGGGAAGATTCTTGATGCAAAGACTATACCTTTACAAGGATCTTTAATTGGATCACAATTGGGGGTTATATTTGCGTTTTGTTCTTTATGCGGTACAAGATTAAATAAGATAGGTCGAGACAAATTAAAGTGTCCTGAATGTTCAAACATTGAGAAAAGGAAAACTACTATTGATTACGGAAGCGGAGATTTAGCTTTCAAATTATAAAATTAACAATAAAGATGAAAGGTGAGTTTTTTGGCAAAGGCTACAATGAAAGAGATTCACATTAACTTTCCTCACAAAAAACATCTTGAACACTTCATAGAGGTGTTATCAACAGCTCTAAAACATGTAGAATTTACACTAACATATAAACAAGGTGTGCTTAAACTTCGTATTATAGGAGAAAGAGATGCAGTAATCGAATCTGTGAATATTGCAAAATCTGCTGGTAAAATGTTTGTTGGATCTATGACTCCTAACAAAGACGGTTTTTATGTTCATCATCTCCGTTTAATACAACAAATAAGCACTAGAATTATATCTATTGATAGTATTAGTTCTGCTTTAACCCACTCTGGAAATGAATCCTTTGTTAGAGGGCAAGAGTTATTCACAAAAGCAAGCATGCAAGAAGTTCAATACATTCTATCAGAATTATATGATTTAATTCAGGAGTTTCCAAGAACAATTCGAACTCAAACAATGAAAAAAGTGCTTCTGACAATAAGCTATGTTACTGATTATCCTCATGAATTCATTATTGATAAAGGCTTATCCCTTGGTTACTTCAAACAAAAAAACGAATCTATAATTATCAATGTAGCACCTGATCAATGTATAGAGGGTCTAATTGAAAAGTTATCTGATGATAAAACAAAGAAAGAACTCAATCAATATATTAAAGAGCAAAATTCATCACGTAGAATATATATTCGAGATTGATATAATAAATCTCATAACTAAAAAAATATATAAATTCGATAGAAAAAAGTCTCGCGAGGCAAGAAGATGCAGATAAAAGTTCTGAAAAAGGATAAAGGATATGTAAAACTGAATATAAAACAAACTGACCCTCATACATTATTTAATCTTTTAAGAGAAGAGTTGTTAAAAGACGATGCTGTAGATTTTGCAGGATATTGGAGAGATGAATCTTTTTACGAATCAGTTGTTTTTCAAGTCAAGATGAAGAAAAAAACTGCAGATCCTATACCCGCAATTCATAGTGCTTTAGACAGGTTAAGAAAACAAACAGATGAATTTGTTAAAATCTGTAAAGAAAAAATCGAATAAAAGAGGATGGAGTCTTTTGGACGCATCTTTCATTAATACTTTAAAATTTGAGGAAATATTTTCTAGCAATGATTTTGCTAAATTTGGTGATTCAGTTGTTAATTTTATCTACAATGCTGCAATTTTTGAAGCACAGACAAAGTTACAAGGAATAAAAGTCTGGGATTCTTGCCTTGCTGAAGCATGCAAGAAATCTCCTTTGAGGAGTTATATTGGAAGCAGAAAGAATAAAGGTGAGCTAGGGGATGCTGTCGAAGCTTTCATTGGCTATATCTATTTAACGCACAAATTTCCACTAAACCAAATGATTGATATTTTAGCCAAATACCTAAAACATAGAAGCGGTCATGACGAAAAAAACGAACAAGAATTGTGTTCTGCAGCTTTCATTCATCTAGTTAATCATCTATGTGATAAACTAGGTATAGTAGATAAATTAATGTAAATACGTATTCTGATTTTCATATTATGTAATTTTTGAAACTCTGTCCGATCATATCTGCTAATCTTAATCCTTCAGGAATTGAACTGGAATAAGTAGTGAATTGAAGAAGTTCTTTAACTTCTTTCTCATCTTTAAACCCAATATATTGAACAAACATTTTGCAGATTCTACTCATTTGATTCTTAAATTCCATTTTTTGCAAAGGGGGATTGAATTTTAAAATCTTATAACGTTCTTCCCAATCTACTAAATGAGATAAAGCACTTTTAACCTCTTTTTCATTCGGAAGTTGGGATAATACAGTTATCACAGGAATTGAAGTGTTTTCATGAAGTTTTTTCAAATCAATTATATTAAAAGCAGCAATAGTTGAGCTCCCAAGGATTATAGCTTTTAGTTGATCTATGAATTTGCTTTCGTTTATCATCTTACTTATCTTCTCTGTTGCATCTAATCCATCAATCTTGATATTTGTGCGCAGTATTCCCTCCACCAAACTATGCCCTCTCATTATCACTCCAAAAACAAAAGTCTTCTTAGAGTTTTCTCTCTGAAAAGCTGCATCGTCAATACCAATTGTACGTATATCTTTTTTCACAATTAAGTTAAGGTTAATTAAGTTTTTAAATATGGGGAATACAAAGAGTAATGATTTGAATGAGTAGAAGAAACCTTCCAGAAAAAGGGGCTTTGGTAATGGGTACTGTGAAAAGTATCTTCGATCATGGTGTCTATGTTGATCTAGATGAATATGATGATCTCCAAGCTTACTGTCATGTTTCAGAAGTAAGTTCCACTTGGGTAAGAAACATCAGAAATGTTATGAGGTTGGGGAAGAAGGTTGTAGGACGTGTAATGAGGGTAAAGGAAAATCAAATTGATATTAGTATTAAACGAGTTTCTGATGAACTTAAACGAACCAAAGTTGAAGAATGGAAACATTACAAAACCGCTATTACTCTTCTAGAGATGGCAGCGAAACAAAGAAAAATAAACTTAGAAACAGCACGTACAGAAGTAGAAGATGCAAGTGATGAATTTTATGGCAGTTTGTTTCATGCGTTTGAGGAATCGCTTTTCAAAGGAGAAAGCGTTTTTACAGATGCTGGGATATCTGAAGAATGGGCAAAAGTTCTTGCAGATATTGCTCGAAAGAATCTTACCATTCCTAAGGTTGCTATTACTAGAGATGTGGAAATCATTTGTTGGGAAGGGGATGGTATCAATACAATAAAGAAAGCGTTGAAAGATGCTCTTAAAGCAAGAGAAGAAATAGATGCTGGAGAAAAAGAACTAGATCTTGAGTTGTATGTAAGAGGGGCTCCTGTTTATAGATTTATGATATCTGCAAGAGATTATCAACTAGCCGAACAATTAATGTCTCTAGCTTATGAGAATATAGAAAAATCCCTTGCTAATCATAATGCATCTGCTAAAATACTATAGAGAATATTACGTGAAAGAAAATGACAAAATCAATTTTAAGATGCGCTGAATGTAAAAAATATACTTTGGAAAGCACAGAATGCTCCGTTTGTGGGGGAAGAGTAATCTCTCCTCAACCAGCTAGATTTTCTTTAGAGAAAGAGAGAAAATACTCAAAATATAGAAGAAAGTTGATTAAGGAACAACAGTAATCTATTCGATGTTCGTAGGCCTCAAGCACTACGCAAAATGGCTATTTTGATGATATGATGTTTTTTCTTATGGAAGGAATACATTCTTGGTATTTCGAATTCAGCAGTTATTACCTCCGTAACCTCTTTATTGTGTTTTCGAATAAAATCAATTAAGAACTCGATATTTTTCTGTTGGTATAAATGGATAGAATAACAAGTTTTTGAGTTTTTAAGAGCTGATAGTAGAAATATCTGATCCTTATGAGCTCCTTGAATACCAAATGGACTATTCATTAAAATTGTATCAACTTTTATTTTAGTTTCTCTTACATCTTTACAAAGAAAGATGATGTCTACTCCAGAAATTTGTGCGTTTTTTTCAGCTATTTTCAAAGCTTCGTTATCGATTTCAATTCCGTAAACCTTAGATCCTCCTAATTTTGCAGCGGATATTGCAAATAATCCAGTACCACAACAAAAATCTGCAACCATTTTATTTTCAATATCTCCTAATTGAAAAGCTCTCCATGCAATCATAGCTACTAACCGCGGTGGAGTTTGGTATTGTTCCAATTGTACTTTAGGATTTTCAAAATTATGAAGTTTTGAAAGCATAATTTCCAATTCTTTTTGTTTCATGTTGATACACTATTCTTGAGTAGATAATTGATTGAAAATTGTTCTAAAAATTCCAATCAAAGCATGAATCTCTTCCTTGTTTGTAAAACTTCTGTTGACAATATTTCTAAATGTGTGCTGTAAAATGGGTTTCCTATACTCTTCATAAGGTAAAACATCGGTTATTTGAGTGAATTTCTCAAAAAGAACCTCTCTCTCTTTGTAGGTAGATGTTTGCTTTTCAGCAATTTGTAATTCCAATTCTAAAGGTGCTTTCCAAATTTCATAGACCATAATACCTACAGCATGAGAGATATTAAGCACCTTGTGCTTTCCTGGAACTGGAATTGATACTAGAAAATCACACATCCGTAATTCTTCATTGGTTAATCCTTTATCTTCTCTCCCAAAAACTATCCCGAAATTGCCTTCATTCAAAATAATATTCTTACTTAGATGCCAAGGGAAAATTGGTTGTCTCAGAACATTATAGGAGCTTCCTGCTTTAGCTGATGTACCAATCAAGAAATCATACTCTCCTCTAATTTCATCAATTGAAGACAGGACTTTTGCACTTGTTAAGTAATTTCCTGAATGTTTTGCTCTAGCTTTTGCCTCATCTGAGAGGTGATCTACTTGAGGTGACACTAGTACTAGCTTGTTAACATTGAAATTGTTACATATTCTTGCAATAGCACCTATGTTACCTGCAATTTTAGGCTCTAATATAATCACATCATAATTGATTTCTATTTTCTTTTCAAGCATCTGTATCACTAAGTTCTGATTTAACTAAATATAATTTTTCGAAGAACATGTTAATTTCGTCTATGATTTGTACAGAAAATCCCGTATCTTCAATGTCGTGCAAATCTTCTTTACTCCAAGCAAGAGAAGAGAATAAAGTGTAGAAACTCGTCCTAATCTTGTTTTGTTTAAGATATTTGAATAATTCATAGACCTCTTCATATCCTTTTTTTCCTCCAATCAGCATTTTCTTATCCTCAAATGAAAATGAATCTGTATCTTCGTCTGATGGAAGATAAGGGGGGTTCCAGATAATAATATCTGGACAAAACTGTCTTAGTGCTTGCATTTTATCCATGCAGACAGCATCTATCTGTTTTTCTAAATGGTTAAGTCTGGAATTCTTATAAATTGTTTTTACTGAACTCAAAGATATATCAGTAATTAGACATCTGAGTTTTGGATTTCTATGAGCTAAAACAATAGAAATGATGCCACTTCCACCACCAATTTCTAGCAAAAATCTATAATCTTCTATGATCTCAATTGAATTGAGAATAAGAAAAGTATCCTCTTCTGGAAAATATACGTCTTCAGGAATTTCCAATTTTATTTCATATTTAGGGAAAATATATCTGACCACAAATCTTCGCCTATTTTAGTTCTGATAAATTTGTACAAATCAATAAGTTCTACTAAAGAGAGTGTAAAAATCCTTCGTTCTAAGTACGGTAAATTGTTTACTATTTTATTTCTAAGCTCTCCATATCCCTTTCTTTTTAATAAATTGGTAATAATGCTTCGTAAGATTTTCTTCTTATGAGAAAAAATAAGCGTTATAAAATTATCAAAATCAGAGTTCATATTGACTGTAATCTTTTCTTTTCTTTTCATTGATACAATAGCTGAGTCAATTTTCGGAGCTGGATAAAAGGAAGACGGTTTTACGGTTTTTAGATATTGACATTCTGATTTTAGATTTATCATTACAGTAAGTCTGGAATAATCTTTTGTCCCAACCTTTGCAAAAAACCTTTGAGCGAATTCTCTTTGAAACATTAAAATCGCAAAATCAAATTTCTTTTCCAATAACTTGAATGTTATTGGAGATGATATTTGATAAGGTAAATTAGAAACACACTTTGTAAAAGTGGGAAATTCAACTTTTACTGCATCTCCCTGGATAACCTCTACGTTTGATGAGGTACTGAATTTATCTGATAAAAAACCAGCAAACTTGATGTCGGATTCTATGACATAAACGAATTTTGCTCTGTTTACTAAACATCTAGTGAGGTTTCCAACACCACCTCCTATCTCAAGAATGGTGTCAGAAGGTTTGATATTTGCATGATCCACTTGGAAATTTATGATGCTAGCACTTATGAGAAAATTCTGACCTTTGTGGTAATAAGGTTTAGATTCCATCTCTTTTAAGCTATCAAAAACATACTTCCTCAATTCAGACGAGGTTTTCCAACATTCCATTACTCTTACCATACAATCTAATATTATTTTCTTGGACCCGTTTCTGGATTTGCTGTGAATAATCTGTGTTTTTCGTCTTCTTCTAATTCTTGTATGACTCTATTTAGAACCATTTTACGAATGTCCGATATTTTTACCCTTTCTTCAACATCAATGAAAGAAACAAAAGGCATTCCTTTTCTGGTTTGTAATATTTCCCACATTAGTTTTTTTCCAATTCCAGGGATTAGTTGTAAGGAATGAATGCGATTGGTTATGGGTTGTGCTTTGTTAAAGAATGAAACAAATCTCTTCTCATTCTTATTGATTATTTTCAATACTGCTTCTTCTAAGGATTGATATCCGGTATTAGTGATATCATTAATCGTGAGTCTTCGTTTCACTTGTTTAATTGGAGATTTTTCACTAACTTTCGGTAGAGCAATTTCCTCAAACTGATTAAAAGATCCTCTTCTATCTGTTATCAATTCAAGCAGTGTAAACCATGTAGTTCCAATTCCTTGAATAATAGGTTCTCTTTGTTTATCTTGACCAAATCCCTTCCCTTCTGGCAAATAATCTAGTACTAATACTCGAGATTCTACTTTCTTAGATTGCTTTATGTGAGTAATTGGACCAATGATGAAATCATCGCTTTCACTACTCTTGTCCAGAATCTTATTTTTCTTAGGATGTCGGTTGTCTACCATCTTCCTCTCACCATAAATAAGCAAAGACCCAAAAAAAGTTTTTGTTCTCCTTTAAATCAAAAAATAGAATTTTTTATTCTATTTCTCCTTTTTATATTTCTCAATAAAGGGTTTGATAATGTCAAACATCTTTTTTATATCTGTTTCAGTCAGCATCGTTTGTTCTTTTTGTAGCAAGTCTTTTAGTTCCTCAGGAGATGGAGGGAGAATATTTGCAATAGTAAATGCTGATAGTTCTGTTAGATCAAATTGCTTCTGTAATTTTGTTAGAATTTCTAGTGACTCTTCAGGCTCTATACGTGCATTTTGCATAGCATGCTCAAAAGCAACACGTTGCCAGTAAGAAAGCTCTGATTCTTCACTTCTCTGTTGTAAAATACGCATTGCTTCTGAAATTGTTGTTGGTTTTTTAGCAAGAACTTCTCTAGGCATAAAATCACTATCCTAATTACTCTGTTGAATTACTGAACGACTTAAGCGTAAGTGTTCTCTATTAGCAATAATCTTCTTTATTGCTCTTCCTTGTTTTATTGATACTATGTAAGCTTTGCCCTGTTTTTTTGTAATCTCTCCGGTTTTTCCGTGATATCTTCTGTGGGGCATTCCCTTATGTTCTCCAGAATCAATAATAATATCTACAATATCTCCTTCATTAAAGTCTCTTAACAAATAGTCTGGAGGACGAAGACCCTTCTTTCTTGTATGTTTCTTGAAGAGACGTCTAGTACCATGACGATAACCTCTGGATTTTCGCATCGATAATTCACCTATTATTGTATAGTATCTTGTAAGTGTGCAAAATCCCTCACTGTAACTTTTAATCTTTTCGTTCTTCGTTTTAGAAAAAGTAGAGTATTTGTTTTTCAAACAAAGGGTTTATCTCTAATCTCTAAAACATCTAATTCTTTACAATTTGCTTGAATCCCGATTACTTCGCTTACACTTGGAATTGTTCGATTATCATCCCCTGAAATTAGTTCTTTTACATAACATCCACCCTCACACTCAATAGTCAGCTCTATTTCCTGATTGTTTATTTTCCTACTTTGAATAGAATAGACCTCTTTTTTTCTAATTTTATCGGCTCTTCTATGAGAAACTCGAGTTGGTGTCCTTTGTTTAATAGTTATATCCTTAAAATATGAATCAAGCTTCTTCAAAGTTTCTTCTGAAATAGAAGAACTTAGAGTGACAAATGCTCTGTATTTCTTAACGGATTCTTCAGCATTTCCCTTAAGATAAACAAGCTCTTTTTTTGATGACCAACGATAATCTCTCACTTCTATTTTTCCTTTTCCATATTCATTTGTTGCCTTTTCCAATTTGAGGAGGTCTATTGATCTAATTTTAGGAGAAACAATTTCTAGAACGAACGGTCTTCCTGTTCCAAGCATTCTGGCATCAATATCTTCTCGACCAGATCCATGTAAGACTCCTTTATCACCTTGTGCTATCTTTATAGCTTCAGCTTCAACAAGTTCCTCTACCGATTCTGAGTATTGCTTTCCTGTATTACTGCATTCTTTACACCCTTTTCCTTTACATTTTCTGCATGGCCAGCGTGTTTGAGGAATTGTTCTAAGATGTTTTAAGTACCGTCCATAAATATACAAAGATCGAACTTTAAGTTTCAGAGAATCAGAAAAAGGTTGTATCTCTGCAATAATTTCAGGCTCGTTGAAATTTGTTTCCACAGACATTTTTCTTGAGAGTTTTTTTCCAACTTCTCTATTAAATTCCTGTTTCAAGTATTCTGATTGATGCAAATCGTATTTTGCCTTCAAATTGTGTTCTTTTTCAAACAATTCTTGGGGCATTAAAGTCCCTATTAGGAATGTACTAAATTCAATTGAGTTAAGTTTCAAAGAAAGATTTTCAGCAAGCTCATCTATTCTTTGTAGAGAATTTTTACATATGAAGCACATCTCTTTCTCTTTTGGAATTATTTTGATTTTTGACAGAACCATTTTAGCATGTTCTGAATCCGATTTACACAGTGCTTGAAGAAAATTTATGCTATCATCAGTAATCCTTTTGGAAAAATTCATTACTAAAAACATTTTAATTGATTCTCCTCGAATGAAATTCGTTGTACCAGTAGCAAGATTTGAAAATTGCCTCCCAAGACAGTAATTACATAGTGAGTGGTTGTTAAGTAATTGAATTGTTTTCTCTTGTAAATCCATTTACATCATGCTCTCAATATAGTGATTGGTAAGAATAATCTGTTCATCAATTTCCAATGGCCCCCATGATATTCTATGCTCTATGTTCTCGGAATCTATTTTATCGAAACCAAACAAGAACAAGATAGGAAATGACATTGAAAATTTGAATAATTGCTTTTCCTGTATGTTTGAATAATTTATCTGTATCCATTCATCTTTGGAGTGTTTTTCAAAAATCCAACTTGATTCTTCATTATGAATAGTAATACCAGGTGTAAGTTTTTTTTGCTTTGAACTAGGGTTAATTATATGTTTCATCACTCTGATTAGTAGGTGAGCTGCTGAAAAAAAACTAGGTCCTAAAAAACGTAAAGACGAGCCATCAAATGTTATAATTAAAGATTTGTTGTTGAAACTGGTGCAATAATAAAGGAATAAATTCTTACGAAACTGGTTAGATAAAAAAAATGCGTCAGATATTGCCTTTATATATGGACTAATTTGAATCATGTTCTCGTTTTTGGAATATAGGTCTGATTTAGTGAAAGAAATGGGAGGAGAATTCAAAGCAAAGTAATATTGAGACATGAAGACTTCACGTATTAAAGTTTTTAATTACCCAAAAAGTCCTGGTGGAAGCCCTGGAATTTGCATGCCACCTCGTCTGCCTTTCCTCATACGTTTTACAAGCGATGTAACAGTTTTATGTTGGTTTACAAGCTCTCTAACTTCTGCTATTGTTCGACCACTGCCTTGAGCAATTCTTTGAATTCTTGAGCTGCTCAATTTTACCTTTCCATCTAGCTCTCCATCTGTCATTGAAGACATAATAACCTTGAATCTTTTCATGTTCTCTTTCGAGAGATCAAGCATATCTTCATCGAGCGACATTCCAAGCCCAGGAACCATAGATAACATCCGTTTCATGGATCCCATAGAACTAAAATTATCCAAAAGTTCCATCATCTGCCTATAAGAAATCTTCCCGCTTAGCATACTCATTGCTTCTTCTTTTGAAGGAAGGATTTCCATATCTCGTACTTCTTTTAACAATCCTTCTAAATCTCCAACTCCAATGAGTCTACCAACAAAAGATGTTGGATTAAATTCTTCTAGAGCGTCTACATCCTCTCCATCAGCTAAGAATTTAATAGGTACTTTTGCTGCTGCTGCCGCAGAAAGACTTCCTCCTCCTTTAGCAGAACCATCCATCTTAGTGACAATAATCGAACCGATTTTTGTTGTTTGAGAAAATGCTAAGGCTTGATCATGTGCAGCTTGACCTTGATTGCCATCTACAACCAGAATAATCTCATCTGGTTTAATTTTGTCACTTATATCTTTCATCTCTTTTAGAAGTGACTTTTCCTCCTTGTGACGACCTGCAGTATCGATGATTATTACATTAAATTTCTCATCTAAGAATTTTTTAACACCATCTACAGCAATTTTAACGGCGTTGTTGTTTTCAGGATCACCATAAACTGGAACATCTATTTTTTCACATAATTGTTGAAGTTGCTCGTAAGCTCCAGGTCTAAAATTATCTGCTGTAACAACAGCAACTTTCTTACCTCGTTTCTTTATATATTTCGCGAGTTTTGCTGTGGTTGTTGTTTTTCCAGAACCTTGAATACCAACAAGTTCAATCAGTGTAGGCCGATCAGGATGAAGTTTTAAGGGATAAGCTTTTTCTCCCAAAAATTTAGTTAATTCCTCATGAATGGTTGAGAGAACACTTTTCTTACGAGAAAGCCCATCTGGTAATTCTTTCTCGAAAGATTTTCTTTCTACTTCGTTAACAACACTAGCCGCTAAATCAAATTGGACATCAGCTTCAAGCAATGCTCTTAACATTTCATTCTTTAGTTCTTGAATTGTTTTTTTATCAGGAGGTCCTCCTCTGATTATCTTTGTAATTGCTTTGTTAAGAGCTGTACCAAGTTTGTTCAACATTAATTATCAAAAAAAGGAAGAAAAAGAGATTAAAGAAGATTTTGTTTTAAGGGTGATGGGAAAGAAAAATTATTCCAATTTTTACTCATTTAATTTTATTGGTTCTCTGTTAGTTTTAGCTTTACGATGTACCTTTATGGAATCTTGGTAATATATTTGTCCTTGTACATCTGAATACTTGCGGATATGAACATCTCGTCCTTTAACATCGTTTTTCACTATTGTACCTCTTAGATTTACTCTGTTTTTGCTAATAATAGATCCTGATATTTTGTATGGCCTATTTGATCCCTGCTTTATAGCAAAAATGTTCCACCCTCTCTTTTTCCCAAGAGTAACATTGTTAGCAAATATATTCCCAGAGACAGATACAGATCCCTTTACTTTCACATCGCTTTCGGTTAAGATGTCTCCACCAGTACTAGCTGATCCAAAAATCATTATGTTTGATCCAGTTTCTATGCTGTTTCCTGATTTAATTGATCCAAAAGCTTTAAGTTTTCCTTTTAAATCAATTTTTTCTCCAATGCTTGCTGAACCAAAAAATCTTGCATTTTCTGTTCCTTGAAGCGATCCAGCAATACTAAAAGAACCAGAATTCTTAACTGATCCCTGTGAAATTATTGCGCCATTACCTCTTGTTGAGCCACGACTCTTAAATCCATGACATTCAAGATTTCCCTCTATTTTTGCAGATCCAGAGGATTTTACAAATTTCTCTATTTTACCTCCTGCTATTCTAACTGATCCCATTACTTTAATTTTAGTTTCCTTTTCTTTTATTCTTCCAGAAGAGCTAAAAGATGCTTTTTTTTCTTGTTGCATTTCACTCATTTTTTCACCTACAGTTTTAATTTCTCATAACTTATTTTTACGGGCTCTTTATGCAATTTTGCTTTATCATCAATGTCAACTTTTTCAACATAATATACTGTCCCCTTTACTTCAGAAAAAGGTCCTATTTCTACAAAAACACCTTTAACATCCTGTTCAACAATTGTATTTCTTAGTATTACTTCTTTTGTTCCAAATACACTGCCTTTGACGATAGATGGTCTACTTCTCTTTAATCTATGTGCAACTACATCTTTGTTAATTCCAACATCCTCACCCACTAGATTACCTTCAATCTGTGTTCTTCCAGCAAGTGATACGGTACTTTGGGAAAGCATGTTTCCTTCAACTTTCGATGAACCTGCGATTCTGATACCATTTTCTGCTTGCAAATCTCCTCCACATGAGAAGCTTCCTGAACTACCAAATTTACCTCCAATTAATACTTCACTTCCAACTTTACAGCTTCCTGCAACATTAACATCGTAATCTGCATGTAGAAATCCCTCACATTTGAATGAACCAGAGGTTTTAACATTGCCATGAGCGGTTATGTTGCCTGCACTTCTTACAGATCCTGCAGCTTTCAAATTATTACAAATAATATCATCGGAGAACTTGGCTGATCCAGCAACTCTAATATCTCTATCCACATTCCCACCATTAATGGTTACTGAACCTGCAAAAGAAGCTACAGTATCAGAAATTGTCTGAGCACCAGCTACTTTCATTCTAGGTGTTGCCTTGCGTTTCTCTGCGAATTCTTTAGCAATCTCAAGTTTTTCTGTGTATCTTTCTTTTAATTCTTCATAATTCTCTTTATCAATCTCATTTTCTTCTCGTCTTTTTTCAAGAAGTTCTAGCAATTCTTTATACATTTTGTATTCATTTTCAGACATTTAGCTCATCAAGATATCTCTCTCACTCCCTTTATTTAACCATTTTTTTAAATAATTAGGATAATCTTTTAATTGTTGAGTTAGATGCTTGTAAGTGATAGGTAAAAGCATTAAACCATTGAGCTTAAGCTTTCAAGAAGAAATTAGAAGAAAAATGGTGCGGGGAGGGAGATTCGAACTCCCGAACCACTAAGGAACGGATGACTTTTCTAGCCCTTTTTCTTGGTTTTTCAACTAGATCTTAAGTCCGCCGCCGTTGACCGCTTGGCTATCCCCGCACAGTGTTTTATATTTTGTAATTACTATAGAGACTTTTGTTTATTTTTTAAAACTTTTTATTTTGATATAAATTTACAGTATTTATTTAAGGTTTTAATCTAGTGGGATCTCTTGGTAATAATCTCGCTTCTCGTATATTTGGTAAACTCAGTATCTGTTGGACAAATCTCTCTATTCCAGTTCCACTTCCTCCGTGAGGAGGTGCTCCGTTTCTGAAGAACTGCAAGTAACTATCAACATGTGCTATTTCAAATCCTTTTTCCAGAGCTTGTTCTGTTAATATATTTACTCTGTGTTCTCTTTGACCACCAGTTGTAAGCTCTTGTCCTTTATAGAGTAAATCAAATGATTTTGTTAATCTTGGGTCATTATCATCTTTCATAGTATAAAATGGTCTAACATCCCAAGGATACAGGTCAACAAAAACAAAATCGGAATTCCACTTATCCTTGACATATTTTCCAATAATTCTTTCAGCTTCAGCATCTAGATCATCATAAAGATCTAGTTCTTTACCTTCATTTTCTAAAATTTCATTGCTTTCGGGTATTGTTATGATAGGCCATTCTTTTGGTTGAGGATCAATTTTGGCATTGAGTTCTTCTAAAGATTCCGCTTTTTCTTTTTGTACTCTTTCCAAAGCAAAGGTTATTGCATCCTGTAAAACTTTCATAACATCTCTTTGGTTGTCTATGAAAGAAATCTCAAAATCAATTGATGTATATTCACAGAGATGTCTTATTGTATGATGTTTTTCAGCTCGAAAAACCGGTCCTATTTCAAATACACGCTCAAAACCTCCCATGAGCATCATTTGTTTATAAAATTGTGGAGATTGTGCAAGATATGCTTTTTTATCAAAATAACTTATCTCAAAGACATTAGCTCCACTTTCTGTAGCCGAACCAACAATCTTTGCTGAGAAAAATTGAAGAAAATCATTTAACCTAAAGTATTCCTCAATTGCGTAAGCTACACAACTTTCTATTTCAAATATTTGTGCAACTTTACGATTTCGTAAATCAAGAAATCTATAATCATATCTTTTATCTGGATTCGTTTCTATCTTATCTGTGATATCGATGGGATATTCTTGAACTCTTTTATTTATTATCTCTAACTTAGCAGGAAGAATTTCTTTTCCTTCTGGAGCGCTATTATTATCCACTATCTCACCACTCACTGATATTATGTCACCTTCTTGTAAGTCAAGCGAAAAGATTTCCTGAGAAACCTTTTTTTTAGGTAAAACAATCTGGATAATTCCTGTCCGATCTTGTAATTTAACAAATCTTAATCCTCCAAGATCTCTTACTTGTTGAATCCAGCCTGCTACTGTTATTTCTTTCAAATCGCTGGTAAATGCCTTACTAATAGTTTTTCTCTGCTTTAGATTCATTATTGAATCCCCAATATCTCTGTCTGCACCTTTGAAACTTAATTAAAAAAGATTCTCTTCTAGTTGAACTGTGATTGAATGTATTAAAAGCGTATTATTTTTGCATTCAAAGAGAAAATATTATTTACTGATTAGATATAATAGGTTCTAGCGATCACTTATGAAGAAGATTGTAATAAAATTTGGTGGGTCTGTTCTTTATAAAGAAAACATGATTATGAATATAGATTTAATTCAACGCATAGTAAATGTAATTAATGAACTATATGAAGAAGGACACAAAATTGCTATAGTTGTGGGAGGAGGAAAATTAGCTCGAGTTATAATTAAAGCGAGTGATGTTCTTGGGCATGTTACAACATTCAAAGATATTTTAGCTGTAGAATCTACAAGAATTCATGCTTTATTGATCATTGCATCCTTAAAAGATAAAGCATATTTACTTGTCCCTAGATCTTTTGAAGAAATAGGAAACGCACTATCTTCAGGAAAGATTGTTGTTTCAGGAGGATTACAACCTGGACAGTCTACAAGTGCAGTGTCTGCATTACTCGCAGAATATTGGGGGGCAGACATACTAATTAATCTCACAAATGTTGACAAAGTTTACGATAAAGATCCGAACAAGTTTGAAGATGCAAAACCAATAGACAAAATGACCTCTGAAGACCTAACTAAAATAATCAGTAAGCAAGTAGAAGAACCTGGGAAATACGATCTCTTTGATATGGTAGGTTGTGAAATAATAAACCGTTCGAAGATAAAATTAGTATTTACATCGGGTGCTTCCCCTGAAAATATCTTAAAAGCAGTTAAAGGAGAACCTATTGGAACTATAGTAGAAGGCTAATTTGGAAATTATTGATCATAAGGAGAATCAGTTCTTTTTTCCAAATTGATAACTAGTAATTTTCGTAAAGCTTGTATCTCAGTATTGCTGCTATTCCACCAAACACATTGTATAACATTGCACCATCTTCATGTGCACTCGATATAACCTCTACAACTGCACTAGTATCTTTTGCAAGTTCATTCAATTCAGTTATGAGATCTTTTTCTGATGCTATATTTAGCTTGGATTCATTGCATTTTGGGCACTTTCTTTCTGATAGTTCTTTCATAAAATCAATATAGTTTTTTGTTTTAAACGATTCAGTCTTTGTGTATTCACACCCATCGCATTTTAAATCAATATTTACACGATCAACTTCTTCACTAACCAAAACTGTTTCTACAGCACCCTTTACAAGAGCATCCATAACCTGTTTTTCTCCGTAAGTAGCGAGCCCAGTGTCTTTTCCAAGGTGTTCCATGAATTTCTTTGTTAAATTTCTTTCTTTTATTAGCTCAAAATCTGATAATTTATCTTGAGCTTTATCAAGTAATTCCCTAATTCCAACTGTTCCTCGGTATCCTATATCATAGATTCCTATTACCTTTTCGCGTATCCTATAATCTATTTCTTTATTTTCTAAGAATTCAGCTTTTGATAAAGCGGGACCACCTATGATGATTGCTTCAACTGGATGGTCTTCTAAATAAGTTTTATTCATTATCTCTGCTACTTTACTGTACCATCTCTGTGCTGCTTCTTCTGTCAAACGTTGAAAACGTGCTTGGGATTGTCCTCCCATTTTGTGTTTACCTGGCACATAAGATTCTTCCTCTCTAATAACATCTAAACGAGAACCTTGCACTACTGCTAGAGTGGCACCACCTCGTTCAATTAAAGCTAGACCATACTTTAATTTGCTTTCCATCATTTCTTTCAAATGATCCACATGGAAAACATAATCACATAAATAGAGCTTAATTCCTATTTTTTCAGGAGGATTAACTAAAAAGAATTCTACTTTATTGCCTTGAGTGATTCCACAAAAAATGGCTATTCCATTTTCTCCAGAATCTGCAATGGATTTCATTCTTGACATAATTGAGGAAATAGCTGCTTGTACAGCTTTTCCTGTGCTTTTGTCTTTGATATTTGTAGCTGTTCCATATTCGTCTCTCAATTGTGCATTTGTGTCTGACAATCTGGTTCTTGGGGGAATGTATAGCGTGACCAAACTTGTTGACATGTTAAAGCTACGTTTTGCTTCTAGTTTTTCAATATCATGTTTGAGCAAATAACGTTCTATTGAAGATCTTTTTTCTTCGTTTTTCTGATTGTGAGACATTTTATCCCCTCTTTGGAACTTTTATTGAGCGGAAGAAGGAAGAATATCACTATTTCCTAAATTCAACGCTTTAGATAAACAAATTTAATTCGCTAATATTAGTTTTGGTTACATACCAATTTGCATAAAATTTTAGAGAGAGAAAGTAATAATCTACTTGAGCAACATGTTGGAAAAGGAGAAAGTTATAATTGATGTGTTAGATATTTTTGTGTCTGCAAGGAGAGGTCTTGCGTTTTCAGATATTATGTTTCAGTTAAATGACATCTATCAATCTCGGGGGGCAATGATGGAAAAATCATTGTTGGAAGATATAATGAATGATTTAACTATGCAGGGGCATCTGAATAAATTCAAAGTAGGTACAGTTGATACTTGGAAGATTACTGAGGAAGGAGAAGACTACTTCTATTCAATGTAACGTAAAATTTTACATGAGAAGATCATAATGGATATACGAGAAAGTACTGGTCTTCCAATAGAAAGCGATGAAGAGAAAATCAGCTACAATTCTAACGAAATCAATGTTAAGAAAACTATTTCCTACAAGAAGGGGGATTTACAAAATTTTGTGAAAAACCAGACTTGGGAGACAAATGAAGAAAAACAAGAGGTTTATAGGCTCTACCAGGAAGTCAAAAAAGTAGAAGATAAAGAGTTTTGGATAGACATTCAATTTGATATAATAATGATGTGGTCTGGATCTTTGGGAGAAGAATATAGTAAGACAATAGGTTACCAAAGGTCAACAGCTGAAAATGGTTTTAGATTCCCAGAAATTTATCAGATGGCAGAAGGATATGCAGAATTCTTCTTACAACAATCTAGAGAGAAGCATGAACAAATCAAAGAAGCGATAATAATCAGAGCGCAAAAGTTCGATTTAATTGTAATTCCACCCTCCTATAATGTTACTATCATTAATCCAAGTGAAAAGAAGAACATTATATCTAGATTGAGAGCTTCAGATGTAGAAGAGATGTCTGAACACTATGCAAGAACAAAAGGAGAATGCTATTATAGATTGGAAGGAGGAAAATGGGAATTTAACGAAAATTATGAAGAAATTCCTGTGCTAAGATTAGAAAAACCTCAGAACCATTGGAAATCATTGAAAAGAGGAATTCCAATTTATGCTTCTTACATATATAATCCAAAGAGACTCTATTGTTTAGTAGAACCAGATCCTATAGATTTTATTTTGTAATTAAAGTCTATTATTATTCTGCTAGCCATAAATTTCGTCATCACTCCAACCAGTAGAACGTTTAAGTAACCATTGTATATGTCCAATGTGTCTGTGTTCGTGATTGATTAATCTTACCAGATAGATTCTTCTTTGCATTTTACCCTTCCACATGTCAATTTCCTCCTCTTCTTGCTCAAGTGTAAGTGAAGATAATTTCTCGCAAAGAATTGGGGAAATAATATCAAATTCAGCTATAATCTCATCCAAAGTTGCCCTGTCATTAACCTCCTCACCTAAATCAAATGCGAGTTTAGAAGGTTCCATAGAATAATCGGGAAGTTTCTCAAGCATCCAATGGATGTTCATAAGAAGATGACGAAAGATTAATTCTGGACTCCAAACATTTTCTATGATTGAATCGTAGAAATGTTTTTCATCAATTTTTTTGAAGAAACTGAAGTGTTTCTTTCTATCCTCTTCAACTATATTGTAGAGTTGCAGTAATGAAATCATATTGTCTCAGAGGAGTTCAAAGTTCAGACACTTATAATTATTCTACAATCTAACTGAAAAGAGAAGTGTAAGAAAAAACTTTTAAAAGTAATAAGAAAGGAAAAATGCAAGTAAGGGCCAATAGCTCAGCTTGGTTAGATGTTTAAAGGTTGCGTACCTTAAATTAACAAGCGCACGGCTGATAACCGTGAGGTCGGCGGTTCGAATCCGCTTTGGCCCACCAAATTTCATTTTATTTTAAATCAAAAGAGAGACAAATTTCTTACAGAACCTTCCATAAAACATGAAGGTGCTTGTTTGAGTTCATATGATATTATTGACGTTAAAGAAACACTGCAGATTTATTTTGAAGGAAACAAAGAATTAGATACAGTAAAAATACTATCGTCTTGGATGAAGATCTCAAAATCATCTCAACAGAGAGAACTAAAGGACCTGCTGTTTGGGTAGAGATGGAAGGTTATTACAGAAATGAAATAAACAATGACATGAGTAAATGGGGAATCGAGTTTGATATTGTTACTAAGGATGTTTTTAGAAACTGTGCATCAGTTAGAGTCGATGTAAGATATAGAGTTGATTCTAGAAATTTTAAGGAGACACAGTTTCTACATCTGCTCAAGAAAGAAAAT
Organism: Promethearchaeati archaeon; assembly: GCA_013166775.1. GTDB lineage: Archaea > Asgardarchaeota > Heimdallarchaeia > Heimdallarchaeales > Heimdallarchaeaceae > UBA460. The sequence goes on from JABLTJ010000001.1 coordinate 50,423, forward strand.
ACATGGTTAATCTATAGTAAAATATTTACGTTTTATTAATATGAATAAACAAGTAAGGTTTAGAGATTCAGCATCTAATCTTACTTTCCTGCTTTTACTTTCGAGTAAGTTTGAAGCTTCTTCTTATCCAGCATTTTAAGAAGTCTATATGCTGCTTCAATCTCTTTAGCACTTGCTCTTGGTTTTTCAGTCATCAAACCTTCCAATCTTCGGATAACTTGTTTTTCACTTCTTATTCCTGTTAAACTTGGAATAGATTCAATCAAATCCTCTATGTCTTTGGACATAATAACTCACTTTTCTTTAGGATTCATAAGATTCATCTCCTTTTGTTTGAATGTATTACCTAGGTAATTATGTATTAGAATTGTGTGAGACAAGTAATATTTTATATCATTCACACTCTTTTTTTACATATGTCTCCACCCGAAAATGATGAATATATTGAAGCAGGTGCTGATCTTTTGCTGAAAGGTTGGATGATGCTTAATAAGGCATGCCCAACTTGCTTTCAACCATTATACGAAAGACAAGGAGAAGCAGTTTGTGTAAAATGTAAGAAGGATTACATTCTAGTAGATTCAATCTCTCAAATACCACCAGCTCAGAGTAAACAAGTCAAGAGAGAAGCTTCATCTACACTTCCTAATTTGATCAAATCTTTTGACTTTTCAAACCTCCCACTTGAATTAAAAGATACTGCAAAGACAATAATTGAAAAAATTAATGCCCTTAATAATCAACTCAAAGAGTCTACAGATCTTAAAGAAATAACTGAGCTTTCAAGTGCAATTAATTCATTGGTTGATTCACTTCGCTCTCTTACTTCTTAGTCTTTCTTTCTTTTTGTTCTCCTTTTAGAAAATCTAATTCTTCCTTCATCCCTTTTATTTCCTCCCCTTTCTCAATTTCATTATAATTTGAATAAACATAATCAATTATATCTGAAGCAATTTTCTCTCCTATACCTTTGATTTCAAAGAAATCTTCCAATTTTGCTGTAATTATTTCTCTAACAGACCCAAAATGCTTTAGCAAGCGATTTGCAATTTTCTGATCAACATGAGGTAGAGAAGCTATAGTTTCTTCTAGTTGAATCTTCAACCCTAAACCTTTTCTCTTACCTATTGAAACTCTCCTTTTTCTCTCTTCTTGTTCTCTCTTGGCTAATGCGAATAATATTTCGGCGGTCTCTTTTTGATTTTTGGTGTATATTATTGGAATCCTGAAATCAGTTGCTAATGAGGTTATGGCTCCAGCTAAGGCACGAGGATGAAGAGAAGAACCATATAAACTGAATTCTCCTTCTAAAAGAATTATAGGCTTAGCACAGTTTTCAACAAGTATTTTTGTTTGAGTAAATAGTCTTTTATCCAAAATAGATTTGACGAAATCCTCTCCTGTTTTTCTTTCAACAACAACTTGATCTGAACAAATATAATCACCCATTTCCAATCTTTCAAAACCTAACTCAACTTCTTTGTTAATCAGCTCTTTGATAACAAGTGTATTTCTTTCTCTGCTATCGCATATGATTTTAATTCCATCTTTTCCTTCTTCGATTTCTTTACTTTCTTCTGTTTCAACTGCCAAACCATCTTCAATTTCTTCAGATTCTTCATCTAATTTAGTTTCGCTTTTTGCTTCTTCTAGATACTCCATAATACCTTTTTGTTTTTCTTTTTTAGTTGGACTTTTTTGTTTGTCTGTAGCATTCATCTCTCTTATGATTCTTTTCATTTTTTGAGCTTGCTTCTTAGATGCCCACATATAAGCTTCATCTCTGGTTCCTTCAGCTATTAGCATAATTACTTTACCCTTCTTTCTTCTGCCAGTTCGCCCTTTTCTTTGTATTAATCTAATAGCATTTGGGACTGCATCATAAAAAACGACTAATTCACATTCACCTATGTCTAGACCTTCTTCTGCAACGCTTGTAGAAACAAGAACATTATAAGAACCGTCGCGAAAAGCTTGCATAATCTCTATTTGCTCCTTTTGCGATAGTCCCTTATCCCCTCTTCCTGATGATTGCCCCACAAACCAATGAGCGTTAACGTTTTCTATTGCATTAAGTTCGTCGCTTATCATCTTAGCTGTTACTCTAAAGTGAGAAAAGACTAAGATTCTATTTTCAGGATTTCTTTTAACTTCTTTCTCTATTATATCCTTCAAGCGTTCTAGTTTAGGGTGTATTTCCTTTTTATCTTGCAAGGTTTCAACAGCTTCTATGACTGTTTTCATTTCATCTGAGAACATTAGTTCCTTTAATGCTCTACTACCCTTTCCGAATTTAATATCATTTATTTGCCCTTCTAGATACTTACTCAAAGAAGGTATTCCCTGAGTTTCTATCAACTCAATAGCGTGAGATAAGCGTATCGAGTTCCCTACATAAGACATTGCTCTGAAAAAATCTGTTCGATTTTCTTCATGTTTGTCTGAAAATTTTTCATTAACTTTAGCTCTTAATGTTAACAATACTCTCCTCGGATTATTTCTAGGAAGGGCGGATTGAATTATTTTTAGCTCTTTTAATCCTTCTAGCATTATCTTAAATAATTCATTTAATATATCTATAATTGTACTGAATTCTTTGGGTAAAGGTATTATCTCCCAATTCTCTTCTATATCATGTATATACAATTTAACATCATCAGAGCTTTCATCTCTCATCTCAACATTTGAGATATTGAGATTCTGCTGAACTTCTTCTATCCTCTCGGGATTTGCACCAGGACTGGCAGTGATTCCTAACAATAGGGGGTTCTTGGTCTTTTTATAATACTGTTCTGCAATGAAAACGTAGCTATGGTCTCCAACTGCTTTATGTGCTTCATCAAAGCAAAGAAAAACAACATCCTCAAGTTTTACTCTCCTTTGAATAATATCATTTTGAATTGTTTGTGGAGTACAAATAAAAACCTGACCTGTTTCCCAAATCTCCCTTCTTTTTTTTGGTTCAATTTGACCTGATATTTGTATTATTTTGTCTGTATCAATGTTTAATGATTCTCTTGTAGTATACTCGTGCTGGTCAAGTAATGGTTTTGTAGGAGCGCAAAAAACTATCTTTCCTTCAGGAAATTTCTCCAAACGATGAGCTGCAATCATTAGAAAAAGTATTGTTTTACCTAATCCCGTTGGAAGAATTACTAAAGAATTCTTCTTAATGCACGAAGCAAATAGTGTTTGCTGATATAGTCTTGCTTCTACCTTGTCAGGCTTGATTAGTGGGTGATTGATATACTCAGTTTGCACCATATGATACCACAATTGCAATTTGCATACAATGTTTGACTTTTTACTATATAAGAACTGTTGATATAGATTCCATGCCAAACAATGAGTTCCTAGGAATATTGAATGCGTAAATCTTATATGTCACTTTCATCAGAAACAATTGTGATTTAAATTGAGTTCTTCCGACGCACTATCAAATAATGGTGACTCGTCACTTCCTACAGTTAAAGTAGGTATTTTAGTTAGTGCCATCGGAATTGGAATTTTCATGTCTACGCTTGATGCTACGATTGTTGTGATTATTTTAGAGAAAATAAAAAGTTTTTATGAAGTTACTTCAAATAGAGTTCAGTGGGTAATATTAGCATATCTTCTTGTAATGATGGCTTTCACTGTAATTGCTGGAGATTTAGGAGATAAATTCAGCAATAAACTTATTTTTCAAATTGGCATGGCTGTATTCGCGTTAGGATCTATGTTCTGTTTTTTGGCAAGTCGACCTGGTCTAATTCTAAGTAATTCTTTTTGGTGGTTAGTTCTTGGTCGTGCAATTCAAGCATTTGGAGCAACTGGAATGGTTGCTAATGGAATGGCTCTTATTACGTGTTTCACAACAAAAAAGAATCGAGGAACCGCAGTTGGTATAAACAATCTATTAATCTCTATTTCCGTTGTTATAGGTCCCGTTTTGGGTGCTGTGATTAGTGATTCAATTTTGAATTGGGGAGGTGTTTTTATAATTAATGTACCTCTTGGCATTATAGGATTTATATGGGTCCAATTTGCAATTCCTGCAACTCCTCCATGCGCTGGAGAACAAAAAACTGATTATGTTGGTTCTATTCTTCTTTCCCTATTCCTTACAACTCTTATACTCAGTTTTACTATATTTGTAGACATAGATATTGAAAGCGCAAAATTGTGGGCAGGAATCAGTTTATTATGCAGCATAATCATATTTCCATTGTTTATCTTTTGGGAAAAGAGAGTAGAGAATCCTATTGTCGACTTAGGGATGTTGAAAAATAAGAAAATATCTATTGGTCTATTTACAGCTATTATGAAACACCAGGGTTATATTGTTATTATTTATCATATTAATCTCTATTTACAAGAAATGGGAATAGTAGAGAATATTCTGCAGGTGGGGCTTATAATTGCGGGATTACCTGTTGGGATGGCATTAATGGCTGCATTCGCAGGTAAATTATCAAATACTATCGATGCTCGTATCTTATGTACGGTGGCAGCAGCTGGAGTTGCAGTATTATTATTATTGTTAGCTATATTCTTAGACATTCAAACTCCAATCTGGTTTTATGTTTTTACTGCCTTTACAATTGGTTTAAGCATTGGTTTGTTCATGTCACCAAATGCCAATTCAATAATGTCTGCTGCTCCTAAAGAGAAATTGGGAGTTGCTAGCAGTTTGCACGGATTAACTACAAGCATCGGTATAAATTTAGGTATAGCTCTTTCTACTCTAGTATTCACATTATCAGGTAACATTCTTTCGAAATCCAATGGTCAACCTGCTGAAAATCCAATTAACTATGTACCTGCAATGCAATGGATGTTTGGTGTGTTTGCTATAATACTAGCTATAACTGCAGTAATTTCCTACTTTAGAGGAAAAGAAGATAGAACAGTTAGTCAACCAACACTAGAACCTGAATTAAAAACAATTTAATTATTCAAGTTAAGAAAAGTTGTCGATTTTTTAATAAAGCTATTTCATTAGTTGTTAATATAACAAGAAAGAAATTTATTGAGTGTGTTATCACTCAATTTTTAAAGCAAAGACAAAAGAAAGATAGTGTAGGTGACAGCGTTGAATGAATTTATTCCCCAACTGAAAGAAAGAACCTATAACCCAAAAATTCAGGATATTGAGTTATTCAAAAAATGGCAAAAAGAGAGGTTGTTTGCTTTCAACAAAAATTCTGGTAAAGAAATTTATTCTATAGACACTCCTCCACCTTATGCAAATGCTCCTTGGCATATGGGAGGTGCGGTCCATTATAGCGGTATTGATATGATTGCTAGATATATGAGAATGAGAGGACATGAAGTTTTGTTTCCCATGTGCTTAGATAGAAATGGACTGCCTATTGAGGTTCAAGCAGAAAAAGAATTCAAAATATCAATGCACGAAGTACCTAGAGAAGATTTTCTTAAAATGTGTAAAGACATTCTAGATCGTGTGGGAGATCAAATCTTACATGTTTGTCGAATACTTGGTTTCAGTAATAATTCATTCGAATGGGAAGAAGTGTATAAAACAGATCACGAACAATACAGAGCACTAACTCAATCAACGTTTATTCAGCTTTACAAAAAAAATCTTATTTATGAAGATAATAGACCTAACAATTATTGCACTAGGTGTAAAACGACAATAGCAGATAATGAAATCGATCATAAATCGGGCTCTCATCTTCTTTATGATGTAAAATTCAAGGTAAAGGAGACAGGGGAAGAACTAATCATTTCTACTTCTCGTCCAGAGTTGATTCCTGCAATTGGAGTTGTGATTTTTAATCCTAAAGATGAAAGATATGCACATTTGGATAGTAAAACGGCTATATCTCCATTGTTTCAAGATGAAGTTCCAATAATGACTCATCATTATGCAAAAATGGATTATGGGACTGGAATAATGATGGTTTGTGCATATGGTGATTCAGGTGATGTACAGATACTAAGAGAACTGCAATTGAATCCCAGAACAATAATCAATATGGATGGGAAAATTACTGGTGCTGTCTCACAATATGAGGGATTAAAAGTAAAGGAAGCTAAAAAGCAAATTGCAAGAGACTTAGAGAGTCAAGGATTTATTGAAGATAAGAAGGATGTGCCTCACAACTTTCCTATTTGTTCTCGATGTTCTAATGAAGTAGAATTTCTTGCAATGCCCGAATATTACTTAAAACAAGTGGAATTTGTTCCAAAACTGAAAGAGTATTCGGACATTATGACTTTTTTCCCTACTTACATGAAGCAAGTATGGGTAGACTGGTTAAATTCCATAACCATTGATTGGCCAATTAGTAGGCGTCGTTATTATGGTACTGAAGTTCCAATATGGTATTGTAAAAAATGTAATCATCCATGTTTACCAGAGTCTGGATCATATTATCAACCTTGGAAGGATGATCCTCCTTTTGAAAGTTGTGAGAAATGTGGTACTTCAGAAGGATTTGAAGGAGATACTAGAACCTTTGATACTTGGATGGATTCATCCATTAGTGAAATTTATATTACATCGCACCCCCATAATAAAAGAGATGATGATTTATTTGAACAATTGAATAACAGATCTTACATTTGCGATATGAGGCCACAAGGTAAAGATATAGTACGAACTTGGTTACACTATACTATGTTGAGAGGATTTCAGCTTTACAATAAACCAGCATTTAATCATGCATGGATTTCAGGACATGTTGTAGATAGTAAAGGGGAAAAATTTTCTAAAAGCAAAGGAACAGCTGTTATGCCTGAAGAAATGATTGAAAAGTACGGTGGGGATGCAGTTCGATTTTATGGCGCTTCAGAAGCAAGTCATGGCTCTGATATTCGTTTTAATGAGCAAAGGTTACAAGGAGTTTCAAAATTTATCAATAAGATATTCAATATTGCGAAGTTTGTTAGCAGATTTCCAATTATCGAAGATGAATCAGAGATCGATTTACAACTTGCTGATGAATGGATTCTATCAGAACTTGCATATGTGATTCAAGAATCGATGAAAGGTTATGATATATACGATTTCCAGATACCTAGTAAGATTTTGCGAAACTTTGCCTGGGAGACCTTCGCATCTCATTATGTTGAGTTGGTTAAGGGAAGAGCATATAATAGAGATAACGCTTTTACAGACAAACAACAGAAAGCTGCTTGGTTCTCTCTGCATAAAGTAATAAGAGAATTGACAAAAGCTTATGCTCCAATTATTCCATTTGTTACAGATTTAATTTATAGAGATTTATATGGTCGAACTGTTCATTTGGAATCTTTTCCAAAACCTACGGAGATAATCGGTCAAGAAAAATACCGGGAGTTAACATCACAGATTCTGGAAATTAATTCTGCAATTTGGAAATTTAAGAAGAGCAAAAAAGTAGCTCTTTCCGCATCAATAAAACGAGCAATAATCCCCGCAAGTCTAACTCCTCTCTCAAAGGATTTAGTTTCCATGCATAAAATAGAGCAAATCGCGAACAAGAAGGATGAGATGGAAACAATGGAAAGTATAGTTTTAACTGATGGTGTGAATATTTTCCTAGACCTGTAACACTTATCCAATCGATTTTTCTGCTTTATTTAATCATGATTTTCTTTTTTTCTCTTTCACACATTAGCTCAATAAAGAAAACCATTTTAAATGAAGAATTTGACGAAGAGTTTACTGGGCGTATTAAGATAACAAATTGTAAGCGTTAATAAACCTTAAAAATTGTGCTCTTACCCGCTAATGTAGTCAATAAAACAAAGAATATAGGAGAATTAAGATTGCCAACCTATAGATATTCAGTTCAAACCGATCCAGATAGATCAGCAAAAGCTTCTGCTAGAGACATAGGAATTAGTAGAAAAGCTTCAAGAGAAATATGTAGAGCAATAAAGGGTATGACTATCCATCAATCCATAGAATTCCTTGAAGCAGTAATAGAAAAGAAGGTTGCTGTACCATACAGGCGTTTTAAAAGAAATGTAGGTCACAAAAGTAATGTGGTTGGGTGGACTGGTGGGCGATATCCAGAGAAAGCAGCAAAAGAAATTTTGAAAGTTGTAAGGAATCTTGAGAACAATGCAGAGAATAATCAATTGCAACTCGATAAGTGTAGAATTGTTCATGCATCAACTCTTCAAGGTACTAAACAGAAAGCAATTTTCTATAGAGCACAAGGAAGATCTTCTCCTAAAGTTAGAGAGTTTGTACATATTGAATTAATTGCTGAAGTAGCAGAAAGCTAAGGTGTAATGTATGCCAACAACTAAAGATTATCTATTAAAAAAATATCAAAGAAATGCTATTGATGAATATTTAGCAAAGGAGTTAAGAAATGCTGAATATGGGGGAGTTGAGTTAAGAAGAACCCCTCTTGGGGATAGAGTTATTTTAAAAGTAGGGAGAGTAGGATTAGCAATTGGGGGGAGAGGAAGAAATATACACAGAATAACTGAAAGACTTAGAGAAGATTATGGTCTTGATAATCCACAAATTGAAGTTACTGAAGTTGATAATCCAGAGTTAGATTCAAGAATTATGGCATACCGTTTAGCTTCCTCACTAGAAAGAGGAAGACATTTCAGAAGAAGTGCACATGGTATCATAAGGAGAATTCTTTCTTCTGGAGCTAAGGGAGTAGAAATTAAAATTAGTGGTAAAATAACAAGTCAAAGGGCAAGAGTAGAAACATTCAGAGCTGGATTTGTTGCAAAAGCCGGTGATCCCGCTGATCGATTTGTTGATGTTGGAAAAGCTCAAGCGCTAATTAGAAGAGGACTAATTGGGGTTCAAGTTCATATAATGCAAGGAGAAGCATTGCTTCCTGATGATATAGAAATAACTGCTGAACCTACTTCAACATCAATGATTGTGGTTACTGAAGGTGAAGAACCAGAAATAATTGAAGAAATTAGTGAAGAAGCTATTGAAGATGTTTTTGAAGAACTTGAAGAGTACCCAGAGATTGAAGCAGAAATTAAGGCAACCAAAAAAACAAAGAAATCCAAAGATGAATTTGCAGAGCTCGATGAAGTAGATAAAGTATCCAAGCCAAAGAAGGCACCTAAGAAGGAAGAAGTATCCAAGCCAAAGAAGGCACCCAAGAAGGAAGAAGAAGCTAAGCCAAAGAAGGCACCTAAGAAGGAAGAAGAAGCTAAGCCAAAGAAGGCACCTAAGAAGGAAGAAGAAGCTAAGCCAAAGAAGGCACCTAAGAAGGAAGAAGAAGCTAAGCCAAAGAAGGTAACTAAGAAAAAGGAAAAAGAAGAATAAAGGTGATATGGATGGCACTTATTCGAACAAGCGAAATCAGAAAAATGACTAAAGAGCAAAGAATAAAAAAATTAGATGAATATAAAAAGAAATTATTCACAGTTCGTTCAGAATTGTCTTCTGGAGGATCAATTGAAAATCCAGGTCAAATTAATGATTATAAAACAGCAATAGCTCGTATTTTAACAATAATGACTGAATTAGATGAAATTTAGATGAATCTTAAAACTAGAAAAAAAGATAGGTTATCTGAAGTTTGGTCTAAACTAGCTGCTACATTATGTGGCTTGAAGCTTATCATAAAAGAAAGTTCATCTAAAGAACTGGAGGGAATTAAGGGATTAGTTTTAGAAGAAACAGCTCAAATGATAAAATTGAAAACAGAGGAAAAAACAATCTGGATTCCAAAGAAGAACCAGTTTTTTGAAATAGAACTGAAAAATGGTTTAAAATATCTAGTGGACGGTAAGATTTTGCTTGGAAAGCCTGAAGCAAGAATTAAAAGAAAAATCCCAAATTGGTAATAAGAAGCAATTTTACGTATTTTATTCCACTAAAGAGATTTTTCTTAACAATGAAAAGGATTAAAAAGATAAGAGAGGGGAAATGATAGTCAAAAATAAATTCTATTAGAATATAAATAGGATTTGAGGTATTTGACGTCTTACTCCAAGAAAATTGGAGCCGAGATTGTTAGCTCTTTACTTTTGAATAATAAAGAGCGAACATGGGTATAAGACGCTGTACCGAGGTGGAAAAAAGAATGTCTAAAGTAAAAAATATAGGACTTCCAGGTGTAGAACCACCTGCAACAGAATGCGAAGATCCTCGTTGTCCTTTTCATGGTAAACTTCCTGTAAGAGGAAGGGTTTTCCAAGGTAAAGTGATATCAGATAAAATGAGGAGAACTGTAGTTATCCGACGAGATTTCTTGAAATACGTAAAGAAGTATAGAAGATACGAAAGAGCTCACGGGAAGATTTCTGCTCATAATCCACCATGTCTCAATGTAAAAGAAGGAGATGTGGTCTTAGCTGCAGAATGTCGTCCATTAGCAAAAACAGTCAGTTTCGTAGTCGTTCAAAAGTTGAAATAAGGTGGTATTATGGCGAAAAGAAAAACAGTTGGACGAACTCAAGTTCATATAACAAAAGGACTAATGGTGGGCTCCAAAATTAGATGTGCAGATAATTCTGGAGCAAGAATAGTGCAAATTATAGCTGTAAAGCACTATAGAGGAAGACTCAATCGTATCCCTCGTGCCTCCGTATCAGATATGGTTATTGTATCTGTAAAGCAAGGAACTCCTCAAAGAAGAAAACAGATTTTTTCAGCGGTTGTCGTAAGACAAAAATTAGCTTATCGTCGCCGTTCTGGAGATTGGATTCAATTTGAAGAGAATGCTGTTGTGTTAACAAACGAAGTAGGGGATCCCATTGGAAGTGAAATTAGAGGACCCATTGCCAAAGAAGCAGCTGAAAAATGGCCAAGGATTGCTCATCAAGCATCCATTATAGTTTAGGAGTGATGAAGATGACAGCAATAAAAACAAAACAACCACGAAAACAACGTAAAAGATACTTCAAAGCTCCTTATCACATTCGAAACAGAATGATGACAGCTCCACTCTCTGATGCACTTAGAGAAAAATATGGCGTTCGTCGTCTTCCAGTTCATAGGGATGACAAAATTGTGGTTTTCAAAAACAAATCAGGCGATGAGGAAATCAAAGGAAAAGTAATTAAAGTTTTACCTCAACAATACGCAATTCATATTGAAGGACATAGTAAAGAGAAAGCTGATGGTACCATTGTTAGTTTTCCTGTTCATCCAAGCAATGTTGTAATTACTTCTTTACATTTAAGAGATAGAAAACGTAGAGAAATGATTCAGCGACGTTCAAGGAAGGAGCTTACTGAAGAAGAGTTGACTGCGGGAATATATGATGATGAGGAAGAGTTAGAAGAAACTCTTGAAGATCATGACATCCCTGAGGAAGAAGATCTATTTGAAGAATTTGAAGAATTAGAAGCTGATGACTCTGCAGCGGTTGAAGACTCTACAGAAGCTGAAAAAGAGGAGGTGTCATCATGACAAAAAGTGGTAGCAAAAGACATCTAAAGAGATATATGGTTTCTAAACATATTCCTGTTTCCAAGAAAGAATTCAAGTATACAGTTAAACCAGCTCCGGGACCACATGCAGCAGATGATTGTATCCCTATAGCAATTTTGCTCAGAGATATGTTCAACTACGCTCGAAACATGAGTGAAATAAAGAGAATTTTATACGAACGAAATGTAGTTGTAGATGGGAGAGTAAAAACAAATAGAAAACATCCTTTAGGATTTATGGATGTACTTTCATTCCCAAAAATAAACGAGCACTATAGGTTGATTTACTTGCCAAAAATGGGACTTAGAACCGTTCCAATAACTGAAAACGAAATGAATGTAAAACTGTGTCAAATCAAAAATAAGACTACAATAAAAGGAGGATTGACTCAAATAAATCTTCATGATGGTCGAAACATAATTTTAAGTCCAGAAGATTCAAAAAACCAATCCTATTATACTCATAACACATTGAAAATATCCATTCCAGACCAGAAAATACTAGAAAGCTATGAATTGAAAATTGGCAATTATGGTTTTGTTACAAGTGGTAGATGGATGGGTAAGCACGGGATTATTGAAGAAATAAGTAGTCATGGAACAAAGAAAACACGAACAGTGACATTAAACACATCTGAAGGAGAAAAATTAGTTACTCTGTACCGGTATATCTTTGTTGTTGGAGCTGAATCTCCAAGTGTAACTATTGAAGGCAAGAAGATAAAGGTGAAAGCTAATGAGTGATGAAGCTGTAGAACAAGAGACTTTTGTACCTCAATTTGCTGAGGAGTGGGAAAAAAGTCCAATGAAAAAACCTCGATTAACTGCTTTAATTATTAATGCTTCTATTGGTGAATCAGGACCAAGATTCGAAAGAGCAAAAGAGATTTTGCGACAGATTACAAACAAAGAACCAGCGGATAGACATGCTAAAGAAAGTGTTAGAGGTTTCAATATCAGAAAAGGAGAACCCATAGCTGCTTTAGTTACATTAAGAGGAGAAGATGCTAAAACAATGCTAAAAAGATTGCTTTACGCTTATGATTATATCTTAAAAGCAAATTCTTTTGATAATCAAGGAAACTTTGCCTTTGGTATAAACGAACATGTCGATATCGAAAATGCACCATTTGATCCAATGTTAGGAACTATAGGATTCAATGTAGTTGTAAAACTGGAAAGATCTGGTTATAGATTGAAGTATAGACAAAGAAAAAGAAAGAAGATCCCCAAAAAACATTTGTTAAATCCATCAGAAGCAATGGAGTTTATGAGGACAGAGTTTGGGGTGAAGATAATTTAGGTGACGGAAAATGCAAAAAAGAAGAGAAATTAACTATGGAAAAGGATCTCGAACCTGCAGACGTTGCGGAACACACAAAGCTATTATTAGGCGAGGTGGTTTGTCTGTCTGTAGAAGATGTATTAGAGAAATTTACACCAAAATAGGCTTCAGAAAAACAGGAAGTCGTGGAGGATAAGGAGGTAATAATATGCAAATGGATACACTATCAGATGCTTTAACTGCAATCTTGAATGCTGAAAAGACAGGAAAGAAAACCGTCACTGTTAAACCTGCAAGCAAGATAATCGCTAATGTACTAAGAACTGTACAAAGAGCAGGATATCTCGGCGAGTTAGAATATATAGAAAATCATAGAGGGGGCATGTTCGATATCCAACTTCTTGGACGAATAAACAAATGTGGAGTTATCAAACCTCGTTTTCCTGTTAAAAAGGATAAATTTGAAGAAGAAGAAAGGAAATATCTACCTGCTAGAGGTTTTGGGATTATAGTAGTTACTACTCCAGAAGGAGTTATGAGCCACGAAGATGCAAAAGAAAAAGGAATTGGAGGACGTCTATTAGCCTATATGTTCTGAGGTGATTACATGCAACAATTATATTTAAAAAGGGATATTGAATTGCCGGAAGATGTTACTATTACACTGAAAGATAATGTTGTAACAGCAGAAGGAGCTAAAGGAAAACTCACACGAGATTTCTCTGATTTCGATGTAGAATTGAAGAAAACGAAGACAAAAGTCAACGTTAAAGCTTATTTCATCAACAAGAAAAAGAAAGCTAAAGCATTAGCTTTAGTAGGCTATATTCAAAACATGATTAAGGGAGTAACTGAAGGGTATATTTACAAATCAAAAATAGTCTATAGTCACTTTCCCATCACAGTGGAACCAGATAATAAGAAGAAGACTGTAGCCATAAAGAATCTATATGGTGGTCGGAAACAAATTAACGTTCCAATTATTGGCGAAGAAACAACTGTGAAAGTGGAAAAAGACGATGTAATAATTGAAGGAATAGATAAGCAAGCTGTTGGACAGACAACTGCCAATATGCAAGAAGCTTGTAGATTGAGAGGTAAGCGCAGAAAAGATCCTGAAACTTTTCTTGATGGAGTCTGGCGTTGGGATCGAAATTAATACAATTTCTTCATTTCACCACACTCTTTTTTTTTCCTAGATTTATCACTTATTTTTTCACTTATGAATTTCTTAACAATAACAAGTATTAAAAAGTCCATTAGAAGTGATAGCATAATACTTTGATAAGGTAACATTCTACTGTGAGTCCCTATGACAGTTGATAAAAAGAAATTACTGAAAAAGCGCAAAGAAATAAGCGCGAGAAGGCCTAAATTTGTCAGACAAGAGAGCTGGCGCTATAATCGAGTTAAGAAAAGTTGGAGAAAACCAAAAGGAATAGATAATAAAATGAAAGAAAAACGCAAAGGAGTTCCTCGAATGGTTAAAATCGGTTATAGAGGGCCTAAAAATGTCAGAGGTCTACATCCTTCCGGTTATCAAGTAGTTCATGTTGCCAATGTTTACGAGCTTGATTACATCGATAAAGAAACAGAAGCTGTTATGATTAAACATACAGTAGGTGGAAGAAAAAAACAACTAATTCTTGATAATGCATCAGATATGGGGTTGAAAATCCTGAATCCACCTGCAAGAATTGAAGAAATCGGAGATATACTCGATGAAGCCGTACTTGATGAAGAATATGAACTGCTTGATGAAGATTTAGAGGAAGAATTCGAAGAAGATTTCGAATTAGATGAAAATCTCAAATTGGATGAAGAAGATAAATCAGAAGAGGAGTCTTCTTGATAAAACTAAGTAACAGGTGTTATTAATGGATGTTAAAACACAAAGAAGAATAGCAGCTAAAATAATGAAAATTGGCGTAAACCGAGTAAAGATTGATCCGGATAGTCTAGCTGACATTTCTCTTGCTATTACAAGAGAAGATGTTAGACGTCATATAGATGATGGTGATATTAAGAAAAGAAAAATTAAGGGAGTAAGCCGAGGTCGAGCAAGAGCCGTTGCAATTAAGAAGAAGAGAGGACAAAGAATTGGTCCTGGAAGTCGAAAAGGTCCAAAATATTCTCGCCTTTCAAGTAAAACAAGATGGATACATAAAATCAGAGCACAAAGAAAGTATCTTCAACAATTGAGAGATGAGGGATATATTGATACTCTTAACTATCGAAAATTATACCTTCAAGCAAAAGGAGGTTTATTCCGATCAGTTAGATATCTAAGGACCTATATTGCAGAGCACGGATTAGCCAAAAAACGTCTTCCTGAGTTATAAAAGGGTGGTAAATATGTCAAAAAGAAGAAGAAAAGGTATCAGAAAGAAAAGAAAATTACAACCTAAAAAACGAAGATATGGACCACTCTATCGAGTTCCTTTCAGAAGACGTAGAGAAATGAAAACTGATTATCAGCAACGTAAAAGACTCTTGAAATCAGGAAAGATAAGGTTTGTTGCACGCCCCTCAAACAAACAGGTTTTAGTTCAATTTATTGAGTCTAGAATAGGGGGAGATAAGACTTTTGTTCAAATCAGTTCATCTGATTTGAAAGATTATGGTTGGACAATCTCAACTTCGAACCTCCCAGCAGCCTATCTAACTGGCTACCTTGCTGGAAAGAAAGCTCTCCAATCAAAAATCAAGGAAGCTATTCTGGATATCGGGATTCATACAGCAAATCCTGGTACTAGGATTTTCGCTACTTTGAAGGGAGTAGTTGATGCAGGAGTAGATGTTCCTTATAATGAGAGAATGCTACCATCTGAAGATAGAATTAAAGGCGAACATATTAAGTCATATGCAAAGATACTAGCTAAAGAGGATAAAGAGAAATACGATAAACACTTTTCAAATTATCTCAAAGTTGACATTAAACCTGAAGATTTGCCTAATTTGTTTAAAGAAACAAAAACAAAGATAGATTCAGTGGATTAAGGTGAAAAAAAATGAGTAGAAATTTATACTTTGATTTAGATGAGTGGGAACCAAGAACTAGAGTAGGTAGGTTAGTAAAAGAAGGAAGAATAACAACTATAGATGAACTCTTTCAACAAGGACTCCCGCTTGTTGAACCTGAAATAGTAGATCTTCTGTTTGGAGATACTTTAGAGGATGATGTAATAGATATTAGTCTTGTTCAAAGACAAACAGACGCAGGAAGAAAACGTAAATTCCGTGCTACTGTTGTTGTAGGTAATAAAAACGGATATGTTGGTGTTGGTGAAGCTAAGCTAAAAGAAATTGGTCCAGCAATCAAGAAAGCAATGATCAATGCAAAACTTAACATCAGACCAATAAGGAGAGGATGTGGATCATGGGAATGTACTTGTGGTACTCCTCATACTGTCCCCTATAAAGTTAAAGGAAAAGTTGGTTCAACAGAAGTGATAATTTATCCTGCACCAAGAGGGTTAGGATTAGTTACAGGTAATACTGCGAAAACTGTTCTGGAATTAGCAGGAATATCTGATGTGTGGAGTAAAACCTTTGGTGAAACAAGAACTACATCGAATTTTGCTAAAGCAACATTCGAAGCTCTAAAAAATACATATTCAATCATGGCTCCGTATGATTGGACAAGGCAAAGGTGAAGAAGATGAGTCAAGTAAAAAATGAATCTGATTTACTAGCGGTAATCCGATTAAAAGGTCAAATTAATGTAAATTACAAAATACAAGCAACCTTGGATATGTTAAATGTCAGAAGAACCAATTATATGACTTTAATCCCTAATACTCCAACTTATCTTGGAATGTTGAAAAAAGCTCAGAACTTCATTACATGGGGAGAAATTAGTCAAGATATTCTAAAACATGTTTTAGAAAAAAGAGGAGAAATAGCTGGTAGAAAAAAATTAACTAACAAACACCTCAAAGAGCATACAGAATATTCAACTATAATTGAATTATCAAAGGCTTTACACAAAGGAGAAGTAACCATAGGGGATATACCTGAATTGAAAAAATTCTTTAGACTCCATCCTGCTAGAAAAGGATATCGTGGAATCAAAAAGGGATTCGCTGAAGGTGGCGAAGTAGGTTATAGAGGTAAAGCTATAAACGAACTAATTGTGAGGATGGCTTGATAAGAATGACAGTGCGAACAAAAAGGAAAGGAAGGAAACATCGTGGTTCAAGAACCCATGGATGGGGAATAGTTAGGACACATCGAAAGAGTGGAATGAGAGGTGGAGTAGGTAACGCAGGTGCTAAATCTCATCACTGGATATTGACAGTCAAAGGAATGAGACCCCCCATTGGTAAGCATGGTTTCAAACGCCCTCAAAAAAGACAAAAGAAAGACAAAACCATTAACATATCACACGTTGAAGCAATGTTACCTTCTCTTATTGATGATGGAATAGCAACAAAAAAGGGTAATACTTACCAAATTAATCTATCTGAATTAGGTTATAAGAAGTTGCTTGCACAAGGAGAAATTGGAAGTCCTTTAAATCTTATAATTGAATCAGCTAGTGAGAGAGCGATTGAAAAGATAAAAGGTGCTGGGGGCAAAGTAACTCTCCAAAAATAAGCATTCTTTCTTATAAACAAACAATTTTTTTCTTTTATTTTTCTTTCTTCTGGCTAGGGTAAGTATTTCTCCCCATTAGAACCTTCTTTACACTAGCAATAAGTCCCTGCTCTTTTTCTTCTAGCTTATTTGAATCTATTTGAGCTTCACCTAAAGCAATTAATTCATGCTTTAAAGAGAAAATAGCTATTAAATCTCCCTTTTGGAAATTATTTGTATACTTTGATACGCCTGGTAGAGCCAATGGTGCACCATGACACAATGTATCAACAGTTGTATCTTTAACAAATATTTTCGATAAATGTTTTACACCATATTCCATAGGTAAAATAATGTTTCTTAGTGGTATTTCATCTCTCTCCTCCTTATACCATTCAAAAGCATCATATAAGTCTTGAAGAGTGGTTAGGAAATTATCTTCATTAAAAGGTCCTGTGGTTATTCTTCTTAATTCTTTCATGTGTGCTCCACATGATAAACTCTGACCAATATCGTGACAGAGTTTACGTATATAGGTACCTGCTTGACATTTTACTCTGAAAAGAACCTCCATTTCTTTGATCTCGAATACATCTATTTCATAGATTTTCCTAACCCTTAGTACTCTTTTTACACTTGCTCTTACAGGTGGCCTTTGGTAAATGTCACCAACATATTCTTTCATTATTAAATGTAGCCTCTCCTCTTCTAATTCCCTATGTAATCTCATATTACAGACGTATTCCTTGCCAGATAAAAGAAGCGTATTGAGTATCCTTGTAGCTTTTCCCAAAGCTACGGGTAGAACTCCAGTTACTTGGGGATCCAATGTTCCTGAATGTCCGGCTTTAGGAATATCGAGAATTTTTTTTATGTAACTAACTACCTCGTGACTAGTTGGTCTTGCTGGTTTGTCGATATTTATAATTCCATAATCCAGCAGTTCCTCAATTGAACGTTGCTGAGGTATTTTACCCCATTTAAAATCAGTTGTTTCACTGGATAATGTAATTAAATCTTCTTTCTCATTTTCTAGGAAAATTTGTTGAAGTGAAAAATTTATTGGCATCTTATCACCGAAATTAGATAGAGAAATTAGGGAATTAAAGAAAAATCCTCTTTAAGGAACAATCTTTTCTTCCATATATTTTTTTAGATTAGCTTTTTCAATTGCGGCGATTACTTCTTCATCAGTGGCATCACGTTTTATTGCAACTGTCTTATCTGTGGGTTCCACATGTCCTATATTACAACGACGACGTTTAACTGATGAGAGTGATTTTGGACCAGTAAGTAACACAAAGTTCTGGTTTACTAAATCAACTATCACTGCCTTCTTTCCTGCCTCTCTTCCATTTGTTTTTACAATAATTCTTCCTACTTGAATTGCTGTCATTTAATTTCACCTTTTATTATTTTTTTTACTGCTGTCATAATAATCTGAACGCAATCAGTTGCATCGAATTTATTCGAGTTGACTATTATATCATAGATAGATAAATCTGAAATATCTATATTATACAGTTTTTGATATCGTTCTTTTTCAGATTTTTCCCTAGTTAAAGTTTCTGTTTTTATAGTATCAATTGATTTTTTCTCTCTTAGAACCATACGTTGAATTCTAACATCTAGGGGCGCAGTAATATAGACGAGTAAATCTGCTATATCTTTTAGAACCCAACCCCCCAATTGAGCATCGATAACAATATTATCTTCTGCTTTTGCAATTTCCAAGGTTCTATCATCAATAAATCTATCAATCTCCTCCCTTTTTTCTGCAATCTTACTGAATTCTTCGATGTTCTTACCTTCTTCTCTAGCCATATCCCTAAACAACTCGCCTGCAGAGACATATTTATACTTAAGCTGTTCTGCAATTCTTTGAGCTGCTGTACTTTTTCCGGAACCATGAGGACCTGAAACTGCAATGATTTGCAAGGTAGCCACTTCCTCTATGACGTTACTCGAGCTTTTGCTTTAATTCCACTTTTTAAGCAACGAGAACACATATATCCCGCATGAACTCTTGTTGGTAAACGCTCTGATTTTGATGTTTTTCTTACTTTGCTCTGATGTCCAAAAACAACACCATGCAGATCTGCTCCACATTGTGAACAGTGTGCCTTCTTTGTTTTTTTGTTAATTCTTCTTATTTTAGTTTGAGAAGGTGTTCTTACTTTTCGAGTTTTTGCTACACGTAATGAAGGTCTAACCATTTCTATTTCCTCATTTTTTTGCTATATCTTTTGTGGCTATTCGTTTGGTTTTTGCGAGTTTCTCTTTAGTCACTGAAGTTGGAGTTCTCTTCTTTTCTTGTTTTGGTTTTTTCTTAGTTTGTGTTGCACCAGAAGGAGTAACACCAAACAATCTAGATATTAGTGATCCAAAAGCAAACGCTGTGATGAAATACCACAATGTAAAAGGAACTTTTGCATACCTAACTCCAGTCGCAGGATCTGTATATGGTTCAGTCCAACTTACTCCTATCCATGGAAATTCACTTAAGTTAAAGGGAAGCCAAGCATAATAATGACCCGTATATGCCCTGCGAAGAATAGCAAATAATAACAAGAACGGAATGGTTGTAAAGAGCATAGGTTTCATTCGTTTAAACATCATAGAAGATTGCATTTTCTTAATTCTCTCTTCATCTCGTTTAACGCTTAACCATAATTTCTTATCCGCTGATTGCATAGCTTTCTTTCTTCGTTGATTCCAATCATTTACTTTCTGCATACTTTCTTTCAATTCATCTACATTGGTTAAAAGTCTTGTAACCGTGGTTGAAAATATTGAAAGCATTATAGCTATAAGTGTAATAACTAACGCTGATGTAGGTCGGTCATTCCAATTATTACCTGCAATCCATTGTGCAATAGAATTTAACCATTGATCCCAAAAAGCCATTTTTAAACCACTTTCAATGCATATGCTTACTTACACCAAATTGGGGTATATTTTAAAAGCTTTTGTAACTGGAGTTTACTATCCTTACCAAATTCTCATTTCTTTTCATTTAATAAACTTAATAATGAATCTCTTTTTTTCTCATCCGTAAAGTAATGACTCAATTCTTCAATTTCTCTTTTTATTCCTTCCTTCTTTTCTATTTTTGAATCGATTTCATAATACTTCTCAAATAATTCTAAAATTACATGAATAATCTTCTCATCTTTCATCATTTCTAATGATATAAGTTCTCTATTGTTTCTATAGAAATCGTATGCTCTTATGTATGCTCCTATTCTCTCCCTTCTCTCATCTTTCTTTTCTTCTAGTTTGTTGAGCATATCCACAATTTTAATTAGAAACGTTATTATATCTTTAACTTCTTCCCCTTCGTACATGTAATGTATCCTGCTCAAGAATGATTCAATCATTTCAAAATATGGTAAATCTATTCCCTCTCCCGCAAATTCGAGTAATTTCTTCCCATAAATTTCGAATATTGGTCTCATATTTTTTTCCTTTACTTCCCATTGCAAAAAAAGAGCTTTCTTTAGATCATTTAATATTTCTCTACATAATCCCCTTATTTGTGTTTCTTTTTCTCCTTGCTTCTTTTTCTTCTTGTAGAAATTATAAAGTAACGCACTTCTCATCAATCTCTCATTAATGATATTTTCACATTCATAGTATTGTTGATTGGATAAACTATCTCCTAAATTTATACAAAAAGTTATCTTAAATAGAATGGTGGATAGCAAGATTAATTTTCTTTCTATTATGTTTTCTTCATCTTTCACATATGGATTCTGAAGTATTGTAGAATAGAAATTCACTAATGCACGTAATATATTTCTTGCTAAATTCTCTTCCTCATCCTTTTCAAATACCCTATTTTTGAAATAGAAAAATCTATTATACACTTCCGCAACTATACTGAAACCTATCCCTACTTCTGGAAATGGTTGTAAGATGTCTCCTGTTTCTATTTTTCTATTTAGATTCTCTGCTATCTTTTCCACTTTTTTTTCAAAACTATATTCCTTCTGTAAATCGTATTTTGATAGTACAGTCTCTGTTGCATCTTCTGATAGAATGTATTTTGCAGTAGATAAATATTTTAATTCTTCATCTGCTAGTTCAAACAAATTTAAAAAATCCCAATCAATAAAGCCAGATCTACTATCAAATTCTTTTTCTCCGTATTTCTCCTTAAGGTATTCTCTTGTTTTCCTCTCATATATTACATCAATAAATCGTTCTTTCTCTTTTTGATATTGAACTCCTACAATAAAAGCTGTGGGTTCTTTTTCATTTATTAGACTATTACACGAATGGCATTTCTCCTCCCCTTCTTTGATTGAATTTTGACAATTAGAGCAAAGTAATTCTTTAGAGAACAAAAGAATCCCACATTTAAAACAGAACTTAATAGATGAATTGTTCATTACTTTACAGTTTATGCATTGATAAACTGAATGTGCTATTTTTTTATTCAACATTATTTCAACACACTGTCTACAATACCTATGTTCTTCTGTACATTTAAGCTTTCTGAAGCAAAAAGAAAGTAGATGAGTGAAACTGTTGCTCACACATCTTTAATTCAGGAAATACCTCCCCAGTTTGCTGTTACCCACTTAAAGAAATCAATTGCTTTTGGTGTTTTAGGTTTCAAATACTTCACAAAGTGGAAGAAATAAACATTTCATATTTTGTCTTTTTTTCTTCTATTTCTTTATCAAGTTCGATTTTTTAGTTATTTTTCTGTAGAAGCACAAAGAAGTTATCTTTTCCACTTTTCCCTCCTGCTAGAGTAATGTTACATATTTCCAAATTACTAGCTTCTAGAATCCCTAAAAGTTCTCTCTTTGTAAATAAATGATAATATCTATTTGCCACTACGTGTTTATCTTTATTAAACCAAGGAAGAAAAATATCCCCGTGCCTCCATTTATTATTTAAGATTTTTTTTATTGGAAAAGCAATTATATCAAATACCATTTTTTTCAGAGTATCAGGTTTCCATCGTCTCCAAAATGATAGGATGACATATCCTTTAGGCTTTAGAATATTTGAAATATTTCTCAATACAGCTATTGTCTCTTTTTTATTTTCCAAGTGATGAGCAGTTGCAATACACAAAATTAAATCTGCTGCATTCTCTCTTATTGGGATTCTTCTCATATCGTTGTTTAGAATGTGGAGCTTTTGAATAGGGAGATCAACTAAATTCCTCAGTAAATCAATTGATAAATCTGAAGCTAAAAAGTGCCATTCTTGATCCTTAAGAAGTTCCAAATTTCTTCCATTTCCTGTACCAATATCTACTAGTACCCCCTCATAGGGTAGGGAATGTTGTTTTCCAATATTTATAAGATATTGTTGGAAATCTCTCCATGGTCTATTTTTTACTTCGACATATTTTGGAGTAATCTTCCTATATTCCTCCATTAAACTATATTCGTTGCTTGAGCTCTTTTTCTTCAATATGATAAAGCTGTTGTGATTATATATTTCAATTTTCTTTTCTGAACTATCAATGTAGCTTATGATAAATTTTAAATATTCACTTTTCTTTACTCAAAATGAGTGAATTATTTCAAAGAGAGTGAATGAAATGGCAGAACTTAATGTGGTTGTTGTAGGTGTAGGGAGTTGGGGAAAGAATCACGCAAGAGTATTCAACGAACTACAAGAATCAAATTTAATAGGTGTTTATGATCTTGACCAGAACAAAGCTAAGATTCTTGCAAAGCAATTTAATGTTAAATCATTTCCCAATTTAGAAGATATTTTCAATTCGGAACAAGTAGACGCTGTAACAGTTGCATCTCCAACATCAACCCATAGTGAAATATCTCTAAAAGCTATTGAACACGGAAAACACGTTTTAATTGAGAAACCAATGACAAGTTCGA
Source organism: Promethearchaeati archaeon (assembly GCA_013166775.1). GTDB lineage: Archaea > Asgardarchaeota > Heimdallarchaeia > Heimdallarchaeales > Heimdallarchaeaceae > UBA460. The sequence continues at coordinate 73,517 of JABLTJ010000001.1, forward strand.
TAGAAGAAGCTGAGAAAATCATAGAAAAAGAAAAAGATTCAGATGTTGTTGTTTCTGTAGGTTTCATTGAAAGATTCAATCCAATTGTTAAAAGATCAAAAACATTGATTGAAGAAGCTGAACTAGGGGATTTAGTACTTATTAGTGCTAGACGTTTAGGTCCATATTGGCCTGATAGATTGAAAGATGTTGATGTCATCAGGGATGTGAGTATACATGATATTGATGTTTTTGGATATTTATTAGGAAAAGATCCTATTTCTGTTTATGCTAGAGGAGGAAAATTAAGGCACCCATATTTCGATTATGCGGAAATATTGCTAGATTATGGAGAAGGAATCACTGGATTTATTGAATCAAATTATCTTACTCCACATAAACTTCGAAAACTTATGCTAACATGTGAGCAAGGAATTGTTGAAGCTGATTACATCACTCAAGATTATGTAATTGAAGATCAAGAATGGGCAAAGCAACAAAAGATTCAATGGCAAGAACCATTAAAGGCAGAGATGTTGAGTTTTATTAATGCTTGTTTAGCGAAAAAAACACCTCACATTACATCTACTGATGGCTTGAAAGCTTTAAAGATAGCCGTAGCATCAATAAGGAGTATTCAATCACATAAGGTTATCGAACTTGATTTATGATATTTTTTAAAAAGAAAATAAAAAGAAAAGTGTGAGTGACTATTTTAAGCCAAGCAATCCAGCAAGTGCTGGTACTGTCTCACTAATCTGTTCACTCGCAAATATCTCATAATATTGTCTTAGGATACCCGTTGTAAGTAGAATTCCTGTACCCGTACCTAACGCTCCTAGAAAATCTGCTACTGCAGCTAGGATACCAATAAAGAATCCTCCTATCCATGCAGCGATAGGAATATATCTTTCGAGATATCTTTCAACTATCTTTGGATTACGTCTAAATCCCGGAATTTGCATATTTGCATCCAATAATTGCTTTGCAACATTCTTTGAACTCATACCTGCCGTATCTATCCAGATCCGTGAGAAAACACCACAGAGTATTATCATGAAGAACATATATGCAATAGCATTCCCAGGATGGACTCCAACCTGTTCTGGTCCATACGGAGCCGTAGTTAAGGCAGCCAATCCTGAGACTGGCTGCAGTTGAGTCGTATCCGGTATTTCTTCCCATCTCCCCATGAAATTCACTAAGAAGAATTTGATACCCGTACTCTCATTTGACCATTTGTTGTGCATCAGATTTGATATGAAGTAAACATTAGCAAAGAGAGCACTAACAAGTATTACTGGAATGTTGGAAGTATATAGGAACTTAATTGGATAGCGAGCTGGCATTTTATATTGACTATGTTGAACAGGAATTTCAACCTTTATAGAATCAACATAAATTACCATTGCGAATACTACAATTGTAGCTAACAAACCAACAAGATCTGGGGTTCTTCCAGGTCTACTGAATGGAGTGGCTACATCACCTCTACCTATTCCTTGAAAGAAGGCTAAAATAGCTCCTCTATACCACATCACTCCTCCAGATGATTCTTGAGTCAAACTAAACATTCCATCAAAGATATTGAAACAAACACTTGCAGCAATAAAGAGACTTATTCCACTTCCTAGTCCATATCCTTTCTGAATAACTTCATCCATAAGCAAGATAACCAATCCTGCTACAATTAATTGTGTTAAGATAAGCATTTGTGCTTCAAAAGTTAGATCTTCACCATAAGCACCACCAAGAATATATGCTAAAGCTTCGAACAGAGTCATCAATATAGCAAGTACTTTTTGTGTTCCAGTGTACAATGCTCTTTCCTCAGAACTAGTGAAATCTACTTTGATTATCTGCGAACCCACTAGTAGTTGCATAATCAAACCTGCTGTAACAATCGGACCAATACCGAGTTCAGCTAAACTTCCTCTTTGGGAAGCTAATATTGCTCTCATTGCAAAGAAAGGATCAGTACCTTGACCTGCTTCTCTTGGTACGCCGACAATGGGTATATTCAGCATTGCTAAATAGAGAGCCAGTATTCCGAAAGTCCAAGCTAGCTTTCTTTTGAAAGAAGGCTTTCTCGCTGGTTTTTTTATTTCAAACGTAAAACGTTGAAATGGTTTGAAAAGCATCAAAAACTTCGAAGCCATAGGTGTCACCGGTCGGTTTTAATCCAATAGAAGTGCTTCTATTTATAAGCATTTTTGCCTTCAACAAATTTCTACGGCAGTTATTTTCATTTTGAAAGAACACAGCCTCTGAAGTATTTGTATGAATGTTTAAATGAGTGATATGGCCAAATTTTATCTTCGGTTATAATAATATCATTAGCAAATGCTAGTGCATTACCTATACCCAATCCAATCTCTCTGATTTCTCGGCTAATGAAATTATCCCATTTAGCTAAATCTTGATCTTCTTGTGTTTTCTCGAGATATCTCCCTGAAACCTTGAAACGATCTGGATTCTTTACTCTGTTGAATCTTGTATTCTGACTTGCATGAAAACCCAATACCTTTATGTTTTTTGTACCAAAATGCTTTCTAGCAAAATCAATTTCAGCTGGTGACTTTATACCATTTAAAAGAAGAATAGATGAATCTTTATAGTTTTCATACTCATATTCAAGAATAGCTTGAGTAAATGCAGTAGGGTCTTTAGAAAGAAGTTCTTTAATTATCTTCGATGTATTAGTGTGATTAACCTCTAAACCTTGGTGTTTGATTTCATGATAAACAGCATGACCTGTCTCTATCATTGGGATTCCTTTTTCTTCTCTTAACGTATGGCCATGTGAGGACTTTCCACTAAGTTGCATTCCCACAAGTATGAAGACTTTCATCGTTTCCGTTTTCTAATATAGGAGTAGAAGAAAAGGTTTTCGGACTAATATTGTTCTAATATTAGCACCTCATGGTAATATTTTTATTACAAACAAATTTACACCTCTATAATCATTTCTTGCCAGGATATCCAAGCGGTTACGGAGATGCATTGGAAATGCATTGCCCTTGAGGCGCCGGGGTTCAAATCCCCGTCCTGGCTCCATTTTCTAAATAAAATCACGCTTTAAAATTCTCGCTTAAGCAAATACTTAAAAAAATCATATATGCAGTCTTCTTGAAATCGTTTGTGCTATAATTGAAAGAAAGCACATGGCGAAGCTCGATGGAGAACAACTCTCCCATTCTTGAATTAAGAAGTGTAGAGCACTGCAACTTCGGGTTGTGGAATACAAAATAATGAAAAGTGATAATATGTCATTTCGCCATTTAGTTAGAATTAAGTCTACAGATTTAGAAGGGCATCTTCCCGTTTCTCTAGGTCTTTCAAAGATATCTGGAGTAAATAGAAGATTAGCTCAAACAATTGTAAGAACTCTTAACATCTCTTCTTCTGAACGCGTTGGTTCTCTTACTGATGTAACTATAAAGGAAATTGAAAGTATCATTTCTGATCCAGTCGCTGCAGGAATACCAGAATGGATGGTTAATAGAAGGAAAGATCGTCAAACAGGTGATAATTTACATATCACTGAGGCTCAGCTTATTCTCCAAACTAAGCAAGATATCGAAAGATATATCCGTATTCGTAGCCGACGAGGAATCAGACACTCATTTAAACTTAAAGTAAGAGGGCAAAAGACTCGAACCCATGGAAAAAGCGGAACAACCGTGGGTGTATCGAAGAGGAAAAGATAGGGTGAGAACATGGGTGGAATTAGAAGACAAAGAAAGAAAATCATAACTCCTGGTCATCCATATGATCAAGCTCGATTAGAAAGAGAACTCCCCTTAGTAGGAGAATATGGTCTTAGAAATAAACGCGAATTATGGAAAGCTAGAACCGTTCTCTCAAAAGCTAGACAACAAGCTCGTGGTCTTTTAGCTCTTGATCCTGATATCAGAAGCCAAAGAGAAAGAGAACTTCTTTCACGATTATCAAGATTTGGAATGCTTTCAGAAAGTGCTGATTTGGATTCAGTTCTTGCGTTAGATGTAAAAACAGTACTTGATCGAAGACTACAAACTATTGTTTTCAGAATAGGTTTAGCTAGTACACCTTATCAAGCTAGACAATTTATTTCACATAGACATATTGCAATAGACAAAGGAGTAGTTACATCACCAAGTAGGTTGATAACAGTAAAAGAAGAAAGCGGAATTGCTTATGCTCCAAGATCCCCACTAAATAATCCACAACATCCATCTAGACCACAAGCTCCTCCAGTAGTTGAGGAACCTGAAAAAACTGAGAAACCCAGGCCCAAAGCTAAACCTGCTCCTAAGGAAGAGCAACGTAAACCTGCTCCTAAGGAAGAGCAACGTAAACCTGCTCCTAAGGAAGAGCAACGTAAACCTGCTCCTAAGGAAGAGCAACCTAGGGTAATCGAAAAGAAAGCAGAGGTTAAACCTAAGGAAGTAGAAAAGAAAGCAGAGGTTAAACCTAAGGAAGTAGAAAAGAAAGCAGAGGTTAAACCTAAGGAAGAGCAACCTAAGCCCAAACCTACACCTACACCTGAGGTGAAAGAAGCACCAAAAGAGAAAAAACCTCCTGCTAAACCTATCGAGGAGAAATCTAAAGTTGCAACTATAGCTGATCTTTCTCAGATTGAAGGTATAGGTGCAAAGACAGCAATGCTTTTACAAGATCATGGTTTCAAAACCGCACAAAAAATCGCTGGATCATCAGTTGATGATATTACTAAAGTTCCAGGAATTGGCCCAGCTACCGCTGAAAAGATGATCAAGAACGCAAAGGCTCTTGTCAAAAAAGCAGGGGAAGGTAAGTAGGTGATTTTATGAGTGAAACAAAAACAGAAAAAACAGAGACAGAAGCTAAAGAAGCTAGACCAAGGAGAAGAGAATCAAAATTCGGTATTGCTCACATTTTTTCAAGCTATAATGATACTATTGTTCACATTACTGACATCTCCGGTGCTGAAACTTTCAGCCGTAAAAGCGGAGGAATGTTTGTCAAAGCAGACAGAAACGAGTCCAGTCCTTACGCAGCAATGAAAGCAGCAAATGCAGCGGCACAAGAAGCGCAAAGTAAAGGAGTGTATCAACTATATGTACGTTACAGAGCACCAGGAGGACATAAAAACCGTACTCCAGGACCAGGAACACAAGCAGCATTACGATCGTTGAAAAGGTCAGGAATGAGAATACTAAGACTAGAAGATGTAACACCTCTCCCACACAATGGATGCAGAAGAAAAGGGGGCCGTAGAGGCCGTAGAATGTAAAATTCATCTTCTTTCATTTTTTATTTTATTACTTTTATTTTTGTAATATTTGGGTTTATTAAGCAATTTATCTATTATGTTTTTGATTGATTTGAGTCTAGAAAATGAAGGAAGTACTTTACCCAAGGAAAACGAACCTGTATAGTGCTGGGAGCAGGGAATACTCTGGAAGAGGTAATTCAAACAGGCTGCAGCAGTATTCCCAAACGCTATTCTGATCCACGATTCAGAATTGATATTGGAATGGAGTTTATTATTGAGAAAATAGTATTTTGAAATCTTCTGGGGCTATACTTGCAGTTTTGTTTGCAATATCTCTCATTTCCAAATAATGGTCCCTCATACCCGTTTCTGGATATCTGATATTATAATGCCTGTATCTGACGAATGCTGTGCAAAGTGCACCATATATTGTAAAAGATTGCAAACTATCCATTTCTCTATTACTGAGATGACGAACAGAGAGATACCCCCTAAGTAATTCCGACATCTTGATAAAATCCAGTTTGGCATCCACTCTGCAGCTCCCCACAAACGCCATACCAATATCCATTGCATAAGGGGCAATACAAGCCTCTTCGAAGTCAATTAGGTAATATTTATCGCCCACAATCACATTATCAGCAAAAACATCTGAATGAATAACTCCCTGTGGAAGATCCATAGGTGGGAAATCAAAGGAATACAACCAAGATTTGAACTCCGGGTTCTTCCAGTGATCTGTCTCGAACCAGTGAGTATGCCCGTAGGGATGATCAACAGGTAATTGAGTATCTAGGTCAAGGCTATGCAGTTGAGCGATTAAACATCCGAGATCAAATACGCGATCTGACGAGGAAAGAATAGATCCAGGTATGAATTTTTTCAAAATAACTGGATATCCCTTGTAATCAACCGAATAACTACCGTCTTCTGAGACAACGGGTTTGTAGGTTTGAAATTGTGCACCATTCAGTTGGAGAACAAGATCAAGCACACCCTCGATCTCCTCATGAGATTTCTCATTACAGACTGTAAGAATAAACTCTCCACTGCTACTCTTCAGGAAGTAGGATGTATTGGCCGCACCTCCATGTATGTACCTGAAATCATGTACATAACAAGCAAATTTTTCAGCAAGAATAGTAATGGTCTTGAAGTTAAGATTACTCAGTTTGGCCATCCAATCCCCTTTATGTGATTCTATATGGTCTCACTGGATCGAAGTCGATGAGAAGAATATCTCTCCATCCTTTTCGTATGCCATCTTTTGATTCTATAGGAGAGACTCCATGAGAGATTTCATCATCACTGAATATCGATCGATCGTTTAAATATAATTCTTTTATAGTGAAATCAGCTTCCTTCCTTAATGAGTCTTGATATTGATTTGACCAAAATTAACTACAGTTTTCTTCACAAACCTTTGCTTATTGGAGGGAAAGCGATGGAGTATTATGAACTCCGTAAAGCTGGTAACGATATAGATTTTGTTATCTCCACTGAAGATTATGAGGGATTAAAAAAGAAGTATCCTGATCCTGAATGCCATAGAGATTTGTTTGGTGATTTAGGAGTAATGGTAGAAGAGTTTGAAATTTGGAAATGCATCTGTCTGTTTGATTATGAATTATTATCTGAAAACGCTATCGAAAAAGAAGAATATTTGATTATCTCTTTAGAGAAACTACTTTTCTTAAAAGCTATAGCAATGAAAGAAGAGAAATATCACAAAGATTTGAGGTTGATAGTTCAGAGGATTTTGGACAATCAGTATGATGATGCAAAATGGAAGGAGAAATATTTGAAAAAATAACTGTAGAATGCAATTTTTTCTTTCATTTTTGTATTACTGTAGTTTTTATCTTTACTTATTCAATCGTATCCCAAAATTCCTTTGTTGGATGTTCAACAGATTCAATCAATTGAATGTCATGCCAGCAGAAATCACATACATCTTCTCCTTCCATAATTGTTTTGTTTCTTGTTAAAATGAAATGTTTATTGACACTTCTAGCATGAGTATAATCATTATAGCAAGAAGTGAGAAAACCAATCTCTTTATCGAAAGAGGGGTCAAAATCTTCGAATACTTCGTAGATCATACAGCGAGTGAGCTTACAACCAACTTTTCCATCTTGAATCTTGAATAGAGAGAAGATATGAGTTTTTGGAAAATGTTCTTTATACAATTCAAGCATACCATCAACAGTTTCCATATATGGAGAATTTACTTGATGATGCTTTACTGATACTTCAAGAAATTCTTTGTATAACTCAATTGTTTCTTTTCTTGGTAAAATTTTTGTTAGAGAGAGTAAATAGATGTAATGAGGAATTTTTCTTCCTTTAAATCGATCAAAAGCTTTTATCTCAATTTCATCATCATCAGGATTGATGTTGTATTGCCTTAGATTAAAATATGTCTCAAGCATGATTCTCATGTTTCTTAGAAGATTAGGATAAGAGTGAAGTAAATCCAATTCAACATTTCTTTCATAATTATCGTAGATGTTGCTGTAACCTTGTTCTTTCCGTAGTTGGTTATCAAAATCATTCTTAATCTGGTCAACATATAACTGAAGAATCTCTTTTCGATTTTCTGATATGAAAACTAATAATGAATCTAATTGTTGGATTGAGGGATTCAATAGATTCTTTATATTTTCCAAACTAACGAAATTATTGTCATATTGATTGATTCTATCTACTTCCATTCTCTCAATCACTTGTATCAAAACGCCTTATGCACTCTTATTAACTTATTGCCTAACAAATCAAACAAACAAAAAAGCATTTTAGCTAGATTTGAGATGTTGTGATATTACTCAGTTTGAACTCTTCTTAATATTATCTTGTAATTCTAGTAGTTTTTCGTATTGCCAAACTCGCTCCTTTGTATTAACTTTAGCCGCATAATTTGCAGCGTGAATCGCATGACTAGGAACATGGGAAATAGAAGCAGTGTGTCCTGCAGCCAGAGCAATTGCATAAGCAACTTCATCATCAGTCTCACGAGTAGCAATATGAGATTCAAATGCAGCAGACCGTGCGACACCTACCTTTATTTCTCCTTTCACCCCTGCACGAGCTGCTTCTACAGCTTTTCTCAGTCGGTTATCATTTGGGTGCTTCTCCTTAAAATACGATAACACGTACCCAACACAATCACTAGCCCAAATTGCTAATACTTTTTGATCCATTTTGTTTGCAAGCTCTGAAATCATCTTTTAATGTCACTATCTCTTTTGTTATTGAAACTAATTTCTTTCATTTCAATCATCTTAATCATTATCTATACCGATAGATAAATGTTGCACCAAATCCAATTAGATCTAATCAAGCAAATCTTTTATACAAGCAAACTTGGCTTTTCATTCGTGATTTTCAATGTATGGACTCACTTTCAAACCTAGAATTAACGAGATTAACATCAAAGGGAAGTTACAATTCCCAGCTATAATCAATTATTTCCAGCATATTGCTTACAAACATGCACATGATCTTGGGGTGGGTCATGAACAGCTTTTCCCTAAAGGTCTTACATGGTTACTCCTAAGATATACAGTGGAGGTTGTTCGCTATGCAAGATTGGAGGAGAAAATCAAAGTAGTAACTTGGGTAGCAGAATCGGAAAATCCAAGATATACTCTTAGAGAATTTGAACTCTATGATGAGGAGAATAAAGTACTTTGCAAAGCAACAACAAGTTGGTTGCTCTTTAATTTCAGAAAGAGAAAGTCAGTGGATTTCAAAGAGTACTGGCCTGAGTTTAAAGCTGAGAATAAAAGAGCTGTAGAAGATGCTTTTCCTAAACTCCGCCTACCACAGAAAGCTGATATAAAGAAAATTATGAATGTAAGGATGCACGATTTGGATATAAATCAACATCTAAACCATAGAGTAAACATTGAATGGTTAATTGAAGGAATGCCAGAAAAAATCTTGAAGGATTATGAATTGACTAAATTAGAAATCAGCTATAAAGAACAAGCTTTTTTTGAGGAAGAAATAATCGTTGAGACTGAGATTGTAAAGAAACAAGAAAAAGACCAGCTTGAAGCAGTTCATCGTTTAATTAAAGGGAAAAAAGAAAAACTTGTTTCTAAAGCAATAACCCACTGGCAGTCATATCATAATAGCTAATTGTAAAATTGCTCTAAGGAATAAGGAAAGGATTTTATGGCAAAGTCAGATGACGAGAAAATATATGGTTATGCAACCATTAATCCTCAACATGAAGTTATTGCAGGAAGTTATGGCACTTGGTCTCTAACTTTAACTGTTGGAAAACACGGGATAGACGATGGTGGTCACATTAAGATTGCTTGGCGAGATGTAACTAATTGGCAAAGACCACAATTTTCTGAGAAAGAACAACCTAATTACACAACAATTACTACTTCTGGAAAAGCTGAGTTCAGCCTAAAGTTTGAAGATTTGGGCTATATTCGTCCATGGAGACCTTGCTTAACTATAACTGTGTATGATGGGAACTTAAGGGAAGGAGATACAGTTACAATTACATATGGTGATACTAGTAAGGGTGGTCCTGGGGCTATGGCTCAGACTTTTGTGGAAGATAGCTTTGAATTCCGAGTTTTTGTTGATCCTTTTGGAACAGGACTTTATACATTGATTCAAGATTCACCAGTTCTGGAAATTGTAGCAGGTGAACCAGAAGAACTAAAAGTTGTAGTTCCTTCAGAAGTCGTTGAAGGTAATTCTTCTTGGCTTTCAGTAAGAATGGAAGATAGGTGGGGAAACCATACATCAAAATTCACAGGAACTATTAAACTTGCATCTGATAATCCTAATGTTATACTTCCAAATCCATACACATTCGAATCAACAGATAGAGGAACTCACCGATTTGAAGATTTAGTCTTTCAAAAACCTGGAATTTATTTCATTACTGTTTCTGATACAGAGAAAAACGAATTTTCTTGTAAAAGCAATCCAATTGTAGTTTATGAAAAGAGATTAAATAAAATGCTCTTTTGGGGAGATTTACATGGACAAACTGAAGAAACTGTTGGTACTGGAACTGTTGAACAGTATTTTTATTATGCAAAAAATGTTGCAGCACTTGATTTTGTATCTCATGTAGGTAATGATTTTCAAATCACTAAAGAACACTACAAGGACACTCAAAGAGTTGTTAAAAAATATCATGAGCCAAGGAAGTTCATTACTTTTCTAGGTTATGAATGGTCAGGAAACACCCCAGCAGGTGGAGACAATAATGTCTACTTCCTTAATGATGATCATCTTACCATTCACCGTAGTAGTCATGCTCTCATTGAAGATAAATCTGATGAAGAAACAGATTGTTATCCGATTTCTGAGTTATTAAAGACTTATCGTGGAAGAAAGGATGTCATGGTAATTCCGCACATTGGTGGGCGTCATGCAATTTTGGATGATCATGATCCTGGTTTAACTCCTTTCATAGAAATATGCTCAGTTCATGGACATTTTGAGTGGTTTGCTCAAGAAGCCATTGTGAAAAAAGGTTTGAAAGTTGGCTTTGTAGGAGGAAGTGATGATCATACAGGAAAACCTGGAGGAGCGCTACCTGTTTCATTAATGGAAGCAGTAAAAGGAGGATTGATGGGTGTTTTCGCGAAAGAATTAACTCGTGAATCTCTGTGGGAAGCTTTCCAAAAAAGACATGTATATGCTACAACCGGAGAGAGGATTATCCTACGTGTAACATGCGGTAGTGCGATTATGGGAGACGAAATTACTCTTAATCAACCACAACCATTAGATGTGGAAGTTATAGGAACTTGTGGTTTGGATAAAGTAGATCTTATTCGGGGAGCAGAGACGATATATTCTCACCAATTAACTCAATTTGATTCAAACTCCGAAATACTCAAAATAGTTTGGTGTGGTGCTAGAGTTTCAACAAGAAGAAGAAATTCGGATTGGAGTGGGGAAATCAACATAGATAAAGGAAGAATCAAATCTGCAGAAGAATTCGCATTTGACCTTCCATGGCATAGAATCACTGAGAAGACTGAACAAAAAATTCGCTGGATCTCAACAACCTCAGGAGACTTCGATGGAATTATCCTAAAGTTGGATGCACCAGAAGACTCTCAAATATTTTTTGACACTAACCTGGTTAGGTTATCTTTCCAACTCAACCAGTTAACAAAGCCCATGGTTGCTGATGCTGGAAAATTTGAACAGAAAGTAGAGGTATCACGGATTTCAGGAAAAGCAACACCAACGAGTGTGAAGTTTGAGTTTACGGATCAAAATATGAAATTAGGTGTAAATGCTTATTATGTTAGAGTTGTTCAAAGTAATGGAGAAAAAGCTTGGTCAAGCCCTATATTCATAAATTATGAAGAATAAAGAATAGTAAGAAAGTTAGAGAGAGATGAGTGAAGAAAAGAAGAATAATGTTGTAGGTTTAGGTTCCTGTACTATGGACATAATTTTTCCTGTTGATGATGTTATGAGGATGGAACTTAGTGTTTTCAATGATGATACTACAGCTATCTCTGTTATATTATTAACTCCATGGGAAAAAGACAGTTCAATTTTTGCATACAAAGCTTTTTCTAATGTAAATTATAAGCAATTTTAGGTGTAAAATTTTGTCTATTGAAAAAGTCAAAGAGAATGTTTACGCTATTACAGATGGAAGTACACGTGGTAATGTGACAGCTTATGTCTTACCTACTCAGATAGTTTTCGTTGATTCTGGTATGAATATTCCATTAATTAAAGAATTCAGAAAGCATGTTGAACAAGAAACAGGGAAGAAAGCTTCTATTCTATTTATTACTCACGAACATGGCGATCATGTTTTTGGCAACCAAGCTTTTGAAGACTGTGAAATAATAACTTCTGAGTTTACACATAAAGAAATGCTTGTATCCAAAGAGAAAAACTGGTCTCCTGAAGCTATAGAAGAGTGGAAGAAGAATGCAGACGACCCTTCAACTTTGGATGGCTTAAAGATTGCTCTCGCTACTAAAACCTTTGCAGATGAATATGAGCTTGTAGATGGTGATGTGAAGGTAATTGCAAAGAGAACAGGGGGGCATACAGAGGGTTCAAGTTATATCTATTGTCCTAATTACAATGTATTGTTTGCTGGAGATAACTTGTTTAATAGACAATTTCCTTGGGGAGGACCACCTTCAGCCAATCCAATTAAATGGATTGAAGCATTGAAAGAATATCTTTCTCTTGATATCGAACACTACATTCCAGGTCATGGCCAGATATCTGATAAGGAACCAATAGATGAATTCTTGGTTTATCTTGAAAATGTTACATCACTGATAAAAGAACAAATTGCCACTGGAAAGAGTGAAGAAGAGATATTAGAACAAGCAGAAAAAATCGAATATTATCCTCCCCGTGAAGGAAGAGAACAATGGAAGAATGCTACTCTAAAGAAATGGTATGATGTTCTATCTACCTAAATTTTTTACTTTCAAAATTGACTATAACAATTTAGTTATTACTTATTTCTTAATTACCGCTATTTGAGGAATGACAAACCTAGAATATTTTATAAAATCAATGCTAATTGGTAGATTATTAATTAAAATGATGGTATGAATAGAAATGAGCAAAGAAACGAAATATGATGTTGTTGGTTTGGGTTCCTGCACTATGGACATGATTTTTTCTGTTGATGATGTAATGAGAATGGAGCTTATCGGGAAAAATCACTCGAAAAAAAAATACATGGCAATAGAGCATTCCTCAAAACTGAATGTGAAGAGTGTGAAATTTCATCCTGGAGGTTCCGCAGCTAATGCAACTTGTAATCTCTCTCATATTGGATTAAAAACAGCGTTCATTGGGGGAATTGGGAATGATATGAATGGAAAAGCTTGCTTGGATGATATGAAAAATCACGGTGTTGATGTTTCGGGAGTAAGTGTGTTTGATAATGATACAACTGCAATTTCTGTTATACTCTTAACCCCTTGGGGAAAAGATAGTTCAATTCTAGCATATAAGGGTGCAAATAATTTATTTTCCGAAAAACATATACCAGAAGATAAACTTCTTTCAACAAGATGTTTTGTGTGGACATCCTTAACTTCAGATAAAGGATTAAATGCTATCAAAAAATGCATTGCATTAACAAAATCAGTAAACAGACTGATAGCAGGCGCTCCATCAATTTCAATCATCAAGAACAGATTAGAAGAAGCACAATCTCTTCTAAAGGAATGTGATATAACAAGTTTAAATGAGGAAGAATTAATTGCTCTTACAAATGAGCAAGATGTAATTAAAGGGATGAAGAAATTATTCGATTGGGGGCTTAAGATTGTTAATGTTACGTTTGGAAAAGAAGGTCAGTGGCTAAGTGATGGAAAGATTATTATCAAAACAAAACCACCAAAGATTTTTGTTGAAGATACTACAGGTGCAGGTGATGCTACCATGAGTGGGATAATCTATGGACTTCTTGAAAATAAAACATTACAAGAGACAGCTCAAATAGCTTCAGCTTTAAGTGCTATGGAAATTGAAGCACCTGGAGTAAGAGTTGGAACACCGCTGGAATATTCAGAACTTGAAGAGTTTATGAAGAAAAATGAGGTATCTCAAGAAGTCAGCGATTTCTGAATAATCTTATCTATTTTATCCCCTTTTTCAAAAATCTACATAAAATTTAAAGAAATATAGACTCTTCTATAATTACGGATGCCTTCTATATCAGAAATGGAGAACAACATGCTGAAAAATTGCATTGTGAGGGAGGATTCCAACTGTATTGAATGTGAGCTTAATGGTGAATTAATTTGCTTTGTAGATAAGAAATTCGCAAATAAGTTTTCAATTGGAAATATCGCCTATAGACTTTTAGCTTTTGGAATATTCATCTTCTCTGGATTACTCATTGGACATTGGTGGATGTTAATATCCTATGCAAGTACAGTGTTGATTACTTTTGTAATAATCGAACCTCGATTATTATGTAGTCATTGCCCTTTCTATGAAAAAGAAGGAAAGTGTCTAAAATGCTGGGCTTTGAGAGGGATGCCAAAATTATGGAAATACAGTCCTGAGCCAATAAATAAGATAGAAAAAACACTTATGCTCATATTAGGGAGTTTCATTGATTTATTACCCTTTCTTGGATCGATATGGGGGATCTTCTTCTTCTTTATGAATATCGAAGGGAATCTTGTATCAGGGATAGGAATAATAATTAGTACAGTGCTGTTCTTGATTGTCGTTGGTTATTTTTCTAAAGTTCTGCTTGGATATGCTTGTAAAAAATGTGCAAATTTTTCCTGTGCAATGAATAAAGTTCCAAAAGAAACCATCAATAAATTTCTCGAGAAAAATCCTGAGATGAAAAAAGCTTGGGTAAATAGTGGTTGGAAAATAGAAGAATAACTATTTCAGTTTCAACTTTGTCCCCAAATTCTTTTTTAAGCAGTTAATGACTTCATAATTAGAATGACTAAAACATTAGAAGAAATTATTAATTCTTTAAGAAATCTAACTGATAAAGAAGTGTATCGATCATCAGATTTTGGAATTGAGTTTGGAACATATGCTCCAAGAGTCTTAAGCGCAATAAATGTCAAGAGCATAGTAGTGTCTCCTTTTGTAAATCTTAAGTTGATACATTTTATGAATGAAAACAAAGCAAATCTAGTATTGACAGTTTTACCTCTTCCATTTACTACCAAGAATTTTCCTCTCTCTGAAAGCAATTTTGAGATCTTACGGTCACTAGTTACGAATAATATAAAGACAATGAAACTCCCAGAAGAATGGATATGTGCAAAAAATGGGAGTTTCAAATACTTTGCTCAAACACTTGGAATAAGTAAAATCGAACCTTTTAATCTGACATTGAATTCAGAGAAAACAATACCATACTGGAGTCTTCCTAATCTTTCATACGAAGATTTTCTTTCATCTTTAAGTCATTCAAATAAAAAATGGTTGACATATCCCTATGCTCCTAGTGATTCAAAACTATCCATTGTACTTGAGAAGCAAAGTTTTTCTCAGGATGATTTTGAACAATTTAAGAAAAACAGTATTTCAACCATTTTGAGTTTCAATTTGGATACAAGAAGAGTACATGAATATCAAAAACATAAGATTAACTACATCTTTATCCCTTTCCTGGATTATTGCAACATTTCATTAAGGAAATTTTCACAAATTTTACAATTGGAAACAAATGAAAAGGTTCTGTTTTATTCACACAAAACAATAAATTGGAAATCTTATGAAGAGCTAAAACTTAATTAGCTTAAGTTTTTTTCTTAAATAGAAGATACTCAATGAAGGGGGAGTATAATGAAATCTCTGATTCCACTAACAATAACAATCTTATCTCAAATAGAGAAAGGGAAATCTATCCGTGTTGAACTTAGAAAGACCATTTCTGAATATAAATTGAACAGAGAAGAAGAATCAACTCTATATTCGTTGGTTTTTGAGATTTTCAGGAAACTGAATGTTATTGATCTTTACATAAAGAAGAGTAGTTCCTCTTTTTCAATCAAGAAAATATCAAGTAAGACCCGAGCTCTTCTTAGAATTGCAACATACCTATTGAAAGTTGATAATAGGCAATTTGAATATGTAAAAGAAAACCTAGAATCTTATTATGAAAATATTCAGGAACTAGGATTTGATGAGATTCTGAAATTGATACAGGATATAAGAGAGGAAGAACTTTATGCGAATAGAGTAGATTTAGCTTCCAAATTATCAATTGAGTTTTTTACTCCTACTTGGATTGTTAGAAAATTCATAAATCAGTGGGATGAGGATTTTGCAACCGAACTAGTATCTACATTTATTCAGAATCTCCCAGCATATGTTAGAGTAAATCCTTTCAAATCTAACCTTGAAGAAATTTCCACAAATTTTAGGAGCAAAAAAATAACTTTCGAAACTGTTAAAGCGATTGATGGGCTTCTTAAGATAACAGAGAGTGAATTACCCATCCCTCAATATGATGTGTTTAAAGAAGGAAAAATAGTTATTCAACAAAAAGCTTCCGCATTAACATCACTTGTTTTAAATCCTCAAGAAGGAGAAAAAATACTCGATATGTGTGCTTCTCCTGGAGGAAAAACTTCTCATCTAGCAGCTTTATTGGGGGATGGAAGTAATATTGAGGCTGTGGATATTAATGAAGAAAGAATGAAGATTTTGAAAGAAAGACTAAAGCTACTTGGTATAACTTCAGTGAAAACCACGCAAGCAGATGCAAGAACACTCCATAATCAAACAAGAGAAGAATATGATAAAATCCTTCTTGATCCTCCCTGTTCAGGATCAGGTACTTATTCTTCTAGACCTGAGATAAAATGGAGAGTAAAGCAAAGAGACTTGAGGTGGTATATTAATCTACAGCAAGATTTACTCAAAGAAGCTTCAAAACTTGTTAAAAAAGAAGGAACTATTGTTTACTCAACTTGTTCTTTATACAGGGAAGAAAATCATGAAATAATATCTTCCTTTTTAGAAAGAAACAGTAATTTTTCTTTAGCAGAGGCAACTCCAATGCTAGGTTTACCATCTCAACTACTGCAAAACAAAGCACAAGAACTATATCCACATATTCATGAGACAGAAGGCTTCTTCATTGCAAAGGTTAAAAGAAACAGTTGAAAACTAATCTTCCAACTGATTGATAAATAGTTTTAGATATTGATTTTCTTAGTAAATGCTATCCAGTAACACATCTATTTTTTTAATTAACTCAGATCTAAGCTGATGACGTGGAGGTTTTTCCATGCTTTTAGCAGTTTCAATATTTGTATCGAAGAGAATTTTTGATGCAAGAGTCTTAACAATTTCTTCAACATCATAGTTCTTCAAATCACCAATTTGAGTTCTATCCTTGACTACATCTCTTATTACAGCTTCACTTTCTTCAAATGAGAGAGTCAAAGGCTCTGATGAGCTAAAGTCTTCATGTATAATTGGTCTAGTTTTTTCACCATAAACAAACGATGTTGTTTGTTTCTCAGGAATGTGTTCTACTCTAATTTCGGATTCTGGATGTGAATCCATCTTATCCAATATGTATGTAAGTATTCGATCTTTATCTTCCTGTTCGATATTTATAATTTGATATTTCGATCCTCTATTTGTTTTCAAATTTGTTGCTGCTCTTCCTGCAGAATATGACAAAGCGCTAGATATTCCAGTTTTTCTGTAAATGTAAATTTTCTTACCTCTTCTGTCGATTATTAGAAAAGCATCTCCTTCATGAACTAAACTTTCCTTTACGGGAGGAACCTCATGATAACTGCCATCTTTTTGAACCGAAAAAATTCGGAAAACCATTAATTATCACCCCAATTATTAAACATTAGGCAGAATACTAAATAAGAATTTCTTTTTATAGTGTTTTTTTCACTTATAGAGCGTTTTATCAGAAATTTCTGCATTACTGAATGCTCTTTTACGCCTTAAGCAGGACTCACATTTACCACAGTGAATGGGTTTTCCATCATTTGTCCAATCTTCTACATTATAGCAAGAAGAAGAAAATTCAAGATTTGCTCCTTTCTTTTCAAGATATTTTACTATGTCGGATTTTAATAAATCATGAAAAGGTGCTTGAATTCTTACTTTGTTCATACATCCTAAAGTAAGTGATTCATTCATTTTATCCACAAATTCCTTTGTATTATCAGGAAATGTTTCCCCCTCTTCTAGATTTGCCCCAAAGATAATATCAACAGGTTCTTTCATGCTATCAGCAAAAGATGCTGCAATAGACAAAAGCAGGATGTTTCTGCCTGGAACCCATACTTGTTTTGCTGCTTCGTTTGTAATTGCTTTCTGATCTAGTTCAGAGAAATTTGAAAAAGAAGGAGGTTCTTTTTCCCTCTTTGATAGCTTGGAACCTGCAAATTTGGTAAACTCTCCTAGAAAAGGAATTGCGATAACCTTTCCTTCCAAAGAAAGAAGAGATCTATATTTTTGATTTGCTTTTTCTATAACTTCATCCTCTTTGCTCCAGTAAAGTAAACTCAATAGTATAACTTTCTCATACCTATCTATGGACCAATAAACACAAGCAGTAGAATCCAACCCTCCAGAAAACAAAACAATTGCAATGCTCATAATTTTCCTCTTCTATAATTTTTGTTTCCACCTATTCAATCTTCTCCTGAATAAACAACCGTGCTAGTTGGAGTTTCAGACATTATGATTGTAATTTTGAACTGTGGATATTGTTCTTCTATTAAGTTATGAATATATTTTGAAAACAGTTCTACTGTTGTTGATTCTATTGGAATAAAAACCACATCTTCTCTTGGTAAACGGTAAAGTTTCCCTTCACAAGTATTAATAATTATTTGCTTATCTTTAGTTTCAATTTGTAGATCTTTGCTCTTTGATGGTATCAAGGTTTTGTGATCAAACTGTTTCAGCATCTTTATCACATTTGATTTAAACAAACCAAAATCTATGATCATATTATTTTCATCAAGTTCTCCCTCAATCTCAATTTCCACTTGATAATTGTGACCATGAATTTTTGCACATTTATCATGTCTAACTAACATGTGGGCAGAAGCTATGGTTAACTTATCTCCTGAAATCCTTAATTTCATGTTCATTCCCTAAATTGATTTTGTTTTCGCTACATCCTCTTTTACCATCTGTACTTCATCAACATACTGTTTTATTACAGATATTATCCATTCCTTAAGTTGATTATCTTCAAATTTGAGTTCTAATAATCCTATTGCCGTTACATGCTGTGGAAATCCTGAGCTTCCAACATTTAATCCTAAGTGTATTTTACTGTTAGTTACTCCTACTGAAGCAATTGCTACATTTAGTTTTTTCTCACCAATGTATATGTCTGTTCCTTTTCTCTGGGCTTTAATCCCCTTTGCATTCAATTTTTCCAAAATTATTAATATAAGCAATCGAAGACGATAATATTCTATCTCTAGATTTGGTGGTTGAATATCAAATTCTTCAATGATTATATGTAAACTATCACTGGAACTTATCAGAATCTCTGCCAAATGTGATTCTCTTTGAATATCCTTGATATCTACCATTTCTGCGGGAGATAAGCTCATACCACCTCTAAAGACAAGAATACTATTTCCTAAGACATCATAATTATTCGCTATATATTGACTAGATAGCTGTGAACCATCATATACTATGCTGTTTTTGAAATCTTCTACAACAATGTTATAAGATTGATACTCACTTTTTTTCAATTTGCTCAAATCCATTCAATTGTTTTTTTAATCTCTTCAGTGTTGTTCTTACCTCTGCCACAGCATTGTGTTGATGAATGCTTTCATAGTTTATCTGTTTAACTGCAATAACTGTTTCCTCTGGATGCTCAGAGAATCTTTCACTTACCTTTTGTAAAATAGAACGAACAACATCTTCCACAAAAACTGGATTTTGATGAGCATAAAGAACAACAGCTTGCTCATCTTTCCTTTTCAATACTTCATGAACAGGAGAACTCATTGAATTTTCAAGAATTTTAATAACATCTTCTAGTTCTACTCTTTCTGAATCTCTTGGTTGTTCAAAGAGTAAAATTGATTTTGATCTTTGATTATGAGCAGCTATGGGAACAAGTTTTAGGATTTTATCAACATCCACAGTACTGAATCCTTCTTTCAGCAATCTCTCTTTTGTGATATCTTTTGATAGTTCTTGCGAGCATGGACAAACAGTAGTTCCTTCCACCTCAGCACCAATAATCTTAGTTATTTTTATTCCCTTATCAGTTCTCTCTGCATAAGCCCCAGCTCTAAGTACATGTACGCTGGTTTTATTTTCTAAGATCGCTTCTGAAAAAGTTTCCATTTCATAGTCAGCACTTAGATTCACTTCAGCAAAATTAGCTCCTGGTTGCACTTCAATAACCTTTTCTGCAATCTTAGCGCATAACTCTTCACTATCAACTATTACTTCACTACTTAATGTAGAGATTACCTCGTTAATAGCTTCAATGTTTCTTGACATATGGATACCCCTTTTACTCGGAAGTAAATCGACAAAAACATCGATTCTAGCAGATAATTCATTGTAAATTCCAAATCTTTTTCTTCGAATTATCTTTGGTACATTACAAACCCCCACTCTACGTAATCCTATCTGGATTTTTGATTCATATGCTTGAACGTCGGATAATTCTTTACTTCTTAGTTCCATTTTAAATACCTTTTATAATATATCCAAGAATTTGTGCATTTGAACTGAAATTCCTATCTTATCTGGAGGAAGATATTCCGATGCTATTCCTGAAAGCTCGATTATTTGTTCCCATGTTGGTTGTAAGATATTAGATTTAGCTGGCGGAGTAACAATTTGAATTACTATTGGTACCCCTATTCTACCACATAATTTTGCTATTACTTCAAAATCTTCTTTTCTTGAGGATTTAGATATCACAGTTTTTGCAAAGACTTTAGCGTTGTTCTTTAATATCTCACACATTTTAATCTCTCTCTCTACTAACATTTCCCAATTGAGTGATGCTTCTGCACTACGATCTTTAACATCAACACAAGCAAAATCAATCAAATGTATAATTCGTTTCAAAAAATCTATATCTTCAGTATAAGCTGTTTCCAGATAAATCTTATAATTTTCTTTTTTGAGAAGGATAAGTAGTTTTTCTAGAAATTCAGGCTGATGTAGAGGTTCTCCTCCTGTAAAGCTAATTGAATGCAAATCATTAGTTGTTAAGTTTCTTATGGCTTCCAATATATTTTCTACTGTTACTGGATTATTTATACCTCCAAAAGATTGTAAGCCTGCTTTTTCTTCTATTAGACATTGCTTAGGTTGATTTGCTTTTGCTTCTGGAGAGTCACACCATCTACAACCCTTTGTTCCTAGTAATCCTTGTGAAAGAGGACATCCTGCGAATCTAATAAAGATTTGTCGCAATCCATAGCAGCTACCTTCTACTGAAGCTCCTTCTCCTTGGAAACTTGAAAATATCTCCTTTATATAACCCTGTGACATTAGACTAATTTTTTCTCTAATCTAAATAAGAATTCCTTATGTTGATAGAATTGTTCAGTAATTCAGTAATACAATCTCCCTATAAGCTATATCTTCCGATTTGTTCAAATGTAGCATATTTTTCAATATATTCCTTAACTTTTCTTGCATATTCCTTTGGATCTCTTTTCATTAAATTAGCAGCTGTTGAATTGAGTGGATCATCAGGATTTGGATTACTCAAAATGAATCGAATAGATTCAATTACATCCACTAAATTATTTGCTGGTGTCCAATCAACTCCAAGAACACCAACACAAATTCTCGTATCAAAGACATTAGCATGAAAAACCTTGGTAAGCATTCTCACTTTTGGTGGTTTAAATGGATATTCTCGTGGTATATCAATTTCCAGAACAAACACCCCACCCTCATACAATCCCGCTCCAAAGATAAATCCTCGCCATGATAAAGTATTTCCATCAACTGGCTTAAATGTAGGTAATTCCTTTTTAAGCTCATTTGCTTCTATAGCGATTCTTGGCCAGAATTCTTCTTCAGATAACATATGCTCATAACCTTTGGTATTTGCTAATAATCTCAAGGTTATACCTTTAATAGACTCCTGATTTACCCTGTTGCATCTCTAACAATATCATAAGTATTGCTGAGATTAATCCTTTTTGATCTCCAGCTATCTTTCTGAATTCTTCTCTTTCTAGCATCAATGCAAGAGATCGCCATCTCACTAATAACTCTACGATATCTCTTTCGCTCATTAGCCTCATTTATGAAAAGTTTGCTAGATTTATTAAGATTATGTAAGGTTAAAGTCTTATGAGTACATGCTTTTTCTAGAGCTCATCTAACGCTTCCTATTCCAAAAGTTTTTTTATATACAAAGTGTTCATTTTATGTGAGAGTACATGAGTAGCCCAGAAGAAATGCTTGTTCAACTAATAAACTCAATAAACAAATTGTCGAATCTTGTGCAAAATGTAAATGAAGCAATAAATAAGCTATCAAACCAGATATCAAAACTAGAAGATAAAATGACTGGTTTCTCATCTGTTGAAAATCAAGTCTCTGAAGTAGGTTTAAAGCTTGGAGAGATTCCAGGACTAAAGACCATGATTGAAGGACTTAATGCTAAAATTGATGGAATGACACCTAAAAAAAGTAAAAAATCTGCACCACCACCTGCCGCAGAGGTAACTCCACCTCCCGCTGCTGAATCTGCACCACCACCTGCCGCAGAGGTAACTCCACCTCCTCAAGAGTATGTATCACCAGGTGTTGAAGAAACAGGAGGCGTTTCATCTTCCGATGCAGCAGATGCAGCTTTTTCCGCGGTCTCTGCAAAATTCAAACACATTACTCAGATGATAAGCCCTCAATCCAGTTGTGGCTCTATAGCTAAAATGCTAGAGGAACTCAGAGATGAGGTAGAGACTCATGTTGGTATGTCACCAATGTTATATGAACTTAATTCTTGGGTTCAAAGAATAGGCAAAATGCCTGAGTCTGATATTCTCTTACCAGAAGTGCATAGCGAGTTAGTTGAGAAATTGGATGATTGGCTAAATAGAGTAACAAAAGCTATTCATCTGAAGTATCAAGAGGAGTAAAGATTCCAACGAGAGTAATACCCTCATTAATATCGATATGATACTTATTTTTTAACATACTAAGAGGAATATATATACGAATTGGAATGAATCTTAATGATATAAAGGGTGTAATAGAAATTCAGGGTGAAACATATGATCCAAGAACAATTCTCCAAGCAATTTTAAATCAAGGATTAAAAATACAAATGACTAATGGCTCTTTATTAGTTGGAAGAACTTTCATTGATCCGTCATCAAATCTCACTCCAGAGTCATCACCTTGCCCAATAATAGATCATTGCAAAATTTATGATAAAGTAAAATATGATTCAATTATTGCAGGTACACCACATCTTTCTTCATTAGATTTAGAATCAAGTTTCTCCTCTTTGGATCTATTTCAATCGTCTCCGAATGAATCAAGTAGAACTTATAGAGACCGAATTGAAGTAAATGATGAGGATATTGATATTAGAAACCTTTTTGCAGACTCAACACCTCATGAGTCTACATCAGATATGGATGATGATTTTGATTTTCAATATGGTACGGATTTAAATCCTAAAACATCGTTTGAATCCAGGGAAATGATTGGTTTATCATCACCAACTCGTTATGGCAAACCCCGTATAAAACCAAATAAAATTCCTAATAATCTAAAAGGTGGGTGCCCAGGATGCAAGACCACAATTAATATTAATTGGAAACACTGTCCTTTCTGTGGATATATGATGAATTAATTAAATTTCTTTAGAAATTACTCACTTCCTTCTACATCAACACATCCTTCAGGAGTAATAGCGAATACTGCTTCAGTTTCAGGAAGATATGGTGAATCGTAAATACGAATAATTCTTTTTTCTCCCTTTGATTTTCGTAAATAAAATCTTGTAATTGCCCAGTGACCTAAAATGTTCCCACCTATTGCTTGTGTAGGATCTCCAAAAAACGCTGCTGGATTTGATTGAACTTGATTTGTAATTGCTACAGCAACATTATAAGTATCTGCTAATCTGCCAAGTATCCCAAGATGATAATTTATTGTTTGTTGCCTTTCAGCAAGTGTTCCTCTACCAGCATATTCTGCTCTAAAATGAGCTGTAGCTGAATCTAATGCTACCAATCCATATTCATCTTTATGATTGTAAAATAATTCCAACAATCTTTCAACCAAACTCATTTGATGGTCAGAATTATATGCTCTTGCATATGTTATATCTCTTAGAACATCTTCGAATTTCTTCTCCCATCCTAATTCCTTCTGTAATTTCCCATGAATAGCTTTTATTCTACTAGGAGAAAAGGTTCCTTCAGTATCAATAAAAACTGCTTTCTTATTTACTCCTCCTAGTTCTGAGGGTAACTGTACAGTTACACAGAGTTGATGACACAATTGTGATTTACCTGATCGAAAAGGACCAAACATTTCAATAGTTTCACCTAATCTCACCCCAGATACGCCTAATTCATCTATTGATGTTAATGCATCTAGTGATTTAATGCCATAAGTAAACGCTGGTGCATCTTTTTGTTTCTCCAGAATGTCATATGCATTTATAAATTCAATTCCACCACGTAAATCTTTAAGAGAAACTTTGTATTTCTTTGCTGCTGCTGATGTTATTCCATATTTCTCTTCCAATTCCCTAATTGGTGTAGTTTCAAGAAGATAGACATTCAGACCCTTTTCTCTTAACATCTCTGCTGTGCCTTTTCCAATTCCAGGAAGATCTTCCAAACTAATTTCTTCTTTGAAGAACTTGTACTTTGGTATTACTTCCATTACTGCTGTTCTTATTTTTTTAGCAATAGCCCTCTGTACTCCCAAATCTTGAAGTTCAATCAATCTAGTGGTCATTAATTGTTCAATAGTTGTTATCTCATTTTCAATAAGAACCTCGAGAGTTTTTTTACCTAAGCCTGGGATATCTTTTAGTTTCATTATTACTTCTTTTTCAGCTTTTTCTGCTTTTTCTGCTTCTTCTTCGCTTTCTTTTCGAGCTATTTCAATTAGGTGTTCTTCATATTCTTCTTCAATTTCTTTTGCATCTGGTTTGGCTATTTCTTCCTGCTTCTTCTTACTCATCATTATGCACCAATGCTAATTCAAACAAGAGGTTAGAGTATATAAAGATAATACTTAATTTACTATCTAACTTTCCTAAATTTAACTTCTTCGAAGGGAGACCCCATTGTAAAAGTAAAGAAAAAAAGAATATTCTAATGTCTTCAAACATGCAACTTAAATTATAACATTCTTTTAGAAATCTATCCCTTTTCTAGCTTCAATACCTTTGTTATAAGGATGTTTTTTTTCATCAACATAGATTAAGTTGTCCGCTCTTTTTCGAATACTTTGAGGTATTTTTCTTCCGGTGATAATTATTTCCTCTGTTATAAATTTGAATAGCGTTTGGATTTCTTTCCATCTCACAAGCTTAAAGAAAAGAGTTACTCCTAACTCATCCAATAGCAATATATTTCGTTTGTTGATTTTCAAAAAATCTTTCAGTTCTTGAATGCCTATTTTAATGGAATTCCTAAAATCTTTTCTATTGCTCGTTTTAGTAAAGAACCCTTCTTTACCAAAGTAGAACCATTCAATCGCATCATATTCTTTGAAAAAATAGCATTCCCCACAATTCTTTCCTGTTTTGAGAAACTGAGCAACAGTTATTTTTTTATTCAACAAAGACTGGAGATAAATGTGTCCTAAAGAATAAGTTGTCTTGCCTTTCCCTTCACCATAGATTATTGTGAGTCTCGCCATTTTGATCCCTAGAAGTTTTACATTCTTAAATATTAAGCAGTTAAATAAACACCAAGAATTGTTTATGAGGTTTTTACTTCATCCGCTTCTTCCTCATTCTTCTGAACATCTTTTTTTCCTGAAATTTCTTTTTCTTGTTGCTTCTTTTTCCCTATAAGTTGTTTGGCTGTTTTATCATACATCTTTCCAGTTCCATCACAAACAGGACACATTTCTGTTCGAGCTTCTTTTCTTCTTCCAGTATCCACATATCCAGTTCCATAACAATAAGGACAATTAACTCCAATAACTCGCGCACCTCTTCTAGAATAGATAAAAGATAAAGTTGCAAAGAGAACTCCTAAAACGATAAAGATGATTCCAGCATTTTCCAATCCCCTCCCATCCCCTCCCTGTTCAGAAATTAAAGCTCCCCTATCATATGTATATAATCCTATGATGAATAATATTGCCCCTAAAAGGAACATTAAGTAATAAGTAACGTAAATCTTTAAATTGGAGGTTCTCTTGATTTTTTTACTCATTGAAGTAAATTTTATTCAAACGCTGAAAAACATTGTGTTCTTATTTGAATGGCTATTATCTACCAGAAGATCGTCTTCTGTAATTTACCATTGCTGATGCCACTAGTGCTGTAACAAACTCCCCTACTCCTTCACCTGTTAAAGCTGAAGTTTCTCTATATCTACATCCTAATTTTCGACTTATACGCTCTGCATCTTCTCTGTTTACCTCACGACCAACATCTGTTTTGTTTCCAACCAAAGTAATGTCCACTTTGAGATCTTGTTCTCGCAGCTCTCTTATCCAATTAGCGCATTCTTTAAACGATTCTTTGCTTGAAACATCGAAAATAATTGCAGCAGCATTAGTACCTGGGTAAAGAAGTTTTCTTACAACACCGAATCTGTTCTGGCCTGCCATATCATAAAATAATGCTACAGCTTTCCCCTTTTTTGTTTTAAAAGAATATGAGTGAAATTCAGCACCACAAGTTGGTTTATATTTTTGTGAGAAAGAATTCTCTGTTAATCTTTTACAAATTGACGTCTTGCCAGATTTACCTGGCCCACAAATAGCCAACTTATAGATATCATAATCTCTGAATTTTACTTGTACCCTAGAGCCCATTCAATGAGCACCACTTAACACCCTTCAGATTAAATTAAAAGACGGTGTAATACTAAGCAATTACGAGAAAAATATCTTCCTTCATCTACGGGATAGTATTCTATTTATGAGAAATTCACTTTTCTCATTATTATAGAAAACCATAGATTATACTCAGTGGTTAATTCTTAAATATGAAGATTCTAATTTAATAATATGACAACAGAAATCACGAAGGTTGTTGTAGTCGGAGCAGGAACAATGGGGAGTGGCATTGCATTGGTTCTTGCTCAAGCTGGAATAGAAGTTAACTTAGTTGATACTGAACAGAAATATCTAGATTCTGGAGAAAATCGAATACGAAGATTTCTTGAGGGAAGTGTAAAAAGGGAAAAGATGACACAGGAAAAAGCCGAAGAAATAATGAATCTTATTAATCCAATGTTGGATTTATCAAATGCAGTTGAAGGCATTCAGATAGTGATTGAAGCTATTGTTGAGGATGAATTAACAAAAAAAGCACTTTTCAAAAAACTTGATGATTTATGTGATGCGGGAGTAATTTTTGCTAGTAACACTTCTGCAATCAGTATAACAGAATTGGCTTCTGTAACAAAAAGAAAAGGAAAATTTGTAGGAATGCATTTCTTTAATCCCCCGACTCTGATGAAGCTAGTAGAAATAATAAAGGGTGAACAATCAGAAGAAATCTTTGTTGAGAGAATAAAGTCACTCTGTGTAAAGTTAGGTAAGATTCCAATACCCTCAAATGAAGCACCAGGATTTATTATTAACAGATTATTATGGCAATTTTTAAATGAAGCGTATAGGCTTCTAGAATCTGGAATAGCGGAAGCAAAACACATTGATGAAGCAGTAAAACTTGGATTGAATCATCCAATGGGGCCTTTTGAGCTTTCTGATTATATAGGATTAGATGTATTATTACAGATCGGAGAATATATATCCGAACAACTTGGGGAGGAATATACTCCGGTTAATTTATTAAAATTGATGGTTGACGAGGGGAAGTTAGGAAAGAAGACTGGAAAAGGTTTTTATGACTATTAAGTAGTGGCTTAGATTTGAAAGAAATAGATAGATTAGCTATCTATCTTCTCCTTATATAGAGAACTACTGAAGCAACAACTGCAGCTATAATTGGAATAAATGCGAAAACGAACCATCCCCAACCGATTTTGATTTGTTTTCCAAGCCTCCAATTAGGAACGGAGCTATCCCAAACATCCTCTTCTGAATAAAATTCCAAGAGCAAATCAAGTTGACTACTGGCTTCATTCAAATCTGGATAATGATCATAATATGTCATATCTGCCCTTGGTAAACTTCTGGATCCGCTATCGCCACTGGTAACATTATAGAAGAAAATGAATTCCGTACCATTTACTATTTGTGAAATATTGAATGTTAGCACATTTTCTGTAAAATAACCATATGTTATATCCATTGCAGTGAACCCATTTTCTGATGACGATTGCATTGGGTTTTCTAATGTAATGTTACCGTCATCAAGACTACCAAATTCACATGAAGTTAGTTTCAATGATTCTGTTACAGTAAGGTTTAGAGTTACAGTTACATTGGTAATTGTATAATTAAAGAAGTTTTTAATAAAAATACCAACAGTAAAATTCGAATCTACAGGCACTCTGTTCTGCATTTTTTGCTGGCCAAATACTAATTCATTCGAAGGAATGTAACTATTAGTTGGTTTTATGAATAGCATAGTAAAGATTAATAGAGTAGTTAGTGCAATTTGGATGTTTTTTTTCATTGTAAAACTCCTTGAAAGCATAAAAAGTGAGTATATTTTTAACTTTAACTCTTCATGTCAACGAATTTTCTGCTGCTTTATATCTTCTGACTAAGAGAAATCAATAAAAATTTAGAAAAATGATTTGGTCACATGAGATCTAAAGTGCTTTGATATGCCCTCACTATATCTATGCTCTCAATATCTGTTGATTTTGCTACAAGTTCAGGAAGCTGGAAATTTAACCAATTCATTGCATCTTCCATTTGTTTTCGCATATTTGGATCTGTCTTTCTAAAAATGTCAACCAATAAATCAAAATCGACACTCTGTTTTTCAGATATAACTGCTAACCAAGATTTTAGTGTCTCTATTCTTTGACTTGGTAAAATGAATTCAACACTGTTGCTATTTCTGTATGTTACTACAATTCCTTTGATTTTAACTGGCATCAGAGGTATGAATTGACCACCTAATTGAGTTCGAAACAATAGAGAAAGTATTTTAGTTTTATCATTAATTCTTAATCTATCGTAAAGCTGATCGTAGTCTACTAATGTTGCTCCAAAGAAGATTTTGGTACTTTCATGTTCTATATTTAACGCTGATTTGGATTCAAGTACTGTACCATAATCCTGATCTCGAAATCGAATTGAGATGATTCTGGGTAAATCCCGAGTTAATTTTTCTAATACTTTATCTATCTCGCCTTCTATGACGAGATCATCACCAGAAAAAGAAAAGCGAGGGTCAAAAATACGTTTTATTGTTATTAATTCTTCCTCCAGGGCTGAATACAATTCATTTAAGATTTCAATTCTTAGCAATTTTTGTGAAACTCTAATCATTGTAGTTTGAATCATCATAGATCCCCTTTTAGCTAAACCAGCTATCTAGCGATTTTTGTCCTTCAATAGATTCTTCCCAAGATATGCCGATAGTATCTAGTAACTGTATTAATGTTGACATTAGTAATTCTTTTACTTTTGGAATGTCAACATCAGTTTTTTTAGCCAGTTGAATTGGCTTCACAGAACATTCGTTGCTACCACTTATCTTATCTGATAATTGAATAGATTGCGTTTGAATTTTAAAGGATTTTGTCTTTATGAAGCTTATCAAACTACCCTCTGTTGGTTTTTCTCCATCTGGAAATGCAAGAATCAATTGAACAGCTGCTTGTAAGGGTTGTGTCCAGCTATCATATTTATTGAGTTTTTTAGAAAGAGTGACTCTAATAGCCAAATCCTCAAGATTGAATTCTTTTTTGGATATTTTCTGATTTTGTCTTTGAATAATTTTAATGATTCTTTTCTTTGCTTCCTCTAATTCTTCTGAATTCTGAACCTTTGATAGAATGTCAAGAGCATCTTCAAAAGGTCTTTTCGCTAATTCTGGGGTGTTTTTTTTCTTTCCCATTAATCCTTTCACAATTGGATAACCTTTTGTTGTTATACCAAAGTAATTCTTTTTTCTGTCAGAAAGACCACAATAACGAAAAACATAATCGGTAGATAATTCAATTTGAAAAGTGTCCATGCTCCATCTCTCTAATTCATCGATATTATCCATTGTTGGTTGGAGAACGAATATACTATCGGTATCACCATAAAGAACTTTCAGTCCAAGCTTTTCTTCACAATATTGTTTCGTCTTTGATATTGCTTCTCTTGCAAGTGCTGCAGTTGATTCTGCTACTGGAGGACAATATAATGCAAAGTTATCTGAACCAAATACACCATAACTTGCATTCAAAAGAACTTTCAATGATGATTGAATTACATCGCTTTGGTTTCTCTCTGATTCACTCAGTTTCTGATCTTTTGCTCTATCTTTAAACCAATAAACTCTGATATCTCTGATGAATCCTATCAACATTGAGCTTATTCCTACATGTTGATTACATATCCAGTGATTTGTCTCTGGGATCCTATTTCTCTTACATTCTGCATGAGAACAATTTATGGTCTCGTAAGAGAGATTTCGTGTTTTTATCAGAGAAGGGTACAAACTGGCGAAATCAAGTACATGAACATCCCACCAAATTCCTACTTGAGGATCAATGACTATTGCTCCTTGATACTTTTTGCCTTTGATAATTGCTTCTGTGGATGTGCCTCCTTTCAAATGAAGAATATCTTCCTGTCTTGGAATAAGATAATTACGAAGACGATGTTCATTGTACATCCAGTTTTGAATCCAAATACTAACGCTAGATCTTGTAAAATCATCAATTGGCATTTTTGTGATTCTAGATAACATAAAAATTAATTCAATAGCTTGATTGTTATTGAAAGTAGTTAACTCAAGGGTTATTTCAGAATCTCTAGCATTATATTCTATTAATTCTTCCAAATCCAAATCCCAAATAAATTTCTCAAGTTTGAGTTTTTCCTTTCCCAATAACGTTTTTCCGAGTTCATCCAAGGTGACTCTATCATATGCTCCACCAAAAGCATAAATTCTCATTGCTGGTTGTCGGAAGAATCTATACAAATCAATATGGGCTCCATTGGTAAGATAGACATCTTGAGTTCTTGTTCGAACAAATGGAATCAATTTTCCATCTATTTCTAATTTTTTTGCTCTATTATCTAAATATAGAAAATCAAAATTATCTCCATTGAAAGTAATAACAATTGGATACTCACTAAGTTTACGAAAAACAGTTTCTAGCAATTCTTTCTCATTATCAAATTCCATGAATTTTCTTTGTGTTTTTCTTTTGTCAAGAGGTTTTTTCTCCTTATTCAAAACGTATACAATGGTTTCTCCTTGGTTGTCAGAAATACCAACAGAGATGACTTCTTCCTCAGCTGAATGAGGACTAGGAATTTTGTCCTTTTCACTATGCAATTCGATATCAACTGAACACCTCTTAATATCAGGAATAGGAGCAAAAAATAAAGGCATATATTGCTCTACAAGCTTCAGAATTTCCTGTTTTTGCTCTTGAAAAATTGATGTTATACCTTTTTTTACTTCTCCAGGTATTTTAGGTTCAACTCGTTTCAAATTACCATTCTCAATTTCATAATACAGTCCAGGAATCAATTGTTTGTCATAGATGTAATTTAGATGATAACGAATATTAGCTTCAAAAGAGGGGGTTATCCTTTCTCTATAACTATCTTCTTTGCCACCTATTGCAAGCGGATTTGTAGCTAGAACTTTCGTGAGAGTTAGATCTTTATTTGATAGTAGATTGTGTTTTTTTGTTACTTCACAACCAACAAATTCTTTCTCGTTTTGTAGAAGGTTTTCTATATCGGTTTTTTTCATTGTTGTAATAAGATATGGCAAGTGATTGGTATTATCATACCATCTGTAAACTTTACCATCTTCTGGATTAAACAGTTTTAAATAAGCTAGCTCGGCTTTTCCATCGTATTTTACATCAATTAAATACGAAGGAGGTAAGTCTTCAGGAGCGAGAAATATGTATTCGTTACCTTTTTCTTTTTGTAAGTGTTCCTCTAATGTTGCTGTCTTTGTCTGATTGCTTCCATTACTGATTTCCTCGAAATCCTTTCTATTGTTTGGGGGAGCTTCTTTATTCTTTACTTCGTTATTTTTACCCTCAATTTTACTATTAGCATGAAAGAAAGTATCAAGGTTGTTCTCAGCACCTGTATTTTCGTTGTTATCTATGGTTCCTTTTGCCTGTTTCAAGTTTATTAAGCCCTCTTCATTGATTCTATAAGCATTTGAGAAGTTCTTATGATTCTATTGTAATTTTTCGTCTAATATCTAGACTCGAAACGATATTAAAATACATCAATATATTTGTTATTGTTAGAAAGTAAAAATTCTTTTCAGAATCTTGGATTATTACAAAGAAACATAAATATTCAAATTTTCATTTATACCTATTCATTTATTTAGTTAGTTATTTGGCGTGATATATATGAGATCGTTATTTGAAAAATTAATTAATGTACACTTCATTAAACTGGAAAAAGGAGAAGATATACTAGAAACAATAGTGAATTACTGTAAAGAAGTAAATCTCAAATCTGGAGCAATTTATGGGTTGGGAGCAGTAGAGAAAGCCTCTTTAGGATTCTATGATTTAAATTCAAAGACTTACTTGACTAATGATTACAAATTCAATGCTGAGATTTTGAACTGCACAGGAAATATAGCAAAGAATAAAGAAACTGGGGAATACATTGCTCATATACATATGACAATTGGAGATGCTGAAGGTAAAACATTTGGAGGCCATCTGCTTCCCGGTAATCCTATAAGTGTAACTGGTGAATTTACTATATTCGAGATAGATACAATTTTGGAAAGAGAACTTGATGATGAATTCAAGCTTCTTCTCTTAAGCTTGTAGAGTTATTTTCTCTTAATCTCATCATACTCACGTTTTCTTTCACTTTACTTATCAACCCGCCCCCGAACAAACTTTTAATAATGTAGAATGCTTTTATCTTATTGAACAAGTTAGATCGTGGTTACAGTGTCTGAGATAATTCAAGAAATACTAGAAAGCGGTGCAATATTAGTTGTTAACCCAACAGTTATGGAAACAAATCCTGATGATTTTTTAGATCACTATGGTCATATTTTAGATGTTATAGCATTAGTAGCAAAAGGAAGATCAGGTTTTACTTTCTATCAAAGTAATAGTGCACCTAAAGATAAAAATAATGGGGTGTTCTTCCACTCTTTTTGCACAATTGCTGATAATATGGGTATCAAGGTTGATGCTTTTCTTTATGTTCATGGTGACAATTTTCTTTCTCAAAATGCAGATTTTAGAGTATTCAATAGTGAAGGTTCCACTATTTCTTCATATGCTTGTCCAAGTCAAGAAAATCTTAGCAAATACACAGCTGCAATAGCTATGGAAATTGCTCAGTATCCAATAGAGGCATTAATTCTTGATGATTTGATGTTATCTAATAAAAGAACATGTTTCTGCGATAGATGTAGAAGGATTTTTGCAAGTAAATGGAATATTGAAAGAGATTTTGGTCTCGAGTTTCTCGAATCAAGAGATTTGATAATTGATTGGCATGAATATCGTTATACTTACCTAAATCAAACTTTAAGGGAAATTACTGACGCTATTAAAAATCAGAAAAACATTGATATCTCTACTGTGATTAAAGCCGATAGGGAGACTAATTTTATAGAAGGAGCTCAAGAACATTTCGGTCAAAATCTAGCTGAATTAGCAAGAATTACAAATAATTTAATAATTCATGTTAACCCATGGAGTGAGAGTTTTCCTGCTCCTAGCAGCAATGAATACCAACAATTGATGAATTCATTAGCTGTGTTAAAAGAATATTCAGGTTCTGGAATTAAGCCCTCACTATATTTCTGGAACATCACATCTTCAGAAAAGCTCAAAATTGCATTGAAATTAAAAGAGGATTTACGGGCTGAAAAATTGTTTATCGAACCTTCTCTTCCACATGATTTCACAAAAAGAAGAACTACAAATCTTGGGTTTTAATAATGAGCCTTGAAAAATCAATTGAAGAAATAAAGAAAATGTTTTGGGGAGTACTGAAAGGCAAATTTAGTCCAGATGAGGAAGAAGATGTAAAAGCTCATTTAATAACAAATTTAGCAACACTTACCTCCTATGCAAAATCATACTTACCTCCTGAGCAACAGGAAGAATACGAAAAACACTTTTCTAAAGCAAAGGACGCTCTACTAAAATTTGATAGTGCTGGACCTTGGTTTCGTGAACTACCAGCAATGATTGATACAGTTTATAATATTATAACTCATGCAAATATGCTTCAAATTGAGTATAGACGATTCAGTGGAACTGACGAAAATACCATCCAATATTTTCAAACAAAACTTGAAAGCCTTGAAATGAATGTTAACTCGATGTTTGAGGATTTAAAGAAATTGAAGAAGCATACAGCTACTGTGTTAGGAACACCAGTACCTGTTGAAGCTGAGGAAGAAGAAATCAAAGAGGATGTTATTGACAAACTGCCTAGAGAACCAGAGGAAGTTTCATCAATTCTAGAACCTGAAGAAGAAACAGAAGTTAGTAAGATTGAAGATGTAGGGGAATTTCAACCTCAAGAAGTTATAGAGGAATTTCAGTTAGATACAGAAGATTCTGAAGAAGAATCCAATGAAGAAACGATGCCTTTAGAAACACAAGAGTTAATTGAAGGGATTGAACTTGCTTCTCAATATGAATTTGATCAAGAGCCTTTTGTAGAAACAATAGAATCTGAACAAGAATCCTTAAAGAAATTAGCCAGTCTCTTATCAGCTCTAGATCCAGGAGATGATACTGTCATATCCCCTCTTACTGAGAAACTAATGTCTTTAGGTGATGATGAAGAAATTTTAATCTCTGAAGAACCTCCGATAATAGAAGAGGGTTTAAGTAAGGAGGAAATTGCGGATGCACATGCCTATCACTCTTCTGTTTCCCGATTAACCAATGTTCTTTCAGATCCTGAAACTCAAGAAGATGCTGCTCAATTCGTTTCCTCAATAAAGAAAACAATAGCTACAGTGTCTCAAGAAAAGGATTTCGAGAAAGGAGAGAAATCTCCATTGACAAAAATAATCGAAGCTGAAGCAGGAGAAGTTGAAAAACCGCCTGTACAAACAGAGGATATTCAAAATATCATTAAACATTTGGAATCAAGAAGAGAGAAAGCAATTGAGAGAATTCATCAATTAGAAGAAGCATTAACTACTGAGAAAATAGATGAAGAAGAGTGGCAAGAATTAAGGATAAAAGCTGAACGTCACATGTTACGTATTGAAGATACACTTGATGGTTATAAGCGATATCTTAACAAATTACATAGTTAATCACACTGAAACAAATGGATGTAACAATGACATTTCTTATTCATTTTTACTATGGAAATAGACTAGAAGTTTTTCAAGCAGGTCTTGGAGTTATTATTAGGGGTCTGGGACATTCAAGAAAAGCAAGAATATATCTCATAAACGATTCTTTTCCATGGGTTGATGAACTAGAACAGAAAAGTGAACTACCTCTTCAGATAATCGCAAGAGATGCAACTAAGAATCTTTTAAATGAAGTTCAAAAGGAATTGAGAGAATTAGATGGTGAAATTTGCCTCCTAGCTAATTTTGACTTGCTATTTGATAGTTGGTTGGAAATTGAAGACTTTCTTTCACTAGCTAAAGAAATTAACAAAACGAATGAAGTAATAATAACTTGTGAGTACAAATATGATTTACTAGAAGATTTGGGAGACTATGTTAGTTCTTTTGAATCACAAGAATTGTAAATCTACTGCAATATGTGCGATTCTTGGAGCTAGCCATCTGATAATTCTTGTTTTATTTATAGATGCTTTATTAGATATCTCTTCTGGAGTTACTTTATCTAGTCTATCCTCTACTATATCTTGTATTGTATCTTCCGAAAGAATTTTTTCTGTAACCTGCCAGTGAATATATCCCTTCCCTTGTTTTAAAGAATAGAAAGCCAAAGGTAGAGCTCTATCAGCTTCAATAGGCAATGGTAAAAGAATTCTGTTTACTTTATTAGAGAATTTTTCCGGAACGATTTCAAAAGCATCTCCTAGGTGTGGAAAAACTCTATCTTGGCATTTATTGAGTTCTATATTATTACATAAATATTGATAAGCAAATTCATTGATTTCAATACAATGAACTTCACACAAACTTTGTTTAGATGCAATAGTAATCCCAAAAGGACCAACCCCTGAGAAGAAATTTAGTATTTTTTCATCCTTCTTTACTAAATTTGCAATTCTTTGTCTTTCAAAGCTTAAACGTGGAGAGAAGAATGCTTTCTCTAAATCAACACAAAATGAATTTCCATGTTCTTTATAGATTGTAACAAAAGTATTCTTTCCCATTAAATGTTTAAGATCCCTTCTACGTTCTTGACCTTGAACTTTTGAAGTTTGGAGAACTACTGTTCTAATATAAGAGTGTTTATCCATCTTCTCTTTTGCGAATTCTTTGAGTGTTTTTTTGTCAGCAACTTCTCTAATAATAAGAATGGTTCCTATTATTTCAAAAGCTAAATTCTTCATCTTCTCACTTTTATAATGCCATTAAGAAAGGTTAAACAATCATTTTACTGTGTTCAAATTTAATTCTGTGGAACTTCACGAATAGAAGGTCCCTTATACACCGCACGATCGAAAGCAAGTCTTCGCATCTGAGGTTGGGTGTTAATTTCCTCATAATATTGTGCTGTTAATCCTGCAATTCTGCCAAAGACAAAAACAGCTTTGGCCAGTTTAGGATTTATGCCCATATCAGCTATAATCGCACCAATAACTCCATCTACATTGATGGGTAGATTCATACCTCTAACTCTATAAAATGCATCACTAACTAGTTTTGATACAGCAACACATTCTTTAGCATAGCCTGCTTTTTCTGAAAGATCCCATAGAACATCTCTTCTAGGGTCTTGTGTATGTATACGATGACCTAATCCTTCGATTCTTTTTCCAGCTTTGATTGTCTCTCGGATTGTTTCAAATGCAGTTTCATCAAGATCTTTATTGTTTTCTTTAGCATTCTTAACAACTGATAAGAAGAACTCTGCTGCTTTTTGACCAGCACCACCATGAACATCTGTAATAGCTTGAGTACCAGCTGAAAGAGCTACTTCATAATTTGCTCGTGTTGATGCTAAAATACGGGTAGCTTGTGCAGAAGGTGGTGTGACTCCATGATCTACGCAAGCTGTGATTATCGCTTCGAGTAATTTAATTTTTGACACATCAGAAGGTATTTCACCTACTAAACCTAAGTAAATTAATTCTGAAAATGAAACATCCTCTTTCTGCAAATTTATGATTTTATCTTCATTATTGAAGAATTTAGTAAGATATTTTAATACCCTACCAAGTGCGTATGCTACTACTTTGGATTCATCATTAGCTTCTCTCGCAAAACTAGATAAATTATCATCAAGTAGCAAAAATGTACCTATTACTTTTGCAACATCTGTTTCATTTAAGATATTATAATCATTAAACAATTCATCCTTTAAAGCTTTTAATGCAAGATTCTCCAGCTCAGCTATTTGTTTAACAGGAAATTCACCTTTATTTAGTAAATACGCTGTTTCAAGTAATCCCTTTCTTGCAATAATCTCTTGCAAAGGATATCCTCTAATTATCAAATTGTTTGGCATAACATTTGTAATTAATGTACCCCAAGTGGGTTCTGGAGATTTAGCATCCCATTTTTTACGCATTCTATTGTAATAATCTTCGATTTCAAAGTAGGTTTTTCCTAACTTAGATTTTACAACTTCAATCAAATCTCTTTGATGATTAACTACAGTAGCTCCTGCTTTTTCTAATGTTTCTTTTTTTGAATTGAAAGTACCATAATTCTGTCCTGGAGCTATCACCGCTCCAGCATGTCCCATTGTTTTTCCTTCTGGAGCATTAGCTCCTGAAATTAATGCGACTAATGGTTTAGGATATTTCTCAGGATGAGCTATCATATCCTGTGCGAGTAATTCTTCTTGCATCCCTCCTATTTCTCCGGCAACTACTACTAAATCTGTCTCTTCATATTTCATTACTAACGAAACTAGATCTACAAATCTAGAACCTATTGCACCGTCTCCTCCTACTCCTAATACGCCATTTTGTGCAATTCCTGCACTAGCTAACGCATCTGACATATGATAGAGAATTGCTCCACTTCGAGATAAAATTGTTACACCTTTTGCCCCCACTTCTTCTCCAACAATTTGTGCTTGAAAAATATCTGGAAGCATACCAATTTTTATTCCTTCTGGTGGAAAAATTATTCCTGGTGTGTTTCCACCAAATAAAATTGTCTTATGTTTTCTAGCTTCAACTAAAATATCTCTTACATCTTTTAATGGGATAAATTCAGAGATTAGAACAACAATAGGTATTCCTGACTTTATCACTTCAATTGTTGCATCTTTAGCAGTAGAATAATGTCTCCATATGCTAGCAACTGCAATATTTGGGTGATTATTAATTGCTTCCTGTGCAGAATCATAAACGGGTATAGTTTCATGTACCTTTGTTCCTCCTCTACCTGGAGCTACACCACAAGTAACATTAGTTCCATATTCCATCATGAGTTGCGCATGTCTAGTTCCTTGTCTACCAAGACCAACTATCATAGTTTCTATTGTTTTTGTTTTAGTGATTTGTTCTGCTAGCTCTGGCCTAATCTCTTTAATTAAGTAATACAATAAACCTTGATCTGGTTTTAATTTTCCTTCTACCATTGCTCTCACCTCTTTATTCCATCTTGACTCTTTATTTTGAAGCCATATTCTATTCCATCTTTAATTACATCTGCCATGATTTTCTTATTTCCCACAACAATGTGTAAATCCTTTAATGGTTCTGGTGTCTCTCTCTTAGCTTTTTCGAAATACTCACGAGCTGCTGCTAAATCAGTACCGACCATTCTACCGAAGATAGGTATCATCCTTTTTCTCTTTGTATATCGATCTCTTAATGACATGATTAAACCACGGATAAATATATCACAGCTGGAAATTCCTCCGAATCGACTTGTGATTATCAAATCAGTAGCCGGATGATCCATAAGTAAATGAAACATATCTGCTACCTTGCTGAGTGATGGGCCACCTCCACTATCCATGAAATTTATTGGAACAACTTTACCGTTAAAATAGCGATTTCCTACATTAACGACTTCATCAATAGAAAAAATTCCATAGCCTGCTCCTCCAGGAACCAATCCCACATAAAGTTTATCTTTTTCTTTTTCAAACTTCTCAGGCTCATCGAGTAAGTCTAAATAAGGAAAACCTATTCTGTAAGCCTTATCCTCGAAAATTGTTTGTTCTGAAATATCATGTCTTTTACTTCTTGGATCTATTCCAATAGATTTCAATAAAGGCTCTTGCCTATACAAACTATTGTCATCAAGTACTACTTTTGCATCAGCAGCAATAATATTCTTATCCTCTGAAACAATTAGAGGATTTATTTCGCATATTTTTGCTTCCACAGTTTGAAAAGCAGAATAAAGGGACTGAATAGTTGTTTTTAGTTGATTCTCCGATCCCATCAAATTTGAATCACTCTTAACCAAAAATTCTACTGCTTCATCTGCTATAATACCTGGTAGTTCTTTTACATTTTCCAGAATAATCTTTTTCCAAATTTTTTCAGGATTTTGTCTAGCAACTTCTTCTATGTCCACTCCACCACTTGCTGATGCTACTATTACAATATCAAAGGTTGCTGGATCAGTAGTAACTGATAGATAAATTTCACTTGAGATATTGACAGCTTCTTCTAGCAGTATTTTTTCTATTGAGTACCCATGAATTGAGAGTTTAAGCATTTCACTGATAATTGTCTTTGTCTCATCAATGTTTTTTGCCTTTTTAATCCCACCAGCTTTACCTCGACCTCCTATCAACACCATCGCTTTGATCATTATTGGAAAGGATATTGAAAAATCATCTAATTGCTCAATATTTTCAACTATAGCAATTTGTTGAGGGATTCTCATTCCAAATTTTCCGAAAATCTGTTTAGCTTCGTATTCATATAATCTCATTTTTAATTTCCTCTATTCTGAATGTAGTTTTTGATAGTGTTTGATTAATCCTCCAGCATTAAAAATATCAAGAAGTTCTTCTGGTAATTTTGGGAAGTGGAAAACATGTTTTCCATTTGTTATTTTTCCATTTTCCAAATCGATATACATCGATTCATTTTCATCAAAATTGTCTATGAGTTCTGGATGTACAATAATAGGTAATCCCTGATTTACAGATGATCTATAAAATATTCTCGAAACTGATTTAACAATAACAGCTTTCACACCTGCGGTTGCTAATCCTACTGCAGGATGTTCTCTTGAGGAACCACACCCAAAATTTTCTCCTCCAATAACAATATCCCCCTCTTTAATTCTCAATGCAAAGGACTCATCTAGACCCTTAAACAAATGAGGTACTATTTTCTCACCATCCGATGATTTTATGTCATAAGTTAACCCCCCAGCAAACATTTGATCTGTATTAAAATCGTTTATGTCGCTATAGTTCCATATGTTTTGATTATTTCTATTATCCTCAGATGTAATTACAAGGATTTTTGTTTCCAAAGCTCTTGGTTGGAGATTTATTTGTTTCTCTTTATCT
Source organism: Promethearchaeati archaeon (assembly GCA_013166775.1). Taxonomy (GTDB): domain Archaea; phylum Asgardarchaeota; class Heimdallarchaeia; order Heimdallarchaeales; family Heimdallarchaeaceae; genus UBA460. The sequence goes on from JABLTJ010000001.1 coordinate 114,125, forward strand.
TCGATTTTTATTGAAAGATATTCTCTAGGATCAACTATCTTACCAGCAATTGCAGATGCTGCTACGGTAGCAGGAGATGCTAAATATATTGAAGAATTTTTGTTCCCCATCCTTCCCAGAAAATTTCTATTTGCAGTTGATATAATATTCCACCCATCTGCAGGAATTCCTTGCCCCTTCCCTAAGCATGGACCACAGCTGCATGAAAGAATTGTAGCCCCTGCTTCAACTAGTATTTGAATAATACCGTTTTCTATAGCTTTAAGATAAATTTCCTGAGAAGCTGGTGCTACGAGGAAAACAACTCCATCTTTTACCCTTTTATCTTTCATTACTGATGCTGCAATAGTTAAATCATCTAATCGGGCATTTGTACAAGTGCCAAGAAAAGCTTGATGGATTGATATTTCACCCACATCACTAATAAATTGAGCATTATCTACTTGATGAGGAATTGCAATAAGTGGTTCTAAATCATCAAGAGTAATAGTAAGAATTTGACTAAAAATAGCATCATCATCTGACCAGAATAATTCTTCTTTTGATACAATATCTTCGTTATCATGTTTCCTTTTTAACCACTCGATTAGAATTGCATCTGGTGGGAAAATAGCTGTTTTTGCACCCATTTCTGAAGCTAAATTAGTAAGTGTCATGCGTTCAGAAACACTTAGATTTTTTACTCCTTCTCCATGGAATTCAATAGTTTTATATAGTGCTCCAGCTGCGCCAATAGTATTCATGATGTATAATGCAATATCTTTTGCGTAAACACCAAGGGAAAGTTTTCCTTTCAATTCAATTTTTATTGTCTCAGGAACTCTGAACCATGTTTTCCCTGTCAACCATAATCCTGCAGTTTCTGTTCTGTCAATTCCTGCTGAAAATGCAGCAAAAGCTCCACTTGTACAAGTGTGGGAATCAGAACCCACTATAAGCATGTTTGGTAGAGCATGATTTGACATCAGTTGATGACATATTCCTATTCCCTCATCATAATAATTTGTGATGTTTTGATTCTTTACTAATTCTCTAATGATCTTATGATCATTAGCAATAGTAACACTGGTTGGAGGTGAATCATGATCTAGCACAATAACCAAACGATCAGGGTATTTGATTTTTGTACCGCCCATTTTCTGGAATGTTTTGTAAATAGATGCTGAATTGTCGTGAGATAAGATTAGATCTGGTTCTGCAAAAATTATGTCTCCAGCACTTACTGATTGTTCAGTTTTATATGAAAATAATTTTTCTGAATAAGTTTTTCCAGTCATTTTATATCCTCACATCTTATCCCCTAATTTCAATAAACCACCCGCTTTCATAATATCTAAAGCAGGTTTCGGAATAGGATTACATTTTATCTTTGTTCGCTTGTCAATATTCAAGATAATTGAATTACTAACATCAATTTCTAAAGTATCAAGATCATCAATTAAGAATTCTAAAATACCGGGAGCTTCAACAAGCAATAATCCTGCATTTACAGCATTGCTATAATAAATTGGACCAAAAGACTCACCGATGATAGCTTTGATTTTATGAGCAAGAAAACCAGTTACAGCCTGTTGTCTAGTTGAACCCTTTCCAAAATTTTTACCAACAACTAAAACCTTGTTTTCGTGGTTTTCTTTCCCAAAGTTTTCATAGCCTTCCAAATTTCCAAAAATATGTGGCTTAATTTCTTGTGGATCATGTATAGTTAATAGGGATTGATGAAAAATTTGATCAGTATCAATATCGTCAACTTTTACTAATTTTGACTTTCCACTTATTTTTTCTACACTCATTTAATCATCTCTTGTTTTAGGTAGTGCAATCTTTCCTTCAATTGCTGTTGATGCAGCTACAATAGGACTGGCTAAATAAACATCTGCAGGACCGATTTTTCCTTGCGTATTACGATTACCTGTTGTCATAGTAACAGCTGTTTCTCCTCCCGTTAAACCATATTGGCCTTTAGCACATGTTGAGCAACCAGCTCCAAAGAAATTTCCTCCAGCATCAAGAATAGTTGTCATGCTGTTTTCCTTATGTGCTGAAATAAAATCTTCTCGAGTTGCAGGAACTATTCCTAATCGTACTTCAGGATTGATCTTCTGATTCTTCAGAATTTTAGCAGCTTCTCGAATATCTGCCGCAGTTCCATTTGTGCAAGAACCAATTATTATAGAATTTATTGGGGTTCCTAAAACTTCTTCGATCGGCTTCACATTATGTGGATGAGGAGGGCATGCAACATAGAGTCCTAAATCATGAATATCAATTGTAAGTTCAGAGATGTAATTTGCGTTTCCATCTGCAGTTAATGCTTCTATCTCAATATCTTGTTTTCTGTAATATTCTACTGTTACTTCGTCAGGAGGAATAAAACCTATAACTCCCGAAGCTTCAGTGATTAATGAGCACAGAGTAATACGATCTTCGATATTTAGTTTTGAAATAATATCTCCATAAAACTCTACAGCTTGACCTGTGATACCATATTCATGCAGCTGTTTTAGAACATACAAAGCTAGATCTTTTGAAGTTGTTGGCCATTTGTATTCTCCTTTTAACGTTATTTTTACCGTTTCTGGAATTTTAATCCACGATTTACCTGTTTTCATGGCAAAAGCAAGCATCACATCTCCTGCTCCTTGCCCTAAAATTCCTAAAGCACCTAGAATATTATAATGACTATCAGCTCCAAAAGCTATATCACCAGGTTTTGAAAATCCTCTGCGAAAAAGAAGATGTGAGCCAATACCCGATCCTAGATCGGTGACACGAATATTGTGCTTTCTAGCAAATACTCTGATTTTTTCCTGATCTAATGCATGCTTAGGATCATTACCATAGGGATAACAATCAGGAGTAAAAATAATTTTTTTATTATCGAAAGTTAGAGCATCTAGGTAATTTTTTTGAAACAGATCTATAACTTGTGGTCCTGCGTAGTCTCTTGCCGTTACAAGATCAAGATTAATCCATACAATATTACCAGGATATATCTCATTATCAAGCTCATTAGAATGAGATTTAATTATCTTCTCTATAAGTGTAAAGCCCTTCATTTCGTCCAATTTCACGAGTTAGTAAGAAGGTAATAAGGATATCTCTATGTGTTAGAATAAAAGAAAAGCCAAATGAAGAAATATTATTGAAGGATTGCATTCGGTTGATAAATTTTATTTAAAAACTAATTTTCTCATATTATAAAATAGAAAGAAAAAAGATGAAAGTTAATTCATCTCTTGTATTTTTGTAACAATAGCATCTGCCATTTCTGTGGTTGTTGAAGAACCACCCATATCATACGTACGAACTTTACCTTCTACTATAACAGCTGCAATTGCATCTTCAACTTTCATGGCCATCTCTTTTTCTCCAAGCCAATCTAACATCATTTTTGCTGACAGAATCTGTGCTATAGGATTGACTTTATTCATACCTATATATTTAGGAGCTGAGCCATGACTGGGTTCAAATACAGCAAAATTATCGCCTATATTACCAGAACATGCAAAACCTAGACCCCCAACTAATTGAGCACACAGATCAGAAACAATATCTCCAAACATATTGGATGCAACTAAAATACCATAATTTTGTGGATTCTTGATCAACCACATACACATTGCATCTATATTTGTTTCCCAAAGTTCTTTTCCTGAGTACTCTTTGATTAACTTGCGAGCTTCACGTATCATCATTCCGCTTGTTTCTCTGATGACATTTGGTTTTTCAACAACAGTAACTGTGGGATAATCAAACTCTTTAGCATAATCCATGCTAGCCTTAAGAATTCTTCTTACACCTTTTCTGGTGAAAATTCGAGTAGAAATAGCAATATCATCTAGGTTTACCTCTGCAAAGCGAGTTGCTTTTGGATGATTATCAACTAAAGTTTTCATCACATCTTCAGGAACTGGGTGGAATTCTATACCAACATATAAACCCTCCGTGTTTTCACGGAAAACTACAAGATCTAAGTCATCTCTAAAGTTTAGAGGATTACCGGGATAAGCTTTACATGGACGTAAATTGATATACAAATCGAACAATTGTCTTAGTTTTACAATTGGACTGGAATAAACTAATCCTTTTCCTTGTAATTCAGGAGCTAACTCTTTTTGTGCTTCTTCTTTAGGTTTTGATGTAATGGCAGAAAATAGACAACAATCAGACTGTTTTAGCAATTCAATCGTTCTATCAGGTAATGGATTACCTTCTGTTTTCCAGAATACCCAACCTATATCCCCCCATGTATAGTTAGCTAGTTCACTAAATCCAACAGCATCAAGAACTTTCATTGCTGCATTCGTTACATCTTTTCCTATCCCATCTCCTGGGAGAACTGCAATTTTGTATTTTTTACTCATAATCTACACTTTTGTTATTTGTTTTCAAATATTTGTTTAACTGGAGCAAAACAAAGAAAATCACAACGATGAATAATTTCTACTTCTGTTAATCTGGGAATTTTATCTCCTTCCTTACTATGAAAAACTATAGCCTGGCGTACAATAAGAGGCAAATCAAATTCGTAAACTAATTCCAATCCCATTGCAGGATGACGAATGTATTTTCCATCCTTAGTTTGAATGATTTTTCCTGTTTTATCTCTTTCATACTCGATGAATTTACCAACATCATGTAGTAACCCACCTGCAATTAACTCATCCTTGTTTAATTTATCTCCAATTCCGAGCATCTCATATCTCTCATATGTAGCTATACACATTTGTGTAACTGCACGAATATGCTTGATAATAGATATTTTTGGAATTGAATTTTTCCCAATTAATTCAGGAATTAATAATGTGAAAGGAATCAGATGAAGATCTTCTTCATTCCACCCCCCTATATTAATTGCTTTTTCAAGAGCTTTAATCACTTTGTTTTTCAGTTCTTCATTTCCTATTTCTTCTATTTCAGGAAAGAGTTTTTTTATTTCCATTCAAATGACCTTTTTATCGCTGTATTAGATATTTATACCATTAATTATCATTTTCGATAATACTCATAGAATTTGTTATTGTAGAGTAATTAAAATTTTTGTTAGTATCTTCATTTCCAATTAATTAGTTTCTTATAAATTAACTATCTATGTAACCAAATAAAGCTAGTTTATTCTTTCCATGTAATGCGATGACTGCAATACCCTTTTCTCTAAGTTTTAATCGTAATTCCGAATCATTAGTAGCTACAATTGAATTGTTTTCAATAGCTAGTCTTTCAATTTCATCATCAGCTAGTCCTTCTATATTGGATTCAAGAATTCTATATTTATTTACCAGTTCTAAAGCAAGTTTTGCTTTTTTTTGAGTAGAAGGAGGGGCATCCAACATGATTTTCTCTAGTTCACAAACAACAATTTTTGGGACAACTATTTCAAAAGAAATGGGCAGTATTCTTTCCAACTCGAGAGAAATATTAATTTTCTTTTCTAAAGGTAACATTAGCATGCTAGAATCAAGTATAACTAACATGAAAAACCTCATTTTAATTTTCTAAGATTTTCCCTACTCCTATTAAACGAAATCTACCTGCAATTTTCCTGGATATAGCTATTTTGCTATTTGTAGGTGCTGCTACTTCTCGATTTAGTCTAATCTTTGCCTTTCCCCCTCTGATCTCTGTAATGACTCCTGCTGTTTTAGCAGTACCAACATTCAACATTAATGTCTCCCCTTGAGCTAAAGGTTGAACCTTTGTTATCTCTTCTGAACCTACAACATGTTCCATTAGATGAATAGAGAGTTCAAGATTGGTTCTGATAGGTGGTGAATTTCCTGGTGTTGTAATAATATTTCCTGCCATTTTATCTGCCTTAACTAACGAAGGATCTAATTCTGTTCCTAGTGCTACTAATCCTCCAGAATGAGCACTCTTTACAAGTCCTTGTTCACCTATAGATATACTAACAGCTTGTGTTGTAATTGGTGAATAAATTGTTTTATTTCCTTTCTTTATAGAGATGCCTGGAACAATTTCAATTTCATCTCCTACCTTTATTTGCCCTCTTATGATTGTACCACCCAATGCTCCTCCTTTCAACTTCTCAGGTTTTGTACCTGGTCTGTTTATATCAAAAGATCTAGCAACATGCATTTCTAAAGGACTCTCTTTATCAAAATCAGGTGTTGGGATGTGTTTTTCTATCTCACAAATTAAAACATCTAAATTAGCTTTATGCATTGCACTAATAGGTACAATGGGTGCATTTTCTGCAATAGTACCTTTTATGAACTCCTGGATTTCTTTATAATTTCTTTTAGCTTCCTCTTCTGTTACAAGCTCAATCTTGTTCTGAACAATTACTATATTAGGGATTTTCAGAATCTCCATTGCTGCAAGATGTTCTCTTGTTTGTGGTTGAGGACATCTAGAATTAGCTGCGACTAGAAGTATTGCACCATTCATTAAAGTTGCACCAGAGAGAAGAGTTGCCATTAAAATTTCGTGTCCTGGACAATCAACAAATGAAACCCTCCTAAGATATTCAGAAGGTGTGCCACATTTTGGACATGTTTCCTCTATAGTGTATGCTTCAGGTTCTGGACATTTTGGACATTTGCGGAATTCAGTGTCAGCATATCCAAGTCTGATAGAAATTCCTCTTTTTAATTCCTCGGAATGATCATCAGGAAACTTTCCTGTGAGAGCCTGAACTAATGTTGATTTTCCATTATCAACATGTCCGATTGTTCCAATATTAACAACTGGTTGACGTATTTTCTTATCTTCTGTAATTTCTTTACTTTTTTTGGTTGAAGATGTTTTCTCCTCATCTACAGAGGATGTTTTTTCACTCATTATCTCTCATCTACGAATAATAATACTGACTATGTAAGTGTTCTTACTATGTGGTTTTTAAGTTTCTTTATTAATAATAATTTTGTAATTTTTCATTTCTCAATAATTTTGTGTTCAGCTGATTCACTAAATATTGTAAAATTGAAAGTGATGAAATTGCTTCTATCTCTAAAAAATAGAGAAAATATTTGCTATAAGTATGTTTAAAAATAATAGGACAGAACCAGCAATGTAGAAATTTGTGAGATGATATCATCGTGTATTATACAGTAAAAGTTAGGGATACATTACGAGTTCCACCCAATAAATTTGATGAAAATCTTTCCCAAGTTCTCGCAGAAATTGCTAGAGAGAGTTTCGAAGGGAAGATTGATCCAGATTTAGGTTTCATTGTTGCTGTTACTGAAATTAATAAAATCTATCAGGGTAAATTAATATCAGGTGATGGTGGAGCATATTATGAAACCGATTTTGAATTATTATGTTATCTTCCTGAAATAGGTGAAGTAGTAACAGGAGAAGTTGTGGAATGTGTTGATTTTGGTGCTTTTATTAGAATAGGAACAATAGACGCACTCTGTCACGTTTCTCAAATAGCAGATGATTATTTCAGATACATCCCTAAGAATGCTGTTTTAAGAGGAGATAAATCAAAACGAGATTTACTTGTGAATACACGAGTTCGTGCAAGAGTAATTGCAGTTAGTATCGGTAAATCTGCAATAAGAGTAGGTTTAACCATGCGTCAGAATTCTTTGGGTGCTTTTGATTGGATAGATGAATGGAAAGATAATCTTAAGAAATCTGACTCTTCAGCGAAGGAGGCATCCTAATGTCGAAAGCTTGTAGAATTTGTCATCTTATAGTTGAGAAAACTGCTAATATGTGCCCAAGCTGCAAAACACAAGATTTATCTTCTGAATATACTGGCGAAGTTTTCATTTTAAATCCAGAAATTAGCGATGTAGCAAAAAGGATGAAAATAAGCAAAAAGGGTCATTATGCTTTACGCGTTCGGTGAAAAATTTGGATTTTGAGGGTAATAAAGATTATTTTCTGCCTGAAGATCAAAGAAAATACTTCAAAAAACCTTTAGATGAACTTTTTTGTGAAAAAAAAGATATTAATAGAATTATTAATCAAATATCCAACGATGAATCGATTCCAAAAATTATCTCTGTAGGTGATGTTGTTACTCAAACTTTTCTAATCAACTCAATTATTCCAGATATAGCAATAATTGACGAAAAAGTCCAGAGAAAAAAAATAAAGAAACAAGATTATTCTCTTTTCGAGCAAGAAGTAGTGGAGAATCCCCCGGGATCGATTACGCAAGCTGCCTGGAATAAAATTCGTTCTGCAATAAAAAAGGATGATAACAAAATCATTATAAAAATAACGGGAGAAGAGGATTTGCTGGTACTCCCAGTGATAATAGAAGCACCTTACAATTCAAAAGTCTTATATGGACAACCTAATGAAGGTGTAGTATTAGTAACGGTCACTAAAAAAATGAAGCAAAAAGCAAGACAACTATTACTTAGAATGGTGAAAGTTGATGAAAATTGATATAGTCAAGAAAACTGAAAATAAGCTACTGGAAAGAACAGAAATTGAAGTTCAAGTAGAACACCATGGGGAAGCTGTTCCAAAACGAGATGATTTTCTAAATAGAATATCGGCTTTATTGAATAAAGAAAGAAATCAAGTAGTTTTGATTAAATTAGAAGCAAAATATGGTATGGGTGTAAGTACCGCTCTAGTTCATGCTTATGAAAGTGCTGAAAGGGCAAAAGCTGTTGAAAGAGAATATTTACTTAAACGATCTGGGATAGGGAAGGAAGAAAAACAGGAGTAATTTGGTGAGAAAATGAGTTCTGTACATAAAAGATACGAAATCAAGGATGGAAAGATTGTGAGAAAAAAGAAGGTGTGCGAACGTTGTGGAGATTCAGTATATATGGCTGAACACAAAGATCGCCGAACTTGTGGTAAATGTGGTTTTACTACATATGAAAGAGGACGAAAAGCATCAACTTAGTTTTTTAATTTCTCACAATAGAAAAATTTAACTTATTGTTAACGATTTCTCTTTTGGCGAATGACTGATTGAGACGGCTTAGATGTGTCAACACATAGGATAGAAAACCTAATAGGACGCCGATTAATCTGAAAAAATTATCACAAATATTAAATGCATCTCTTTTATTTAATAATTAGAATAAAGGAGCTATAACAAATGAAAACTCTTGAAATAAAAATACCAGAAGGCCTTTTAGATTATCTCCAAAGACTAGTTGACGAAGATAATTTTGAATCTGTAGAAGCTTTTATTTCACATGCTTCTTATTGGTTAGCTGAATTATATGGGTTTGGAGAAAAAACTGAGGGAAAAAGCTTAAGTGATTTGATAGCAGAACAAATAATTTCAAAAACAGGGAAAGTAGAAAAAGTTGCTCCTAAGGCAGAGGCACAGGTTGCTCCCAAGGCAAAGCCACAAGCTGCTCCTAAAGCAAAAGTGATAGACCACGACATACCTAACCACGATATAATTTTAGAGTCTTTCGGATCTGCAAAATTCATGTACGAAGATGCTATTTTTGCTTCATGTCAATTTGCAACATTAAAACAAGGAAACCCTCCTTTATCGAAGGAAGAATTTATCAAAAACTTGGAAAAGATGGAAGAAGCTGGGATTCTGACTCAAATTAAACAGGCAGAAAAAACTATGTGGAAGAAACTTGAGTAGAATCCTTTTTAATAAATTTCTTTTCCGTCAATTATTTTCCGAAAGAGCTTTTGCCATTTCAAATAAAACTTCTTGCGGTTCTTTTGATTTAACAAATCCAGAAGCTAATAATACTCCTCTCGAACCAAGTTTTATGGCTTCTGAAACATCTTTTGCTGTTGAAACACCAGCACCAACTAGAGGTTTTACATTTGGATTCATCTCAAGTATAGCTGTTATTGTTTTTTCTACTAATTCTGGTTTAGTTGTGACAGATACTCCACTTCCAATTAATTCTGGAGGTTCCATTGCGCAAGCTTCTGGTGATAGCGCTGCTGCAGCTCGACTAGCTTGAAGATTGTTTGAGCAGACACAAGTCATGAAATCTAGATTCTTTGCACGACTAATTATTCCTTCGATTTTATCCAAGGTTAATCTATGCTCTGAATGATTAACAAGTGTTCCTGAAGCTCCGCTTTCGATAATAGCTTCAATCAAGTTGTTCCCTGTGAAGCTACCAGGCTCATTAGCATCAACATGTTGAGAAAAAACAGGTATATCTACAGATTCCGATATTAATCTAATATCTGTAGTATGAGGACATACTATAATTTCTGTACTAGTTTCTATTGCGACTTTCTCAGCAATTTTTGCTAAGTTTAAACCATTTTCTCCTAACGATTGAATATAGTTTTTGAAGTTTAGAATGATTACGGGGAAGATTATTTTTTCCATAAGAACAAATAAATTGATGCAATTTAAAAAAGTTCCTTGCAACGGAAAGATCCATATACCAATGTTGAAATCTTTAAATAGTGTAAGCACAAATTAGACTTATAGAAAATCCAAATCGTACTTGGTGATTTGTTTGTATGGTGCTGACCAGATAAATACAATTCTACATGAAATTATTACAAGTGATGCTAATATCAATCATGTTATATTAGCAGATAAAACAGGATTAACACTAGCTTATTCTTCTCGATTTGCTTTCGATGAATTCGAGACAGAAGCATTAGGAGCTATCGCTAGTGCAGTATATTTAGCTAGTGAACAGCAAGGTCAAAACGTTGGGCTAGCAGAACTAGATATAATCATATCTGAGTTTCAGGATGGGTTAATATTAGTTGCAAGCTGTGGTAGTACAGTATTATGTCTTATTACTGATACTGGAGTTGCACTAGGAATGGTAAGAAGAACCATGAAAATTGCCGCAGAAAAAATAAGGAATATATTGGATGTTGAAGCTAAACCTGTACCTCCTCCAGAAGTTCAACCAATACCTGCACAACAACCTGTTGTAGTTGAAGAAAAGAAAGTACAGGACGAGTTTATCTCCGATCTAGAGCTTGCATTACGCGAACTAGAACAATTTTAAAGAATCATTTACTATTGAGGAATGTTTGATGGATTCAAATGCTCAAAAAGGAGGAGTTGAAAGAGTAGGGAAAAAGGAACCTATCGTTGATTTAAGGGGAGAACTAATTTTAACAGGCATAAGATCTCTTGATCTTAAACTCGGTATGGAGCTATCGAATCGAAAAGGAATACCAAAAGGCTCCCTGATTTTAGTAAGTTATCCTTCTGATACAGTGATACCAACTCTTTTCGTGCAAAGAATTTTATTAAATTGGGCCCAAAAATCTGATGATAATGTCATTTTTTATGTACATAGTGGGAGACCTTACAGTCATGTTTTACGATCTTTTCAAGCATATGAATGGGACGTTAAACCTTTTGAAGGTAAAAACTGGTATTTTGAAAATATGTTTGACTTATCAAGTTCTGCAATGGTTTCAGCACTCAAATTAGGAAAGATTGAAGTTCGACGCAAAACATATGTAAAAAAAGTAATTGAAAGAATGCTTCATGTAAAAGAGAACCAAAACAAGAAATGTTTCAGTGTTTTTGATGATCTCTTATGGATGAAAGAAGATCGATTAGACGAAGATTCTAATACACTTATAACTTTTCTAAAAGACGCAATAATGTCTTTTAATCAAATAGAGGGTGTGCACTTCTTCTTATTACCTCAGGGGGTACTTGAACCAGTAGCGGAAAGAATAATCATGAATGCAGCACAAGGAATTTTCTACTTTTCGAGAAGTACAGTAGGAAGCAGAATAAGAGATAATTTTGCAATAACAAAACTGATGGGGGTAGCATACATTAGTGAAAACTTGGAGATAACTCCTTCAGAAGTAGAAGGGTTCAAAATAGAATCAACAGCAAAAATATAGTTGATAACAATGGAAGAAAGAGAGGAGAAAGAAACAGAGGAACCAGAAGAATTTCAAGAAATTGCAGATGAGATATCAAAACTATCAGAAGAAGTAAAAGAAATAAAAGACAATTTTAAATCTAGTCAAAAAGAAAGCAAGGGAATTTTTCAATCATCGAATAGGAAGAAAACATCAACACTAGAGTTATCACCAGCGCTTGAGTATGTTAACGAGTTATTGGAAAACTCATCTGAACAAATAATTTCGGAAATGAAGTCAGAATTTTTTAGATTATTTAATTTCCTATCGAGTATGATGTCGGTTTCGTCACAAAGAGATAGAACACTAGCAGAAGAAGTGAGAGAGTTTATGGAAACTCCAAGTGTGAAAACTTCGGAGGAAACAAGAGAAACAGGAGAAACAGGAGAATGGGGGAGAGAAAAGGAGATGCTAAAACTCCTATTAGATGAGAGAGAATCACTAATTTACGAACTATCAGATCAATTAATAGCAATAGAAGCAGAAAACAAGAATCTGAAAGAGAAAATGGAAGAAATAAAAGTAGAAAGAAAATTATGGGAAAACCAAAAAGAAGTGTTCGAGAGATTAGTAACAACAGATCCAAGATTCAATATAATTACGTTGCTAAGAAGGATGGGAGTAATAGCACCAATACAACTGTCGTTTGTGCTAGGAGTATCATTATCACAAACAAGGAAGTATATAATGGAACTAGAAAAAATGAGAATAGTGCAGGTAAATGAAGATGAAACAGTGGTGTTACATCAAGCATTTAATGAAGAAACAATGAATGTGAAAATAGAAAAAAAGGAAGAATAAAAAGAAAAGAAAAGTCTATTGTTGAGCATAAAGCTTCTCATAGAAAAGAACAATATTCTTAAGAAGAGTTTTGAAAGCTTCATCAACATTTTCGCCAGTTTTAGCAGAAGTCTCAATATAAGGAACGGTGAAACCAGACCAACCAGAAAGAGAACGAGCATATTCTTCAGCTTGATCACGCATAATAGGATCTTTAGCTGTAGAACGTAAATCAGATTTGTTACCAATGAGAACAATAGGAACAACACGATTACTGTTGTTCTTAAGAAGTTCAGCAATCCAAGAAGGAATGTTTTCAAAACTGGAACGACGAGAAATGTCGAAAACAAGAAGACAGCCAGAAGTGCCGCGATAATAAACCTCACGAACAGCAGAAAATCTTTGTTGACCAGCAAGATCCCAAATTTGAGCAACGAAATCTTGGTCATCGATACGTAAACGTTTGACAGCGAAGTCAGCCCCTATAGTCATACTGTAGCCGTCCTTAAATCCCTCTCCCAGGTATGTTTTCCTTAGGCTTGTCTTCCCTACTGCTCCGTCTCCCAGCAGTGTTATTTTGAATATTTTTCTTTGTCCCGCAGCCATAGCCTTTCCCCTATCACTGTCCTTTTTTCTATACTCTTCTTTCTTCTTTTTACTTTAAATATATTGTGTTAATCCTATCCCTCCAATTCTTTCTAATTTTCTTTATTTTTTTTCACTTATTCAGCTCCGAATGATCTCCAGTTTTTCACCAGCCACTCATATATTTTCATATACTTCTCATCTGCTACTGCTTTAACCAAGGTTTGCAACAGTTCTTTTTCTATTTTTTCCAGATACATCATCAGCAGATTGTTATTATTAGGTAGCATCCAGGCTAGCGTCGTTTCTAAAGTTAATTTGTCTATCTTACGGTATGAACATGCACCCATTCTTAATTGCTTTCCTCCGTATTTCACTATTCCTTCTTTGAACACGAAATTCTCCGCTGCTTCCTTTCCTATATTTCTAAATTTAAGATTATGGCCTAAACTTTCTTTTACCCATTTAAAGAATTCATCATAGTTTCTCTTGTATTCATTCAGCAAAATTAAGTATAGTAATAATCTTTCTCTTATCTCGATATCTGGCACCCCTGAAAGAACATTTAATTTTATTGATGTCTCTTTTGCTAATACTTTTCCGACAAATCCTCTGTCATATCCTCTCCCTATCAATTGTTCTTTCCATGCTTTTACTTGTTTTTTTCCGTATTCTTTAGATGAAAACGCATTTAAGAAGAATTTATTCCTATCTGCTCTATATCCAAAATGCAGCGGATTAGTCATCAGATACTGGTCAAAATTCATCTTTTCTGTTGCTTTACATTGTTTGAAGAAATCGTCCCAATTAAATTCTATTATTACTTTTTTTCCTTCTATCTCGAACATATTATAGCTCTCATCAAAGAACACTATTGTTTTTGGACTATCTAAATCTTGTCTGAACATAAGACCATCTGGGAACCTAAAGGGATAATCCAATTTTCTTGCTAGATTCCATCCTGCACCTATATTTGCTTCAAATAATTTTTCTAATGCCGTTGGATCTTTTATTTTAATTTCTCCTAGATGGAAATTAAACAAAGTTTTAGAAAGATTCTTCACTTCTGTTGTTGCTTTTGCTTTTTGTACCATTTCTTGCAACCTTCCTTTAAACGGTAGTTTCCATAAATGCACTGCATCAGATGTATGTGTACAATATTTCTCTCCATAGCTTTTTAAAAATTTATTTAAGTTTCCAATATCTGAAGTTGCTTCTATTCATGTTGTCATTGTTACAATTGCGAACACATCTGCTATTTCTGGGAAGAATGGTAGTACAGGTGAATCCAAACAGACAAATCCCTTGAATATCTCTGTTTGTATTTCTGACATCTCCTTACTAACAATTCTAGATCCTTCTTCATTTGACTCGTAATTGTATCTCTTCCATTTCTTTGAAGTTTCTTTTTTAAAAGGATAATCTAATTTCTTCGTACATAATACTTATATTTACTTATTTCATTGTTATAAAGCTATGAGTTTTTTCAAGAAGATATTGGGTATTGAACCTTTTAAGGTAAGGCTTTCTTTTACACAATCAGTTGAAGTACCTCTAACAGATAAAGAAGATGCTAAATTCAAAGATTATGCATTTCTATTCTTTAAACAATTTGATATCAGAGGACTATTAAAATATATTTCAAGATTATACAAAATTAAGGATTCCACACAGTTAATAGGGACATCTATTGATTTAGGTAGAAAGAATCTTTCCATTATCCTAAGAAATATAGAAGACAAGTTTGTTACTGATTCTAGATTAGATAAGAAGGTTGAAAGGAAGGCAAAATTAAATTCATTTCTGTTTTTGGGTGGTTCTTCCAGCTGGAGGGGGGGAATGACAAGAGAAATTAGATATTCAAAGTCATTTCGTTATAGTTTTGGTGGGAAAATAGGAATCCCCTGAAACCATATCTAACTTTATGTAATTGTCTTTTGCTAAAATTTTACTGCTAATCATTTATCATATCCTCTCCCTATCAATAATTCTTTCCAGATCTCTACTTGCTTTTTTCCAAATTCTTTACTTGAAAATGCATTCAAGAAGTAATAATCCCTGTCTTGCCTAAAACCTTTATAGAAGGGCTTAAACTGCAAAAAAACTGCAATTTTTCTCGAAATCTATTTAAAAACTACCTTTAGAGTATCATGGTTAACTACTCTTCAGTCTGCCTTGAAGAAGTGGCTAACATCAATTAGGAGAGGTAAGGAAATGAACAAAGAGCTGTCTAGTCTTGAGACTGAATCATGCTTACATAGGTCTGAGTTTACCACTCACGTAGAAGAGAGGATGATGGTCTGCATACTCTTAATAGATTTGAGAGGATACAAGAAGAGCACGCACCAGAATAAGGAAGAGTATCCTCATGGTCTATTCTCTCTAACTTTACGTTTACACAGATTCGGGAATAACTCCCCTGTGAAAGTTTTCTTATATGATTCAGATAAGAGATTTGCTACTTCCTTTCTTCTTCAAATCCTCGATTATTTTACTTGGTTTGCAGATTTCAATTGTTCAGATTTAGAAACTGGCACCTATTACGTTAGAGTATATCTGTCATATTTAGATCAAGATTACAGTTCTCCTTATTCTAGAATTATGATTTTCAATTCCTCTGGAATTGAGGAAACTACTTCTCAATTCCTTTTCTATTCTTCAGTTTTTTTCATGATTATTTTCTTCTATTTCAAAAAAAATAAACAAAAACTAAATACTCATAAAAAAATAAATACGTGATTCATATGTCTAAAAAAACAATCAAACAAATTTCAATTATCTTGTCAGTATTTTTACTGATTTTCAGTCCTCTTTCTGCTCTTGCAGCAAAAAGCAGTCTTCCCATACAGTATGAAGAAGGTTTAGAAGTTGTCCTTACTGCTAAAGTTCGTTCTAAGTTTGTTTCCGAAGATTTCAATATTACTCTTACTCTTGCCTTTACCAACAAACCTGATAATGTTGTTAAATTATTTAATATTGAAATCATAGTTCGTCTCATAGATGTCCATTCTCAAGAATTAACCAGAAAAACTGTTGCTTTTAATAGTCTCTATCTCAATTCTGAGCAGAGTAAAACTACTACTGTTCCTTATGATAGTAGTTGGGGAGATGTTGGTCTCCAGCTTAAAGTTCTCCTTATTGCAGATAGAAGCGGTTCATTTTCTAGTTTACATCTTGAAACTCATTGGCTTGATTTCTTTATTCTCAAAACTGGCTCTTTTGTTGTTAACTACTTCTGGATCTTTATCATAATAGGCTTAGTTGTAATCTTTGGAGGAGCCTTGACACTCAAATTTACAGTATTTAGGAAGTGAAAAAAAGAAAAAATAAAGAAGAATAAGATAGAGTTAATTTACAAGTTTTCTTTATTCTCCTTTGAATGATTTCCAGTTTTTCACCAGCCATTCATATATCTTCATATACTTTTCATCTGCTACACTTTTCACCAATGTATGTAGTAAATCCTCTTCTATTTTTTGCAAATACTTCATAAGTAGATTATTATTACTTGGTAGTAACCAAGCTAATGAAGGTTCTATGCTTTTCTCTTGTAGGTTCTGAAATGAGCACACCCCTATTCTCAGTTGTTTTCCTCCATATTCCACCGTTCCCCCTTCTTTAAGGTCACCATATAGTTTTATGAGCGATTTTTTTTGTCGTTGAAAAGGCACGTCCTAGTTCTCTAATGAAAGTGAAAGAAGAGGATCAAGAGTAAAGATAGAAATGGTTTCCCAATATCGTACAAAGTAAATAGAGGTGAGTTTACAATAGCGATTATAGGATTAAGAAAGATTTAATTAATAATCATAATAAAATCTTTTTTATGATAGAAGAACAACTTGATGAAACTATTCAAGGAAAGGTACTAAAACGAAATATTATTTCTGTTTTTCCGTTTTTATTATCAACTGGATTGATTTCTAGTTTCATAGTTATTTTGTTTAAAGAGCGAATTGCAGATTTATGGCTTTTCGCTTTAATTGGTTCATTAAGTGTTCTTGTTTTGATAGTTTCTGCATAGGTCTCTCTTAACTGAAAAACAATTTATTAAACAACCAAAGATGCACATTTTGCACAAAATACTTGGAATTATTTACTCACTAGGAGCAGCATTTATCGCCACAATCCTAATTATTGTAATTATTCTAGATAGAATAATGATAGGTTGTGATTGAGTATTTCTCTTCTCTTCTTTTTCTATTGCTTCAATTGCACTTTAATTATCTAAATTTCTGAAGCAATATCACTTTAATTTTCTAAATATTAACTGATAAAAGTGTTTATAGTACTTTGCATTTTGAAGAAAAATGGTTAAAACAAAAAACGTCAAACTCCTTAAAAATCGTAAAAATGTAAAAGAAATTGCGATTAAGAAGAAACTAGAGCGAGAAATTGAAGAAATATTGAGTCAGCAAATAACTGCAAATAACGATAGTAAAGATGGTATTTACTCGGCAAATGGAAATTCTATTCTTCGAAAAGATAAAAGAAATTAAACTTTTTTATGATGATTTATTTTCTCATCAATATTTTGGATAATCACAATATCGTGATTGTTTTTTACCAAAGCTAATATTTTCAACCAGTAAAGCTAAAAGTATCTTAGCACAGGCTGGTTATCGTCCTCAAGCTCTACATTAAACTTTTATTTTTTCTTTTTTTTCTTGAAATATTCTTTACTCAAAATTTTATTTATTTTGGAATATTTCGCATTTATTAAAATAGAAATTATAAATTAGGCATATCAATAAATGAGAAAAAAGGAAATTGAAATTAATTTCTATTATTCTGGTAAAACAAACACATCTATCCATGGAAGCTCGAATGAGAACCATATGAATATGATTAAAGAAACTACAATCAAAATTCCTATTACAATTTTTATTGCAAGATTATATTCGATTCTTTCAGTATTTTCATCTATAAGTGACACAGATACTCCTGTTAGCAACACTACTACTAATGCCCATGTTAATTCTCTTGCTAATGGTAGATGATCCCCAACAAATGCTGGAACTAGATACCATATAATAAATATTATCCAAGGAACTAATAGACTTGAAATTAATCTCGAGAATACAAATGATTGCTTGTTTTCAATTCTTTTTCTTATGATCAAATAATCAATACCAATTAACAATAGATACCCAATAAATCCCATCTTCAAATGTTGAAATACTGATTCATCAGTTCCTGATATTATTTGGAAGAAAGGATTAGGACTTAGAGTATAAAGGAAGTGCAGAATTGCAAATAAAACCATGAAAATGAAGCTTTTCAAAGCTATATACCCTATTCTTTTTTTCAAAGTTATTTCGTTTTCCACTTTTAAATCAACTCTAAAAGTTTTTCAGAGATAACTAGAAAAGCTGGCTTCTTAAATATTTATGAAATACAAAAAAACTCCTCCACTCAGTCTCTCTTCCTTCAAAAAATATAAAATGAGCTTTAAACCTTCAATTTTAATGAGTAACAGACGGAATAAAAAGAATCAAAAGATTCTAACTCTTTTGGAAGATAACTATCCTAAATTTAAAGGAGGTTTGACTAATTATTCTTCTCCTTTCCAGTTATTGGTCGCAGCAATTTTAAGTGCTCAAAGCACTGATAAACAAGTTAATTCAGTAACTGAAGATTTATTTTCCCGCTTTCCTACTCCTCAGGATTTCGCATCTGCTCCATTAGAAGATATTGAAAAAGCAATCGCAAAAGTTGGTCTCTATAAAAATAAGGCTAAATTTATCAAAGAATTGTCAATAAAACTAATAGAAGAATGTGATTCTGTTATCCCTACCACTCTAAAAGAGTTAATAAAATTGCCTGGTATAGGTAGAAAAACAGCGAATGTACTTTTGAATGATTGGTTTGAAATTCATGAAGGCATAGCTGTTGATACCCATGTCACACGTATTTCATATCGTTTAGGCTGGACAAAAAACAAGAATCCAATTAAAATTGAGCAAGATTTGATGCAAATAATTCCAACAGAAAAATGGGGACGAATTACTCATCTACTGATATCTCATGGAAGGGCAATCTGTAAAGCTCAAAAACCTCAGTGTTTAAACTGCTTCCTTTCGGAGCATTGTCCTAAATTTGGGGTTTCAGAAGAATAATTTTCGCGTTATTTTCATATTGCCTTTTGTATATGATTTTTAAGTAAATCAAATTAACTTAATAATGCAATAAAATTTATGTAGGAAACTATAAACTAGTAATATCGAATAGAATTATAGGATGAATAAAATGTCAAAAATTGATATTCTTCCTCCATTATTAACTCGAATAGGATTCAATGAAACAGACATTAAAGTATATGCTGCTACATTGGGGCTTGGAAAAGTTACAATAGGGGAACTATTGGTCGTAACTGGATTAGATCCTCTTACACTCATTCAATCAGTTAAGAATTTAGAAGAATTAGGCTTCCTAAAGAAAACTGTTGGAAGAACTCCTGTTTATTTTGGAATACTTCCGTTTCTAAAAGAATACATTGTTGTTGAAAAGGATGCTTTATACTCTCTAGATGGAGTAATTAACTCTCTTAAGGCTTCAAAAGAGGAATACAAAGAGAAAAAGGAGAAATTTGGCGGGACACTAGAACTCACAGGTGAAGGAACTGTTTTCGATATCCACGTGGTTAGTGGTTTAATCAAGCAGGTAGTTGATTCTCTGTACCAAAATTATTCAGACTACACAGATACAACAGAGATATCGGCTTCTGAATTTGTTGAAGCAATCCGAGCAGAGGTTGAGGGATATTTAACAAGAATAATGGATCAGCCATTAGTATTTTCTGCACAATTAGAAACCTACATTCAAGAGCTCAATGCTTTCATCAAGCAGTTTCATCATACAGCAAATCAACATAGTGAACAGTTGCTAAACTCAATAGATGAGAAGACAAAAGAAACATTCGACAGTCTGAAGAAAATCATTAGTAACGGTCTTGATGCTCATACTGACAATCATCATGATTTCTTAGATAAGCTTGCACCAGAGATAGATGTGGAGCTTAAGGAATTAATAGGTAAAATTTCGGAAATCCAAGAATCTTTTTCTGATAATTACAACAAGGTTTGGCAAGAAGCATATTCAGGTTGGATTAATGAATCAAAGAGGATTGTTGATGCATTATCACAAAATGTGAATAATATTTTCTCTGAGCAAATAAAGCAAACCCAAGAATTACGTAGAAGTGTTGAACAGATAGACAGACAAACAAATTTCTTATCCTCAAAAATTGCTGAGGCTATTAATAGCATAGACAGTTCAGCTGTTCTAAAACTAGGAAAGGCTAGAAAACAAATTGAATCACCGTTAATAGATGCAAGAGATACAGTTAGAAATTTAGCAAACGATCTTAATGAAAGTGGCTTGCAATTAATTGATCAACATGTTCTAGCACTGAATGAAGTCAGAGATGACGTTAGATCGAAACTAGATCATTTCCAACTTGATGGTGAAACTACAATAAGAACAAAGAAGAATCAGTTAATAGATGCTACATTAGAAAAAATAGATTTGCTTCCAAACGATTTACTAGATTTACTTCAAAATCAAACAGAGGAATATGCTAGATCCGCATATGATTCATGCTCACAGGTAACTCAAGAATTGAAACAAACAACAGATGAGCAACTGACAACTATGAAAGAACAAGCAACAAAGGAAGTTAAGATTTATGCGAATGAGCAATTTCAAGTGATAGAAAAGTTACAATCAGATGTTATAAAAGAATTAAGCAAATCAAAACAAGATTCTGAAAAAATGGCTTTGGATTTAAAAGAAAAGCTACAATCTTCTGTTACTAGCTTTAATGAGCAAGTGAATACGAAAAAAGAAGCCTTTGCACAAGAATTAACAGATACGAAACAGAATTTGAAAGATTACAAGGAAGAGAATAAAGATCAAATTATCAAGCAAGTTACTGAAGGGGAAGAAATTCAGATTAATACTCTAGTGTCACAAGTTGCTTCTGTAATAAAAGATGTAGATGAAATTTTAGTATCTCAACTCGATTCTCTAATGGAAAAAGCGATGACATTCTATCAAGTCATTAATACTAGAGAAGATGAGTTAAAACAAATAAATAAATCAGCTTCTACTTATTCCTTCGATGGTCAACATAACACATCAATAATTGTTGGAGAAGAGGCTATTAAAGCAAGTGTTACGGATATTGCAATGCGTTCGAAGTTTGAGTTGCTTTTAGTAACTCCTGATGTCGATGAAGAATTATTAAAAGAAATGATGCAATATACAAAAGCTCAACGAATAACATTAGTATCATCTTTTGATAAAAGTAAACACCAAACACTACTTAGACCTTTGTCAGAAAGATTCACAGGTTTGAAGTTAAAACATTATGCAAAGAAAGATGTTTTCTGTGGAATACTTGATGGTAATCAAGAAGCAATTTTCGCATTTCTTTCCACTGATGAAGTTCCAATTGCAGTTAGAACAACGAATGATCTTTTATTACAATTATTCAAAGCTGCAATAAATAGAGATGTTCTATTTCATTCAAGTGATGTAGAAGTATAAATCTACTCACTTCTTTTACACATTTTTAAATAAAGGCAATAGAAACTAGCAAGAAAACGTTTTTTACATTGATTAATCAACATAAAATTTACAGGATCTCATATCTAAAAGATGTGGAAGTTTTTGAATTAAACCAGCTCTTACTAAAAGTTTTAACCCATGACGAACTGTTCTTGGTGCTAAACTGCACATCTCGACAATTTCTCTGCTAGTGATTGGACCATTTCCAATAACTATTTTATAAATTGTAATTGCGCTTGGAGGTAAATCTGATAAAAGCTCTTGTTTTAATTTTGGATTTTCTAGTGCTACTGCCACATATATCAATCCTTTAGGGGTTGTTTAAAAATCAGCACAATCTCTTTTTAAATCTATTTGAAATCTACTCAGAAAAAAACAAGTCAAATATTGTTTTATTGGTTATATCTATCACAATTTTAAATCACAAGCATAATATACAAAAAAAACATTTTCTCCTTTTTTACTTTTTAAAAAATTGCACATATCCCCTTAAATTGGGGAAAACATTAATTTTGGAGCTCATACTAATTACTTGATTTTGGCAAGTTTAGAAGATAAAAATACAATAAGAATTGATTTTGCCATTTTGATAAGCAGCTTCAAGGACTAAATATAACTGTGAAGATGTAATCTGTGCACCTAAAAGTGAGTAAGGATTCAAAATAAGAAAACTTCAAATCTAATAAAAAACTGAAATTTAGAGGAAATAAATAACTTTTATTTTATTGCGGTTATTATTCCTTACGGTAAAATTATGTATTAATAGAGCATAGTTTGTTAGGAAGCAAGCAGATTTCATAATAGGGATTTGGATTCTTTAGCTGATAAATGTGCTAAATGTAAAGGAATTGGTATTTTATATTTAGAAGACATTAATTGCTTTATTATTCTGAAAGAAGACTGGATAGATATTTTGTTTCCTGGTGAGATATAGATTGGGTTCCATTTTTCATTTGATCTATATTGGATTCCAACATCCCTTTCCTTAATTCTGATGTATTTTGTATTTTTATTTTTCGATGGAAAGTAATTGAAATATCTTAATGGTTTCTTAGCTACTCCAATTGCTGGTTTATTGGAAAGAACACCAAAGATAGTAGCAGAACCAGCGAAGTATGGATGCGCTATTCCGTGACCATCTATCAAGAACAAGTCAGGCATATTACTAAACGCCGGTAGGATTTTAAGAAAGAATGGAACTTCTCTCAGAAACAAGAAAGTTGGAATGTATGGAGAAGTTACATCATCTTTTAATATTCTTTTTTCGATTATCTCTTTCTTTTCTATATCAAAAATAATACCCGCGACATAACCTTGTTTTCCTTTATACGCAACATCCAATGCTCCAACTTTTGAGATTCTCTTCAAACTATCTTTAATTACTGCTTTTTCAGCTAATCTTTTCTGAAATTCTCTTGCTTCTGACAAATTTTCAGGAAAATTAACTTTCATATACACTCTCTCTTCAAATAGAATATGAAGATGAAATCATAAAAGATTTTTTCTCCACTTTCTAGTCTTCTTGGCAATTTAAAACATCGCAGTATTTTTCATAGGACGTTATTAAAAATCTTTTATCCAGTTTATGGATTATTTTATCCCATGGTAGATTGTCATCAATTTTATATCGCCAAGTAGCTTCATCAGCGAATGATTTATTTTCATTTTTTAGTGCTTTCTTCCAATTTCCTATTGTATTGCCCATTTGTCCTATTTGATGTATGATGGAGAAATAAGTTTGATTGCGTAATGATAAAATACGTTGAACTATAGCCCAGTTGGGATCGTATAAAGACAATTCAACATTCTTTAGTTGAAAAATATTCTTTCTATACCACTTCTGTTTATCTTTTGATTCATTTAAACTGTTCATTCTCGAAAATTGTAAAGGAGTATGTGCTTTTGTAATAAACTGATTCATGGATAAAGATATCTTACCTGTAGGAAAGTGTTGTTCTCTCATTGTTTTTACAAAGCTGAATGTCTTCTGTTTAACTTCTTCCTTTTCACAAGGGAATCCATATATCATATACATTTTTAATTGTCTGAATCCTTTATCCCAAGCTAATTTTGCAGCAGAAAAAATAGTTTCATCTGACATTCTTTTATTTAATGCGTAACGAAGGGTTTCATCGCCTGTTTCAGGAGCTAAAGCTATAGTTCTTTGTTTTCCTTTCTGAAGAGCTGTGATTAGATTCTCTGTTAAATAATCAGCACGAATGGAAGAGCAAGATACCTCGTAACCTTTGGAAACTATATATTCAATTAGTTCATCCAATCTACCTGATTGAGCAACTGCACTCCCATAAATAACTACTTTCTCAAAATTATTAACTTCTTCAGATTGATCTATAATTTTAGTAAGCGATTCAAAACTTCTAGCAGCTCGTGGGAAACGACAATGACCAGTAAAACAAAATAAACATCTTTCTGAACATCCTCTGTCTGTTTCAAGATAAAATGCTTTACCAAAGATTGGTTCATTCTTGGTCCCTTTGACATTTTCTGGAATTATCTGTTTTATAGGGTAATATGCATCTGAAATGCTTTTGATTTTCACACTTCTGATTTTTTCACCAAACCATTCTCCCTCTTCGTTGTAATGTAGTCCTAATCCCATAATGCCATTTACTGATGCAATTGATTCACGTATCTTCTTTTTTGACTTGTTCTCAAAAGCCTGAGATAATTCTACATAAATTGGTTCTATATCACCAAGAAAGAAAACATCAGGCAAGAATAAAACCGGAAAAGGATTTGCTGTAGGAGATGGTCCTCCCATTATAATAAATGGATCTTTTTCAGTTCTCTTCCTGATATCTGCATTGATTCCTCCCCTATGAAGAAGTTCTATTGCTGATAGATAATCATGTTCAAATTGACAAGAGATTGCCAAAATATCAAAATCAGAAATCTTTCTTTGACTCTCTAATGAATAAGGAGGAATTCTATGATCTAGAGGTTTGAAAATGCGCTCACATAAAAAATTGTCATGCCTATTAAACAAGAAATAAAGTAATTGAACACCTAAACTGGTCATAGCCACTCTGTATGTATTTGGATAGATTAATCCAATTTTGATTTTACCTGGAGACCAGTCTTTCTTAATAGCATTCTGTTCCTTAATTAGCATTTTTTCTTTTCCTTCTTAGAGTATACTTCTGTGAACCAAAATAAATCGATTCCGATGGAATATCTTCATCAACTATTGTCCCTGCACCAATCCAAGAATCACTTCCAATTTTAATTCCTGGCATTAATAGTGCTCCAATTCCAGTTTCTACTCTTTCCCCTACAATAACTCCCAATTTTCTTCTATTGCTATCCTCTTTATTTCCCTTGATTTTTACGGGAATGGTCTTTTTATCCAATCGAAGATTAGCAGTAATCGTTCCTGCTCCAAAATTGCAACTGGGACCAATAATAGAGTCACCAATATAAGATAAATGAGCTGCATGGGTATTATCTTCAATAATGGAGTTCTTGATTTCGCAACCATTTCCTATTCTTGATTTTTTACCTAAATATGAAAATTTACGAATATAACAATTAGGACCAATATCAGCACCTTCGTCTATAAAAACAGGACCTTCAATGTATACACCACTCCTAATTATAACATCTTTTTTAATTATTACTTTACCTTTCAGAGAGACACCGTCTTCTATCGTCCCCTCTCTTTCCTCATTACAAAATGACAATAAGGTTTCATTTGCATCTAATAAATTCCATGGTCGTCCGATATCAAACCAGTAATCATTTTCTTGAAGTTGTACAAGTTGTGAATTGAATTTCTTCGTCTCAAGAAGACTATTTACCGCATCTGGTATCTCGTATTCTCCTCTCGGTGATACGGAGTTGTTTTTTTCCATCAGTTCAATAATACTGAAAATTTCATTATTTAGTGAGTAGATTCCTATATTAGCAAATCCTTCCCTAATTTCTTCTTTCGAAGGTTTTTCAATCATTTTTACGGGAACATTATTTTCATCTGTTAATATTGCACCGTATTTTGCAATTTCCTTTGTAAACTTACCACCAACCGAAACAATCCCTTTTTTTGCAGCATCAACAGTTCTCTGAATCAAAGATTCTGAATAGATGCAATCTCCATTTACTGCTATTAAGAACTCCTCTTCGATTTTGCTTCTAGCAAGTACTAGTGCATTTGCAGTCCCCTTTATTTCTGTTTGGTGAATAAATTCGATATTCAAATTTTGGAATATCTCTCCAATGTAGTCTTTTATTTGGTCTTCTAGGTAATTGGTTATAATAAC
Organism: Promethearchaeati archaeon; assembly: GCA_013166775.1. Taxonomy (GTDB): domain Archaea; phylum Asgardarchaeota; class Heimdallarchaeia; order Heimdallarchaeales; family Heimdallarchaeaceae; genus UBA460. The sequence continues at coordinate 140,128 of JABLTJ010000001.1, forward strand.
AAAATCCTCAATACCGTACTTATTCAACACATCAATAGATCTTTTCAGTATAGGTTCTCCTAACACCTTAAGTAATGGTTTGGGAGTTGTTTCAGTTAATGGTCTTAACCTTAATCCCTCACCAGCTGCAAGGAGAATCGCCTTCACTGTTTTTCACCCTTTTTAAATCTCAAAAACTTCTTCAGATTCTTCTGCGGGCTCAACTGCTCGTTCTTTCTTCAATTCGGATATGGTTGTTATGAGATCAAAAGCTTTAGAACTATTGAATAATTCCTTAAAAGCTTCCCACTGATCTGTGGATGTAATAAATAGACCTTTCTTTTTAACTGGAATTCCATCTTCCTTTACAGGTAAAAGTTCAAGACCAAAATTTAGGTCTTCACTCTTCGAGGGTAGTTTAACAATAGAAACACCAGTAACGCTTGTACGCATCCTTTCCCAATCACTCATGTCTTTGCCATATTTCTTTAGTCTTTCAACTAGGTTAGTACTCATAATTATTCACTGAAAGTTTACAGATAATTTGATTTTTAAACTCTACTCTTAAAGAGGATTAGTTGATTTACAGGAAATATTTTGATTACACATCCAAAGGAATCAGTTTAAAAATTCCTTGTAGAAGCTAGATTAAGATGAAATTCGCAATCGTAGGCGGTAAAATTTATACCGTAAATAAAGAAGAAAAAGTTATTGAAGAAGGGACTGTCCTGATTAATAACGGTAAAATTGAAGCTGTAAAGGAAGGGAAAGAAACTCCTGAAGGTTATGAAATAATAGATGCTAGCAATAATTCTGTTTTACCTGGTTTTATTGACACTCATACTCATCAAGGGCTTTGGGATGGAACAGTTGGTTGGGCAGGTTTTGATGGAAATGAGATGACTGACCCAAATACTGCACAAGTGAGGAGTATAGATGCTATTAATCCTGAAACCCCTGCTCTTGAAGAAGCTAGGATTGGAGGTGTAACTACAATTCAGACAGGTCCTGGATCAGGGAATGTCATTGGTGGAACTAATGTTATTATCAAAACTTGGTGCAAAAGTAAAATCATAGATGATTTAATTGTCAAAGAACCTTCATCTCTTAAGTCTGCTCTTGGAGAAAATCCAAAAAGGGTTTATGGCACGGATAAGAAAATGCCTTCCACTAGAATGGGTACTGGTGCTGTGTTCCGTCAAGCTTTCATTGATGCACAGAATTATGCTAAAAAATGGGCAGAGTATGAAAGGAAGAAGAAACAAGCTGAAGAAACAGGTGAAATGGATAAGATGCCAACAGAGCCCGATAGAGATTTAAACAAAGAAATAATTCTGAAAGTTTTGAAAAATGAAATTCCCTTAAATATGCATTGCCACCAGGCTAACGATATAGTCACTGCTATTCGTTTTAAAGAGGAATTTGGTTATGATCTTATGTTAGTACATGCTACTGAAGGCCATAAAATAGCTGATTACATTGCAAAGAAAGGTATTCCTTGTTCACTCGGACCATCTTTAGTTGGAATGGAAAAAGTTGAATTAAGAAACATAACTTTTGAAACTCCATTTAAACTCTGGAAAGCAGGAGTAAAAATCTCTATTCAAAGCGATTCTTTTACTCGATTACGTCATTTTCAAATACTCCCATGTATGGCTGTAAAAGACGGATTACCAGTTAATGAAGCTCTAAAAGCAATTACCATTAATGCAGCTGAGATGATTGGTGTAGGAGATAGATTAGGTAGTCTTGAAGTTGGAAAGGATGCAGATATTGTAATTTGGACAAAACATCCAATTGATAACTTCTATGCAGAAACCAAAATAGTGTTCATAAATGGTGAGATATCTTATAAGAAGGAAGCAAAAGATAGCTAATTTGAAATTGTATAAAGCTAAAATAAACTACATTTTTTCATAGTACCCTGGAGCTCTGTGCTCTCCAAAGAACTCCAGTCCTTTTTCTTTTAATTGATTTTTTAATATATTTGCATATTCTTCTGTTAAGTCTCCTTTCTTTAACATATACTCAATAATTTCCATTGCTTCTTCCTCAGTTTCACAACGGCAAATAAAATCTACTGCTCCAGGAATATAACCTTGAAATTTTCTATATTTTTTAGAACCGGTAACTGTGCGCATTTCACTCTCTGAAATATTTTTTTTTCCTTCCCTCATCTCCCTAGAAAGAACTGGAAAATGTTCCTCGAATTCTTCCTCTTTAATTTCAGATTCTCTCGATTCTTTCTTTTTTTCTTCCATAATTTAACTGAAGACTAATAACTAAAAAGGATTGAGTTCTTGTGAATATTTGTTTTATAAAAACAGATTATACAAAAAACCTATATTCCAGTAATCTAGGAAAAAAATGATGCTAATTGGAATTGTAGGTAAACCTAGTTGCGGTAAAAGTACTTTTCTTAATGCTCTTACAATGGTTAATGCGAAAGTAGGAGATTATCCTTTTACAACAGTTGAGCCAAATCGTGGTACAGCTTATGTTCGAAGTTCTTGTGTATGCAAGGAACTTGGTGTTACAGATAATCCCAAAAACTCATTGTGTGAAGATGGAATAAGATTCCTCCCGATTCAAATCCTAGATGTCGCTGGATTGGTTCCTGGAGCTTCTGAAGGAAGAGGATTGGGAAATAAATTCTTGGATGATCTTCGACAAGCTGATGTTCTTATACATGTAGTTGATGCGAGTGGATCATTAGACGCTGAAGGAAATATTGTTGATAAGGGTTCTTGGAATCCACTAGATGATGTAAAATTCTTAGAAGAGGAAATTGATGCTTGGATTTTAGCAATTATAAAGAGAGATTATGAAACTATGAAAAAGAAAGCATCAGCTGAGAAGCTAAGGTTTTCAAATCTATTACATGAGAAACTAACAGGGCTGGCTATAAAAAAGTATCATATTGAAGAATCAATTAGAGAAGTAGGAATGATGGATGACGATGCTTCAACATGGGATGAAAAATTACCAGAGTTAGTTACGAGCATTAGGAAAAAATCCAAACCAATTATAATTGTAGCAAATAAAATAGATCAACCAGATTCCCATAAGAATTATCTAAATATGAAAGAGAAGATATCCTCAGAAGTCTTTCCAATTTCTGCACTTGCTGAGGTTTTTCTAAGAAACGAACAAGAAAATAAAACCATTTCATATTCTTCAGGAGATTCGGATTTCGAGATACTAAATAAAGAGAAATTAGGAGATAAAAAGGAGTCCTTAATTCAAAAGATAAAGACAGATTTACTCTTGAAATACGGTTCTACTGGTGTTCAAGAGGTATTAACTCATGTGGTCTTCCATCTTCTAGATATGATTGTTGTTTATCCTGTTGAAGATATAACTAAATTCACTGATAAGTCTGAAAATGTTCTACCTGATGCATTTCTTGTTCCTAAAGGAACGACTGCTATAGGGTTAGCTGCAAAGATTCACACAGATTTTGCAAAAAACTTCATTCATGGGCAACTTGCCCCTTCAGGGAGAAGAATTGGTGCAGACTACGAAGTACAAAACAATGATGTAATTAGAATTGTAGCTGCTGTAAAATAGCTTGTAAATCAAATAAAGTGGTTTTCTTAAAAAAATTAGGAAACCGCAGTAAATCCCTTAGCATCAGGTAAGATTAATACTTTGCTTTTTCTAACATCTACTAAAACTACAGGATAAATTTTACTTACTGCTTTCTTAATTTCTGAAGAAATAGAACCACCTATCATATTCTTAACGAAATCCACAAATTTTTGCTCTTTTGCGATTCCTCTTATGATATCAATTATAGTTTCTCTGACGATTTTTTGAGTGCTTGTACCACATCTCATAGGGGTGACTACAATGGATGAAATCCTTAATCTTGCTTTATCTTTTGTAGTTACATTTTGAATTGCATCAATCTTTGATCTATTTCTTCTTATTTGAGACCTGATCTGTTCTTTAGCTACTTCATGCCCAACAAATTCAGTTCTACAAACATTACCTTCAACTTTAGTAATTTTAAATCTGACTTTTAGATTGATATCATAATACAAATCCTCTACTACGCCCATTTTAGCCATTTCAATAACTCTTCCGAACAATTTTTCTGGCTCGCTAGCAGGTGTTTCTCCAAGTGGTTTATCTGTAATGTAGCTTGGGGCAATTACTTCATACCATGATTTTTCTTTCCATTTGTCAACAACTTTTCCTTTTGCTTTTCGACTTGGTCTTCGAGATGACAATAATATAACCTCTATGATGTTGTTCTCTTCTCATTTCTTTTGATTTTAAACATTATGATTAATATGTTAATTTTAATTATTAACTGATTTATATACTCCTTCGATTGTAGCTACTGTATGTACAATATCATCAATTGTGTGTCTGAGAGAAGATATGCTTGCTGATGATTGAATTTCGATTATGAGACTATTGCTATCAGTGATTGTTTTTATTTCTGTTTTTTCCCCTAATAATTTATTTTCAGGTTCGAGAGTTTCTTTAATAATTCTAGCTAGCTCATTATCAAGGCACTCAATTACAAGTTTGATTTTTTTAGATAGAAATGTCATAATATTCTACTTCGCTTTCTCTTTTTCTTTACTCTTTTCATCTTCTTCTTCTGTGTCCTTTGCTTCTCCTTTCTCATAATACTCAAGAGATTTTACAATACTCTCGAATACTGGGCTTAGTTTATCTTCATTCAAAACAACTTCGAAAGTTTCTAATTCTCCTCTATGATCTAACAAAACATTTTCTTCTTTTAACTTCTCAAATGCATGATAAATAAGATGACCTTTTTGGATGTTAATAGGTGATTCCCTAACATGTAGATGAATCTTCTCCCCCACTTTCAAGTGAACAATTATTGGTTTATCTATTTGTATTATTCCACTTTCAACCAAGGCATCTATAATCTGTTTTGCTGTTGTATTTTCGAAAACATTGGTTCCATCAAGAAACCGATAATTCTTTCTTTCTTCTATTTTTTCTGGTTCTTTCGCTATTATCTCAATTGCTTTAGTAGCTTTGCCATGGTAATCGCTTAGTTTGCGAATCAATTTATCATATAATTTAGTTCGATCCCCTAAAACAACTCCCAACGCTAAACCATATGATTTGAGATTACAGGCACCTTCTAAGAGCCATAAGAATTCTTCTGCATTTCTTGTTTGATTCTTTTTTATTTCTTGAGTTAATGTATAGATTGGTCCAATGAGTTTGTGAATATCCGAAAGAGGGTGATTATTATTTTCCATGAGTAAAGATATCAAACCATCGTTGAGTTTCTTTGTTTCCTTTGAGGAAAGAGAAGCTATTGTCCTCCAATTATCCTCTTGATCTCTCATGGGGATTCCTAATCGTGAGACAAAGGATGTACAAGCACTTTCATTTCCAGTGAGTCCTGGGAAATAAGGATTTATTGAGTATTTAAGTGCTAAATGGAGTGGTTGACTCTCTCTTCCAGCGATTCTAGTTCCTTTAGATATGTCCAAGTATTGTTTCTCCCTTCCTTCTTCTAGGATTATCTTATTCAAACCTATTAATTCCTGATTTTTTGGGTTTACTTGCTTCTTAGATAATCCACCAATTATTGCTAATTCTGCATATTTTGGATAATCATCATCTATGTTTGCTGAAACAAAATAAACAAGTCCTGCGTTTGAAACCGATCCTAACGGTATTTCCGAATCTTCCAAATTTAAATAAGTTACATCTTCTTTTCTTCTTTCCATTTCTTTTGAAAAAATAAGTTCTTGATTTACAACAACAATGATGTTTTTTTCTTCTTTAAAAACTAAATCTGGAATATCCTCAATATTATATCCAATGAAGAAGTAAGCTGAATAATCAAAATTCTTAATCTTTTTTTCTAGATCAGTTACCTCATTCATAAATAAAGAATGAGCTCCAACATCCAAATTGCGTAAACACTTTAACAAAATACCTGTTGCACATAAATCATCTGGAGTTCCTCTTGCAATAACAACAATATTTCTATTTAGATTTTTTATAATATCTGCGATTTCTTTCGCTTTATCTTTTAATGATTGATATTTCTCAAAAGGGATGTCTATAGGTGGCATTGGTTTTCACAATTTCCAATAAAAATAAGATATGAAGGATAAAAAAATATCGCTTCTTAGAATAGTAATCCAGCTTTTTGTGGGTCATACTTCCAATCAGGTGCAAAAATGCCTTTCTTCTTGTAATATTTGACCAACCTTCGTATTTTTGATTCAATGAGTTGTAATCCTCTTTTACCGTGTAAATCCTTCTTATTCTCTTCAAGATGTTTTCTAAGATTACTAGCTTGTTTTACAAGATTCACTAAATCTTCAGGATATTTTGGTTTTAAATTAAGATCATCAACTATTGTAGCCATTTTAGTTCCTAAGGCTTCTTTCACGTTAGGTACTCCATATTGGTCTCGGAGAATTACTCCAATCATGGCAGTTGATTGTCCTTGCCTTCGTAATTCTTCTACCTTCTTACTGATGAACTTCTTATCATGGGTTAACCATTCTGGTGCTTGGTTTCTATAAGGTCTTGTTGAACTAGCTTTTCCTTTTTTTCTTGCGTGCATCCTTGCCATCTATTTCACCATGTTTATTTTTAAGCGAAGGCAGTTTTTGAGATAATAACTCTCGAAGTGACTTTTGGCGATGGGAATATAAATTCTTGGTTTTGAGAGACATCTCCGCAAAGGTTAGATCGCTTGAAATTGGTCGGAAAATAGGATCAAATCCAAATCCTTCTTCCCCCTTCGCCTCATATACTATTTCTCCTTCAGTAACTCCATAATGGAGTGTAATCTCTCCTTCATAAAATAATGCAGCAACAGATTTGAATCTAGCTTTTCTATTTTCTTTATTCTTCATCAAGGTTAATATTCCTTCATTACTGATTTTTTGGAAAGCATAGGAAGAATAAGGGCCTGGAAATCCATTTAACGCATCTATAAACAGTCCTGCATCCTCTAGAAAGAAGTTCTTTGTTTTAATTTCAGGATTTTCTTTTATTAAAGTATTGCAACTATATAATGCTATTTTTTCAATTTCGTCCTCCTGATTTTCTTCATATTCTAGATTAATCCAATTTATATCTATATTGTACTCCAAGCCAATTTGCTTTGCTTCTTTGTATTTTGCTTTGTTATGCGTTACGAAAAATAATTTCATTCTATTGTTGTTTATACCTCACATTATTAGTCTCTTTTGCTTTCTCTGTTGTTTTCAATTGAGGAAAAAGTTAAAAGTTAATATAATATTGTCTAATGCAAGTAATTATAAGCAACATTATTCAATTGTTTAATCTAATTAGGTGAATATACTATGGAAGAACTGACCCATTCTTCAATATACAAATCTGCAAATGAAGTTAAAATTTCTGATAATATCATTGTTGCACTCTCTGAAATAACTAAATCAAATAACATACTAAGTATATATTCAATGAATGCTCGAGCCGTATACTTCTTTCCTGTAATTTCAGATGTTTACAAACTTAGTATTCAAATCTATCCTTTAACTCCTGAAATTGTTGCAAGAATTATGACGAAAATTTCTGAATTCGCTGCCAAGATTATATATAGTACAGGTTTATGTTTGGTAGAGAATAGGTGTTTTTGGGAAGGCTTTCTACAAGAAAAGGATTTGACTAGAGAAATAGATAATATAAAGGATATTTTAGAATCTATAGCTGAAGTAAAAGATATAACTATAATAAAAATTCTCAATCATTGATTACAAAATATTTACTTTTAGTTTTAGAACTCTTATGAATTCTTTGTATCTATTTCGTAGAGTGACTTCAGTGATTTGACAAGTTTTAGCTATTTCATTTTGTGGGCATTTAATTTTGTTTTGTAAGGCTGAAATATACAAAGCAGCTGCTGCAAGTGAATTAGGATTCTTTCCTACTGTTATTTTTGCTGCTTTAGCTTGAGCTAAAATATTCTGAGCGTCTGATAGAACTTTTGGTGAAAAATTCAATGCTGAAGCAAATTTAGCAATACTGCTTTCTGGACTTGCCAATGGCATTTTCAAATCCAAGTGTTTTAAGAGCAACCTGAAATTCTTTGCTAACTTCTTTTTTGTTAAACGAGTTTTATCAGCAACATCTTCAAGACTTGCTGGATGTTTATGTAATCTGCATGATAAATAAAGAGCTGCAGAAACCAATGCTTCTGTTGATCTCCCCCTAACTAATCCAGTTTTCAAAATCTTACGATAAATCATTGCAGCTGTTTCTCTAACCTTCACTGTTAAATTTAATTGGCTACTAATTCTCTTTATCTCATTCAAAGCTCTTAACAGATTTCTTTCGGTTCCGTATTGAAGAACCGCTCTTCTTTGCAGTGTTCGTAATCGAAACATCTGGCTAGCTTTCTCTGGTGAGAGCGAGTTACCATAGATATCTTTGTTTGAATAATCGATAAGGGTACCATAATGATCGTAACTTAGAAGATTTTTCGGTGTTCCTGTTCTTGCTCTTTTGATATGTTGATCCTTTGAATATGCTCTCCATTCAGCAGTTTGATCAATATAAGAATCCTCTACAACTAATCCGCAGTTTCCACAACTTATTTCTCCTCTAGAAGAATCAAAAGTTAGTTTTGTAGAATTGCAATCGGGGCATCGAGGAAGTGATGGTTCTAAACTGCTAGTAACATTAATTGGCTCAGGAGTCATACATACACCGAATCAGTCTGGACTATATTTTAACTATCACATATTTAAACTTGGCTGAATATTCTAAATGCAAAATTCAGACTAAATTTTCTCTAAGAAATGATTTTTTTTACATAATTATGCCAGTTTCTCTTGAAAATAATTTGTTAAAGATAAAAACCGTTAAAAACATGATACTTGGCTAATAATTATTCAATACTATAATTTGTAGTATCAAGAAAGTTATAGAGGAACATCAAAATGTCAAGGGATTCAAGACAACTAGAATTTAAACTTAATATTGGAGACAAAAAAGGAAAGTGTTACACAAAAATAGTTAGAGAAGCTCAAGCAAATGCTTTAATTGGGTTACAAATCGGAGCAAAGGTTGATGGAAATCTTATAGGCTTACCAAATTTTGAGCTAATCATTACTGGTGGAAGTGATACAGACGGTTTTCCCCATAGAGCAAGCATTGAAGGTTCAGGTAGAAGAAAATACCTCCTTAAGGGTGGAACTGGTTATCGCGTCCCACGTAAGGGAAGACGAGTTAAGAAATCAGTTAGAGGAAATATAATCTCAGAAGCATCCTATCAAATTAATATGAAAGTTGCAAAAGAAGGAAGCAAATCTCTTGAAGAATTAATAACTGTGATTACTCCTTCTTAGCTATTTTTAAAAAAACAATTTTACTCTAATTACTTTTTTCTTCATCTGGTGATTCAGTAAAGAAGATATACACTACTGAAAGAACAATCATAGCAAATAATACACCAAATACAGTCCATTGCATTCCTGAAGTAAAATTTGTGGGTAAAGCCGGACCTGCAGGATGTATTGAAGTTATGAACCATGTTATTAACAAGGAAATAATTGCACTGATCACTATTGTTCCCCAAGAAGGAAGTTTAGCTCTGATTTCACCATAAGTTGCTATGGCAATAAGAAAGAAGAAATAAAAACCAGATATTAGAAGAAACTCAATAATTGTCAATCCTGCTTTATAAGGTAAAACTTCACTATTTAAGTTAGGATAAAAACCTTTAATCCATTCTGGAGCACTTGCTTGGTCAATGCTTGCAAATAAAATAGCAAAAATCAAACAAGTTATTGATATAACTGCTGTGATTAGAAGCGTTCGATTCCTTTCATCTTTCCAAATTGTTTCATACAAGCTCATTATTTTTCTTCTCCGAGTTAATTTTTCTTCTTTCCACGTTTACACAGTCACGAAGGAGTGTTATGTCAAACAGTTTATTAATTTTTGGCTTTTAGATTTTTTACACTGTAAGAAATAAAATATTTAATGTTTTTGATAAAATATGATTCTAATGTGAAAGACTACAAAGAGAGAAAGTTTTTGAAGAGTGAAATAAACAATTTTGTTGTTTAAAGAGGAGAAAAGATGCAGAAGGACAAGGATTTTTCTTTTAATACTTCTTCTTCTAGTGAGAATTTTATCTCCTTAGATCAGACAAATTCAATCGAAACCTTCTGTGAAATAGCTAATCAACTGTCAGTATCAGTTTTGTTCTTCGAAGATATTACAATTAGTGAAAGAAATACAATGATACTGAATATAGAAAGTCGTCCATACAATGTTTTTTCTCCAAGTTTTGTATATGAACAACTCAAGAATGAACACACTAGCAATGAAAGAATAAAAGATGGCTTCAACAAATTTCTGATAGCAAAAGAAAATAATTCAATAATTGTAGCTACTAGAAAAACATTATTTGAATCAACAAAAGATGAATTAATGCGCGCTCTTTCTAAGAATAGAAGACAATATGAGATTATTTCAGTAAATACTAACAATAAGGATTTATTGAAATGGGTTGCTCACGATAGAAGACTAGATTACATAAGTATAGATTTACGAAGTAAACCTTCTATCATAGATAATGCTCTATGCTCTCTGGTAAAACAAAATAGTAAATGTTTTGAAATTATCTTATCTCCCCTACTTCTATCTGATAATAATAAGGATTTTAGTAGTATAATTAGAACTGGTAAGAAAATTATGAAATTAATATTATCTTACAACGCACCATTCATCTTTACTATGTGTCCACAGACACCCATGCAAATGCGATCAGGTAAACTTCTCCGATATATTGGTGAATTGTTAGGGGTGCCTTTTAACAAATCTAAATTAGCTGTGTTTGATTATCAACTGTCTACTTTAGTAGATAATACAGTAAAGCTACATGAAAATTACGTCTTTAAAGGAGTTAAGGAGGTTATTGGATAATGGTTACGATTGAAAGAGATAGATATGTGGTTTTTAAAATCCTCCTTGATGATACAAAAACTGAAATCGAAGATTTGAAGAGAAATGTATGGTCTATGTATCAAAGATTATATGGTCTAGATGGAACAACTGAAGCAGGATTATTCTTTGAAGAATATGATAATGAGAAAAGAATAGGATTAGTTCGTTGTAATAGTAAATCTCTGTCTTATCTTATGACATCCTTTGCAATGATTAGAGAAATAGATGGTGCGGAGCTTTTGATACTTCCTTTATTTGTAACCGGTTTAATTAATAAAGCAAAAAAATATGTTTCAGCATTAAGTAGTCCTAACCATAATATTGATTAAATAATAACCGTGATTTTTCTTAGAATGATAAATAACGAAGACTCTAAAGATATTACTGATATACAAAGACCTTCTTGGGATAACTACTTCATTCAAATTGCAGAGATTGTAAAAACAAGATCAACTTGTATAAGAAGGCAAGTTGGAGCGGTTTTAGTTAATGATAAGCGACAGATTGTTTCAACAGGTTATAATGGAGTTCCAAGAGGAATAAAACATTGTACAAAAGCAAACTGTACAAAACTCTATGAAGAATCAGGTGAAAAAAATGAGTTGTGTCCTGCAGTACATGCTGAATTAAATGCAATTTTACAGGCAGCTACAGCTAGTTTTAGTCCTGAAGGAACTACTCTTTATACAACAACAAGACCATGCAGTAATTGTACAATGGCTATCATAAATGTCGGAATAAAAAGAGTTGTTTTTGTTGAAGACTATACAGATCCAATTCTACGTTCAGGTTGGTTGGATACTCCTGATGTGAAATTTGACAAATATGTAGAGGATAAATAATAATTAAAATCAAAACAAGATTTTTTTGATTTAAAAGACTTCTCTCAGTTTTTTGAACGTAAAACTGTTAGATTTGTTGTTTTACTATATTTCGTATTACTGCTTGATTCAACTAATTTTCTTAAAGACTCCAAGACTTCTTTATCATAAAATTCCAATAGTTTATTATTTTCTGTTTCATTCAAACTTCGTTTATTAACTAAAATTGAAAGATCACCGTTTTGATATCTATGTTTAGGAAAATCTTCATCTTCTAATTCTTTCTTCGTTTCCTTCGATATCTCTCCCTTTATTATCTCATCTTTGTTCAAATCTAGAACATGATTTGAATTTATAGTTATATACTGCTTTGCTTGCTTTGGTTGAACAGGATTAACTGATAACTGAATTGTTTTTATTACATTTAGATTTTTATCTAGAAAATAGATCTGTTTATCCTCACCTACAGTTATCAAGCGATTCTTATAGTAACTTATAGAAAGAGGTGTTTTATTGTGAATTTTCTTTTTAATCACACTCTCTAGATTAATATTATCAAATAATTGAATTTCTCCATTATTGAAAGCTATTGCTAGAAAATCAGGTGTAACACAAGAACCTGAGATTGGAATTATTTTTGGTATTGTACTCTTAATTTCTAGTTGATGATTAAGCGTTACAATCTCCCCTGATTCCAAGCCAACAATAATTAGTCCATCAGATGATTTTTTTAAAGACAAAGGACGTGATGGGAGTTTTATTGATTCAGTAGGGGTAGTAGTTTCTAAATCTAAAATAACTACAGTAGAATCTAGGGAAGTTGTAATTAGTTTGTTTTCTAGAAATTCAATGCCTGTTATGTGTTTGCTATGCGGAAAAAGAGTTTCAAACAATTTTCCATTATCCCTTCTCCAAAGGGATACTAAACCAAATTGATGCCCTAAGATGAAGAAATCACCAGTTATAGTACAAACAGTTGAAGGAATTCCATATCTTCTAGCCATGCTAAAGAGAATAGTATGGGGATCTTGGTTCTCAAAATCCTTTATGTATCTACTAGCCTTTTTTATAGCTCTAATCAATTTCTTCTTACCTATAGCATTGTTTCTGAATTTGGAAAAATCTTCTGCTTTACGAATAGAAATTAATCCGTATTGATCTGTAATTATAATTAGATCACCACAAAGAAAGAATCTCTCCATACCTGGAATTTTTATTCTTTTCTCTTCTACCAATTCACTGTCCTTGAATTTCCATTTTTTAAGCATGTGATCTCTACTTGCACTGATTACATAATTTCGCCAAGGTTTTCCTCCAATTATTGCTGAAGCATGAGCTTTTTTAGAACCAATCAACGAGAAATCTTTTAGAGACCAGAGTTTTAATTCTAAATCATTTGAAGTAGTGATTAGAATCTCTTCATCATTTATTTTCTGAACATCATTAATTGAGAATTTATGAGCATATAAACATCCTATTTCCTCATTGAGATTAGAATCCCAAATGCAAACTCTCCCATCCTCCCCACCAGTAAAAATGTAATCTTCTACCTCTTCTATTTTAGTAACACCTTTAAGATGTCCAGGTTGATGAAATAGGATTTCAATGTGTTCAGTTTCTCTATTACTCACAAAATTAACTGAACTAGTTAGTAATTAAGATTTTACATCAAAGTGTGTAAAAAGGAAAATCAGGCTAAATGATTTACATAGTATTTGTAGAAATTTTGGCTCATTTCGTCGTGAGAACATCACAATGTCAGTCTGGGACGGTTAAATCATCGCCATTTAATATTTAATGTTTTCAGTTTTTATCTGTTACCGTTTGAGAGTTGTGGATTATAGATATTCGTTTCTAAAAGAAAAAAGCTATATGGGCACAATGCCTATTGCAACCTTATATCCATCAAATTCCCATTCTTTAACATGTCCATCTGTTGGTTGTTCTTCTCTAAGCTCAGTACTTAATGTTTCACTCATTATGAAATCCTTGAATTTTTCAATTGCAATAGTTCCAAATTCATCAGCTTTGACTGTTAATTGTATGTTTTGTGTATATTCGAGATCCAACTCTTTTCTCATTGTTTGAATGCGTCGAATTATATCTCTAACATAACCTTCTCGTTTTAGTTCTTCAGTAATCGTTGTATTAAATAAAAGGAGATATCCTTCTGATTCTTCTCCGGTAAATCCTTCAAGAACCTCTATTTTATAATTTACATCTTCTGGTGTTAAAGTATATTTCTTGTCATCAATATTCAAAGAGAAATTTTTACCTTCTGATAACAGATTAACATAATCGCTTGCAGTTTGCGTGTCTAGCTGACTTAACTGCGTTCTGATTTTGTTTATTTCTGATTTTACTTTTGGTGCTAGAGCTTTGAAATTTGGTGATATTTGATATTTAACAAGTTCATCTGAAGTTTCTTGCAAAGCAACTTTCTTTACATTAAGTTCTTCTCGTAGCACATCGTTATATTTTTCTATCAATTTCTCCTTACCAATTGGTGCTATTATAACTAATTCAGACAGAGGTTGTCTAAGTTTTATGTTCGCAGACGATCTGATACTTCTTCCAGTAGTTACTAGTGAAAGTACAGCATTCATGTCTTGGGATAATTCTGAATCAGTGTGTTTTTTGGTAAAGGTTGGATACATACACAAATGGACACTTTCAAGTTCATCTGGATTCAATCTTCTTACGAGATTCTGGAATAGTTGTTCCGATATGAATGGTAAAAATGGTGCAAGTATTTTAGACATTGTTACCAAAATCTCATAGGTTGTTATGAAAGCAGATTTCTTTTCCAAATCAAGTCCATCTTTCCAAAATCGACGTCGAGATTGACGTAGATACCAATTACTGAATTTATCTAGGACAAACTTTTCAAATGCTTCAACTGCTATATGAATTGTCATATTTTCAAGTGCTTCATTTACTGCTACTATTAGATAGTTGACTTCACTTATCAGCCATTTATCAAGCTCTGGCCTCTCTTTTAGAGGAACAAAGAATGCTTCTTTATCGAACTGATCCACATTTGAGTTTGAAACAAAGAAACTATAACTATTCCAAAGTGTCAGTATGAATTTCTTCATCGTTTCATATATTTGATTTGCATCAACTCGTATACTATTCCATGTAGGATAAGAAAATAAAAACCATCTTACTGCATCCGCACCATATTTTGGGATTACATCATTAGCAAAGATAACATTTCCTTTGCTTTTACTCATTTTTTTACCTTTCTCATCGAGTGTATGTCCCATCGTTAAGCAGCTCTTGAAAGCTGGTTTATCAAATAGAGTTGTACTTATAGCAAGTAAAGTATAGAACCATCCTCGTGTTTGATCGATAGCTTCGGTGATGAAATCATAGGGAAAGTGCTCATCGAATAATTCCTTATTTTCAAATGGATAATGATATTGAGCAAAAGGAGCACTTCCTGAATCATACCATGTGTCAACCACATAGGGAACTCGCTCACAGATATCTTCACATTCTTGGCACTTGAAAGTTATTTCATCTACCCAAGGTCTATGTAAGCTGAAATCCTCTGGTAATAGTTTTCCATATAAGGTTTTGAGCTCCTCTAAACTTCCTATCACTGTTCTATGGCCATTACCACATATCCAGATAGGTAGAGGTGTTCCCCAGTATCTGTTTCTTGAAAGAGCCCAATCTCTTGCTTCTTTTATGAAATTCCCAAATCTTCCTTCCTTAAGATAAACAGGTTGCCAGCGTATCTTGTCATTATTCGCTACCAATTGCTCTCTTAATTTAGACATTTCAATGAACCAAGACTCTGTTGAATAATAAAGCAAAGGCCCGTCACATCGGTAGCAGAAGGGATATGTGTGTTTATATGTACCTTTCTTGAATAACAATCCTCGATTTTCAAGATTTTTCATAATTTTAGAATCTGCTTTCTTTACAAATAATCCTGAAAAATCTCTTATTTCTTCTGAGAAGGTACCGTCTTCTAGAACTGGATTCATTAGAGGTAATCCATATTTTTTCCCTATTTCTGCATCATCCTCTCCAAATGCAGGAGCAGAGTGAACAACTCCTGTACCCTCTTCGGTGGTCACATAATTTGCTAGTGTCACATAAAACGCTTCTTCTTTAGGAACAATAAAGGGAAAGAGTTGCTCGTATTTGTTAAATTCGAGATCTTTTCCTTTGAATCTCTGAATTACAATGTAATCCACTAGTAGCTTCTCAGCTATGGCTTCAGCCAAAATTAGTTTCTCTCCATTATATTCAACTTGAACATAATCTACTTCTGGGTGCAATGTTAGACACACATTAGATATTAAAGTCCAGGGAGTAGTTGTCCAGGCTAAATAGTATGTGTTCTCAAAATCTAAGGATTTAAATTTCACATGTATTGAAGGATCTGTTGTTTCCATCATTCCTTGTCCAACTTCTGCTTGTGATAATGGTGTTCCGCATCTTGGACAATATGGAACGACTTTATATCCCAAATACATTAATCCTTTATTATATATCTCTTTCAAAGACCACCATACGCTTTCAACGTAATTCTCGTCCATAGTAACATATGGATTGTCAAGATCAAGCCAGAAACCTATCCTCTTAGACATATCATGCCATTCTTTTACATACTTGAATACAGACTTTCTGCAAGCTTCATTAAAATTGCTTAAACCATATTCATCAATTTGTGATTTACTACTAAATCCTAGTTCCTTTTCAACTTCAAGTTCAACAGGAAGTCCATGACAATCCCATCCTGCTATCCAGGGGACAATATTATATCCATGCATTGATTTATGTCTTAGATATACGTCTTTGATAGCTCTTGTTAAAGCATGTCCAATGTGAGGAAGACCATTAGCTGTTGGAGGACCTTCTAACCATCTAAAAAGAGGTCCTTCATTTCGTAATTTACGAACCTTGTCAAATATCTTCTTCTTCTCCCAGAATTCCAATACCTTTTCTTCTTCTTCTGCAAAAACAGGCAATGCTTTAACGGTTTCAAATACGTGTTTCTTCTTTTCCAAAATAAACAACTCCAAAATCTTTGTTACTAACTTGATGAGGCACGCTATGATGGTATTTTAAAAGAGTCACTTTAGTAGCGAATTTCGCGATCCATCCTGATTCCTCTTGTAACTACTTTTTTCTTACCATTTTCCACTTAAAAACTTTCTGTCTAACGATAGTGGATGCATTATCCTCTAATTTAGTATATTTTTACTTATTAGGAATTCCCGGAAATTGACATCCTTTGTAAAAGCTCTCAACTTCATTGCTAATTTTATAATATTTGCTGACGATGTTATTGAAACCTTACCATGAAAGAGCTCTTCTTTATCTAACCTAATGTAGAACATGTTATTCTTCTGATCAAATCTTTCATCAAATTCAATCCCTAGCTTTGTTTTTTCTTCACTGGGAGTGATAGATGAGAAATATCTAAGGATTTTTTCAATAATGCTAGCTCTTGTAAAAGCGATATTAACAAAATCAATTGGATTCTGATACCCTCCTTCAAGCTCATCAATATTAATTTCCATTTGTTCTAAGATTCCATCTGGAATAATGTTACTTAATGATTCCATGTTTTTTTCAAGATCTTCAGTAGCATGTACGGAAAAAGTAATCACAAGTTTGGTAATTGTGATATCCATCCTACAACCTCTTGAGAATAGAAAAAAGAAGAAAAACTAATTTCCTCTGCGTTTGTGTCTTCTTAATGAAGGTCTGTTTTTCTCTGTTCCAAATCCTCTTTTATGGAGACCTCTTCCTTTTCTGCCTGAACTTGTTAAACCTCTATGTACTCTACCTCTATGAATAGGGTTTTTCATATAGAAAACATCGTCTCCTCTATACTCTTTAATGGAAACCCAGCTTGTTCTAGGATCTTTTGCGATAACAGGGTGCTGAGGATCTATTAGTATAATTTCGAAGAATTTACTTCTTCCATCTTGACCAACCCAATAGGAGTTCAAAACTTCCATATTACTATACTTACGAGCAACTCTTTCCTCTGCAATCAACTTGATGCTTTTCTTAGGAGTTATTTTTCTCACACCAAGATTTCTAGATTTTCTTCCTCTTACTGGTCTTTGTTTTCTCCTTCCACCTCTTCGGACACGTGCACGAACAATTACATAACCTTGTTTTGCTCTATATCCAAGGGCTCGAGCTCTATCAAGTCGTGTGGGTTTCTCAACTCGTTCAATAGCTCCCTCTCTTCTCCACTGAATGACTCTCTCTCTCATCAAAGCTTTAAACTCAGGAGAATTGCGATTCCTCCAAAACTCTCCAATATATCTATACATACTTTTTGTCATCTTAATCACCGAACGATTCCTTTCGACATCTCGTTGGTTAATCTCCCAAACAAAGTATTAGTTTTAAAATTTCCTATTTTGTTGTTTTTCTAGGAAGAAGTCATTTGAAATCCATCCGGGAGTTTTTTGATTGGTTTTTATATCAAGAACACTACTATTATTGAGTTTAAGTGCCTAGTATCCTAGAAAAACTTCGAATATTAGGAGAAGCAGCTAAATACGACTTATGCGCATCGACGGCTTCTCCAAGGGCTCATACTCCTGGTTCAATAGGTAGAGCTGTTGCTTCTGGTGTCTGCCACTCATTTCTTCCAGACGGACGATGCATTAGTCTACTCAAGGTGTTAATTACAAATCAATGTATACACGATTGTGTTTACTGTGTAAATTCAACTTCAAACATGAAGGGAAAGAAGAGAGTCTCTACTTCTTTCAATCCAGAGGAATTGGCACAGTTAACTATTGGATTTTATTTAAGAAATTATATAGAAGGACTGTTTATTAGTTCTGGAGTAGGAAAAAGTGCTGAATGTCAAGCAGAAATTATGCATGAAACACTAGAACTTCTCCGATTAAAATATAGATTTGATGGCTATATACATGCAAAAGTTTTACCTGGAATAAACTTAGATAATCTCAAACGCATAACAGAGCTAGCTGACAGAGTGAGTATAAATGTTGAACTTCCAAATAAAACCCGTTTTGCAGAAACATGTTCAACCAAAGATTTTCAAAATGATATAATCAGAGTAACAAAATGGCTACCTGATCTACAATCTCGAGGACATATTCCCGCAGGATATACTACTCAATATGTAATAGGAGCTGCATCTGAAACTGACAAAGAGATACTTGAACGTATCTTTGAATTTTATACAACAAACTGGGATTTCAAAAGACAATACTACTCTACTTGCCTTCCAATAGATAGTAAGCAAAAATCTTTTCCTCGTTCATTCTTTCAAAGAGAACATAGACTTTACCAGATAGATTGGTTACGAAGAATCTATAAATTTACTTCAAAGGAACTTATTTCAATTGTTAATGACGAAGGATTCATTCCACTAAAGGAAGATCCAAAAATAACTTTAGCGAGGAGAAATCGCGATTTATTTCCAATTGATATCAATGATTGCGAATATATGGATTTAATGAAAGTTCCAGGAATTGGTCACCTCTCGGCAACTAGAATTGTTAAATTACAGAATCAAGGAGTAAAAATTACAAAGACACAGCAATTAAAATCAATTGGGATTGTTCTCAAGAGAGCTCTTCCATTTTTGACAATAGGAGAAAAAACTCAGTTAACACTAGATAATTTTACAAGAACAATAAGGAAGTGAAGAAAACGTCATTTATATGTGATCACTCAGCTAAAGAATATTTTCAAGCAGCATGCTTGCACACAAAAACAACTGAGGATTTTATAATCAAAGCTAATGAATTATACCGATCAAATCCTCATGAGATAACAACAGGATGCACCATATTTGGTAAACTAATCAAAAGAAGAGCAAACTCTGTTCTACGTGAAATTCATCATTTATCAGCTTATATAAGATTAAAACCATTCCCAGAAATGCTTCTTGTAGGAAAATGCCGTCCTGATCATAAAACAGGACATTTAATAGCTAAATCTCTAGCAAGAAGATTTGGTAATTTCATTATTGTAGTTATCACTCCAAGTAATAATTATCTTGCTACTGAGAGATTAGATATCGCTAACATTCCTGAATTTAAAGAACATAATAAAAAGAATCTAATTGATCAGGTACGTGAATTTGCAGATAAAACTCTTACTGAACGAATACCTGAAGAATTTTTACTTGATGATGGTGATTTTCTCTGGGAACAATACTATGAAACACAGTTCTTGGAACAGAGACTGAATACACGATTGTTTCATCGATTCATTCCAAAGTATGTAATGAAAAAAGCCAATATGGATATTGAGAAGAAATTCTCTGAAGAAGTTTTGGAAAAACCTGAAGAGACAAAAACACTTGATAGTTTTTTCAAAAAGAATGCAATAGTAAAATGATTATAAGTCAGAAAGAAAACTTCAAAAGCCATAGTACGGACTGATTTTTGGTTACTATGTCATCTTTTGGTATATATCAAATTGGAACTGTAAAAATTGAACAAGAAGCGTGCTATATAGAGATTCATCAATCTTATCTTTCCGGGTTAAGACATATTGAGAATTTTAGTCATATCTTTGTTTTATGGTGGATTTCTATGAGAGACAATCCTCAAGATAGATTACAATTATTAGCATATCCTCCAAAATTAGAGAAAGAAATAGAAACAGGGGTATTTTCATGTAGGAGTCCCTCTAGGCCAAATCCTATCGGATTGACAAAAGTTAAACTGATTAAAGTAGAAAATGACCGACTTTACATTGATAGAATTGATGCAATTGATGGAACTCCTGTAGTTGATATTAAACCATATTTGCCAGGAGACACAACTAAAGTTGCAGAATTAAGACTTCCCGAATGGTTTAATCATCTAAAAGAATAAATGTGATAAACCTAATTTTTCACTTCTTTTATTTTTTTATATTTTATTTTTCCTTTATTGAAGAAAATTTTGTACTACAAAAATCAAACTAGAGTATTTTAAGCAGGAACAAAGTACTTTCCTTCTGCTTTTTGCTTTTTGTCTAATTGGGAATCCTTTTTGTTAACTCTGGGTCTAAGTGTTCTTGGATCTTGTCTGAAAGTTATATCCATTTTTCTAAGAAAAGCATTCATTCCATATTGCATCGACCCTATTGAACTGCTACGACCCTTTACACTAGGATGTCCATCAAAAATAATTAATCTGTCTGAAGTGAAATTAAGCATCATAACATCATGCTCTACAACCAAAGCAGGCATCTCATAGTGAGAGACAACTCTCTTAATTACTTTCGCAACATTCACTCTATCTTCAGATGAGATATATGCTGAAGGTTCATCAAGAAGATAAAGGTGAGCTTTTCTACCCAAACAAGCTGCTATAGATACTTTCTGAAGTTCTCCTCCTGAAAGATCCCTTAATTGTGAATCCAATAGTTTGGAAAATTTAAGTGGTTCAATTATCTCTGTTTTATGCCAACCACTAGATAGTATTACGGGATTTATCTTTCTTAGATATTCCTCTACTGTCTGTTCTGATTCAGTGTAAAGATATTGAGGTTTGTGACTAACCCTGAAGGAACCAATTTTCTCTTCTTCCTCTCTTCTTTCAGAGTCTTCTTCCCTCTTTGTAGCGATATCTACTAAAAGTTCTACAGGTTCCGAAATTGTTGTTGGCTCAAGAACGCCAGCGAGCATCTTTACAAAAGTTGTTTTTCCTATTCCATTTGGTCCAATTATACCTACTACTTCTCCTTTATAGAGCTCCCCTCCTTTGGTAGATAATTCGAAACCATTGAATTTTTTTGTCATTTCACCATATCGTAGAGCTAATCTATGTGATATAGCTTTATCTTCCATGCTAGTTTTTTTGAAAATAATTGGTTGTGGTCTAAATCGCATATTTTCTGATGGAATATAGCCATCAAGAAAAACATTTATTCCTTCTCTTACAGCATGTGGATGGCTAACGATTCCATAAACTCCTGCTGCTCCATAGTAGATGAATATTTGATCACTCAGATAATCAAGCATTGCAAGATCGTGTTCGACCACAATTAATGTGTGATTAGGTGATTTCATATCGTTAAGATATTGTGAAATTTTCACTCTTTCTTGAACATCTAAGTAAGATGTAGGCTCATCAAATAAATATACCTCTGCATCACGAACAATAGTTGCTGCTATTGCAAACCTTTGCAACTCTCCTCCACTTAGTTTCGAGATATCTCTGTCCCATACTTTTTCCAAAGAAAAAATATCCTTTACCTCATTCTTTAAACCTTTTTCATCCACTTTATTAATAAGATCAGAAACATTCCCTTTGACAATTTTAGGCAATTTATCAACATTTTGTGGTTTTAGGATAGTCCTTAATTCTTTATGTGCTAATCTCTCAAAGTAGTTTTGAATTTCCTTTCCTCTGAAATGTTCTAATATTTCATCCCATTCGGGGGGTGAATCATATTTTCCCAAATTAGGTGAGAAATTCCCTTGTAAGATGTTTAAGGTGGTTGTTTTTCCTGAACCATTTTGTCCAACCAATCCCGTAACCTGTCCTAATTTTGGCATTGGTAATCTATGAAGTTTAAAACCATTAACGCTATACCTATGAGTTACTTCTTTATCTAGCTCTTCAGGTAAGTTGACTACAGTTATGCAATGAAAAGGGCATTTCTTAACACAAATTCCAACACCTTCGCAGAGAGGTTCATGGATAACAGCTTTATTGCTAGGGGGTTCGAATGAGATTGTTTCTCTCCCTGCTCTGACAGTAGGACATACTTTGTAGCATAATTTTCCACATTTGTCAGGTCTGCATTTCTCTTGATTTATCACTGCAACTCTAGTCATTAAATCCATGAACAAATGTTAATATAAAAATCTAGAGTTGTTGAATTTAGTTATACTAGAAAAGGAATCTATAAATAGAACGCTGTGAAATACTTACAAGAAAGGTGTTAGGATATCATGATAGTTCCAGATAGCGTCTTAGCAAAAGAATATAGTCTTGTGATGGAAAGAGCTTATGCATTTGAACCTATCGCAGGGGATTTAACTAAATGGAGAGGTTTTGTTCCCGCAATTTCAGATGAAGGTGAAATTTTAGTAGAAATTGAAATCTATCTAACAGATTCATTTCCAGAAACTCCACCACAAGTGAAAATTATTACCCCTATCACACATCCAAATTTAACACATGATAATTTTTTAGAAATGAGAATGCTTGCTAGATGGAGATCAAGTTATCACCTTTTTCAAGTGATTGTGGAAACAATTAGGCTATTTTCGAAAGTTCCTGCAAAAATGATTAAGACAGACGCAGAAACGATTGATCCTCAGAATCAACTTACACCCTTGACAAAACAAAAGGAACAATTGACAATTATTCTCGAAGAAAGGAAGAGAGAATTAAACGAAATATCATCAAAAAAACCAAGCCAAGTAAGCAACAAAATATTACAACAAGAGAAACTAAAACATATTGACGATGAAATACTGAATGTAGAAAGTGAAATCTTTGCAATAGAACAACAATTTGAAGATTATGAAATTTCTAGTATAGAATTCGCTAAGAAATTCTATACTCTTAAGAAAAGATTATTTCTTTTAGAAGCTAAATCATAGTTCGATTCATGCAGCA
Source organism: Promethearchaeati archaeon (assembly GCA_013166775.1). Taxonomy (GTDB): domain Archaea; phylum Asgardarchaeota; class Heimdallarchaeia; order Heimdallarchaeales; family Heimdallarchaeaceae; genus UBA460. The sequence continues at coordinate 163,457 of JABLTJ010000001.1, forward strand.
CTACTTTTTTCGCTTTTGGTTTTCTTTTCCGTTTTCATTAGTCTCTTAGTAATGATATACCAAACAAATAACCAAATCCCTACAAACAACAAACCCAATCCTACTTTAATAGCAGCAAGTAAGAAATTTATACCTGGTTTGGTGGGAACTTCAGGAATAATAACAATAAACGCATTAATAATAAAACAGATTCCTATAAATGAAGCAAATACAAATGCTTCAAGTCCAATGACTTTTGATATTCTACTTACGATTTTATTATATCTCATTATATCACCAACCATATCAGAACCGCTGTTATTAAAGCGAATATCCCACTAATAAAGGTGAGAATACTGAAGCTTTTAACAACATCTTTCTCATGTAGAGGTTCTTTTTGAATAACCAATCCAACAAGTGTGATAGGAGCTTTCGAATCTCCTGTGGATTGTATTTTCCAATCATCAGTCATTTTTGTAGGCCTTGCCATGTCTCTTCTTTCCATCAACCCTCTAACACTACTAATTATACCGAAAGAATTCATAATAAAAGGTATCATAGCAATAATCACAACTACTTCAAGCTGTCCAAGTACTGCTATAACTCCTAGTGATGCACCAACTGCTAAACTCCCTGTATCGCCAGCAAAAACTTTGGCTGGATAACGGTTGAAAAACCAGAACGCAATTAAAGTTGCTATCATCATTAAGATGAAAACATAAGTCAAATCAAGATTTTGGATTCCCCCTCTAAAAATTATCATATTGGCAAAGAATACTGCTACTAGTACTAAAATAGTAGCTAATGCCATTGAGCCATTGAATACATCTAACATATTAACTGCATTTGAAGGAACAGCTATGATGAAAGGTAATAGTACATAGTATACTATTGTCAATCTTGTTTTTCCTACAAATGGTAAGATGGGTTCTGGTGAAAACATTCCTGATGCAATAATTGGTATAGCTGCTAATAGAAGCAATAACGGTTTTAGTATTGCACTAAGTTTAATTATATCATCAATGATTCCTATGATTCCTGCTATCATTACTGTTATACAGAATATTCCTATTTTGAGTCTATCTGCGTTATTATCAACCAACAGGATTCCTACTATGGATGTAAGAATTATGGATAAGAGAATTATTATTCCACCCATTTCTGCTACTTTCGGTTTACTCTTTTTATGAATATCAATTCCAAAAATCCCTTTCTTTAGCATAAACCTTATGTGAAAAGGTAATCCAATGAATGTGAGAATTAAAGGCATAAAAAATGTTACAACATAGATTGCAATAGGAGGAATTGAAATTGCCATTAAGCGAATCTTTGAGAACTATATTTGAAATTTCCGATTGTTGGAACTTTAAAGATCTTCTAGTTTCTTCAAAGCTTTAAGAAGTTCTGCTTTATCACCGCTAACCGCTTCACCAAAAATCTCCGCTGATTTTCCTTCTTCTGGTACTGTGGGTTCTTCTTCAGTCTTAAGAACGGAAGGTTGAATTTCTGCAGCATCTGTGGTTACTTCTTTCTTTGGAGGCATAGGTATGCTTCCACTTACCTGTTTAGAAATGGGGCTTACGTCTCTTTCAACCGCTTCTGTGACTTGTGTTGCAGGTTTAGGCGCAGGTGGTGGTGGTGCTGGGACTTCAGTAGGGGTGACAGTAGGTGCAACCTTAGGAAGTTCTACTTCCTCAATTTTCTGTGTTGGAGGTGCTGAAGGAATTTCTGCGCTTGGAACTGGAATAGATTCAGGTATAGGTGGTACGGGAATTGATGTTATTTCCTTCTCAGGAGCTTCTGTAGGAATTTCAAATTCAGCAACTGCTTCTGCTTCTTCGATTGCTGGAACAGGTTCCGGTGCTACCGACGGAGCTTCTGCAGCTATATCCTTTATTGCTTGAACATCTGTAGGTTCCACTACAGTTTCATCCTGAACACTTTTTGTTGCTTCTATTAGCAGTATTCGTTCATTTAAGCTATCCATTCTTTTTGTTAATTGTTCTATTTTGTTAACTAAACCTGTTGCATCTGCTGGTACAGCTTGAGTAGATGTACTTTGTCCAGCTTGAGCTTCTAGTATGTCCAATCTTTCCTTTAATGATACTACGACATTATCGTAATCTTTGAAACGATCTTGAACTGCTGAAACAATGCTTTCAACCATGTTCTTTACCATGTTAATGGATCCAACAAGTGATTTGAATTCATCTTTCTTTGACATCTTGAATCTACACCTTACTATTATAATATGAGAATATAAAATCATTGCTAAAGGCTAGAAAGCGATTTCTCATGATCTCAGATTGTCCTTAATCTGTTTCGAGATTATTTGTTGTATCCAATCGCGATTTGTTCTATCAATGTTGTAAAGTTTTACATCTGATCTGGTTTTGATTTCCTTTGTAAAAGAATTATCTCTCATCATAATTGTTCCAAACACTTTTTGTTCTTCTAAGCTATTTAACAAGAATTTTTTAAAATTCAGTGAGAACAATTCCATTTTACCAATTTCATCTATAACAATCATACTATAAGATTTCTTTCTGCCTTCTTCTTCCAAAATCTCAACAATAAAATCAACATTCTCCACAAAAACACAATATTTTCCTACTTTATGTTTGCAAATTTTTTCTTCTTTTGATGCTAATAACTTACTTACTCCAGTTAAAGTTTCAATAGTAAATCCGTGTCGACTACTCCCTTCTCGTAACTCTTTTGTCACAAATCCAATTGCACTTATTTTAAGTGCTTTCAAGATTTGAGTTATGAGAGTAGTTTTTCCGATCCCTGGTAAACCAGTAATTAGAATATTGTTCATAAGTTATCCACGCCAGTATTGTGATTCTTTAAGAATTTCTTTATCTCAAACTTAAAAAGTCTTATAAATCTGGCACTTTAACTATCAATAAAACTGAACAATATTTACTAAATTACAAAAGTGTGATTGCTATGGTACGAGATCATGGCGCTATGACCGGAGACAAAAGAATTGATTTAAAAGGTAAGTCTCTTGTCCGATACCAAGCGCATGGAAGAAGATTTGAATTGCTGGTTAATCCAGAATCAGCTTGGTTATTTTTGCAGGGAGAAGAAGTGAATCCCGATGATATTTTTGATACATTTCAAGTTTATGAAAATGTTTCTCGTGGTCACAGAGCTTCTGAAGATGATGTTATAGCTGTATTCGGGGAAGAAGCAAGTGAAAGAGATATTGCTTTACGCATCTTAAAAGATGGTCAGCTTCAATTAACTGCTGAGCAAAGAAATGAAATACTGAAGGAAAAACGAGCAGAGATTGTTAATTTTATTCATATTCACTGTATTAATCCCAGAGAAAATACTCCTATACCTAAAGATAGGATTGATAATGCAATAATGGATTTGGGAGTTAATATTGATTATAAAGAAGAAATTAAAATACAGGCTTTAGAAATTATTGATTTACTTAAACCAATTATGCCTATCAGGCTTGAATCAGTAAAATTAGCTGTGAAAATTCCTCCAAGTTTTACGGGATCATTATATGGTTTCGTTCTTTCATCCGGAAATCTAGTTCAAGAAGAATGGTTATCTGATGGTAGTTTGGCTGTTTTGGTTCAAATACCTTCTGGAACACAAGCAGATTTTTTGGAACAAATAACTTCTCGTACAAAAGGTAAAGCACAGATTAAAGTGTTAGAAAGATTGTCAGAATAAATTTTAAAGGTCGAGAAAAATGTCCAAAATAGCATTAGAAAACCATGCAATTGTTATCCCTGGTGATATATTAGCTGAGGGAAATGTACGATATGGAGAGGGAATCATAAAGAGGGGAGACTACTACTATTCAACTGTTGTCGGTCTTTTTCAAGATAAAGGAGATTTTATTCAAGTAAAATCCTTGAAAGGAAAATATGTTCCCAGATCTGGAGATTTGGTAATTGGAAAAATAATTGAAGTTGGATTAACAAATTGGATAATTGATATAGGTTCTCCTTATTTTGCTGTTTTACTAGCAAACAACGCAACTGAAAAGAAATTTGATCCAGTAAAAGATGATGCAAGAAGAATCTTCAATGTCGGTGATATAATTCTTACCAAAATAGTTAGTTTCGATAGAACCAGAGATCCGCAAGTTATTACAAACGAAAGAGGACTCGGAAAATTGAGAGGTGGCAGAATTATTGAAATTGAAGCAGCACACATTCCTCGAGTAATAGGAAAGAAAGGTACAATGATAAACATGGTAAAAAGATTAACTAGAACACAGATTATAACTGGTCAAAATGGAAGAATCTGGATTCAAGGTAAGAAAAAAGAAGACGAACTGAAAGCAATAGAATCAATAAAGAAAATAGAATTAGAAGCCCATACTCAAGGGTTAACCGATAGAATTCGAGACATGTTATCGGAAAATAATAACAATGAAATTAGGTGAAATTTATGGCAGGAGACGGAACAGTTCAACTAATAGATGAAAAAGGAAAGAGACTTGATGGTCGAAATTTCGATGAACTCAGACCAATAAGTATCAAAATAGGCGTATTAGAAAATGCGGATGGTTCTGCAGAAATCCGCATGGGAAATAATATTATTATCGCTGCAGTTTATGGACCAAGGGAACTTCATCCAAAACACCGCGCTCTTCCTGATAGAGCATTAATTCAGTGTTTTTATAGGATGTCAACTTTCTCTGTTAATGATAGAAAAAGCCCTGCTCCATCTAGAAGAGAAAAAGAAATATCAATGATTATCAGTAACGCACTCACTTCCGTAGTGTTTACAGAAAAATATCCCAGAACAACAATTGATGTCTACCTACAAGTGTTACAGGCAGATGGAGGCACCAGGTGTGCAAGTTTAACTGCTGCATCTGTGGCACTTGCTGATGCAGGGATCCCAATGAGGGGATTGATTGCATCCGTAGCTGGTGGTTTAATTAATGATAAGGTTGTACTTGATCTTTATGATATAGAAGATCAAAAGGGTTCTGGGGATGTACCACTTGGTTATTGCCCAGTTTTAGATGAGATATCACTAGTCCAATTGGATGGTGTATTTACTTTAGAACAATTTGAAGAATGTTTAAAACTTTCAATCAAAGGTGCTACTGAAATTTACGATATTCAAAAGAAAGCACTACAAGACAAATACGCGGCAATACGAGCTGATGTATCTGTAGATGCAAAGGAGACAAAAAAAGAAGTTAAACCCAAAGAGGAACCTAAAGCTGAAATCAAGGAAGAATCCCAAGCGGTTAAAGAAGAACCCAAGGAAGCAATTAAAGTGGCTCCTAAACCTGAAATCAAAGCTAAACCCAAAGAGGAACCTAAAACTGAAGTCAAAGAAGAACCCCAAGCGGTTAAAGAAGAACCCAAGGAAGCAGTTAAAGTAGCTCCTAAACCTGAAATCAAAGCTAAACCCAAAGAAGAACCTAAAGCTGAAGTCAAGGAAGAACCCCAACCTGAGATTAAAGACGAAAAGGAGGCTAAATAGATGGGCGACGATTTTGTAATAAGTGAAATTGAAAAAGATTATATTAAATCCTTACTGGAACAAAAGAAAAGAATAGATGGCAGAGAATTCAATCAAGCTAGAAATGTTGAATTCGAACTTAACCTTGTTAAAAAGGCAGAAGGTTCTGCAATTGTAACATTAGGAGGTTCTAAATTAATAGTGGGTGTAAAAGCACAATTAGGTTCTCCATTCCCCGATACACCAGATACTGGAGTTATCACAACAAGCGCGGAATTATCACCGATAGCTTCTCCCTATTTTGAGAGTGGTCCTCCAAGTAATGATGCAATTGAACTAGCACGTGTAACAGATAGAGCTATTAGAGAATCCCATTGTGTGGATTTATCTAAATTATGTGTTATACCAAAAAAATCAGTGTGGATTCTATTCATAGATTTCTACATTCTTAATCATGATGGTAATTTATTCGATGCTGCAGTAATTGGTGCTGTAGCTGCTCTTGCAACCACAAAGATTCCCAAAGTAAAAATGCTTGAAGATGATGAAGTGGAAATCCTTGAAGAAGTTGAACCTTTGAAAATTGAACATTATCCTATTTCTGTAACTTCATACAAAATTGGAGAATACAATATAATTGATGCCAATTTCAAAGAAGAAAGAGTTAGTGAAGCAAGAGTAACTGTAGGGTTTGATGAAAAAGACCGAATTGTATCTTTACAAAAAGGTGCTACAGGAGTCTATAAACCCGATGAACTCTTAGCTGTCATTAAAGAATCTTTGAACGTATCGAAAACTTTAAGGAAAGAGCTGATGAAAGCGCTTTCGTAAGAAAAAGGGTGAGAATAATGCCTAAAACAAAGAAAGTTGGTTCAACCGGTCGATTTGGTGCTCGTTATGGTAGTACAATAAGAAAAAGAGTCAGAGAAATAGAGGACAAAAGTAAAGCAATTTACAAATGCCCAGTTTGTTACATGCGAACCTTGAAACGATCTGGTCTTGGTATTTGGGAGTGCACAAAATGTGGAGAAAAACTTACAGGGGGAGCTTGGGAGCCCAATACTAGTGCTGGTAGAAGTATAATACGTAGAGTTACACGTATAGCTGAAGGTTTAAAGGAGGAAGATTAACTCTCCTTTTCTTTTATTATTTTAAAAAGAGTTTACAATCCCTACATTTTAATTATGGTTAATTTCTGTTTGATTATATGAGTAGAATTGGATTTACTACTTCACGTTCACCAGCTAATAAAACTCGTTCTTTCGTACATGATATTATTGGGGTTGTTCCCAAGTCAGAAAGGATTGTAAGAGGATCTTCTAAACTCCTCATGTGTGTCACTGGGATGAAAAATAGAGGATTCGAAACAGCAGTAATTATTCATTCTGTTAAAGGAAATCCAAACTTTATGAGAATATTTGATTTGAAAACCGCACCCCAAGAAATCCCTTACGCTGTTAAAATTAGGGGAATCACTCTATCAAGAGAATATCAACAAAAACATAGAAATAAGAAACCAGCTTTCGCAGTTCTTATCTCTTCTTTGAAAAATATAGAAGAGGAAAACATAATTAAAAGGATATTTGGGATTACTGAGGACAATATTGAGAGTATTAAGAGAAAAGAATATGTTACTGTGTATGCAGATTATATAGATGAAGAAGAAAAAATCATATTTATTGAATTTCTCAATGGTCTCAATAAGCAAGTAGGTCCAAGATTGAAAATGAAAGTGATACCAAGAGAACCTGAGGATTTACTTAACTGATAATAAAAATTGAGGAATAAGACGATGGGTTCTACAATAAAGAGACTTGAGATTGATCTTGAATTCGAGATGGAAAATGAAAAAATGAGTAATTTACTATATGAAACTTTGATTTTAGAATCTGGTTATAATCCAAATGATAGAGCAAAAGCTAGCTTAGAAGTTCATAATAATTTTCTAAAATTAAAAATTGATGCAATAGATTCAATTTCAGCAAGAGCAGCAATAAATTCATTTCTAAAATGGATTAACCTTTCAATTCAACTCATTAATCAAATTGAAGCAGAATAGAATTTCGAAGTTCTGCTTCCACAATTTAAACTATATTAGCTTTCTTTAATCGTCCCTGTACAACTGGTTTAAAGAACAGTTTTCTAATTGAAACTTTCACATAAAGAGGTTTCTTGAAATATTTAGCGACCCTTCGATATGAATCAATCGCACTCCATACACTAGGATAAGCATCAATCTCATTCACTATTATCTTATTGAATTTTCTTCGTTTCATTTCTTCTAGGATATTTTCAATTGGCATAATACCTGCTCCAAAGGAGTAATGGGAATCCTCGTTTATTGTACAATCAGATAGATGTATTTCTTCAAGTTCATCAAAAGGCATCTTATCTAGTAGGTTCATATAGTTCTTAGGTCCGTTCCTTAAATATGAGTGGGCAACATCAAAAAGCCATCCTTGTAGTTGATCTCCTAGTTTATCCTTAAATTTCACATAAAGATCTTTAAACTCTTCATCTGAATAATTCTGAATGTTCTCAACAACTAATTTAATATTCAATTGCTTTAGATTCTCCACCAAGGTTTCAAAATTTCCTTTTTCTTCCATAGGGTGAAAAACTCCCAAAATTAACTGAAGATCATCTGAATGTTTGTTAATCAATTTGATAATGTCTCCAATCTCCTTCTCTTTGTCTGGATGGGCAAAATCATATCCCTCAATACCTTCTACAGGTAAGTGATAGGTTGTTTTCATCTTCCCAAGTGAATTGATTATTTCATTAATATTCTTGAAACTAGTTCCTTTTGGATTTATTTCACATGCTTCCATACCTAAAAGATTAGCAAAACGAACTAAATGTTCACATCCCAAACCCTCATAAGCTTGTATTGTTTGGCCAATCAGCACCATGTTTTTTGTTGATAAAGAGAAATATATAAACCAATCTCTTAGATTTACAATGATTATTAATGAAACATCCATCCAAAGCTTTAGTAAGAAAACCTAGTGACACTTACAAAAAATGCGTTTCTTCTCACCCTTTACATCACACAGTCGATGTACATAAAGCTAGAGAACAACATGAAAAATATTGTAAAACATTATCTGAATTAGGTCTTGAGATAATAGAACTTCCAATAAAAAATGATTTTCCAGATTCATGTTTTGTCGAAGATAATGCTGTTGTCCATCAGAATAGAGCATTAATTACTCGAATGGGAGAAGAAAGTAGAAGGGGGGAAGAAGTCGATGTAGAAGAAGAATTACAACAATATCTTGCTGTGAAAAGAGCTGTTGCCCCTGCTACAATTGAAGGAGGAGATGTAATTCATTTACCTGATAGATTAATTTGTGGAATTACTCAACGAACAAATAATCATGGCGCTAACCAGATGATGGAGTGGTTGAATGTCAAAGTTAATACAGTTACGAATCCTGATATAGTTCATTTGAAAAGTTATATGAAATATCTTGGTAAAGAAACAATGATTACTACAGAAAAGTATAGCGAACATCCCCTACTTAAGAATTTGAGATTGCTTATTGTACCAAAAGAAGAAGGTTATTCAGTTAATTGTTTGGCAATTGGAGATTCTGTAGTTATGTCCAATAGATTCTCTAACGCAAATGAAATAGTGAGATCTGCAGGCTATGAAGTTATTACTCTTAATATGAGTGAGTTCGAGAAATGTCAAGCATCATTAACCTGTCTATCTATTATTTTCTAGGATAATTAAGACTTAAAACGTTAAAATGTGAATGCAAAAATCTAAATAGTTTAATTGACAAAATTACATGATTTACATGTTCCTAAAGAGATTCTTCAAATCGATTATTGGTTTTATTACATGTACTGTTGTTGTTGTTCTGTTGCTTTACATTATTTGGCCAACTATAGATATGGTAGAATTAATTGGTCTAAACAATAATATGAAAGCAGATAATGGAACTGGTGGTCATTTCTGGGTTATTTTGCTAATGCTGTTAGTTGTAAACATGTTTTTGAAAATTGGTATTCCTTTGCCAGATATTTTATCTTCATACAGTATTGATAATCAATTCGGAAATCCAAGAATGTATATTTTAATAATCTTCATCTGGTTGATTGGCTCTTTTGCAGGAGGATTAGCATCCAGAGGAGGTCTCAGATCAGGAGCATGGTCTGCAATTTTGTCATTCCTATTTCTTGATTTTATATTCGCAACAATGACAGCATCAATGGGTTTGACGTTTGTAGGTTTGAATGGTTTTTCCCTATTTATTGTGATATTTCTAGCAACTTTGGTTCTAGGATCATTTATCTTTATACCAATAATTGGGTTAATAGGAGGAATTGCCGGTGGAATCCTTGGTAAAATGCTTTTTAGAAAGGAAAAGCGATTGAAAGATCAAGACGAGGAGTAACAACAAAATTTCTCCATGATTATCTCTCTCAGTTAGTTTCCGGGAAATAAAAACCTTAATATAATTACGAGTTCTGATTCTTTATCTTCTTACTTAGTTTTTTAAGAAATCTTAATACAGAATTTTTTAAACAAAATAGTAAAGTGTTTATTCTATTAAACAGATAAGAAATTTCTTCGAGTTTATAAATCAAACTATAGATTATTTTATGAGACTTAGGTCTCTTACTGAGTTAAGCCATTGACTTAAGTAAAAGGAAACTTGCTGAAAGATCTAGAAGACAGAAAGAATTGGATAAACGGAAATCAATGGTTCAGAATAAGGTTCAGTTTTAGATCTTCGCTAAACCTCAGAAATTGTTTGAATTATTCTTAGGATTCTGATTAGCTTCAGCAAGCTTTTCTTTCTTTTTCTTTTTCTTCTTTTCTAATTAACAAGAACAATATCCATTTCAAGACACAAGAAAAAGATATAATATACGTCTATGAATAGAAATAACAGAGAGGTGATTTGACTGAAGAGTGGTGTATGTAAACATTACGTTGGGATTAGTGCAATATTGGTAATCCTAATAGGGTTGACTACAACAATAATTGGATGGGAGAATGTATCTGAACTCACCTTTCCTATAGGTGCAATTCAACCTTCAAGCAAAACCTCTTCCACTCATGTGCCTATTAATATCCTCTCTGACCAAAATTTTACTGATTATGGCTTTCCAGGAACAGGAACGAGAACAAATCCTTACAGAATAGAAAATTATTCTATTAACACAACAGAAGAGAAAGCAATCAATATCCAGAATGTGAGTAAATCGTTCATTATCCAACATTGTTTTGTAACTGCAGAGAGATATGGGATATATGTGGAAAATGCTGTAGGAGATACAACCATTATTAGGGACAATGAATGCACAAAATGTTGGGATGGGATCTCTATTACCCTAGGGGGAAGTGTAGCTATTATTAATAACACCTGCTATCAGAATGAAAATTATGGTATTAGAGCTTATGACATCTATGATTATGTTCTCGTAGTAGAGAATAACTGCTCTTATAATGGGAGGGGATTAGTAGCACATAAAATTAGAGATGCAAAAGTATACGATAATCTATGTACATTTAATATTTTTGAAGGAGTAATTATATGGGAAACAGTTGCTATTGTTTATCAGAATGTTTGTGACTTTAATAATGATGGGATAACTACAAGGATAACACCTCCTGCACTTATTTACAACAACACATGCAAGAACAATACGGAAAGTGGAATAAGATTATTTGGAGCATCGGATTCTATTGTTACTAACAATACTTGTGTAAATAATAGGAATGGGATTTATAACATAAATTCTTTCCATACTAAAATCATTAACAATGCCTGTTTTAAAAATGAATATGGCCTTTTCTTTGATATTGGCTCATGGTATTGCACCGTTTCAGAGAATGATTGTTTTAATAACACCCAAGCAGGTATTGCTCTAGCTCCTTCAAGATTTAGCAAAATATCAAATAACACTATTCACTATAATCAAGGCTTTGGGATTTATTCAGAAAGAAGTTTAGAGTGTATTATAACTTACAATTTGATTGAAAATAATGATGATTATGGAGTGTATTTGGAAAATACAACCAATAAAACACAAATTGCTTACAATTACTTGCTTAACAACAATCCCTCAGGAACTTCTCAAGGCTATGATGCAGGGAAGAATAATAACTGGTTTGATGAAGAGAACAAAGCAGGAAATTTTTGGTCTGACTGGAAGGGAAGGGGAAAATATAAAATTGCTGGTCCAGCAGAATCTGTGGATAAATATCCTTTGAATGAGCAATTGGAGAGGGTGTCTAGTCTTTCCTTTTTATGGCTTAGCCTCTCATTCTTTCTGCTTACTCTCCCAATTTTTAGCAAAAAATTGATCAAGAATAATTAAATCCTATAACTATCTAACTTCTTTCTTCTGTTTTAACCACTTGAGGTGTTTTTCTAAACACATTACTCGCTCTAGTCAAGGACGGTTCGTTTGCCACCAGTGCAAGTATGGACTCAATGCTGATTTGAACAGTGCAAGGAACATAGCTAAAAGGTTAATTACCTATGTCTTAAATCCAAGTGGAGCGTTCAAAACAAAGAACATACTTCGTGACTATCTTTCTGGAGATTTTCATGATTTGGAGGAGTATGGAAGCTTTAATCCCTTAGGCCAGTGGCTTAAGTATTCCTCAGGGGATACATCGTTTCTGTAGATTCGATGGGACAGGTGATATGAGTTACCTCTTGTAACAGGAGATGATTCCCAAGGACAGGTTTTCTGTTTTTCAACAGCTGATACCGGTCTAGGATGAGTCCTGAAACGTTCTTTACAATTTCTAGTAAGAAGTTGTCGGAGAAAGTAACTCATACACACATTTTTTATATTGAAATGTAAGAATTGTATTTGATCGCAATGGCGATGCAGAGTAAAAGCCAAACTATTCCATGGGTAGAGAAGTACCGTCCTGAAACTTACAAGGATTTTGTTGGCAATAAGGAAGAAGTAAGGAAATTGGAAAATTGGCTAAAGACATGGAATCAGCAAAGAAAAAAAGCTGCATTGCTAGCTGGTCCTGCAGGTGTTGGTAAAACAAGCGTAGTCTACTACCTAATAAAGAAATACAACTATGAATTTGTAGAAGTTAATGCGAGTGATAAGCGAAATAAAAAAGCAGTAGAAATGCTTGTTGGTAAATCATCTACTGAAGGGACTGTTCTACAAGGTGCAAGAGTTCGTAAACTGATTCTTGTAGATGAAGCTGATGGATTATTTGGAAACGCGGATAGGGGTGGAGGTCAAGCACTTGACAGAGCTATAAAAGCTACAAGAACTCCAATTATATGTACTGCAAACGACCCTTCAGCATCGGTTTTAAAAGCTGCTAAACGAAATATGCTTGTAGTTGATTTTAAAAGTTTAAAGGATGAAGAAATTCTTACTCTTCTCAAATCAATAGAAGAGAAAGAGAATTTGAATGTTGGTGATGATATACTTTTAGCAATTACAAAAAATAGCGGAGGAGATGCTCGTGCAGCTATCAACGATTTAGAGGGTGTATCTGTTGAGGGCATAAAAGGAGTAACATTTTTTTCTCGAAATCAAGAAAAGAGTTTAGATACTGCTTTAATTAATATATTTCAGGCAGATAGTTATCAATCTGCAAAGAGTGCTGTAGATGATCTTGATGTTGATTACAGAGAATTACTGATGTATGTTTTCGAACATGCTTACAAACAAGCAAGTACAAATACAGAATTATTCAATATGTATGAGTTAATTGCTGAAGCAGATATATACCTCTCTCACTGTTATAAGAAACAAGATTGGAAATTTCTCAAATATTTCTTTACGTTTATATCCTCTGTAGGTCTAGTTAAAAGTTCACCCTTCAAACATACTAAATTTGGCTTTCCTGGATATTGGGCACTAATGGGGAGACTTAGGGGTAAAAATGCAAAAATTAATTCAATAGCACAAAAAAGTATAAAATATTTACATTGTTCTCAGAGAATTTTTGTAAAGGAAATTTACCCCTATCTTAAAATTATTTTCAATTCAGATCCCAAGATGGCTGGAGGGATTGCAGCATTTCTTCAATTCGATGAAGAGAACATAAGTTTTCTTACAAATGATTCAAGCAAACTCATTAAGGAAATAATGAAACACAAAGAGAGTGCATATGTTCAGATGGCTGAACAATGGATGACCAAAGCTAAAGAAGCAGACGTAACAGTTTTTGATTTCATTAAACAGAACAAAACAAAGAAATTAGAAGTAAAAGATAAAAAGCCATCAGTGAAAGAAAAGAAAAATGAGAAAACTGTTGTTTCAGAAAAAAAAGAAACAGAAGTGAAGAGTGCTCAAATCCCAAAGAGCAAGAGTAAGAAGAAAAAAAGTTCACAGATATCTTTAGAGAAATTCATGGAAAAATAAAACATTATTTATCTTCTTTAGATTTTGTAAACTGCTCTCCAAGAGGGAAAATCATTCCAGATGATAAAAGAAATTGAAGCATTTTTTTAAAGTTGGAAACATGATATGATTCCTGATTCAATTTCTTTCGAACCATGCGGTTGTTCATTAAATAATCAAGACTTTTTCTAACGTCTGATTCTCTGATTCCAGTAACTTCAATAAGCTCTTCTAAACTCATACCTTCTTCGTATAAGCTTAATGAAACTGCAACAACTCCTACATTTACTCTATCTATAACATCATCTGTCAATTCAGCATTAGTATCTGGTTCTTCCTTGTTCACTGAAAATCTCCTCTTAGTTATTTTCATGTTTTAATATTAAAGTGAAATATGCATCTACAAGAGATGGAGGGATTCCTATATCTTTTAGTTTCTTACTTATTTCTTTCACATTCATAGTATCTCGCATTTGATTATACAAGAAAGCAACAAATTCACCATATTCCCATGGGTAAACTACCCAAGATTGAGTTTCTCTTATGTAATAATCAGGTTTGAGAATACTATGTTTTTTATAATACAACGTTGCAGTTCTAATCTCTTTAGGATTCATACTTTTGATATGCTCCACTGCAGCAATTAGACTTTTTCCTGAATCAGCTACATCATCTACTACAAGTACTATTTTACCCTCAACATTCTCCGAAATTTCTTGTGTGATTATCGGCTCGTCAGAAGCTCTGGTAGTATTATCATAGAATTCAATTTTGATGTTTGCTGTTCTCCTGTTTCCATAGAAATCGGCCAACAGTCTTGCTGGTATCCATCCCCCCCTAGCAATTCCAACAATTATATCTGGAAAAAATTCATCATCAGTGATTTTTTCAAATAAGTAAAATGTCATTTGGTAACTCTGATCCCATGAAACGATTTCATAGTCTACCATCAATAACCACGACTTGAAATTATGTGTCGTTTGTTAAAAAGATTCTTAAAGATGCTAAAGAGCTGTTATTTACAAAAGGTTAATAATTTGAAATCACCCTAGAATTTTGAACTACTAAATAGGTGAAAAAAATGTCTTTTATTGAAAGATTACAATTAAATCCTGAAGAAAAACAAGTTTACCAACTTCTTTTAGGTGGAGGACAATTAACTACTTTTGAAATAACGCAGTTTAGCAAGTTACATTTTTCAAAGGTAAAGGTTGCATTAGATTCTCTTCTGAATAAAGGTGCAGTTGGTGCTTCAGAAGGATATGTGAAAAAATACTACGTGAAAATCCCATTGGACTACTTGGGAGCAACAAGCGATCAACTAAGTGAGAATGTTAAAAGCACTCTTGGAAAGACAACATCTTTTCTACAAGAAAAGAAAGGAACATTTAATCAATTGAAAGATAATCTATCTGTTAGCTTAAATGAATCAGTATCGAGAAAAGAAGCAGAATTAGATCAGAAACTAACACACACATCTTCTTCAATTAAAACCTTAAACCAGCAACAAAAAGAAGATATTAGTCAGAAAACAGGAGATTTTTCAACCAAAATACTCTCTGATCAAGATAATCATCGAAGAAACGTTCAAACAACATTGCAGAGTGTATTTGCAGACAGCCTAAATAGCTTGAATGAATCTAAAGCTTCTATCGATTCTTCTGTTTCTAATATTAAAGCAAAAAACGAGGAGAATCTTACTACATTCACTACAGAGATAGAGGAAAATTCTCAAGCATCCATTAACAAAATATCAGCAACTGCACAGGTAGTAAAACCGAAATTTGATGAAATGAATCAACAGTATCTAAATGACATAGATTCAACAATCGCACAAATTAAACAAAACATAGATACTACAAAAATGGATGTAAGAGCATTCAACAGAAGTCAAACTGAGAAGTATGTTGGATATTCCACTGAAATAACTAGGGATACTGAACAAACAATAGAAGGAATTTCAGAAACAGTTTCAAGTTCTCTTACTGAATTAAACAATTCCCTTGATATGGTTTTGAACAACAAAGTAGAAGATATTTCTCTTCAAATTAAGGAATCTCTCTCCGCTTTAAACGAGAAAGTATCACAAATTAAAATTAGTTTATTAGAAGAGCTAATGCAGCAAAAAAACCAAGCAATTTCAAGTTCAGTTTCTCAAATCAGAGAAAGTATGAACTTAAAATTCACTGATTTAGGAAACAAAGAACAAAATCAGAGGAACAATATAGTTAGTGAAAGAGATATATTCATTCAAAAACTAGATGCAAAATATACTACTGCAATTAATGAATACAATGAAAAAATAAATGAAGTCAAAGAGACAGCAATTACTCGATTCAGTGGATTTGAGGAGAATTTAATAGCACAAATTACTGCATCAACAGAAGAGATTGTAAACAGTATACGAGCTCAATTAGTCAAATTCAAAGAATTATCGACTCAACTAAATACAACACTTATTCAAGATCTTGATGCAGAATCGTCATCTTTGAAAGAGAATTGGGGAGAAATATCACAAAGATTAGATTTTCTCTCTCAAGAAACTGAAACAAAGCTTAATGAAAAATATAATGAATCTAAAAGTCTACTTCAATCAACCATTTCTGAGGTTGTTTCTGGATTAAACAATCATCTTCAAAAAACAATAGAATCTGCGATAAACATTTCGAGAGATGCAATTGATAGTTCAAAAAGCGGAATACGAGAGAGTAAGGAGCTTGTCTCTGGTAAGTTGACTGAGGAAGTTGACTCTTCTGTTAAGTTTATTGAAGCTTCAGAAAGAAAATTAACAGATACAGCTAACTATCTAATAAGTGCTACAATGAAACTAAAAAACGATTTTAGAACCTTAGAAGCCACATCAAGTGAAACGCAAATTCCTCCCGTTCAAACAACTTCAATTGTAGGATTAGAAGCTGTTTTGGATCACTTGTCTAGAATTGTAAAAGATACAAAGAGAGGAGTAACTATTATGGTACCTAAAATTGAATATATTCCAACAGAATCTATAAAGCAGCTTCCAGCTACAGCTAAAGTCACTATAATAACTAGTTTAGATGAAGAAATGGATAGAGATTGGATAAATACTATAACAGATGTTCAAGCTAATGTGGAATTAAGAAAACTAAGGGATACAGGAACAGGTGCTGAAATGCCTCGTTTCATTGGTGTCGAACGAGAAAATGAAGAAGTTCTGATTGCTGCTCAAGATGAAGCAACGAATGAAGTTGTTGGTATTCTTAGTAGATCAACATATTTCGCAAAATTAGTATCATACATTGTGATTTCTGATTTCGGAAGAGGAAGATCTGTCCAAATAAAATAGTATCTTTTCTTTTTTCATTTTTTTCTGTTAAATCTAAAATGCATGCTGATGTAGAAGAATTTAAAAAGGGATGATAAGAGAAGCAAATTAATTAATTTAGGAGTTAGAAAAAATGCCAACAGTTGTAAATGCTGAATGTTGTACTGCTTGTGAGGCTTGTATAGATATCTGTCCTGAAAATGTTTATGAACTAGTCAAAGATATTTCCGTACCAGTTAGAAAAGAAGAATGTACTGATTGTGGTCTTTGCATTGACGAATGTCCAAGTGAATGTATAGACTTTGAGTAAAACATTTTCCTTTTTCTCTTATTTATATTTTTAACTAGTATTATTTATGTTTGTATCTTCTAAAGATTCTCTTTCAACCACATATACTACAACATCTTTATTTACTAAACTCTCATTTGTAAAATGACAATGGCAAACTTAGCAGGTGTATATATTAAAACTCTTTCAAGTTCTAATAGTGACAATCCTCGCTCAACAATTCTAGCTACAATCAAGAAAGAAAATGTTGTGATAAATCTATGGTCGCCTTGGCATGATATAGGTGAATATATACAACCTTTCACATCTTTTAGAGTTTTTAACGCAGAAAAAAAAGAGAAGGATGATGCTATTTTTTATTCAGTTGGTTCGAAATCAATTTTCATAGTAGATTCTGATATCTTGATTAATGCAACTGCTATAAATAGTGTGTCTTTTTGTCCTCGAAGTTACTATTTAAATGAAATTGTGGGTGAATTACCCTCTCCTTACGTAGCTATAAGGGGATCAATTGTTCATGATTGTTTGAATTCTGCTATAGTAAGTAAATCCAGACCATCAGAGGAGCTTTCGGCTGTACTAGATGCGTTTTCACTACAATATGAAAATATTGGATATACAAAAGAAGCTGTTTATCAAGATGTTCGAGAAATGGCTGAATGTCTTGATCCTTTTGTTGAGAATTTGAAAGGTCAAACTATACCTGAAATATTGTTTCTATCCCCCTTTTATGGAATTAGGGGAAGAATAGATATACTACATAATGACCATATTTTTGAATTAAAAACAGCAAAACTAACAGAAGATAAGGAAATACGTTTTTCAGATCTACTCCAAGTAACAGCGTATCGTTATGGTTTGGAAAATTTTACTGAGCAAACTAAACCAAATGAGGGGACAGTAATCTATGTGGGTACAAAAAAAGTTGTAGAAAAGAGTGCTGCACCAAATTGGGGTTTGTTAAGATATGCAATGATTCAAAGAAACACCGCATACAGAGTTTCTTATTTAGGCTATGAACCTAATATTCTCCCACCCAAAGATAAGAATAAATGCAGAAATTGCTTTGTGAAACACTATTGTGCAATTGTGTGTGCAGGTTTAAACCAAGAACGCAATTGTTCTACATGTCATCATGAATCATATTGCACAAAAAAAACATTGCCGAAGTCTCATCAGGACTATTTCAACAAATATACACGTTGGGTAAGAGAGGAGAAAAATGAATCTCGTAGGAATTTCTCTGATTTGTGGAAACTCAAAGTTGAACAAAGAGTTGCTAAAGGTAAATCAATTGATAATTTAGTTTTGGAAAATGAAACTCAAGAAATAGGACATTCTCGTTTACTATTTTCATGCAATAATCAGTCAGAATTGCGTGAGGGAGATATTGTTGTTCTTAGTCAAGGTGATATTCTCAAGGGATACATAGTGACAGGAGTGGTGTCTTCCATAAGCGGTTCTTCTATTGAAATTATTCTTCGTTCAATGTCAGAAAAGATTACAGTTGTGGATCAGTATTCAATTGACGTTGGTTTCAGAAGACAACAAAGAGGTCTTTTCAATCTAGTATTTCGGAAAAACAAGTACAAGGAATATGTAATTGAAGAAAAACCTCCTGATATAAAACATGCGAAAGGGAATTACATCTCCAATAACCAAATTCAGAATCAAGCAATTGAAAGAATATTGGGGACTCAAAATTATTGTCTTATTCAAGGACCAGCGGGAACAGGGAAAACCTATGTAATTGCAAAAGCAGCTATTACTCTTGCAAACAAAGGTGAAAAAGTATTACTTGCTGCTTTTACAAATAGAGCGGTTGATAATATTTGCAAATATTTGCTGGAAAATGGATATAATGGATTTGTAAGGCTTGGTGAAACTCACTCTATTCAATCAGAAATCCGCAACTTTACTCTGAAGGCATATAAAGAAAAGAACGTGGATAGATCCATAACAAAGATTCTTGAGGATATTCCAATTATAGTATCGACAACTTCCACAATTTCAAATCCTATTTTTGAGAAGATGGGTATTCAAACTGTAATTATCGATGAAGCCAGTCAAATGACTGAAACAACAGTTCTATCTGCACTGATTGAAGGAGATAGATTTGTTCTTGTTGGTGATCATAAACAACTCCCACCCGTTATTCAAAATCCAAAGGTATTACAAGAAGGATTGGGGATTTCAATATTTGAAAGATTAGCAAACGCGTATTCTGGAGATATACATCTTCTGACGAGACAATTCAGAATGAATGAAAAATTAATTGAATTTTCAAACAACGAATTTTATGATGGAAAATTGGAATCCTTTGATGAAGGGATTAGTTCACAATCTCTATCAAATTTAACTAATTTCAAAGAGAAATTTGAAACTCTCAAAAATGCTGAAATCTACAATCCAGAAAATCCTTTAGTTTTCCTTCCAACTAAAGGTGTTTTTGTACATGATAAAAAACTCAACAAGGAAGAAGCAAGAATAATAAGTGAAGTTGTTCCAAATCTTCAGAAATTAGGATTGGAGAAAGAACAACTTGGTATAATATGTCCATACAGAGGTCAAGTTAGTGAGATTAGAAGAAATCTACCAACTGCTATTACAGTGGACACTGTAGATCGATTCCAAGGAAGTGACCGTGAAATTATAATTATCTCATTAACAGAATCCGAATTTCATGGTAACAAAGGTTTTGCTGATAATCGTAGGTTAAATGTTGCCATTACTCGAGCAAAGAAGAAACTAATAGTTGTTGGAGATCCAGACATCAGCAAAGGAACTCTAGGTAATTACATGAATTATCTTCAAAATAATGCTAAAATAATTGGAACAATTAAACAAAAAGTTGAGTCAAAGAAACCAATTATGCAGGAAACAATAATAATTGCAGACAGAATTCTCAAAAAAGCGGAAGAAGTTGACATAGCAAAGTTGAAAGATAAAGAAACCTCAAATAAATGTATCATCTGTCTAGAACCTGTTTATGAGAATGGGATAGAATGTCCTCTCTGTGAGCACATCTTTCATTTCAACCATCTGACAACCTGGATTAAAGAAAAAGAACGATGTCCTTTTTGTAAAACGAAATTAACTCTACTTTCTCCTTCTTCTTGAAAGATAGATATTCTAATTCAAATTAATGATAACTGCGATTTTTTTTTCTGAAACTAACTATATATTAGTGTCAAAATTCTCCACATGATTGTAGTATAAAGTAATAGCAATACTCCTGCGAAATAGTAAGTAAAAGCATTGAAAGTGGCTTCACGTATACTATCTTTACTAATTGGATCAGAACCCACTATTTTTTCCTTCAAATTTGAAACTACAACTGATTGACCAAAATTCCCTATGCATGCCCCTAGAAAAATTACTAAACCTGCCTCTCCAAAAGTAAAATACTGCATAAAATAGAGAATATAAAGCATATCCTGGCTAAAACCGAAATAAAGAATTAATCCAATTATCACATCAATTATTACAAATGCTAGAGATGTAATAAAACCTAGAAAAGCAATTCTTGGCCAATTTACTCGAATTTCTTTTTCTTCCTTCTCCTCTTCTAATTCAATATTGTCTACTTCTTTGTTTTTCCATTTTTTTTCCAGTTCATCCATTAGTTTTCACTGTCTTGTGTGATTACTGCACCACAATTAGAGCAGAAATTTGATTTAGTTTTCTCCAAATTTCCGCAAATCCTACATGTTCTAGCTGGTGTATTCTTGTTGAAGAGATTTGTGTATGTTATAGGTTTCAGTACAATATTTTTGTTTTCTATAGAAATTGAGAAATTTTTTGGATTATCTATCTCTTGTAATATTGATTTTGGAATAGCTAACCTATTTTGTCTGTCCACAGATAATATTCTGCTTTTGTCTAATTTTCTTAGTTGTATTTTGCTACTATGTTGACCTTGAACAATACCATCCTTCAATTCCAATATTCTATCAGCACGTGTAGCAACTTGTTGGGAGTGGGTAACTATACATATGGCAATTCCAAGTTCCTCATTAATTTTGTCAAACAAATCTAGAATATTCTCTGCTGTTACTACATCAAGATCTCCTGTGGGTTCGTCCCCGATCATTATTGTTGGATTAGTGATTAATGTTGTAGCAATAGCTGCTCGTTTTCTTTCTCCACCAGACAGTGTGTTTTGTTTCTTATTCCTTTTATCCCATATCCCTAAGAATTGCAAAAGGAATTCAGTCCTTTCTTCTATTATGTGGGATTGAACCTTTGCATAGTGTCCCGCTAATACAATATTCTCCTCTACTGTAAGGTGTGGTAAAAGTCTGCTATCTTGAAAAATTACACCTGCAAAATTCCGTCTTGCTTTAATAATTTCTTCAAGTGATGATCTTGTAATGTCCTTTGCTAAGTCTTTCCAGAACACTTTTCCAGAAGAAGGTTTCACCATCCCAGCAATTATAGAAACTAAAGTGGTTTTTCCAGAACCACTTGGACCTATTAGAAATAGTTTTTCTCTCGGTAATACTTTGAAGGATACCCCTCTCAATGCTTGGGTTTCTATTTTTCCTGTCTTATAAATTTTAATGATGTCTTCAACTTCTAGAATAGGTATTGATTCAATATCGATACTTAATGTTTCATCTCCTGATTGTATATTGATATCTGAAGGCATCAAAAAAATCTCCTTTTAAGCACTAATAAGATTGTTTATCTTGTTAAAACTTTGCTATTTACATGATTTACTAACCGCACCAATACTGAATAATCCCAAATAGAAAGAAATTAGATAATTTGTCAATTGACAAATTATCCTTTTTAATTTTCAGTGCTTCCTTCAAATATTAACTCTGGAGTTTGTCTTGCTTGGATAAATTCTTTGATCTTTCGAACTGGAAAATCTATGTTCTTCCACAAATTATCAATATTTCCTATTATTATTAAGAAACCATAAACAATCAAGAATGGAACCAAATTGATTAACCACATAGTGAAAGTAACTCCAATAGGGTGATATTGACCTCGCAACCCATACTCAAACCCATATTCTAGAAAATTATTTGTAACTCTTTCAATGAACAGAGAATAGAATATATCTTGAAAATTTAATCTAATATCACCAGTCATCAGAGCTAAAGCTGTTCCTACTATTAAGCTACCCACAAAGATAGCAACCAAGAAAGTACTTGCTTTTGGTAGATATTTTGTTTTCTTTATTTTCTTGAATACTATGAAATTGTAAACAGCTGTAATAAAAGCACCCAATAAGATGGGTATCCAAACAATCCAGAAGTAAGTTTGCGTGCCTTTTGGACTAGGATCGTTTAATATAATTGAAGAACCATTTATGTGAACATTTGAGCCCCAAATATTAGGTGCATTGAAGAATCTATGTTTTTGATTAAAAGCAATCTCTGAAATGGGATCTGCTCCGTTTCTGAAGAATCCACTATCAGTGAGCATGAAAAGTGTAAACCCAAATAATAGTGTTACAATTGGTGCAAAAAACCAAATTACAAAAGGCTTTGCGATAAATCTTAAGTTAGGATTTTGATTAGAATTAAGTCCATAAGTAAGAAAAATATCCATCCAGTATCTTGGACCTTCAAAGAAACTTTCGCCTCTTAAAGTATTAGTTATACATATAGACAAGATACTTACTAACCATGTGGCGATAAGATATATTCCAAATGGTGAATGAATTTTCTTCCCAATGAATTTTAATGAAGCTAAAGACCAATCTTTCCATACTTCCCCAAACGAACGAGGACGCATATCTGTGGAATGAGCTGCTTGCTCTTGTGATTCAGTACTTTGCGAAACCATAATTATACACGTGCCTATAAAACAATAAACATTTTAAATCTTTTCTCTTAATATTCATTTTCGTTTAAGAAAATGCTTCAACCAAAATGCTTTAAGATGTTTTTATTGTGGAAAATTTAATCCCTTGAGGAAAGCTCATGACTGATGAACATGTTATAAGCTTAGTAAGCGCTGGAATTGATGTAGGAACTACAACTTCTCATTTAATTTTCTCGAAGCTTAAACTAGAGAAGGTTTTTACTCCCAGAGGTGTGAAATTCGAAGTAACAGAACGAGAAATTCTCTATAAAGGAAATATTATCTTGACTCCTCTGCTTGATGGACAAGTTATAAATTATTTAAAATTGGTTGAATTTCTGAAACAAGAATACGAAGCAGCAAACATTTCAATAGAAGATATCGATACTGGAGCTGTTATTATAACAGGAGAAAGTGCAAAAAAGGAGAATGCAGAAGAATTAGTTAAAGCTTTAGCACATAAAGCAGGGAAGTTTGTGTGTGCAGCTGCTGGTCCTAATTTTGAGTCTGTTATCGCAGCTATGGGATCTGGGGCAGTAAATTATTCAAAAAACGAAAAGAAAACAGTTGTGAACATAGATGTGGGTGGAGGAACTAGTAACATAGCTATTGTAAGGGACGGGGATATAGTTGATGCTGCTTGCGTTAATGTTGGCGGAAGATTATTAGCTTTTGATCGGGAAAACAAGATAATAAGAATAGAATCCCCTATAAGAATATTCGAAGATGATATAGGAGTTAAGTTTGATTATGGATTAAAACTCTCGGAAAATCAAAAAAGAATCCTAGCTAGAAAACTCGCAGAGTGCTTGTTTGAAGTGTTGAATCAGAAAATTCATTCTAATTCTGCAAAAAAGCTTCTAATGACAAATCCATTAGATTATGAGGGGAAGATAGATGAATTTATGTTTTCAGGAGGAGTAGCAGAATATATTTACAAAAAAACTGATCATGATTACAAGGATTTAGGTAATTATCTTAGTGATGAAATTCAGCGAATAATTAGAGAAACCGGAATAGTGATTCATGAACCAACAGAATTGATCCGAGCAACAGTCATTGGAGCTGGGCAGTATACACTACAAGTATCTGGTGTTACTACTCATATTTCAGATCCAGATGTTTTACCTTTGCATAATTTGCCAGTAATAGAACCCAAAATTAACACCAAGAATATTACTGAAAATAATATTACAAATTCTATTCTAAAGAGTCTTGATCTATTTGATATTGAAGAAGGAGATGAAATTGTTGCTCTCTTATTCAAAGGTGCTATTGGTGGTTCTTACGCAGGATTAACTACTTTTACTAAAGGAGTAGCCAATGCTTTGCAAAATACAATAAGAAAAGAAAAACCTGTTATCATGGTTTTT
Source organism: Promethearchaeati archaeon (assembly GCA_013166775.1). Lineage (GTDB taxonomy): Archaea > Asgardarchaeota > Heimdallarchaeia > Heimdallarchaeales > Heimdallarchaeaceae > UBA460. The sequence continues at coordinate 188,031 of JABLTJ010000001.1, forward strand.
GATAGAGATGTGGGAAATTCTGTTGGAAATGTTATGATGAGAGAAACGACTGCAACAAAGAATATAATTTCAATAGATGAAATTTTAGTTGAAGAGGGAGATTTCATTGATATTGATATACCAAAAGCTGAAGGACAAGTAGTTCCTGTTGTTATAAAATCCCTGATTTTTTCAAACTAGATGGTTTACCAACCAATAGCTAATCCGTCTGCACGGGGACTAGAACCACCACAGAGGACACCATTTTTTGGGTTACGAGTTATAATCTGTCCTCTCCCAAAAATCATACGAGATACACCTGAGGTAGGAATGATTTCATGACCCATATTGCTTAATGTGCTCATTGTAGCAGTGCTAATCCCTTCTTCAAGAGCCACTCTTCCACCACTTGTTCCATCTCGAATAGTAAATCTTGGGGCATTAAGGGCTTCTTGTGGATTCATTTCAAAATCAACCATATTACATATGACCTGAGCATGACCTTGAGGTTGATTGAAACCTCCCATTACACCAAAACTCGCATAAAGTTCATCATTCTTTGTTGCCATTCCAGGAATAATTGTGTGATATGGTCGCTTTTTTGGTCCTAGAGCATTTGGATGATTTTCATCAAGAGAAAAGTTTGCTCCTCGATTCTGTAGTGTAAATCCACATCCTTTAGGTATCAAACCAGTACCAAATCCCATATAGTTTGAGTTTATAAAACTACAAGCATTTCCTTCTCCATCCGCTACAGAAAAGTAAACAGTATCTGAACTAGTAGTTGGGGATCCTCGTTGAACATCAATCGTTGCTTTCTTTAAATCAATCAATTCTCTTCTTTTAGCCGCGTATTGTTTTGAAATTAATTCCTTTATTGGGATATTCACGATTGCAGGATCTGCAACATACCAGCGAGTATCTGCAAATGCTATTCTCATAGCTTCGATCATCACATGTAGATGTTCGATTGAAGAGTGTTCCATTTTGCCTATGTCAAACTCTTCTAGAATATTAAGAGCAATAAGAGCAGTAATTCCTTGACCATTTGGAGGGATTTCATAAACCTCTACTCCTCGATAATTAGTTGATATAGGTTCATCAAATGTACTGTGATGATTCTTTAAATCTTCGAGAGACATTGTACCTTCTTTGGATTGGATTAATTCAATAATTGCTTCTGCGATTCTTCCTTCATAAAATCCAGCTTTTCCATGCTCAGCAAGTTCTTTGAAAGTTTGTGCGAGGGTTGGATTCTTCATGAGTTCTCCCTCTTTTGGTGCTTCGCCATTTAGTAACATTTCTTCAGCGAAAGGACCCATTTTCAATATTCTTGTACTACGATTCCAAGCTCTAGCAGTAAATGGAGCAACTGGGAACCCTTCTTCAGCTAACTCAATAGCTGGAGCTAAAATTGTTTTAAGCTCCAAAGTACCGAATTTTTCTATTGTATCAGTCCACCCAGCAGCTGCACCTGGAACAGTTATTGTATGAACACTCAGGGATGGTAAAGACTCTGTTATTCCTTGTTCTGAAAGAAATTCTAGATTAAGATCTGCGGGTGATCGACCACTTGCATTGAGTCCAGACACAGTTTTAGTTTTATTATCAAAGAATAAACAAAAGCAATCCCCACCGATTCCTGTTGAACATGGTTCTGTGACGTTCAATGCTGCAGCTGTGGCAACAGCTGCATCTGCCGCATTTCCTCCTTGTTGAAGAATTCTCATTCCTGCTTCTGAAGCTAATGGTTGACTAGAAGCTACTATCCCTCTTTTACCATAAACAGGAGCGCGATAAGAATCAAAACGCAAACTCATGATGTTAAGATAATTCATGTAAAAATAAATCTAATGGTATAGTTGCATCTTCTTATGATAGTTGAAAGAATTCGTTTAGCATTTGAAAGAATTTCATTCTATTCCAATCAATTTCCTCTAGACCATAGTCCTCAAAAAAGTATTTGACCCACTCTCCCCCTAAATTATACCCAATGCTCCATGCAACAGCTGCAAAATCAAAGTATCTATCATTTATCCCCCCAAACGACCAATCAATAAAGCCACTTAATTCTTTGTTCTTAACAATTACATTGGGTAAACAGTAATCTCCATGTGAAAAAACATAATCGTACTTTCTAGGTTTATTCTTTAGTATCTCCTGAAATAATTCTTCAGGTGTTTTATCACTCCATCTTTCATCAAATTTACTATTATCAATTTTTTTATTCTCCAGTTTATCTTTTGCAATTTGTAGAAGGTTATCTGGGGAATTATTTATTGGACAATCAGAATAATCCATGGAATGAATCTTTTTTAGTCCTTCAGCTAGTATCTTAACGTTTTGTCTTTTTATTTCATCTGAATTTGCCTTAAAAGAAACTTCACCTTCTATTTCTGACATAAGCAAATACTCCTTGCCCTTGTATTTACAAAAAAAGAGTACTTGTGGAACAAGCAATTTACTTTCTAGCCATTTTAAAATTGTTTTTTCCCTTTCCAAATTAAAAACTGATTCTGGTTTGTTTATTTTTAAATACAATGTCTGGTGTCTATTATCTAGTTTGAAAACTTCGGTTCTTGAACAACCAATTGTGTTTACTACCCAGTCATACTCTTCTAAGATTATTTTAAGCTCTGGAGGGAGTTTGTGTTCTAAGATAGTATTCTTGTCCATTAAATCAATACAGAATACTCACTATCTTTTATATTACTTTAGACTTTTACAAAAAGACAAAAATGAAGGTATTTACCTAGATTTATTTCCAAAATTTGGGCACGCTTTTATATGTATTCCAACTTCATAATAGCATTTAGTACAGGATTTGGTTGATCCTGGGGGAGATTAAGAGGAGTGAATTATTGTTGCTTGTTCATTTTCATAGGACTCTGTTTTTTCCTTTTTGACACTCGAATAGCTATGAATGTTAGAGGTGCAAGCAATATGGTGAATAAAATATAGAAGCGATTCGACAACTCATTTTCTCTAACAAATATTTCTCCTCCATAAAATCCATATGTGCTAAGCGTAATAGTTATTTTTGAATCGAAAAAACTTTTTGAATTATCAATTACAAGATAATATCTGCTCTTTTCATTTAGATGTAGATAGTAATCACCATCTGGGTTATATGTTGAATTAATGAATTTATACGAAAAATCCTCTTCCCAATTTTTAAAATTCTCTTTATCAAAGATGTATATAGTAACTGGATTATATCCGTATATGGATTCAGTTGTAAGTTTTACATTGAATGTTTGATCTCCTGTACTTGCTATTATGTATTCATAATCATAAGCATCAATTGCAAAGGTTTTAACATAATAAGAGTATGCTCTGGAATTAGTGGATAATAAAACGAGAAGAATAATTGTAATGACAATGATTAGTATGCTTCTTGTTATTACATTTTTCATCCTTCTGCTTATATGATTCATCCTAAGAACTTTCGTTTTCTTTTATAAAAACATTTTCGTTAAATGCCCCTCTAATATGAGAATCGTTAATTTTATCTGTTCTCTGCTTTTTTTTAAATGATATCAGAATTATTTATTTAACATGAGAAAAGTATCTTTAATCACTCTTCTAACAAAGAGATATATTTAATATGATACCTTTTTAGAACCCAGTATGAACTATCTGTAGAGTATACTACAGTTTCGGAGAACTAGTTCAAATAGTTGTAATATTACATCGTTGGTTTCTTCCCACTTGATGATAGATATTCCCTCATCTAATAATCTAGCAAGAGTTGCAATCTTCTCGTCTATATCTATAGAACAATGTAGTTTCATCTCTCCTCCAAAAACCATTGAAACATTAGTAAAAATGTTACGAAAATCAGTTGAAATCGGAACCTTAAAAGATGTAAATGTAGAAAAACTGGTATTGTATTTGTGGTCTGTAGTTCACGGTGCTACTTATGTTTCACATTCTGTTGTTTTTTATCCGAGTGCAGAAATGTCTTATTTTGGTGCAGCAGACGATTTCCAAAGATTTGTTATAGCACTGTTAAAAGAACAATTAGAAGCTTTCATTTAGGGTTAAATTCGAGCACTGGAATCACTTTATTTTTTGCATTCCAATAATTAAAATGACATACTATATAAGTGTCTGAACAAGCGCAAGCTTGAGAGGTACAGCGAGGAAAATTAAAATTAGTCCGTCCATTAATTTCAGTTCTTTTAACGATCTGCTCCCTCCTGTACCTCCTTTCACCTTGCAAGCTTTATCGTATATTTTGTACTTTTTAATTAGGAAATTTTCTGTATTCCATTAATGTTACAAAGAATTAATAAAGGAGTTTCATTAGTTTCCATAGATAAAACAATTGAATCCATACAGAAGAAACAAGGCGATTGTATGAGCGAAATAGAAAAGGAAGAGTTACTGAAAAACCTAAAACGACCTACAGATCAAACATCTACAATCGATATGGATGCAGTTGATTTTGTTCTTTTAAAATTAAATGAAATTAGACATGAAGTGAGTCTTAAACTAAAAGATCATGAAAATAAAACAAAGAAAAAAAGCGTATCTTAATTTCATCTGTTAACACTAAAATAAAACTGCTTTTGCTTTCAGAGAAATGAAATCTATGTTAGATTCGATAAAATATATATCTGATAATTTTGGACCTCGAATAGCGGGTTCAGAAGCTGATCATAAAGCTATTGAATACATTGAACAGCAATTTAGATCATTCTCCTCTGATGTTGAACTAGAATCTTTCCCTGTTGTAGGTAGATCTCTACAATATTTGATACAATTTCTAGTTTGGGGATATTTCATCTCTACAGTCTTTTACTTTATCTTACCACCATTAGCAATTTTTATATCGATTTTAATGTTGTTAATTTATTATCTAGCTAGATTTCGAGATAAGAACTTAGTTAATATGCTTGTGAAGAAGTCACAAAGTAAAAATGTAATAGCTAAATTTTCTCCAACTGATAAAAAGAAAAAATTGCTTATTTTTTCAGGGCATCATGATTCAGCATTTCATATGCCTCTTTTTGAAAAGAATGTTGCGAAAGTTGATTTAATCCAAAATGGTGCAATCTTGGGTATTGTATTTCTACTTGTATCAGGAATATGGAAATCAATCGCATTCTTTCTACCTTCCGCGGGGATAGTTGAACTCTTTAGTTATAATGTTGGAGTGATTTCTATATCCTGGTGGATTTTGCCTGATATTCTTTTCATACCTGCGCTTTTTGGATTAATATTGGCATTTTATTTCTTATCGAATATGGTTACAAAAACACCTTTGATAGGTGCAAATGATAATTTGACTTCAGTTTCAATGCTGATAGCAATAGGGAATTATCTAAAAGAGAATCCTCCAAAAAACTTGGAGGTAAGATTAATATCGTTCGGTGGAGAAGAACCGGGATTGGTCGGAAGTACTCATTATGTCAATAAACGATTAAATGAACTAAATGATGTGATCAATATTAATTACGAGGTTTTAGGACGCGGAACCCTAGGTATTATTTCCAAGGAGAGAGATAATAATGTGATACATGATGAAGAATTGGTTGTTTTCATCCAAGAAGTAGGAAAGAAATTAGAAATGGAATTGCGAGCAATTCAAATACATTATGGCAATACAGATGCAGGAAGCTTCTCCAAGAGAGGATTCAAAGGAGCAACTATTGCTTGTTATGGGAAAAATAATGTTTTTGATCTGTGGCATTCAACAGAAGATACAGATGAAAATGTGGATGAAAAGCTTCTGCAAGAAGCCTATAAACTAACTATTGCAATTATCAAAGAAATGGAAACAGGTGCGTTTTAGCAATAACATGGTTCTTGAACATATATTGTGATTGTTTTATCGTTGCAATGAACAGTCCAATTTCCTGGGAGAGGAAAAATTATTTGAAATAAATAATTCATATGATAGAAAATTCCAGGACAGATGACTCTTCTCAGTAATTTAGATTTTATAGTAATAAGAACCGTGTATTCCTGCTTTTCAGAAATCTCCACAACAGGTGTTTTCATGCGATAACATCCACTAGTTCTAGCAGAAACATTTAGCGTCCATTCTTCTCCTGCTGTAGGATTGAGCTCATATGAGATTATTGTAACAGGAGGATAGTAGATGTTACTATAGTGAAAATATAGAGGAAGACCTACAGAAAACGAGACTATGATTGCAGCTGTAACAGCTGTAGTAATAATGAGATTTTTACGATTCACTTTTGTTTAATTAGTGTAGAAACTGATAAAGATTTTGTAAAAGAAATTTGGTAGCGCCGAATGGACTTGAACCATTGATCTTCGGGTTTCTCAACCTTTAAGGTTAGAATTTATGAGCCCGACGGGTTTTCCATGCTACCCCACGGCGCTGCGTCTATCAATTTCTTTCAACCTCATTCTTTTAAGTCTTTTTCTTACTGTTCAATTGAAGGATTTAAGGATTTAAATCATAAGATTTTTTTACTAATGAAATTTAAGATAATCAACGATGCTGTGGATTATTGTAGCGATTTTATTGGGATTATCCTTACTCACGTGGATTTTCTTAATCTACTCTTTGTTTCAAGAATATCGCTATGCTACTCTTTTCATAGATATGTTACCTTTCTATCAGCCATTGAACTTCTTTGCTTTACTATCAGTGGTTGTTAGTAGCTATCTTATCCTCTACATCTATGAGTGGTCACCTCCTCAATGGATAGCGCCTCTAGTACTCAGTATCGGATTAATATTGAACCTTTCCTTAATCTATTTTTTCAGAAAATGGAGTAATTGCTACAAATTGAGTGTGTATGCTGACTTTCTAGACGAATTAAAAAAGGAACAATACTCAGTAAAGCGTTTTAGTGAATTTAATCAGACTCCACAACTTGATAAAAACAAGATACATGTTTTTCTTAGACATGATGTTGATTTATCCCTCAATAGACTCTTAAACATAATAAAAATAGAAAAGGAAAAGAATATCTCTTCTACATTATTTTTCAGATTACATTCTGAAAAATATATTTTTGAGAAATCAATACCTATTATACAATATTTGCATTCAGAAGGTTTTGAAATCGGTTTTCATTACGAAGTTTTAAGCCAAACAGAAGGAAATACTGAAGAAGCCCTAGTCCTATTTACGAAGGAATTAAATAAATTAAGAGAGTATACACCAATCAAAGTGGTATCCCCTCACGGGGATAAATATTCAAACCAGAAGATTTGGTCTTTAGTAGACAAAGCAAAACTTGATGTTTGGTCTACTTATGATATGAAAAGAGATATCTATATAACAGATGCAGGTGGGAAGAACATGTTTAAACAACATGGGTCCCACATCTTTGACAAATTAAAAGAAGCTAAATTAGGAGATGTTGTTCAAATACTAATTCACGCTGATTGGTGGTATTAGAGATACTGGAGTAAAAAGCTGATGAGTCTAAAAAGAATTCTTTCAATAATGAAGCGGATGATTACTGACAAGAAGTTTAGAAATACGGTACTTACTAGACTCACTCAAGAATATAAACAAGCAGCTCGGCCTATTAATATAGCAACTGAACTTCTCAAAGAAGATAAAGAATTCTTAGCACAACAAAGAATTGCATTTGTTGGCGGGTGTGAATTAGAATTTATGAAAGAGTTTTTTGAAGCAAATGGCGTTTCATGTTATTTAACATTTGATTATAATGAATCACCTGATCCTAATCTGGTTTTAAGTGATTTCAAAAGTGGAGTATATACATTCAATCCAAACATTGTTGTTTTGAGTGATGTTCAGTTTATTAGAAGTGAAATAGGTTCTATTCAACATAATAAATCCGATTTCAAATCGCAAGATGAGCAGCTGGAATTCGTTAAACAACGACTTCATAATGGTATAAAGCAAGCTAAAACAAAGCTTAATGCAATATACTTTATTATGACCTATCCTCTTGTAATAAGACCTGCTTTTGGAAGATTTGATTACAAGAATTTAGAGCGTAGTTATAGTTTAAGAGAGTTTTTGAATAGATTGGAATCCTCTTTCTATGATTTAGCAAAACAAGATGAAGATTTGTATGTTCTATCTGTCAATGAAACTTTTCTCAAAGCAGCAACTGGACTTCAAATCAGAGAAAATGATGCTGATGGCGTTTATGAGCATTTCACAAGAGAGGGTGCAGTTACAATTTCAATGGAACTTGTAGATCATCTCAAGGTTGTGAAAGTTCATGGTCGAAAGATAAAATGCGTAGTTTTAGATCTAGATAATACTCTGTGGGATGGAATATTGAGAGATGATGGAGTTGAGGGTATCAATGTCTATCATAATCGCTTAACAGTACTTAAATTCTTAACACGAAGAGGGATTATTTTAGCAATTGCAAGTAAAAATGACAGCACTATAGAACCATTAGTTAACAAGGTTTTAGGACCAATTGCTGAATCTATTGTGGTCAAGAAAATCAGCTGGAATGATAAAGCCCAGAGTATTATGGAAATCGCTGAAGAGCTCAATATAGGACTAGATTCTGTAGCGTTCTTTGATGATAATCCCTATGAAAGAGATCAAATTGAATTATTTTTGCCAGAAGTCTTAGTTCTACCAGAAACTGACCTAATACACACACTAAATAGAGTTGAATTCGAACCAGTTGGTAAATTAACTGATGAGAGTGCAAAACGAACTCAATTGTATGTTGAGCAAAAAAAACGAGAAGTAGATGAAAAGAAGTTTGCTTTGGATAAAGATGGTTTTCTACTTTCATGTGATTTAGAGATTTGGATGAGGAAAGCTAAAGATGAAAATATTGGAAGAGTAACCGAACTCATACAAAGAACAAATCAGCTGAACGCAACTGCTGTACGCTATTCAAAAGATGAGTTATTGGAATTTCATAAGTCACAAGATTATGGAATTTATGTAGTCAATCTCTATGACCGATATGGAGAATATGGACTAATTGGTGTTACAATTGTTAAGAAAGAGGAAAATAAATGGACGATGGAAATCCTAACTTTCTCATGTAGAGCAATGGGTAAAACAGTAGAAGAAACATTCCTCTCTTATCTGATTAAAGAAGCAATGAAAGAGGATGTAAAAGTGGTTATTGGAAAATACCAAAAAACTGAAAGAAATGAAGCTATGGAGAGGCTTTTTACTGAATCGAATTTTAACAAAATTTCGACTGAGGGTGGATTGTTAATTTGGGAATACAATGCGGAAGAAAAGGGTGTTCCAACTTTTCCTAAATGGTTTAAAATCCTAAGCAAAGAAAAGAAGTAAGAAATTTGAGCTTGAGCTTGACCTTAGGTCGTTTTAACGAAAACTTCATAACTTTCCTCGAAGAAGATTCTATTAAATGTTTCAAGACTCAGATGAATCTTTATTTGTTCAAAAGGAACGTCTTAGAGTATCAACCATATTTCTCCTTCTCCTTATAGATGCTATAGTTTATTTTATACCGTACCGTAACAATGTTTCAATTGGAGAATTATTTGGTATATCTCTCTGGTTCTATTTCGGAGTTTTGAATGCTATGTTGTTGATCCTAGTATATACGCTTGTCAAAGGTCAAGTTATTTTGGATTTCTCATCAAAGAAATTAATTTTCAATGAATTTAAGAGAAAAAAGAGTTGGGATTTCTCTGAGCTTTTGGGTATCTACCTTTTAGCCTATGAAGGAGAATATCTGATCAGAGTAAGACCAAAACGACTTCTAACCTTGGATGTTCAAGTTAGTTTTGAACATGCATACAAACTATTAGAGAAATTTGAAGACCTAGGTTATAAATTCAAAACAGTAAGATCAAATGAACCAAAAAGAATTACCTATCCCTTTCCAGTACTCTTCTCTAAATTTGAGAAGAAATCAGGTGGTTTCAATCCTGAGATACCTGAATGGTATCGCGGAATCACATTTAGAACCAAAATGATTTCTATCACTATATCTCCCCTTCTCTATGTAATAGGTGGAACTCTGATAGCACGAATGCCATACCTTGTCGAGGGTCTATCTGCTACAAAGGGGATCGTATATTTCATATATATTTTCACTGTCTTTCTTCTCTTCGATGGCGGTTTATATTTTCTGTTTGGTGTATCTTTTCTTGTAGTACTTGCAAAACAAATACGCAAGGTCTCTTCTGTATCCCATCAAAGCGATAAACTCTAGATTATTGTATCAGAGAGTAAAGTTAATTTTGTATGAAATTCTAAATGTGTTGATGGAGTATCCTGGTTTACTTATTTCAAGTGCAAGAACTTTGGAAAGAAGTGCTTCAAGTGAGGTTTATTATTTATTATCAGAAATTCTAGGTTGCTCTGATATTGATGTAAAACCTGTTAGAGAAATACCTGGGTTATCAATTGCAACTTTTTCTGATGACCCTATCCTTATACTTGAAAAAATAAGAACAGAGATTGAACAAGATCAATCGTTTTTCCAATATACACTGAAAATAATACCAATTCAATACAGAACAAGTACATCACTAGACAATCTTAGCCAAATAGCTTTAATCTTCAATGATATAATTGATAATGATAAAACTTGGAGGATAAATCTTCGTCGTCGACATTCGCAGCTTTCCAGAGAAGAAATTATAGGTGCTGTAGCTGAAAAAATTACTAAAGGCAAAGTAATGCTAGAAAACTCAGATTATTACATTTATATTGAAACTCTTGGGAAATGGACCTACTTATCAATATCAAACCAACCTGAATTCTCAATCTCAAAACTAAAGATTGATGAGAATAATGATACTTTTACTTTCTAATCTTGAAGGTTAAAGGAAAAAATAAAAAAATAAAGGGGAAAGTTTTAACTTTCTTTTACTTATCTTAGAGGTCTCTGGCTTTCTTAAAGGTCTCTTGCGGAAACTGTCTTTCTTCCATTTGCTTTAGCTCTGTTAGCTGCTAACTTAACGATTTTAGCTACTTTTTCGTCTAAAGCTTTTAGAAGATCTCCACCAACCTTATAATCACCGAGTTCTTTGACATAATCTCGAACTTTAGATTGCACGATCATCATTTTAGATGCACTTCTGTCGGTTTTTGACTTACCTAGAGGGTAAGTACGTGATAACCTTGGAATCCTTATTAAAAACCTTTTCGGTCATGTCGAAAAATTCGCGTATTACAAACCGTCTAATTAAAGAATACAAGAAATTAGATTTTTTTAGGGCTTTAAACATTAATATTATCAAGCTAGAACTCATTTCGCTCTTAAATTGCATTCTTTTAAGGATTCTGCCCGAGTTACAACGATTTAAATGCAACAGAAAATCGTCTCAAATTTCACTATAAAATGAGAGAAAAAATTGTTTATAAATTAAGTTTTCATAGATTTTCGCTTAGAAGCTTTCCTAGTTTTCTAACACCAACATCAATCATTTCTTTGGGTAAGAGTGAGTAACCTATTCTCATTCCTCCTCTTATCACCTTCAGATGCTCTATTTTTCTCGCTTCTGGATCATATGAATGTCCACTAGGTGGATAAAAAGCAGAACCTGGAACAACTAGAATCTCGTTTGGGAGTAAAATTTCTTGGTTGAATTTATTGACGTCAAAGGTAAGAGCCTTTTCATCCTTTGGTTGCCACCAGATAAAGAATCCTCCTGTTGGATTAGTATATTCACCTTCTGGAAAAGTATCTAAAAGCGCATTATATGCAGCCTCTTTTTGTCTTTTATATTTCTGAAGAATCGTGGGTAATTCCTTATCTATATATTTTACATAGTATAATTCGGCAATTCTTTGAGTGATTGTAGGAGTACACAGATCTAAATATCCTTTTGATTTTTCAGCTTCGTAATGAAGCCTATCAGGCATAAATGTGTAACCTATTCGTAATGGTGCAGCTTCTTTTGAAGATGACGATGCATAAATAACTCGTGAATTATCTTTATCTAAGGTTTTTAGAGATGGAATTCTTTCTTCGAACTGCATCTCTTTATATGCACTATCACTGAGAATAATTACATCGTGCTCTTCTGCTATATTGTATAATTGTTCTCTTCTTCTAAATGGGAGTGTTGTACCTTTGGGATTGTCACTATCTTCGACTACGTATAGGATTTTCACTTTCCTACCAAATTTCTTTTCCGCTTTAATGATAGTGTCTTCAACATATTCTGGTATCAAACCTTCAGAATCTGTAGGTGCTGTAACAACATGTCCTCGCTTTTTAACAATTGCAGTTACAAAACCTAAATATGCTGGTGAAGGCGTTACGACAATATCTCCAGGATTAATCAAAATATCCAAGGCAATGTAAATTGCCTGCTGAGAACCTGTGGTTATTAATATCTTCTCCCAATCTTCAGCACCACTGATATAATCTATTTTATCTCTTCTACGGATTCTTTCTGCAAGTACTTTTCTTAGTGAAGGAATTCCTGCAGTAGGACCATACTGAAATTCATTGATAACATTCTGCTCATCAGAATCATAGTAATCCGCAAGTTCTCTCAAAATCTCTGGAAAAATTTTTGTGGGGAGGTTTCCAGGTAATCCTCCTGCAAGATAATATTTAGTTTTGCTCTTTAGTAATCTTCGTATTTCGCTTTCGGGGACTTCTTGTGTCCAATCAGCTAAAATCTTCCTCATTGGATCCATTTCATTCACTCCATACTCAAGTATGTGTTCTCAAACTGTGTTCAATAAAATCTGTATATCAAAAAAACCTTTCCCTATCACACTATATAAAAAAATCCCGTTAGATTTTTGAATTACCCTCTTAAATATGAAATATGGAGGAAATTGATGTTGCAATAGTTGGCGGTGGTCCATCTGGATTGCAGGCTGCAATTTCCTTAGCTAGAAAAGGTCATTCTCCTATAGTATTTGAGGAACATCCAATTATTGGGCAACCAATTCAATGCGGTGAAGGAATAAGCTTAAACGCTCTCGAGGAATTCGATTTAGTTAAAAAGAGCAAATCCTTTGTTGTGAGAGAGTATGAAAATTGTAAAATTTATTTTCCTTCTAATGATGTTATAATGGGGGATATCCATTCTTATACAATAAATAGGGATATTTTTGATCAACATTTAGCAAAAGAAGCACAAAGAGCGGGTGCGGAGGTAAAACTTTCTTCAAAAATAAATGGTGCATATAAAAAAAACGAGAGTATAATCATAAAAACTACGAGTGAAAAAAAACAAGAATACAAATGTGAAATGTTGATTCTTGCAGAAGGACCACAAGGTCGTCTTGCAAGTAATTTGGGTTTTTCTCCACCTTCTCCTTTGATAAGTGCATTCGAGTATAGGGTAGAAGGTGAATGGGGAGATACACTTGAATTTTATTTTGACAAAGAAAAATACCCTTTTGGATACTGTTGGATTTTTCCAAAGAAGGGTGAAACTAACGTAGGTATTGTAACAACCGCAAAAGAACGAAAAACAAGGTTAGATAGATTTCTTGAAGAGAAGAAAATAACTGGAAAAAAAATCAAAATGGTGGGAGGTCAAATCCCAATGAACGGTCCATCTAACAAACTATATGACAAACAGATAATGCTTGTTGGTGATGCAGCAGGTATGGTAAATCCTATTTTCTATGGAGGAATACGATTGGCGATGCTAAGTGGGAAAATAGCTGGTGAAGTTGCTGCTACTAATCTTGAAAGAAAAGAAAATGAGTTTTCTTATTCCTGTAAAGAATATGAATCAAAGTTGAAGAAATATGAATTTATGAAAAAAGTAAATCTCAAGTGCCACAATTCTTTCTATGGTTTTTCTAACAAATCACTTAGTAAAATCGGAACTATATTTAATAATAAATACATTAATCGAATAGAAAAATTGGAAAAACTGGAAATCTTTTGGAAGATTCTTAAGAATCCTTCCATTTCCAGAAAAATTAAAGACTTATATTACATGTACAGAGGGTTTAAAATTGCAAGAGATTGGGGTTTCTAAATATCTACAACCATAATAGTTAAATGTATATTAATTGAAAGAGGCTTGACTGAAATGATTATTCCAGTAAGATGTTTTACTTGTGGATTCCTAATTGCTGATAAATGGGATGAGTACAAAAAGAGAATTGATGAAGGCGAAGACTCCGATAGAATCTTAGATGATTTAAACGTGAAAAGATGGTGCTGTCGTAGAATGCTAATTTCTCATGTAGATCTAATTGAAGAATTTCTACCATTTACTTAATTTTGCAGAAGAATCTAACTGAATGAACAGAAAGTTTTTAATCAAACCTTATGAGGTCTTATTGCTCAAATATAGAGAGAATAACGTGTATAATTATAAAATATTGAGGATTTGAAATGTCAGAAGAAACAGGAGAAAAAGCAGAAGAAGAAATGCTCCTGATTCCAAGAGACACATATCTTGTCTCTGGAATTCATATAGGAACCAGTGTATGTACAAAATTCATGGAACCCTTCAAATACAGAGTTAGAAATGATGGAATTTACGTCCTAGATGTGAATGCAACAGATGAGCGTATTCGTATTTCAGCTAAATTCATAAGTCGTTTCGAGGCATCAAGAGTTGCAGTTTTTGCCACAAGGCAATATGCATCTGTACCAAGTACAAAAATGGCAAGACTCTGTGGTTTCAAAGCAGTTCCAGGAAGATTTATCCCCGGAACATTAACAAATCCATCATATGATGGTTATATTGAGCCGGAAATCGTTATTCTAACTGATCCAAGAGCAGATAAGCAAGCTTTAACTGAAGCTGCCTCTCGAGGAATTCCTATTGTTGCTTTATGTGATACTGATAATGCAACAAGCTATGTTGATTTAGTATTACCTGTTAACAACAAAGGAAGAAAATCACTAGCACAAGTATATTATCTTTTAACAAGAGAAATCCTGAGAGCAAGAGGAGAACTTGGAGAAACTGAAGAATTATCCGTCACAGTTGAAGATTTTGCATTCAAATTAATAAGAGAGTAACTTTTTCTCTCCCTCTTTTGAAAAACATTTTATTTGATAACTTTCTATCTCAGATATGGATATTGAAAAAGTAACCTTCTCAGCTCCAGGAAAGGTTATTCTTTTTGGAGAACACTCTGTGGTTTACGGATATCCTGCTATAGCATCTGCCATAGGATTACGTGCAAAGTGTTCAATAAATTCAACATCACTAGAAAAGAACTCAATTTCAATACCTAACATAATACCTGCTAGGAAATTCATATTAGGAAACGAAATTCCTGGTGTTTTAAAATCACTTGAGTTTATTGTACATCATATTCTCAAGAAGACAAAAAACCAAAAAAAACTTGAAATGGAAATTCTTTCAGATTTACCAGTGTCAGCTGGATTGGGATCAAGCGCAGCTGTATCTGTATCAGTTGCTGCAAGCCTTTTTTCCATTTTAGGTATTGAACATAATTTGGAGAATGTAAATGAAGTTGCATTTGACGCTGAAAAGATTATTCATGGAACTCCCTCAGGGATAGATAATACGATTTCCACTTTTGGAGGAAGTATTATTTTTGAAGAGAGCAACATCAAACAAATACCAATTAATCTTCCATTATCTCACTTTATAATAGTCAATAGCTTGGTTCCAAGGAATACTAAGGATTTAGTATATTCTCTGAGAGATAGATATAACAAAGATACAAAGAAATACTCACAGCTTTTTGAGAAAATAGGGGAGATTGTTGAAGAGAGTCAGAAGAATCTTAAGCTTGGAGATTTGGAAAGAATAGGTGATTTAATGAATAGGAATCATATCTTACTCGACGAGCTAGGGGTGGGGAACAAGCATATAAAGAAGATAGTAAGTATATTGAATAATCAAAAAGCATTTGGTTGTAAGCTAACAGGAGCAGGGGGAGGCGGGTGCGTAATTGGGTTATTCGAAGATAGAGAAAACATCAATAATGTAATTGAATTACTTCATCAAGAAGGATATAATGCTTTCATTACAGATATTTCCACACAAGGGGTTAGACATGAATAGAGAAAGAATCGACATAATAAAACTAGGTGGTTCTGTAATCACTGATAAAACAAGTTATAAAAAACTGAAAAAAAACACACTGCAAGATTTAATTAGAATAATAAGCATATGGGATAAGAAATGCATTGTTGTGCATGGTGCTGGTTCTTTTGGGCATATTTTAGCAGAAAAATATTCTATAGTCTCAGGATATCAAAATAAAGAACAGTTAGCGGGATTAGCACAAATAAGATATGATCTGAATGATTTAAAGCAGAAGATACTTGAGGTTTTTAATGAAAAGGGAATAAATGTTCTTGATTTTCAAACAAGTGCTTTGGCTTACCAGAAAGCAGGAAGTGCTGATAAGGAAATTTTCATAGCGCCTGTTTTGAAAGCCTTGGAAATTGGTTTGTTACCATTATTGTCTGGAGATATACTCTTCACCGATGACGAATCATTCACAATCTATAGTGGTGATTCACTTATTGATCTTCTAGCCCAAAATTTCGACGTGAGTCGTGTCATCTTTTTAACAGATGTTAATGGTTTAATGGTTACTGATTCTACTTCCAACATAGTTAAACTGCTGGAAAATGCAAGTTTTGAGGAATTCAATAGAATTGAACCTGCTGATTATTCTTCTGAAGGAAAGGCTGACGTTACAGGTGGTATGCTTGGAAAGATTGACACTATTAAAGCAATTCTCAATAATGTGGATGAAATCATTATCGTTAATGGAAATTATCCTGAGAGAATTCAAAAAATACTTGATCGTGATAGAACAATTTGTACTGTAATCACAGGAAGAAAATCTACAAAAAGATAAGTCTTTTAAACTCAATATAAATTCTGTTTATACCTAATGAAGGCACTTTCTTGGTGTCCGAGGTGAAATAAAATGTATAAGAAGTTTGATATTCCTGAAGAAATTATTAAGGAGTCTTTGAATATTTTAGAGACTGCATCAAAAACTGGACAAATTAGAAAAGGAACAAATGAAGTTACCAAAGCTATTGAACGTGGTACTGCAAAATTAGTTTACATTGCAGAAGATGTAACTCCACCTGAGATTGTTATGCATCTCCCATTGCTGTGTGAAGAACACAAGATTTCTTTCACATTCGTAGCAACAAAGGATGATTTGGGAAAAGCTGCTAGTCTTAAGGTTGGCTCCGCTTCAGTTGCTATAGTTAATGCTGGTGAAGCAAAAAACGCTTTGAAAGGATTAAATAGTAAATTGGACGAATTCAGAAAGTAGATTAGGTGAATTTAATGAGCTCAAAATCTAGAGGCGATGACGAAGCTATTCCTGCAGAAATTATTCAGGTTCTTGATAGGACAGGAAGTGTAGGAGAAGTAACACAAGCAAGAGTAAAAGTGTTAGAAGGACGAGACAAGAATCGTATCCTCACTCGAAACCTGAAAGGCCCCATCAGAAAAGGGGACATTATAATGCTTAGGGAAACAGAGAGAGAAGCAAAGAAGATACGAAGAAGGTAAGTGATAAACAATGTCAAGAAGATCAAGAAAATGCTCATTCTGCGGAAAGGAAATTGAAACTGGAAGAGGCATGCTATTTGTTCAAAGAGCAGGTTCTGTTCTATATTTTTGCTCCAATAAATGCAAAAAATCTCAAATTAAGCATAAAAGAGATCCAAAGAAATTAAAATGGACAGAAAGGTACGAAAGAAAAATCATGTAAATATCTTCTTTACCTACTTCTTTTCATTTATTCTCAAAGAAAATTTTTCATTTTTATTGTTCAAAACAATTAATTTTTAATCTCCTTCAAAAAAGTTCCTTAATTATAAGGTGAATAAGATTGGAAAAAGAATTTATCATGATTAAGCCCGATGGAGTACAAAGAGGATTAGTTGGAGAAGTAATTAGAAGAATAGAGAAAGTAGGCTTCAAAATTATTGCAATGAAATTACATAAAGTTACAATGGAACAAGCTGAAAAACATTATGCAATACACAAAGGAAAACCATTCTATGAAGGACTGCTAGAATATATCACAAGCGGACCTGTGGTTTCAATGATAGTTGAAGG
This sequence comes from Promethearchaeati archaeon, assembly GCA_013166775.1. Lineage (GTDB taxonomy): Archaea > Asgardarchaeota > Heimdallarchaeia > Heimdallarchaeales > Heimdallarchaeaceae > UBA460. The sequence goes on from JABLTJ010000001.1 coordinate 205,944, forward strand.
AAAGGAAGCAGTCAAAATAACTAGAAAAATTGTTGGTGCAACTAATCCAGTTGACGCAGAGCCGGGGTCAATTCGAGGAGATTATTCATTGGAAATTGGTAGAAATATAATTCATGCTGCTGATTCACCTGAAAATGCTATTATTGAATACAAGATTTACTTTGCTGAAGAAGAATTTGAAGTTTATCAAAAAAGCGATGAAGTTTGGATATATGAGTGAATTATAGAACATTATTGTTCTCTTCGTCTTTTGTTTTAAAAAAAAATAAATTGTGATTTTCACAATTCATCACTTTTTAATAAGAAATTTGAGCTTTCCTTTCTTGTTAAGATAGAAAAATGCTCCAGTACCACCTCCAAGTACTATCACTGGTATTGTGAGACCAAGAGCTAACGCTGTAGCAGGAAATTTAGGATAACTACTTGAATTGAGCGGATCTGTTCCTTTCTTTATTTCTTTGCCATCTGAATAACCGTCTCCATCAGTGTCTTCATTAAATGGATCAGTTCCGTATGTAAATTCCTCAAGATTAGTTAAATCATCTTTATCAGGGTCCTCAGCTGAATCATTCACTAAAGCATCAGTCCCATAAAAAACTTCCCAGAAATCATTCATACCATCGTCATCGCTATCATTGTCGAGTGGATCTGTTCCATGAATATTTACCTCATCACCATCAATTAGATTATCGTCATCGCTGTCATCATCAAGTGGGTCAGTTCCATAATCAATGATCTCTTCTCCATCTAGGAGCTTATCGTCATCAGTGTCATTATAGAAAGGATCTGTTCCATAATCAAATATTTCCTCGAGGTCATCTATTCTGTCTTTATCTGTATCACTTGATGGATAGTGATCAAAAATAGGATCCCCTTCGCTGTAGATATAATAACTTCCAACGCCATTCCAGTCATCCCAGTAATTCCCTTCAAGCAAAAAAGCATCATACCATGTGTTTTCTGTTCCCTCATCCCTGGCTTGTGAAGAAAGCGTGATGCTATTGTTAAAGAATATGTTGTGGTCTATTTTATTGTACTCTGATAAATAATCTAAAGTTATTGCATAATTTAGATCATCTATTATTTTTGCATTATTTAGGAAAATATTATACCTTATTGTGCTATTATCTGCATCTTCAAAGTATATTCCAATTTCCAGATTATCATAGAATTTATTATAGTTTATTGTACAATTAGATAAATCAGAAGCATCTATTCCTATGGAATTATTAAAAAAGACATTGTTTGATATTATTGCATTATCACTTTCATCAATTACCAGAGCAGTTTCACTGTTATCTTCAAAACTATTATTCATTACTTGTATACAATGCTGTGTATAAAGTTCTATTCCCCATCTATTGTTTCTGAAGGTGTTTCCAGTTATATTTGCTTCTAATACATAATTCATTTCACTTGACGACGCTGAAATTCCTGTATTCTCATTATTCTGAAATATATTATCTGCTATTTCTATGTAAAAAGTATCTTCTAATTCCAAACCTCTAACATTGTTATAGAATCCATTATCATGTATAAATGTATAATTCGATTTCTGAATATCTATCCCTTCTTCATTTTGTGCAAGATAGCAATTTTGAATTTCCGCACTATTCGATCCAACTATTTTCATTGCGTAATTCACTTGCTCAATATTCTGGTTAGTTATCTTGATATCTGAACAATCGAAAATGAATAATTGACCATATATACTTTGATCTATGATAATTGAATTTTGACCTTTGAAAAAACCATGAAGCTTATCATTAACATAATTATTCTCGAAGTTATATAAAAGATAATCATCTATTGAATACTCTTCTATATACATTCCACCATTATAGATTCTATTGTTGGTTATTTCAGAATTAAGTGCTGATCTTAATCCTATACAATCATCTTGTTTTGTTCCATATATTTTATTATTATCAATTTTACAATTGTTGGAATTAAAAATGAAAACTGGTCTATTAGAAGTGCATTCTCTAATTTCATTGTTTGATATAGTTGTGTTATGTGCTTCTCTTGTATATATAGCTTCATTATTTTTCTGCATAGTATTATTATCTATTATACAACCTTCTATCCACATAAGCTGGATCGCTCTGTTTCCATTGTTTACAATGGTATTGTTCACAATTTTAGCAGTAAAAGGACCAACATAAGAGAAGTAGATACCATCATTATCAGCATCAACATAACAATTTCTTAGTATGAAATGTTCATTTGTTTGTCTAATGGAGATTCCTCTAGAATCTGTTGTCGTGACATTATAATTCTCAATGATATAAGGATTGATTTCCGACCCATTTCCAGAAGTTGCATAAGTTGTGAAATCACTATCCGAATTAATAGTTATGTTATCTATAGAGACTAAAGATTTGATTTGAATAGGTATATGGTAATTCCCTGTTTCTGCTATTATGTCTGTTTTTTCTGAATAAATATTCAATTGTAGTATAATCAAAAAACAAATTATGAACCCTATATGCATTTTTTTTATTTTTATTCTTTTATTCATTTGAAACTCTCTATAAAATTGAAAGTGTTAAATATATTAAGAATTGTTCTCTAATTTTTTGAAGTATTCATTAAAGTATGTGATTTTATGTTCAACCAATTTGTTTTTATTTAAATTGTTAAGAAGTTGGATTATATTATATCTGGATTACTCTAAAAACAAAATGCAGTGATTAGAATGTCTAAAATAATTGATGAAAAGGAAGGAAAAAGAATCAGAAGTCCAATAGGAGTAATCCTAGGACATGTGGATTCTGGAAAAACAAGTTTACTTGATAAGGTAAGAGGTACAGCGGTTCAAGCGAGAGAAGCAGCTGGTATTACTCAACATGTTGGGGCATCGTTTTTCCCTTCTGAAACAATTCTAAATGTTTGTGGAGCATTGATGGAAGCAACTAAAGTACAATTGAATATTCCGGGAATATTGATTGTAGATACACCAGGGCACGCAGCTTTTATGAATTTAAGAAAAAGAGGAGCTTCAGTTGCAGATATAGCTATACTGGTTGTAGATGTTACTCGCGGTTTCCAAGCTCAAACCTATGAATCTTTAGATATTTTAAGAGCTAGAAAAACACCATTCATAATTGCAGCAAATAAAATTGACAGAATCTCTGCATGGAAATCAATTCCAAATGCAACATTTCAGGAAACCTATAGTAAACAGAATGAAAAAGCAAGTGCAGACATGGATAACAGAATATATGAGATCATGGGAGAACTATCTGAGCTAAGAATGGAGGGAGAAAGATATGATAGAGTAAAGGATTTTAGAAAATCAATTGCTATTGTACCAACTAGCGCACAAACTGGTGAAGGCATACCTGATTTGTTTTTAGTTCTTTCCGGTTTAACTCAACAATTTATGATGGATAAGTTGGAATACAGTGAAGGACCGGGAATAGGTACTGTTCTTGAGGTGAAGGAAGAGGAAGGTTTGGGAACAACTATAGACGTTATTCTATACGAGGGAGTAATGAAGAAAAATGATAAAATAGTGGTTGGAGGAAGGGAAAAACCAGCTCTTCTCAAAATTAGAGCTCTTCTAGAGCCAAAGGATCTCGATGAAATGAGAGATCCAAGAGATAAATTCAAAGGTGTTGATTCAGTTTTTGCATCAGCTGGTGTAAAAATATCTGCTCCTGGTTTAGAGGATGCACTAGCTGGTGCTCCTATACGAGTTGCTCCACCTGGAGAAGAAGATGATGTTTATAAGGCTGTTGAGAGCGAGCTTGAGAGTTTCAGAATCGAAACAAAAACAAATGGATTAATTCTTAAAGTGGATACTCTTGGAAGTCTTGAAGCAATTGTTGATATGATAAAAGAAAAAAACATCCCAATCCAGAAAGCTGATGTTGGAGAAGTTAACAAGAAAGATGTTATTGATGCTGCAATAGTAGCAGATAAAACACCAGAATATGCAGCAATTTTATGCTTCAATGTGAATGTTCATTCTGATGCTCAAGAAGAAATCGAAGTGAACGATATCAAAGTTTTCAGTAATAATGTTATTTACAATCTAATAGATGATTTTGAGAGATGGATGATAGACACTAGAGAAGCAATAAAAACTGATTCACTGAAAGATTTACAGATGCCAGCAAAGATTGAATTACTTCCTGATCATACTTTTCGATCAAGTAAACCTGCAATTGTTGGTGTTGAAGTGTTAGGAGGGAAAATTCACCCTCAACAAATGTTGATAAGACAAGATAACAAGAGAGTGGGAAGAATACGTCAAATTCAAGAGAGACAAGAATCAGTTCAAGAAGCTACTAAAGGTAAACAAGTTGCAATATCAATCAGGGGTCCAACAGTTGGTAGACAAATAAAAGAAGGAGATGTTCTCTATGTTGATATTCCTGAAAGGCATGCAGTTTTACTGATGAAGAAATATAGAGATATGATAACTAATGATGATGCAAAGATTTTGGAAGAACTTGCAGTAATTAAAAGAGAAAACGTCAGTAAGTATTGGGGATGGTAATCCGTCTAAAGCGCGGTAAGTTTAAATATTCTTTTACATTCTTTTTATTAACTGAGTACTAGTTTTTCAACCTTTACTCAGTTAGTTCCTGAGGTCCACTTGGGAAGGGATTATTTTTACTTACTAGCGTACTTTTTCCACCAGTTATTTACAAAATGAAAAGTGTTTTTTGAAGGCAATTTATACCTGATTAATGGTTTAACTAGATGTCTTTGTGCTTGAGCAGGTGGAATGTATAAACCTAGTTGGATTTCTCGCACAATAGGAATTTTTAACTTGGAAATATGACGATTTTTCTGTCCACATTTTCTACATTTATATCCCTTCTCTTTTCCATCACTAGTCATTCGTTTTCCACATTCTGGGCAGAAAGGGGATTCTTCCTTAAATTGATCTGCAATGGAAATGATTTCACATTTTTCCAATTGAATTGTAAAAGACTGAAATTCTCTTTTATATCTTACACTACCATAGGCTAGAATTTTATCTCCAACCATTAATTTTTCAATTATTCTTCGAAAGCTCTTACTTGGCTCGAAAGCTGCTACGTCAACAATTTTGCTTGATTCTGTAACCGTACCTTTGAAAATTATATGACCTCCAACGAGAGCTCGAGGGGGATTGATAACCTCGATTTCACCCTTGAATGTATTAAAGTTGCGAATTGCTGAAGTTGAATATTTAAAGTGTTGGTCAGTACCTTGATTCGTTCTAAAAATACAATAAGCTTCCATTGGTTCTTTTATTTGTACTATCTCTAAAGCTTTCAACAGAACTTCTGCTTTTTCTCCTCTTATACCATAAAGCACTGGATCAAGTCCTGTGGGACATATAATCGCTTTTCCCGTTTCTTCATCAATGTTATTAAAAACAAGTGGTGATAGCTCACTATCCATTTTTTTTATGGATTCGAAATCTACTTTTCTTTTTGTACCAATAGAATGTGAAATCCGATATGTCAAAAGCTCGAATGTAAAATCCTCTTCCTGTGGACTAAGAGTGTTTCCAATTGCTGCTAATGCACCAATTATCCCTCTACCGTTTCCAATTAAATGATATTCTAAACACAATTTCTTAGCTACTATCTTTGCATCATTAATTGAAATGACATCTGTAAGTGCTCTCTGAGCAAATTCTTTGAGTTCCAAAGGTATACTCCCTTTAATAACAGCAATACCTGGGTTTGTATTTGGATCCTTTTGGTAAAGTTCTTCAATTGTCTCAATAGACATAGAAATGATTTCTTTCAAATCTTCTTCTTTAACCCCCAATGTCAAAGCAATGGCACCATTACCTCTTGTTCGCCATGGAACATTGGGATTATTACGAATTAATCTTGGATAATCTAGAAAATCTACTCTGTTGTATATTTTTTCTATAATCTTAGTTGCCAAATGTGTGGTACAATTTCCTTTAAGAGAATCTGTATCATCAAAACCAATGTGCAACGTAGTTTGTGAACTAGACGTCAAGATTTCTCAATTCAAAATAAAAAGAGGAAATATAAAAAATTATATAGAGTACCAAATCTCACCGGATCTGTCTTTTGAGATATTTATGCATCCTATTTGTTTCGCTAGATTCTCTATTCTATCTTTTAGGTCTCCTCTCCAAATTCGCATTATCTCTGCTAACTCGGAAAGAGATACGCGATTTTTTGGTTTGGTGATAATTACTTTGAAGATATTTCTGAATATTTCTCTGTCATGGTAATCAAAGAGGATTTTTTCAATAATTTTGTTAAATCTATAGTATGCTTCATTGATTTCTTCAGCATACTTATTGCGTTTCTGATCTAATTCTTTAATCTCTTGGGCTTTGTTTTTAATAAAAACTTGAATGTCTTTTGTTTCCTTTTTAAGCTCATCTATCAGTTTATTTCTATGTGCTTCTTGTTCTGATGCCTTAACTGGTTTTGTTTTTATTTCTTCTTCTATAATTTCTCCTGTGGGTAGATATTTAACATTGAATGTGCTTTGACCTACATCTATTATTAGTGAAAATGCTTTGTTGAGACTTGCATATCTTCTATCTGGACCTTTGCTACTTTTCTCTTCTCTAATGGAGATCAACCCTAATTTCTCCAAGTCCTCAAGATACTTACCAATAATACGCGGTGATACATTCATCATTCGAGATAATTGAAATGGATATAGATCTTCCTCTCCAAGAAGTTCAAGGAGCTTTCTTCTTGTTGAGCTAGATAAAAACTCTAATAATTCAAAAACATCCATTTCTTCTTTATCATCTGTTCTGCCCATCATTTTTCTCACCATTAATACAAAAATTTAGGGTTTAAACAAACCCTGTCTCGTCTTTTGAAATCTCTTTTCTTGCTTCTTTCACCATTGCATTGGCTCTCTCATCTGTAGGTTTAATTTGTTCCAGTGCTTCTAGAAGAATTTCTTGAGTTATTTTACATTCGCATTTTTCTTCATCGAATTCTCCACTCTCTAATTCTTCCTCATGTTCTGCAACATAATTTTTTATTGCGATAAGCTTTCCTTCACTACAAATTGCTGCAATGTCTGCCCCTGAAAATCCTTCAGTTTCACGTGCAAGGTCTTCTAAATTAACATTATCAGATTTAGGCGCATCCTTTAAGTGTATCTTAAATATTTCCTTCCTTCCTTCAAAGTTTGGTGTTATCACTTTTACTAAACGATCGAATCTTCCTGGTCTCAACAATGCAGGATCTACCATATCTGGTCTATTTGTTGCAGCTATTACAACTACATTCCTTAATTCTTCAAGGCCATCTAACTCAGTTAGTAATTGACTGATTACTCTTTCAGTAACACCAGAATCAGAGCTTCTCCCTCTTATTGGGGTAATTGAATCTATTTCATCTAAGAATATAACACAGGGAGCAGCTTGCCGAGCTTTACGAAAGATTTCTCTTATAGCTTTTTCACTTTCTCCAACCCATTTAGAAAGTACTTCTGGACCTTTTATAGAAATGAAATTTGATTCAGATTCATGAGCAACTGCTTTGGCTATGAGTGTTTTACCTGTCCCGGGTGAACCATACAGTAGAATTCCTTTTGGCGCATCTGCTTTCATGGCTTTGTAAAGTCCTTTGTACTTCAATGGCCACTCAACTGCTTGACGCATCTCTTTCTTAACTTCGCTTAATCCTCCTATATCATCCCATGTTACATTAGGATCCTCAACAAAAACTTCTCTAAGCGCTGAAGGTTCCACTGTTTTTAGTGCATTCAGAAAATCTTCGTTTCTTACATCTATCTTCTGCAAAACATCTAGAGGGACTTCTTCATCTTCTAAATTAATCTCTGGTAAAACTCTTCGTAATGATTGCATGGCTGATTCTTTAACTAAAGCTGAGGTATCAGCTCCTACAAAGCCATGTGTTAAATCTGCTAATCGTCCTAAATCTACATCTTTATCGATAGGCATTCCACGAGTGTGAATTAGTAGAATTTCATAACGTCCATCTCGATCAGGTATCCCTATTTCTATTTCTCTATCGAATCTTCCTGGTCTTCGCAATGCTGGATCTATGGCGTTTGGTCTATTAGTAGCTCCGATAACAATTACTTGACCTCGAGATTCTAACCCGTCCATTAACGCAAGTAATTGAGCTACTACCCTTCTTTCAACCTCACCTGTTACTTCCTCCCTTTTAGGTGCAATAGCATCCAATTCATCTATGAATAAAATACTAGGTGCATTATCAGAAGCTTCCTTAAACAAATCTCTGAGTTTTTGTTCAGATTCGCCATAAAATTTGGACATTATTTCAGGTCCTGATAGTACATAGAAACTAGCTTCAGTTTCATTAGCAACTGCTCTAGCTAGGAGGGTCTTTCCAGTCCCTGGAGCTCCATGGAGCAGTACTCCTTTAGGAGGTTCAATTCCTAATCTCTTAAACAATTCAGGATGACGTAGAGGTAATTCTATCATCTCTCGAATACGCGAAATTTCTTCTGATAAACCCCCAATATCTTCATAGGAAATTCTCTTCACATCTGCTGCTTTGACATCGTCCCAAGGTTTGTCACTGATTTGGACATTTGTTTCTGAAGTCATAATTACTGCATCTGCTGCTGGAGTTATCGCTGCTACACCAAGATAGATTCTTCGTGACATTCCCAAACCGATTGGAATAATATCCCCAGCTGTTAGAACTCTGTCTTCTAGAGTTTGTTTCAACCAGGAATCAATCCCCTTAACTTGTACCTTTTCAGTTGGAGCAAAAACAATTTTCAGTGCTTTTTTAGCTGAAGATTTTTCTATTGCTGCTCGATCATCAATTCCTATTTCAGCATTCATTCTAACCATTCGATCAAGACGAACTATGCTCTTACCAAAATCTTCTGGAGTTCCTCTCCAAGCTCTTGCATAGGTTTTCTTCCCGCCTTCAATACTAACAATATCTCCAGTACCTATACCTAATTCATCAGCAACATCCTGTGATATCCTAATAATACCCCTTCCAACATCTCTTTGAAGGGCTTCTTTGACTCTTAAAAACTTCTTATTTTCTTCTTCTTTTTCAGACATATAAACACCTTGTTTTCAAAAATTAGTTGATAGGGATGTCAGTTTCATCACCGTTTGCAGCATCAAGAAGTTTTAGTTTAACTTCAAGAATACCATGTTTCATTGTAGCAGAAATTTTCTCATCCCTATCAATTACTTGTTCAATGGGAATTCTGGTATTCACCTGTTTTTTCCCATTGTTGGCAGCAAGTAACAATCCGTTTTTTACCAGCTTCAGATTAACATGATTTTTGGCAAAACCAGGTAATTCAACAATAAGATAAAGTTCATTTTTATCTTTATCAACTTGAAGATCATAAGCTACTTCATAAGATAAATTTTCATCTTTCACAGAACTAATTGCTTCTTCTTCTTTAGCAGATACAAGTTTAGGTTGTTCAAAACCACCAAATATTCTATCAAAAGATGGAAAGATTTCAGCGAAACGTTCCAAAGTTTGAGAGAAAAAGTCATTATTCCAATCAAAGGATCTAGTGATATTGGTTAAACGATCTATGAAATCATTACCAAAATCTTCTGGTATTTCACCTATTTCTCGATATTCTTCTTTTCCTTCAGAATCTCGTTTATAGTCGTAGCCATATTCTTTTTCTAAACCATTAATGTTAGAATAAAATCTTACACTTCTGAAAGCCTTATTTAATCCTTTAAGGTATTCATCTATGTCCTTCTTATCCTTCTTATTCATTTTTACTCACTGTAAATCGTTTTAAACAAATGCCCAAAACTCAAACCAGTATTTACTTTTGGGTTTTGAACCTTATGTATACTACTGTCGTTTATTGATATTTAAGTGTTTGTATTCATAAAATGAATGTGATTCCTATTATAGATTTAAATTTCTTGCCTAAACTTCATTAAAAGAAGAATTAGAGATATTTGTTTATTAAAGCTCAATGTTGCATCTGTCACAGAAGATTTTTATTGCATAAACTTCTTCATTGCATTTTTTACATATTGCTTTCCCACTATCAGACTTTTCTTCTTCATAAATATTCTTCAGCTTAACTATATCAATACCTGTGTCTTCGAATTGATAATCCAATAATTCAAGTCTGTCAAAATAATCCAACCATGCACTGATTGCTATGATTACTGCTCTTCTGACTTCAGGATTATTGTGTTCTAGATGTTCTTGTAGAACCCATATAACTTCGATACAATCATAGATATCAAAATTAGTTTGATTTTCTCTATACATCCTCTGTAGTATAGATGCAATATGTATTTTAAGAAAATCATTTGACTTCTCAAATAAATCTAAGTAAGGTCTATAGAAACTATAACATTCAACCTCTTTGATTACTTCAAACAGTTCTTCTTGAACGGTTTCATCATTTATTTCAATAGCGTCTAATATTGCTAAACATAAATCTTCTTGGAAAAAAAATTCTCCAATCCTGTAACACTTTTCGAATAATTTGTAAATCAAATTTCTAGCTGTATCATCTTTAAATTTCCCTTCTTTAAATAATTCTTTTATATATGATTGCAATGATTTTCGAAAATCAAATTTTCCTACTATTTCTAAGATTTTCCAAGCAATTTCATCAGATAGTCCCCATTCAAAAAGGAATAATAATTTGATTAAATCTGATGACTCTTTTACATTATATTTATCCTGTATTTCGTATGAGAAGTAATCATTGAAAATTTCCATTATCGCATTTAATATCAATTCCTTCATTTTGATTTCTTCTTTCGAAGCACTCTCAATAAGAGGTTTTACTACTTCTGGATTACTAGTTTTGCTTAGGAATTTCACAGCCTTTTTTCTAATGTTCCCATCTTTACTTGATAAATCTTTTATGTAAGGTTCTAATATCTCTTTATCTCCTAGCTTCCCTAGAACTCTTTCTGCTTCTTTTTGTACATCAGAATTCTGATCCTTCAGCATTTCTCGAAGAATATTTTTAGAATCATAAGTATCCAGGAAACTCAGCAGTATTATCACATTTCTCCTTATTTCCCAGGATTCATCTTTTAACAATGAAAGAAAATAATCTATTGATGTTAGATTTTTATTCATCTTTTTAATAAGAGTTCTTACAATATGGAAATTTATCTCTCCATCTGCATCTACTATTCTATTAATAAGTGAATGAGTTGCTTTTGGTTCATCTAATTCTCCTAAAGCCTTTACAGCATTTAAGTGTATAAAACTCATCTCTTCGTTTAATGCTTGAATAAAGATATTTAATGCCTTTTTAGTTTTTAATTCTCCTAAAATTTCTACAACATTACTTCTGACATGTGGATTTTTATCTTTATATGCATTTATTAATGCTTCAATAACTTTTGAATCACTGAAATTCCCTAGAGCAAGAACTGTAGCTTCTCTTACCTCATCACTAGTATCATCTAGCATTTCTATTAAGTATGGAATAGTTCTAGAATCACTTATTTTACCTATCGACTTAATTGTCCTTATCTTAATAGCTTCATCTTCATCTTTAAGTAGGTCAATTAGCTGGTCTATAGGCTCAGATATACCTATTGAGCCAAGTGCATCAATGACTTCAATTCTAGCTTTATCCTTATTATCATATAAATTATCCAATAGAATTGGAATTGAACGAGAATCTTGCAGCTCTCCGAGAGTCTTAATGATCCAAACTGACCTTGTAATCCCTCTATTCAATATCTCTATTAAAGATGGAACAACAGAGGAATCTCCAATTTTTCCTATTGTTTCAAGAATCTCTTCTTGAGTGAGTATTGTTTCAATTTCGAGAAGTCTTAAAAGAAATGGTAAATACTTATTATTTCCAGATTTTCTTATATTCTTGATAATATAAGATTTATCATTGCTTTTTATTTGTCGAAAAGATTCTCCTAAAACTTCTAGAATTTCATCATTTGAATCAGTTTCAATCGCTTCATTTATCTCTTTCTCTAATTTTCTTAAATCTAGATTATACAGAAGATCGTTTTTTTTCTTTTTAATTCTTTTAGAAATATCCTCCTCATTTCCTTCCATAGAATAGATATATTTTATTCATATAAAAATATCAAGTTCATTATTTGAATATACTGCAAATATTGAAATAACTTCAACCAAAAATGAGCCAAAAGTATTTTTTTCTGGAATGGGTGAATTCTTCTCAAACAGATATCTTTAACACTTTCAAGGACCCTAGATAATATTGAAGTTATATGTTAAAGCAGAAGACAATAAGAAGAGCAAGTTATTTCTTTAATGATGAATTAGATGAAAAGGATGTTCAAGCAATAACTAAGAAGCCTACAAGATCTATTTATGAACGTGTTGCTACAAAATCTCGGAAATGGATGAAGTACATCAAACTTCGCTTGAAGAACTCCTAACCCATTTTTCCTGTTTTTCAGTAAATTCATAATTACAATTTATTATTCATTCTTGATGTTTTGGTCTTTGTCTTTCAAAGGTTTATCAAAGATAGATGGCGCAATAACAAAAGAACAATTTTCTCTCCATTCACCGATTTTCTTTGAACTTATTATAAATGGTGCTGGTGTTATTTTGTTAGCATAGATTAGAGAATCTCCATGATTTCTTTCTAAAAAGTCTTGAACAATTCCATACAATTTTGGAGATAAATAATACTCAATCTCTGGATGATGAAGAACTGATATTATTTGATTTTTTTTATCTACTTTCTTGCTGCCTATTTTTCTTATAATTTTAAAATCAGTGACATTCAGCTGCTCGTAAGTGTCCAAAATTTCGTGTTCTTTATCTAAAGTCATAATCCCTAAAATCTTGTTTTCATCCATAATAATTTCAATTCCTTGAAAATCTGATACCTCTTTATCCATAATTATACCTGTTTCTTCCTCAAACTGTTCTGCAATATTTAAAATACTCATTTTTCCGCCTCTTAATATTTTTTCTAGTTCTTTCCATTTTTCGTCAATATCTTTGAGGTATTTGGAAATCTCTCTTCCTTTTTCTGTAAGTTTATACACTATACCTTCTTTAGTTATTATTGAATTCTTCAAAAGGAAATTAAGGTGATAGTTGAAATTTCCAGTACTATTTAATGGTAAAATATAGTCAGTGGAATCAAGTAAATCGGAATAAGCTGCTTTTTCAGCTTCATCCAATCTAGTAATAATAATATTTCTTGTAGGATTTGTTATTAAAGAGAAGATATCTTTTTTCCTCAAATCTATCACTATTTTATATTTTTCAGAATTTTATTTAGGGATTTTTGACTAAGAGTTAGTCTTCAAAGCAAAATTATCAAGATATTTCATTATAAAATGTTGTGAAGAAAAAGAAATTCTTATTATGTCTTAAGAGACGAGTTTAGATATGGTAAAAATAATAAAAAGATGTTGGGGAGAGAAAGATGATTTAGCTAGAGCATATCATGATGAAGAATGGGGTGTTCCTGTTCATGATGATAAAACACTGTTTGAGTTTATAATATTAGAAGGTGCTCAAGCAGGTTTAAACTGGATGACGATTCTTAGAAGAAGAAAAGGGTATCATAGAGCTTTTGATGAATTCGATTTTAATAAAATAGCAAAGTATGATCAGAAAGATGTAGAAAGATTACTTCAAGATGAAGGTATTATACGAAATAAGTTGAAAGTAGCTGCAACTATTCAAAATGCTAAAGTATTTTTAGAAATAAGAGCGGAATTTGGTACTTTTGATAAATATATCTGGGATTTCGTAGACAATAAACCTATAAATAACAATCCTAAAACTTGGAAAGAAGTACATCCAACAACAGAAGTTTCGGATGCTATTTCAAAGGATTTAAAGAAACGAGGGATGAAATTTGTGGGAAGCACGATTATCTATGCTTTCATGCAAGCTGTTGGCATGGTAAATGATCACCTTATAGAATGTTTCAGACATAAGGAAATTGTCTCATCGTATTAAGATTAATACCTTGTTTCAATGTAAGATTTATGAACTAGTGGAATCAGCAAAATTACTAAATTCAATAAAATAAAACATAGGTAGTAACATTGCTAGAACGTGAAAGATTTGCTGTATATTCTCATTTAATTGGACTTATAATAGCTATAGGAGGTTCAGCATTTATGGTTTACACCGCTATTATAAATGCTACTCACCGTTTTATAGCTCCTTTATACAGTTTTTCTGTTATCTTGATTTTTGCTTCTAGTACTCTTTATCATTTTTTTAAGAAAAAAGAAGACGAAATTTCTTTTTGGAGAATTCTAGATCATGTAGCTATATTTGTAATGATAGCAGGATCTTATACTCCTTTATCTTACATCTATTTATCTGGAGCTTGGCGTTGGGGTATAATATCTGCTCAATGGTTTCTGGTTCTATTAGGATTAATTCTCAAACCTTTTTCTCTCCATATACCTAGATGGATCGAGACATGTATTTATTTGCTAATGGGGTGGATGGCTATTTTTCCAATTAGACAATTTATCTCAATTATGCCAATAACTGTAATGATTTTAGTTTTCACAGGAGGCTTAGCTTATACTGTTGGAGCAATTCTCCACATAATGAATAAACAGGTTATTCCTGGAGTTTTTAGCTTCCATGACATTTTTCATATTTTTATCATTATAGGAGCAGCTTGTCACTATTTTGCGGTCTATATTGCAATTACTACTCCTTTTTGATTTGACTGAATTTCTTTAATTAATGGGTAATAACGTGGACAAAGTCCAAGCAAATAAGAAAGCATTCAACAATGCTCCTGATTCAAGAGTTCCTGTTCTATCATACAACCAAGTAGTAATTATTGTATAAATTATAAACAAGGGCAGTAGCATAATTATGAACAGCATACTAAAACCTAGAAACCCAGATAGTATTTTGAAGTCGAAGAGTATAAGCGGAATATATTGTATTAATAACACTAATACTAGAGGTAAGATCTTAATTCCAACAATCTTCGCGATTGTTAATATTCTCGCCGATAATGTTTTTTCTTTAATCTTAGCTTTGTAAATACCAGAGATAAATATTCCATCTACTGAGAAAAATAAGAACATAAATGGTAGGAGAATTAAAAGCATCGCCATTCTCAACCAAGAGAAATTATTGAATAAAGGAACTATTAATTTCATACTTATTCCTGGAATTTGCTCTACTATTAGATCGATTATAACGAGAATCAGAAAGCACTCAAGAGCAAAAATTAGCATCCTCCAATTCGAGAAACGTTTTGCTATATCTTTAATTATTTCTTTATAGCCTGTATCTGGATTCTTTCGCTTAAGATTAATTAGAATCCATATACTTCCTACTATTGCTAATGAAAATACCCAAAATATAGCCGTGAAACCTAAAGAAAGTGGTATTATTACAGACCCCATACCAAACAGAAGTATAGGGGGAACAAACAGAACTATATGAAGAAAACTCCAGATTAATCCTGTTTTCCATAAACTAAACTCTACATCCACTTGTTCTTCTTCTGTTTTTTGTTTTCTGAAAAAAGAGATATCAGAAGCAATGCTAGCCAGAGGAATAAAGAATCCTACAAACAAAAAGAAGCTAACAGTAATGAAAATATCACGATAAGGATATAATAAAACGCTTTTGTTATCTTCACCATCAAAAGCTTGTAACATCCAATCAATTGATTCCTTTACTAACTTTCTATTACTAGGTTCAAAAAGATGATTGGTTTTCGGTACTATCAATTTTCTTGCAGATAAATCTGAGAAACTACCATAAACCTGATCAATTACTACCTTTTCTGTAGTTCCAAATACTGGTTTCAGCTCGCTTTCTACTTCATCTAAATCATCAAATACTTCATCGTATTGTCCAATTGCAATTAAGAGATTGCTTGGTGTCGAATTATTTAACTCACCATAAATTGTAGCATCTGAGGAAAGAGACAAACCTCCAATGAAAATATGTGCCTTTACATTTCCTTCTATTAAAGATGCTGCACGTATCGCACCTACTCCCATACTATGACCAGCAAGACCTATGTTACTTGAATTAACATAGGTAAGGGATCTTAGGTATTGTATTGCTGAAGATACTCCTAACGTTGAATCTTCTGTACTATCTCGTCTTCCTCCTGTATTACCATGACCTATAGCGTCTATTGTTAGAGCAATAACACCTCTTCTAGCAAGTTCTAATGATATTCCACTCATAGTTTCTTTAGCATTCATAACACCATGAATAAGCACAACAGCTGGCAAATTACCCAATGCTTCAGCGTTTTTGGGTTCGTATAAATACCCATTCACTGGGATACCTGCGTTATCCAGAACTATAGATTGAACTCTTACTTTACCAAATCCAGAATTAAATAATTGTGCAAACGCAATTAACGAGCTAAAAACTAAAATGTAGACTAATAGGATTATCAATAGTTTGCTGATTTTTCTCATTAGAGCATCTTTAAAATAGCTAAAATAAAAATTTAATCCAAGCATCTGAAACTAAAAAAATGCTCTGGCTATTCATTTTACAGTCGTTCAGATTAATTGTTTAATGGTTCCTTAAGCTGATTGTAAATCATATTCATACGATCATAGAACCCTTTGGTATGAAATGTGCTGTTCAGTTTTAATTTGTGTTTGTCGTAATGATGGCCCCACTCATGAATTAGTGTTCGTAGAAACGTTTTTGGTGCTACATATTTCTGTGTTTTAGCAGTTCTACTATATACCGAAACTGAATGTCTTGTTTCTTGACTTCCTCTTGTTCTATATACACCATAATATTGACCCCCACTTCGAGTCATTCTTCGTTTTCCACCAGTATATACCTTAAGGTGTGGTAATCTGTAGATTAAATTCAATTCTGCTATCATCTCATTAGTAAATTCATTAATAGCAGCTTCTTCACCGTTTTTTAGAGCCTCGCCTAATAATCTAACTGCGATATGAAGAGTCCTTAATCTTTTATTTGTAATTGGATTTATCACAGTTGATAGAGATTTTTGATAATCTTTAGATTGTGTTTGAGACCATTCTCTTGATTTCTTGCTTGTTTGTTTTGTTGTCTTCGGTTTGGGTGGTTTTAGCTTTGGTGTAAGCAGAGGATAAGGAACGCGAAATGTGTGTTGATCAGTCTCTACAGTAACTGTTTTTCTGTTTAATCTAATCACAGTTCCAATTAAAGACTCACCTTTGTATGGAAAACTCACAGTTGTTTTTTCATTCATTGTAGATCTCACTTTATTGATCTCATGTAACGCTTTTAATTTCTGTAATTCTCGAATGATATAATATTTATCTATTTTTTATTGAACTGATAAATTCCTCGAGTTTAGGTATGGATAAATTAGTTTTCTCTCTTACTAATGAATATATGTTTTCGATATGGAAGACTGTGTCTTTAATTTGTTGAAGTGCTTCTTCCCTACTGCCATGTTCGTTTGGACTGAATTTAAACATTATTAAAATATCAGAAAATCTTCTGAAAGCAGCTAAAACTTCAAAATAATCTATTTCTTCTACTTTAGAACCTAGTTTATTTTCATATGCCTTTAGGATAGCATTGCGTATTTCACTAGAAGTGTATGCTGAAACTAACAGTAGTGTCCAACCTAGATCTTGGCGGAAATCACCTACATTACAAGATGGCCAATCGACGACAAATGGTTTTCCATCATCAGCTATAATTATATTATGAGGATGAAAATCTTGGTGAAGTACTGATATTTTTTCAGAGGGAACATTATCTCTTCTTTCCTTAAGCCAATTTAGAATAGATTGAAGTTCATGAAGTTCATACTCCTCGATCTTCTTTTCAAAGGAAGCTAATCTTCTATCAATGAAGAAATAGGGATTAATTGTTTCCTTTTTAATGATATCTGCTGGTATAATCCTCCAATCCAAATCATGTAACTCTACAAATAATTTACATACTAAGGGCAGAAGTTTTTCAGTTAGTGTTTCCATATCTTTTGTTTCAATGGCATTAAAGAATTCCTCACCCATATCGACGCCAGCTATTCTATCCATGATTATGAAGGGTTTTCCGAAGAACTCCTCATCTAATTCAAGTAAATGCGTTCTTGGAACTGGGTATCCAGCATTGAATAAAGCTATAAGAACATCATATTCCCATTTAATTTTATTTTGCATATTCTTACCTGGATAAATGCGAAGTATCAAATGATCTACTTTTTTCTGCCCTTCTTCTTGGTAGCTGAAAACAAAAGAAAATAGTTCTGTTTCCCACCCTTTTGCAAGTGATTTCACATCTGAAATTTCAATATCCTTTTGTGTAAAATGAATCTTTTGAAAATACTTCTCCAGAATCTTCTTCACTCGCAAAACTGATAAGGACATTTGACAAACAACTCTTAATTACATCTTTAAATATTAAAATAATAGAAAAACATTGTGATAAAATGAAATTAATAGTTTCAAGAAATGATGATACTTGGAGTGGTATTCTTCTTAACCAAGGAAAATTGTTCTATACTGCAAGTTCCTTTAAAAGCAAAGATGAAGCCATCTCTCGTTTATCAAAGATTGCAGATGTTGAAGTGGAAATAGAGGAGAGAACCCATCCCATTATAGAAGCAATGAATGGTATTGTTAATGGTACATCATTCGATTTACCTGAAATTGAATTCGACTTTAGTGGTTTTACAGAGAAAGAAATATCTGTTTTAAAGGAACTTCTCAAAGTGCCTGCAGGTGAAATAGTATCTTATGGGGAATTAGCAAAAAGAGTTGGTATATCCCATGGTGCTCGCTTTGTTGGAAATGTAATGATGAAGAATAGATTCGGCCCTATCGTCCCTTGTCATCGTGTTATACGATCAAATGGAGATTTAGGAAAATTTGCAGGAAGATTACACCACCCCTTGAAAGAGCAGTATCTAAAACAAGAAAAGGCTATTTAGAACATCTCAAGACTCTTAGCTGCTCAATTTTTTCTCTATTTTGTTTGTAATTTCCAGGAATATTTTTTCACTTTCCTCATCTACAAGAACAGCGGGTTTACCCACATCACCCGCAACACAGATTGCAGGAATCAAAGGTACTGCTCCAAGAAATTCTATTGAAAGTTCTTCAGCTATGTTCTTTCCTCCGTCTTTCTTGAAGATATTAGTTGTTTCACCACAATGAGGACATACAAATCCAGACATATTTTCAACAATTCCTATAACAGGAGTATTTGCAACCTCTGCAAAATTAATTGATTTTGTAATATCTAGAAGAGAAACTTGTTGAGGTGTAGTTACTACAACCATACCATCTAAGTCTTTAATGGTTTGAACAATTGAAAGCGGTTCATCTGAACTTCCTGGAGGAAGATCAACTATTAGAAAATCCAATTTTCCCCACTCAACATCAGCTATTAGTTGTTTAAGAGCTTTGATTTTCATAGGTCCTCTCCAGATTATTGCTTTACTCTTGTCTTCAAGAAGAAATTCCATAGAAACAATCTTGACACCATGAGCTTCTATTGGGATGATTTTATTATCTTCTGATGTTAATTGCTCAAATTCTGCTCCAAACATTAAAGGTATATTCGGACCTGTAATATCAGCATCGAGAACACCAACTGCTAATCCTTTATTGGCTAGTGTTTGTGCAATATTAACGCTGACGGTAGTTTTACCAGTCCCTCCTTTTCCAGATAAAACTGCAATTTTATGTTTTATCTTTGAAAGTGTTTCTTGAATCCTCTTGAGTTCTTCTTTCTGTATATCGGTTTGCATTTCCTCACCTTCTACTAGTGATTTGTATATTCTAATATGCTTAAAAATTCAGTGATATAATAGTCATTTCATGTTTTTGGATAAACACTTTTAAATCGTTTCGATTTTCTTATTCTGTAATTCGAAGAGACGCATAAAGTGAATCTACAATGAGTGAAAAAGAATATGATATAGTAATTATAGGTGCTGGATTATTCGGAATGGCAACAGCTTATCATTTAATAGAAGAGAATAATGAATTAAAGATTCTAGTTGTTGATAAAGCATCAATGGCAGGTGCGGGAAATACCGCTCAATCTGCTGCAATGTATCGTGATACATTCTCTTCAGAAGTGAATTTATTATTAAGTAGTTCAACCAGAGATTTCTTCAGGCATATACAAAACGATCTGGGGATTGAATTATCTCTCAAAGATATCAAATATTTGTGGTTAATGGATAGAGAACAATTTGAGCATAACAAAACAGCAGTAGAAACCATGTTGAATAATAATTTAAGGATTGAAATTCTAGAGAAAGATGATATCGAAAGAAAAATACCAGAATTAGTTACTAATTTTGATGAAAATGAAGATGCACAGATGCTTGGATTAAAAAACATTGATTACGCAATTCTTGGTTATGATTGTGGTGAACTAGATGCTGATAAAATTACCCGAGATTTTTATGAAAATGAATACAAGAGACTAGGCGGAGACGTATTATACTCAACAAAAGTCACTAAATTCATACTTGAACCAGTAGGTGAAAAACTTGGAATCCCAGGCGAGCCAGTAGGTTGGCAGAAAAAGAAAATTGGATTTGTGGAAACAGAAAAGGGTGAATTACTGAAAGCAGATACATTCATCATTGCTACTGGTGCATGGGCAAATGAATTATTGTTACCTTTAGGTGTGGATAGCCATACAATGCCTCTAAAAAAATCATTGTTCAGAGTTCAACATTCAAGACTCGCTGGTTTACTTAACAATGAAAACTTCAATGAAGAAAAGACAATTCCATTCATTATTTTTCCAATGTATGGAATACACATGAAACCTGTAAAATACAATGACAGTATTTGGATAGGCGGGGGTAATGTTATCGGTAAACCGTTTGAGATGACTAATCCAAGAGATATAACAAAAGATGATAATCCTCTGGATAGTACAGAAGCAGATCCTCGAAAATATGAGTATGATCTCTACCTTATGCTGTCTGAATATCTGCCCGTGTTAAAAGATCTCCCACTCACAAACTGCTGGGCAGGTTTTTACGCTATGAATACAATAGATAAAAATCCTGTAGTTTTCAAACCTGATGGAATTCAGGGTTTACTTGTTGTTACTTCTGGTTCAGGTAGCGGAATAATGAAAGCAGATGCTGTTGGAAGAATAGCTGAAGCTCTCTACAGAGATCAGAAATATGCAGAATTATTTGGTGGAACTAAATTCAAAGTTTCGAGATTAGGATTAAAAGAAAGAAATGTAGACAAAGAATATTTTGTAATTTAATAAAATATTCTCTCCTTTTCATCCAATGAAAACAACAAAAATAAAGACAAGGAAATATTTAATTTCCATTTTGAAGGTTATCAAATTCTTCTTCAATATGAGAGATTTTGATTCCTAAACTATCCATGAGCTGGAAGCACCAACCCAACCAGACATTAACGAAACCCATTGCACCTGCATCAACTACTCCAGCTTCCTTTAATACTGGAAGAAGGTTAGGAGTGTTTTCTAGTGATACAACAGCTGTTTTATAAGTTTCTGAAATCATTTCTTTCCAATCGCCACCTTTATCGGCAATTGATTTTGCTTTTGCAGCAGTATCTTTGATTACTGTAAGAATAGTTCCTTCAGTTGGATGAAGAACAGCTTCATAAGACCATTCACAACCAGCTTCAAGAGCTTTTGCGAATTCCTCGATTCCTACTTCTTGGTGATCTTCAATTTCTGCACTGAATCCTTGAAAGAACTGAGAAATTATAACACCAGAATTTCCTTTAGCTCCAAGAAAGCTCCCTTTAGTAATTAATTGCGCTGCTTCTTGAATGGATGAGGGATTAATTTCATCAAATTGCTCGACAACAGTTCGCATTGTTAAAAAGAGGTTAACGCCTGTATCTCCATCTGGTATAGGAAAAACGTTAATTTCATTGAGATGCTCTTTAGTCTGTTCGAGATTACTAGCAGCACTGATCATCATTTTTTTGAGTGTAAGTCCATCAATCTTAGAGTTCGGTAACATCATTTAATTAGCCCCATTTTGTCTTCGTATGATATAATCTATTCCGCATATTATTTCTGCCAAAGCAGTATTTAATGGTTCCGTGTTTTCATGAACAAAGAATATTTGTACATATAAACACAATTCCACTAATCCGTAATCACTCTCGTGAAAAACGTTTAAAAAATTATCCTTTGTGCTTATTATATCTTCAGAGAATATTGTTTTCTCGAGAAATAGGGAAAATGAGAAAAAAAGAAATTTCTGCATTTTTATAAATTTTCTATATAGCTTTCTTGTATTTTTAGTCTAATTTCTACTCAAGTAGTAAGGCAGGTTTCATTGGTCTAGATTTTTGAGATTTGTTTTGCGGATCATATATATCTTTGTCATCTGATAGATGTATTAGTATTTCTGCATTCTCGAATCTACTGCTGATAAATTCTCTATATCCTAAAATTGCACTTTCTTGATCTTTTGCATTCAGCATTTCAATCCTGAAAATTGTAGGATCCCTTAACATCAGTTTTGCTTCATCAGCTATCTCTTTTATGTATTTGTTTAGTTTGTCACTCTCTTTAGCTGATGCCATTATCTTACCTATTTGCACTGCTTCATCTTTGAAGATATTTTTAGCAAGTTCGTATAGATCATTCTTCCAATCTGCGTTGATATATATGTGAACCTTCTTTGGTTTGGTTTTGACTAATTTCACGATTTGATCAATATCATTTATCAGATCTGTCATGTACTTTGCTTGTAAAGCATATAGTATATCTTTATTATCAATCTCAATATCGGGTATTTGTTTAAGAGAAATATAGTCTTTATTTCCCATTCTTTCATTCAATTCCTCGCTAATATGAGGAATTGCAGGTGCCATGGTCACTACCATAATTTCGATAATTTCTCGTAATGCTGCTTTTTTCTCTGCTTCTGGCAAATGCTCTGCAAATTTGTGATACTCATCAATTACTCTGATGTTTGAATAGTATCCTTCTAAGATATATTCTCGAGCACTGAACCGCTCGATTGCTTCATTTGCTTTGCTTAAATTCGCTTTTACTGATGCAATGAATACCTTAGAAAGGAAGGAATATTCAACTTTCTCGTTTAGAGAGATATTGGTTACGCTCAAGGCATATTCCCAGAATTTTCTTAATCTTTGAAGTGCGAAATTCACTTCCTCTTCTTTCCACTCAAGAACAGTTTCAGGTGTAGCAATAGATGCTAGATGCAATCTTGTTAAGTCAACACTATATTTGTTTGGAACTTGTGCAATAGGGATAACATTTGGTTTACTCTTACTCATAGCTTCTCCATCACGACTCAACATTTCATTTAATGAGTAAGCAGGCAACCAATATTTCTCAGGAAAAACTGCAGCGTGATGAAATATAGCGAACGATAAGTGATTAGATATATGATGAACAGCTGTATGTCTAAGATCGTTAGGATACCAATATTCAAATTCATTTTTCATCAGATCTAATGTTTGCTTAGATACTCCAGTACTGTTACTTACTTCTTTGATACTTCCTTTTGACAGGAATACATAATCAAATAATTCTGGTTTTAACTGCTCGGGTTGTATTTTATTTTCCTTTATGAGTCTGATAATTGTATAATATGCCATATAAATAACTGAATCACTCAACGATTCTATTATCCAACCTTCACCTTTTGTGAAAGGAAATTCTGTTCCTAGTCCTCTTCTTCTGACACAAGGTCTCTTATCTAACCAATCAAATGTATTTTCAAAGCTTAGCCTATACTTATCTGGAGTAATGAACATCTGATTTAATGCTTTGAATGCTTTTTCTTTCCATTCAGGATTACCATAATTTAGGAAATACTGGTTTTGAATTACTGCAACAATGATCTGACCTCCACATCTGCAAAAAGCTTTAGTTGAAGGCTCGTAAATTGGTGTAGCTAAGTTTATCTCATATAGAGTGTCCGCAACTTTGTTCTTAGCTTCTTCTACTTTCAATCCTACATAGTCTCCAGTATTACTTTTCATAACGCCGGAATAATATTCATCCTTGTATATTGTTTGAGTTGCTTCCTCTAGTTTATCTCTGTCTTCTTGAGATTTGACTCCTAGTTTCTGGCATATTTCAACAGCAGGAAATTCTCCATAACCCTTTACTTCTATAAGAGAAATTGGTTCAATTTGTTTCAGATTTTCAGAATTTAAATTATACTTAGAAATTGTTTTTTCATCTTTCTGCAAATCGACAATTGCTGCGCAATCATAAGGAGCATGCCCAGGAACACTATATACTACACCTGTTGCATGATTTGTGTCAACAAAAACGGCAGGATATACAGGTATTTTTCTTCCTGTTATTGGAACTTCTACATATACATCTAATAACTCTTCACCCTTCAATTCACTCTTAATTTTAATCTCATGATTCTGTTCTAATAACTTCATGGTGGCTTCTTTTGAAACAATCCATATTTCTCCATCAATAGAGATCTCATTATAACTTGCTTTAGGGTGTATCCAAATATTGGTGGCACCAAATATTGTTTCAGGTCGAAGAGTTGCAGCAACAAGGAAGATATTGTTATCAAGTTTGAACTTAATGCCAACAAATTCATTAACTTCTACATTAAGTTCATCCCCATCTTGTATATCATCCTCTCCAACAGCATTCTTGTCATTTACACACCATAAAATTGGATAATCTCCCTGTACTATCAGATTTTTATTATTTAGTATAGAATATTGCCATTCAATGAATTTGTTATATTCCGGATCACCTGTTGTGAATTGCCTGGTAGTATCAAGTGAATATCCCATTCCTAAGAAATCTTGGATGATTTTTTCGGCAAAATAATTAGCAACATTTTCTGGTTCTACAAAGGAAGAGACTACTTCATCAATTCTCTCTATAGTACTTTCATAATATGAGATAAAACCTCTCATTTTTTCCCATTCTTTCTCATCATTATTTTTAATTTTCCAAGATACTGCGAGAACTGGAGTTCCAGTTATATGAAAGCCCATTGGCCATAGAACATTGTATCCTTTTTGTCTTTTGAATCTTGCAAATATGTCTCCTAATCCATAAGTTCTGGCATGTCCTATATGAAGAGGAGAAGTTGCATAGGGATACGATACTGTTAGAAACCATTTTGGTTTTGAGCTGTCTACATTTGCGATAAAAATTTCATCTTCTTGCCATTTCTTCTGCCATTTTTTCTCTATTTTTCGAATTTCATCTAGAAAAGACACCATTTACATCTCCTTGAATTGTGTTTTTTTCTTGTGCTCTGAAACAGCTTCTATAATTATGTTTTGAAAAGCTAAAGTAATCAATAAAAGACTTGTCTACTGACATAATAATGCTGTTAAAAACACAAGAAACCTGGAAACCACTAAAATAGCTTTCCTTCTTATCTTGAAAGAAGAACACGATACCCCATTTTGGTTTCCTCAATATACAGGTGATTGTAGCATTTATTAATATTTTCTAATTTGTTAAAAACAAATCTTACAGATTAATCATGTAATATTGATTTAAAAACCAAGTATTTTTCAACCAAAACTGTCATTTCTTCTTCAGTCATATTTGGATTTAAGTCAGCTAATATGTTTTTGATTCCTTGTTTAACGTATGCTGTAGGATTTTTACAACTAATTAAACAAATGAAGTTATCATGTTCCTCAATAATTAAAGAATAAACTCCTAAATCGATTTCTTTGGGAAAAACTTCTTTACCAATCAGTTCTCCAGCGAAAGAAGAAAAAGCTCTTGTAATGCTTGGTATCATCATTCCCTCCAAACCTGATCCTTTTTGAAGTGATGCTGAATAAACAACATAGCCATCTTTGTTATAAATAAAAATTGAGGATATTTCAGATGAGTAATAAAAAGCTTCAACTCCACCAAGGTAAATTGAATAACTCATAAGAAGAGCTCCCACAGCTACTGAAATTAATTCCATATGGAGCAAAACTATTTCGTTCGTAATTGCGAAGATTACTTTTCTTACTATGTAGATAATAATACTGGCAAAATAAGCAATAATCACACCCACAATCATAACTAATAATGTTTTTCTATGGTTTTTTTCTAAGAACAAAATCTGTCTTATCAGGTAACCGAGTAAAACTGAACCTGCAAAAATAACTAGAAATCCATCAAAGAAAATCCACACATAACCAGTATTAGCTATATAGAAATCCAGTTTACCAGAAGTGACCTCTTGTAAAATAATGCTATAATCAGATGACAAAGTTGTACCTACTAACCCTCCAAATAGGAAGAATGCTATAACAACAAGAGTTGAATTCAATAATTGTCTCGACGTAAGGGTTCTTACAAATAATATTGTAGCAACCATTGCTATCATACTACTAATTGTGTTGAATTTTGACAAGAATAATGCAGCACTTTCATTATGGATTTGGCTCACATAAACCAGTATCATATCCCCTATTATCCACAACATGATAAAAACAATTAATGATATGAAATAATAAACAGAGGTTGAGGAAGTTTTTATTTGCTTCATAATTACTAGGATCAAACCAATAATAAGTGCGATGATTGAAAAAATACCTATCCCGTAAGACACCCAAACCATTGAACGAAGTTTCTATTACTTCTTTAAAATATTTACTCAACATTCATGTTATCAGGAAAAAAAGATAAATGAGTGGTGTATTATTCATAATTTTCCATTTGCTTGTGAATTTTTTCAATAAGATTCTTTATTTTTACACCGAATTCAACTTTATTTCCTCTCGATCTGACAGCTATAGTTTGTGCTTCGACTTCCTTGTCTCCAACGTTTATGATATAGGGGATTTTTTGCATAGTAGCCTGACGAATTTTATATTCCATTCTTTCCCCACTTAAATCTGCTTCAGCACGAATTCCTTCATTTTGAAAATTTAAGGAAACTTGTTTAGCATACTCTATGTGTTCATCAGTTATTGGAATGACAGTAACTTGAATTGGACTTAACCAAACTGGTAATTTACCTGCATAATGCTCTATAAGTATAGCTAGGAATCTTTCAGTTGCTCCAAAGATTACCCTATGAATAACAAACGGTCTGTGTTTCTGTCCATCTTCTCCAATATAGTTTATATCGAATCGATCAGGAAGATTGAAATCTACTTGAATTGTGGCTAGTTGCCATCTTCTTCCTATGGCATCTTTGACATCTACATCTATTTTGGGACCATAAAATACTCCTTCACCAGCTTTAATTTTATATGGCAGATCCAATCTAACTAGAGCATTCTTGAGAGAACTAGTTGCGTGTTCCCATCCTTCTTCAGTTCCAATCGCTTCTTCTGGTTTGGTGCTTATGAAAAATTCCCAGTCAGTAAAACCAAAAGCTTTGTAGAAATGGTTAATCATCTGAATAACATCAACAATCTCATCTTCTAGTTGTTCGGATAACATGAAAAGATGAGCATCATCTTGCGTAAAACTTCTAATTCTGAATAATCCGTGAAGAGCTCCAGAAAGTTCATATCTATATACAGTCCCCATCTCACCAATTCTGATAGGAAGTTCTTTGTACGAATAGGTACGGCGATTAAAAATCATCATGTGCCCTGGACAGTTCATAGGTTTCACGTACCATTTTTCTCCTTTCAGATTTACAGGAAACATATTTTCAACGTAATATTCCGTATGACCACTAGTCTGCCAGACATTTTCCTTGTAAACATGAGGGGTTTGAACGATTTCGTATCCTGCTTTTTCATGTTCTTTATTCCAAAAATCTCTCATTACTTCCAATATTGCCCTACCTTTTGGAAAAATAAGTGGCATACCTGGTCCCCATTCATCGGCCGTATCGAATAGATCAAGTTGTCTTCCAATTATGCGATGATCTCTTTTCTTCGCTTCTTCGAGCATATTAACGTGCTTCCTCAATTCCTTTGGATTGAAGAATGCTACACCATAGACTCTCTGCAGGGATTCTCTATTAGCATCAGCTCGCCAAAATGCAGCTGAAGCATTAAGTATCTTTATAGCTTTAACTCTCTTTGTTGATGGAACGTGGGGTCCACGACATAAATCTTTGAAAGCTCCATTTCCATGCGAATAGAAGGAAACTTCTTCCGTTTCCATCTCTTTCAGAATCTCTACTTTGAATTTATTATCTTCTACTTTCTGATAATATTTGATAGCTTCTGCTAAAGACATTTCTTCTCTTAGAAATTTAGTATCTTCAGCTATTATTTCATCTACTTTTTTTTGAATTCGATCTAAATCCTCCTGAGTAAAAGGCTTTTCAATATAGAAATCATAGTAGAAACCAACAGGCTCTATACTTGGTCCTATAGTTGGTCTTGCATTAGGAAATAATTCAACAACTGCTTCAGCCATTATATGTGCTGCACTGTGATTAAGTACATGTAATGCTTCTTCTGATTTCTCTGTCAAGATCTCAAAGTCTGCATCATTTTCGATTACATAATGTAAATCTACTAGCTTTCCATTAATTTTAGCTGCTATGGAAGCATCTGCTAAACCTTGTCCAATTTGCAGTGCTGCATCTCGAACAGTTTTTCCCTTTGAAATTTCTAATATATTTTCATCTGGTAAAGTTAATTTAACCATCTTATCACCTGTAAAATTTTTCTCAAGAGGACCGCGCACCTACTTAACAGTAGGGAAATTAAAAAACTGCTATTTAATTGTTTCATATTCACCTAGCATTGTCCTCAAACGATTTATCTCAATTTCATTTAAAAAATTTATTACTTGTTCAATTTCCAGAAATTTGATGAAAAGAAGCAAAAAGTTAATATTATTTTCGTTTTCTTTGGAAACAGAAAATACCTTTTTGTATTTTGATACATGATATGGAGTTACTTGATATGAAACGGAAACATTTTGCTAGCCTTTCTATTTTTCAAATAATGGCTATGTTCCGAAGAGGTATTTTTTACTTTTTCCTTAGTATTTATCTTAAAGAATATCTTCACGTCTCAAATACTGAAATGACATTGTTTGCAACTCTACCAATGATCGCTAATATTGCATCACAGTCAGGTTTATGGGGACGAATTTCTGATAAATTCAAGAAAAGAAGACTCTTGATTGTTTTTGGGGAACTTTATGCTGCGATAGGTTATTTGGTTGTATATTGGATTCACAAAGGATACGAAAAAGAAGGAGCTTTAAGAGCTGCTGCATTTGCAATTATAATAGGTTTTACAATAGTTGAAGCAGGTTGGAGTAGTAGTAATCTAGGGTGGTCAACTCTTATTGCTGACCTGACAAGAGATTCTGAAAGAAGTAGAATAATGGGATTACTTCAATTCATCGGTGGGATTGGGAATATTTTAGGAGTTACAGCAAGTGGATTTCTGTATCTTGGTGGAAAAGGTTTTTCTGAAGGTTATTTATTCTTCATCTCATCAGGAATAATGATTTTTAGTATTGTAGCTCTATTCATGATACCGGAATCTTACGCAGATTTGGAAAAAAGTGATGATAAAGAGATTGTTGAGCTCGTAGAAGAACAACAAAATATGATAAGGGAAGCAAAAGAGAACTCTGGTTCATTCAAATGGGAATGGAAAGTATTTGTCTGGCTTCTAGTTATCCTTGCTATAATTAATATTGGAGGAAACAGCATAAATCAAATGGTGAACATACACGTACGTTTACCTAGTACATTCAATGCTTCAGACATAATTGTTGCTCAGTTGCGGAATACTACGAATATATCAATGATTATTGCAGGTTTAGTAATCGGTTTTCTTGCAAAGAAATTTGGTGATGGTAAGATGTTACTTGCAGGATTTGTCCTTGCTTTTATTGGAACCATAGCTCTACCATTTGCACCTAGCATAGTATTTGTCTTCGTCTATATGGCAACTAGAGGCTTTACAAGAGTCTGGGTACAAACAACGGCTTATTCAATGGTTAACCGAGTGGTTCCTTTAGAAAAAAGAGGAAGAATGATGGGTTATTATAATGCTACTTTTTACCTCTCGTGGGGTTTGGGAGGAACAATACTTACTGGTCCTATTGCTGATGCTATTGTAGGATCTAATTTGATAGTCATACTTACTTATACTATTCTTGGTATAATCGCAGTTGGAGCCTGGTCTTTCCTTATTATTTCTAAATTCACTAATATAAGGAGTAAAATGAAATTATTTATTGGAACTGCAATTGGGTGGTTTGGTCTATCCGGAGTTTTAGCTGCTTTTGTTGCTAAATCCTTTGCTTCATTTGTTATTTCCTACGGATCTTCAGATTCTTATGCTTACAAAGTTACATTTCTTATTGCTGCTGTTTTAATCGCAATAGGAACACTTACTTATATACTCTATCGACCCAAGAAGTATAATGTTCTGATTCTCGACAAAGCTGTTGGCACATTGAATGAAGCTAACAGTTAAGAATATTTACTGAATTTACAGTATGAATACTATGAAAATTGAGAAACAAGATGTTATTCCAATTCTAAAGAAGCTAATTAATATTAAGACCGAAAATCCACCTGGTTTTACTATTGAAGCTGTCCAGTATCTTTCTAATATTTTCAATGAAGTTGGGATAAAAAATAGAATCCAAGCATATGGAGAAAAAAGAGCTAATATTATTGCGGAATATGGTGAGGGAGAAAAGACGATTATTCTAACTGGGCATCTCGATACGATTCCAGCAGGTGATGAAACTAAATGGAAATTTCCTCCTTTTTCAGGAAAAGAAGAAGAAGGAAGAATCTATGGTAGAGGATCAACTGATATGAAAGGAGCAATTGCTGCATATGTTGCAGTAATGACTCTATTGAAGCAAAAGAACGTGAAATTAAGTAAGAAAGTTATCTTTCTCGGAACATCTGATGAAGAACTAAACATGGATGGGTCTCTATTTGCAAAAAATGAAGGGATAATGGAGGGATGTGAGTTTGTCGTAATTGGTGAACCAACAGAGTTGAAAATTGGGGTAGCTGAAAAAGGAACTTTGTGGATTAAGATAAGGATTGAAGGAAAGTCTGCTCATGGATCAACTCCTCATTTAGGTGTCAGTGCAATTGAAGCAGCAGCTAAATTAATTCCAGATTTAAAGGAAGTAGTGCCAGCTTTTGAACATAAGATTCTAGGAAAATCCTCTCTGAATATAGGTAAAATTTCAGGCGGAACTGTTGTAAATGTGGTTCCAGAACTCTGCGAAATTGAATGCGATTTTAGACTAGTAGCTGACGATCTTCGCGATGAGATTAAGGAAAAATTCAATGCTGTTCTTAATAAATTCAATCAAGAGGAAGAAGCGAAGGCCAGTTTCGCAATTTTACATGAGCTACCTGCTATAGAAATGAAATATGTATCAAAATTCTTAGAGGATCTTAAGATTAAAGCAAAGAAAGCAGGTGCAGCAGAAATAATTGGTGTTAATTATGGAACTGATGGTGCTATGTTAGTTCCTGATTATGGAACACCATTTGTAATTATGGGGCCAGGAAAATTAGATCAATTACATGTAACTGATGAATACACGGAAATAGAAGAAGTAATTGACTACGCAAACATAATTTATGAAGCTTTAATAGACAATTTTTCTGTGACATGAGCTAAAATCCTTTTTTTCCTCTTTTGTTCGGGAAATGCAAATATTAAAAAGAAAGAATGAGCCATAATTACCTTGAAACTGGAATGTGTTTCAGATTAACGCTAATCACTCAAATCAAGAAAAATTCAAAGAAAGATATCAGAAATTGATTAAGATTACTGATATTTCAAAAAAAATTCAAAGAGATGATATTAGTCTACCTCCTAATGAATCTCGTATATTACTAGACTTTGAAGAAGCTATTTTGGAATGTATGAATTATTCTTGGGAAATAGACTCCATGCTAGAAGATGAAAATCTCTCACCTTATGAGTATGATCAATTAGTTTCCCGTCTGGAAAAACTATCTGAAGTAATTGATATTCTGTTGGAAAAACACAAGAGCAATGTCGAAACTCTAAACAAAGTTATTTCAATTTATAAGATTTTAAAGAGTCTAATTAAGGAAATTCAATTTGTTGAAGATATAGTAATTATCTTAACAAAGACGTACACCGTTGAAAAGAAAACTGCTTACACAATTAATGAAAGTGAATATTTGATTGCTCTAGAGGCTTTAGATTCGTTCTTTAAGAAGAGCAAAATTAAGGCAGAGGAAAGAAAAGAATCCAAATTAGAAAGAGAATTACTTGAGCTTGCTAAAATTATTGGGAAACTAGAAGAAAAACATGCCTTCAATTCACTTTATACTTCCCCAACAATCTTAATGAATGAAATCATTTCTTCTCTGGAAATCCTTGAAGCGATGATAGAACCCTTCTATCATATGGTTAAAGGTAATTACTATTCAGAAGAAATTAGTTCTGCAAAAATTGGTTTAGTTCTACTCTCTCAAAATAAAGAACTTGATGTTGGTGAAACTATTAAGATACGAGGTTTATTTAGTAGAAAAAGAGGAATTGAGGAATTAGAAGAATTGAGTGATGTTTTACGTTCTTTAGAAATCGATTAACTTTTGTTTTTTCAAGAATAAAGTTTTTAACAAATACATTAAAATTGAGTGTATGCAAGAAAGCTCCAGTAATTTAGAAGACCTTGTAGCTTACGGAATTAAGTGTTGCGAGAAAAAGGGAGTAGAGTATGCTGATGTAAAATATATGGATACAAGAATGCAAAATATATCTTACAAGAATGAAGCTTTAGAACAGCTAAGTAATATCGATAAGCGAGGTATAGGGATTAGATGTATACTAAATAAGAGTTGGGGATTCGCTAGTACAAATGAGTTAACAAGAGATAGCATTACTGAATTAGCGGAAAAAGCAATGAAGATTACGAAGGCTTCTTCAATGGTTAAGAAATTTGATATTGAACTTGCTGACGAACCTGTTCATGAAGATAATAAAATGACCCCCATTAAGAAAGATCCTTTTAAAATTGAGTTAGCTGAAAAAATGGATGTTCTTCAGCAAAGTGCTAAAATAATACGTGAATATTCAGATAGAATCAAAGTAGCTACTAGTCATTTTGTTAGTAGACAAGATCATATGATATTGTATACAACTGAAGGATCAAAAATAGATCAAACTATTCTTTGGTGTGGTGGAGGAGTATCTGCAACAGCAGTTGAAGGTGGAGAAGTACAAACACGTAGTTTACCAGCAAGTTTCAGAGGTGATTTTCACACTGAGGGTTATGAATACTTTGAGAATTTAAAACTCATAGAAATTTCAGAACAAACAGCTAAAGAATCTGTAAAGCTTTTATCAGCAAAGAAGATGCCTACTGAACAAGCTACTGTAATATTAGGTCACTCTCAATTAGCACTACAGGTTCATGAGAGCTGTGGTCACCCAACTGAACTGGATAGAGCTTTAGGGTATGAAGCTGCTTATGCTGGAACAAGTTTCCTAACAACAGACCTACTAGATACCAATTTCAAATATGGAAACGAATTAGTAACAATGGTTGCTGATGCTACGGTTCTTGGAGGATTGGGCACTTTCTTCTATGATCACGAAGGTGTTAAAGCTCAAAGAAATATCATGGTCGATAAAGGAATTTTTACAGGCTTTATGTCCTCAAGAGAAACTGCAAAAGCCATAGGATTGAATAGAAGTTCTGGTGCTGCGAGATCAATGGGATATGATAGAATTCCTATTGTAAGAATGACTAATGTTAATCTAGAACCTGGAGACTGGGAATTTGATGAACTAATTGGTGATACAAAGAAAGGATATTTCTTGGAAACTAATAGAAGCTGGAGTATAGATGATATCCGAATGAATTTCCAATTTGGTACTGAAATAGGTTGGAAAATAGAAAACGGAGAAATGACCGAAATGATAAAGAATCCTACATATGAAGGAATAACACCAGAATTTTGGGGAAATGTTAGTGGAATATGTAATAAAAACCATTGGAAGATTTTTGGAACACCAAACTGTGGAAAAGGAGAACCTGGACAAGCAGCTTACGTAGGTCATGGAATCGCTCCTACAAGATTCGATAATGTTCGTGTAGGAATTCTAAAATAAAATATTCCGAATAAACTCTCCTATTTTCTTTATAGCTTTCTTGCTCTCAGGCATGAGATTTCCAAAAATTTGAAACACATGCCACATTCCTGGCCAAATGTCAGCTGTTACATCCACTTTTGCTTTTATTGCTTTTTCAGCGAAGCGTGTCGTATCATCAAGAATAATCTCTTCTGTACCTGTTTGTAGTAATAGAGGTGGTAATCCTTCTAAATCTGCATAAAGTGGAGAAGCTAGCGGATTCTTACTGTCTGTGCCCTTAAGATATATTTCAGCTGATTGTTGAAGTTCAATCTTAGTTGCCATTATTTCCTCCTTTGTTTTCGTCTCAACAGAATCACCAGTTAATGCTAAATCTGTCCAAGGAGATAGACATACTGCAGCAGCTGGAAGAGATATAGTTTCCTCACGTAGTTTGATCAAAGTTGCTAGTGCTAATCCTCCACCAGCAGAATCTCCCGCAATTATTATTTTGTTGGACTTAATCCCTTTTTGATCTATTAACCATTTGTAAGCAGTAATTACATCCTCTAAACCAGCTGGAAATGGATTTTCTGGGGCAAGACTGTAATCCAGACACAGGACTGGAATTTCTGAAGTTTTACCTATGCGAGCTGCTATACCTCGATGAGTATTTAGGGAACCTGCATTATAAGATCCTCCGTGTAGATATATGATTGCGCAATCTTTGTAACTCTTTGGAGGAAACAGCCACTCACCAGAAATTCCTTCGATCGATACTTGTTCAACTTTTACATTTTTTGGCTTTCGAAATAGAAAAACTCTGTTTTCTAGATTTTTTCTGTTTTCTTCTACATTCAAAATACCTTCATCTTTCATTGACATTAATCTCATGATTATGATGAATAATCTTGCACGTAAGCTAACCATGATAGATTTGAAATAAAAAGAAAGTAAATAAATGTTAGTTCTTCATCAAGGTTTTGCTAAAGAATAGTTATAGAAGTAGTTTGAAATACTTTGTAAATTTCAAAATATACTTCAGGCCTTTAACTTTCAGATTTCCTGTGAGAATTGCTATTACAGGATTTGTTTTTCCTAAACCTAAACCCATGAAAGTAGATCTATTTGTAGTGATTGATCCATCACATTCTTTCTTAGCTTTTTTAACTCTGCTTGTTGTGTTTTCAATTTGAGTGAAATCAATCTTTCCATTTCCTATATCCAAGATTACAGCCTTTGGATCTTCTTTTGCAACAATGAGTAGAGTATATTTATCTTCCTTAAATTTCTGAAATTCAGGATTTACGTTAAGTGATTTAAGCATTGCAAAGATTAGAGATGCAAACCCCTCGTAATCTTTGATTTGATTGTATAAAGGCAGTATCATTTCCATTGCTTTTTCGTAGCGTTTTACAATTTCATCAACAACTGATTCATCCATGGGAGTTGAAAGAATGAATGCTGTTACTCCTCTAGATACTGCGTAAATTCCATTGATGGCTAATGATAATGTCAAATACTTTGATAGCTCTAAAGTGGGTATAAGCTTGAAAACAGTCTGTCTTCCATCTTCAACTGGTTCCTCAAATAGATAAACATAAACAAGTGATTGGAGTCCACTAACCTGTCCCTTGATATCTAGTTCTTTTAACACATTTCGTAATCCTTCTCTTAGTCTATCACCCAGTTTTCCTAGTCGCTCAACCTCTTTTTCATTATACAACTCCATAGCTGTTTTCCCAGCAATCATAGTCATAGCATTTCCACTAAATGTCCCTGAATGAGTTATGAATTCCTTCTTTGTCGGATTAAATTGATTGATTATTTCGTGTTTTCCTCCAAAAGCCCCTACTGGTAAACCTCCACCTATTGTCTTTCCAAGAGCAGTTAGGTCAGGTACAACTCCATAGTACTTTTGCATCCCTCCAGTTGATATACGGAAAGTGATGACTTCATCAAAAATTAGCAAAATATTATATTTTATAGTTAGCTCTCTTAATCCTTGGAGATATTCTTTGGTTGCAATTGCTCCTCCACCTGATCCCATAATCGGTTCGAGAATCATTGCTGCAATTTTCTTATGATGTTTTTTCATTACCTCTTCAGCAGCTGCTAAATCATTAAAGGGTACAATAAATACATCTTTCAGAATTGTTTTTGGTACGCCTTTTTCCACAGTTGCTATCGGCATCTCATCAGCTGTTAGATTTGGAGTAATATTGACTTCTACATAGTCATGAGAACCGTGATAGCCACCTTCTGTTTTTATGATTTTATCTTTTCCAGTGTATTTCCTCGCAGCCCTGATTGCAAACATTGTTGCTTCTGTTCCGGAATTGCAAAATCTAAGCAGCTCGATTGATGGTGTTCTTTCACATATTATCTTTGCAAGTTGGTGTTGAACTTCCATTGGAGCTGCATGAGCTGTTCCTTCGCTTGCTTGTTTTTGCATATTTTCAACAATTTTTTGATGAGCATGACCATGAATGTTCACAGTCATACTATTAAGACAGTCAATGTATTCATTGCCATCAAAATCATAAAGATAGCAACCTTCTCCTTTAGTTACGAAGAAAGGATAGGGGTAAAAATGTGCTACATTTCTTGTTCCTCCTCCTGGAAGCCATTTCTGTGCTTCTTCAAAATGTTTCTTTGATCCTTGCGTCTTATTTTTGTATTCATTTATAATATTGCTCTTTATATTCTCTAAATCTTCAATAGACATATTCTCTACCTTCTTTATCCTCTCTTAGGTAATGTAATGCTGGAAACTAAATCTTTAGAAGAATAGTGTGATAAAAGATTTTCCTCTTAACCATATTCAAATACTTTTGATATATGATAGTTCTTAAAAGCTTAAAATTAAATTGTTTCTTTGATTTAAATGAAATTCATTGCAAAAATTATAATTCAAATAGGTATAGTACTTGGTTTCATTGGAACAGTAGTAGTTAATGCGCTTTCTTCTGTTGGACTTATTAACAATGTAGATCCTGGAACACTGTCTGACAATATACCCAATTTCTTTGTTCCATCAGGTTTGACTTTTTCAATATGGGGCGTAATTTATATTGGATTGGCTGCTTTAGCAGTTTATAGTACTGTAGCTCTTTTCAAGAAGAGGGAAGAAGAGAGTTATTTTCTAAATAAAATGGGTATTGAGTTCATCGTAGCTTCAATAGCAAATATAACATGGATTTTCTTATGGCATTATCAAACTCCAGCAAACTATATGGTAGAATTTTCCCTTGTTGCTATGGTAATTCTATTAGCAGCTTTACTCACAATGTATATTAGACTTGGTATAGGCAAAGAAGAAGTATCAAAAAAAGAAAAATGGTTTGTACATATCCCAATTAGTCTATATCTAGGATGGATTACTATAGCTACAGTAGCTAATGCAACAGCTGTATTAGTTGACTTATCTATCAATAAATTATTGTACTTAAGTTATGGTTTAACTGAAGTATACTGGACTAATTTTATGCTTCTAGTTGCTACAATTATCACATTATTGATGCTCTTTATTAGAAAAGATATTGCGTATAGTTTAGTTGTTATTTGGGCTTTTGTAGGAATATTAACTAAAAGAATTAGTGATATTCCAACTCAACTTGAAATAATAACAACCTCTGCAATTGGTATAGGTTTAATATTAGTTATGATTGGTTATATTACTTATAAATTGATAAAGAAAAAATCTTAAACTATTTCTTATTCTTTTTTTTGTTTCTGATAACATTTTTAAATTAGAGAAATATATATTTATAATGATTTAAATGGTAAATTTTGCTGTTATCACAGATTCAGGTGCTGATCTTAGCAAAGAACTAATTGAAAAATACAACTTAAAAATAATGCCTTTCTCTGTTATATTACCCGATACTAATGAAGTTCTAAAAGAAAAAATAGATATAACAAATGAGGAATATTATGAAAGAGTTATTACTGCAAAGAAGCACCCTAGTACGTCACAGCCAAATCCTAATGATATGCTGGAAATTATTAATGAAGTAGATGAAAAAGAAATCGAGAATATCCTGTATATAACAATGGCTGCAAGTATCACAGGTACCTATAGTACAGCACATTTAGCAAAGAAATTGTATGAAAAGAAAGGTGGAAAAGCTAGGTTAGAGATTTTTGATTCTTATCAAGCTTCCATGGCGGTAGGCTTACAAGCAATTAAAGCACATATTCTTTTTCAACAAGGTAAAAGTATGGATGAAGTGATTGAAACGCTCAATTATTTTAAATTGAATGAATTAAAATCAACATTAACGGTTGAAACGCTCAAATATTTGATGAAAGGAGGAAGGGTGAGTAAATTCAGATATGCTATTGGTTCCTTATTGAATCTCACACCATGTTTAGAAGGAACCTATGAAGGTAAATTGGAGGGTTTTGCAGCTGCACGATCTTATGAGGATGCAATTAAAAAAATAATTGATCACGCATATGAAGATATAAAAGTTAAAGAGAACCTCGCAGTGTATTTTAATGCAGGAAAAGCTGAAAGGGGGATAGAAATCGCTAAGAATTATCTTGCAGAGAAATATCCAGAGATAAGAATAATGGATGTCTTACAGATTGGTTCTGCTATTTTCACTCACACAGGACCAGGAATTGTTGCTTTAATACTTTTCAAATATTTTGAGCATTAAATATTTTTAAGAAAAATATTTAAATTTCTATATGGTTTTTTTTTCTGATAATTATGACTGTAGTCGAAGAAGAAATTCTTAAGGAGTTAACAAAAATACGAGAACTCCTTGAACCTAAAGAAGAGCTAAAAGAAGAAAAAGAAAAACCAAAAGGAATAAAGCATCGAGCTTTAAGATTCAAAGATGATTTCGTTAGTTTCCTCAAATCTTATGGAGTTATTGGATTAACTGTAGCTTTCATCATGGGTCTTTATTTAAAAGATCTAGTTGATGCCTTAGTAGGTGATTTAATCATGCCTATCATTGCTTATATTCCTGGAGTAGAAACTTGGGATACTTTTCTAGTGGGTGAGTTTGCAATAGGTCATTTTCTTGGAATTTTATTGATGTTCATAATGATAACATTGGTTGTTTTCTCACTAGTTAAAATCTCAAAGAGAATAGGATTAGATTAAACATTCTCCTTTATTTTCTTTTATTTCTAGAGAAAAATTAAAGATATGATTTCACTTTAGTTTACCAATGATAGATTTAAGTATAGACGAAATTGAGTTAAAAGAAGCTGTAGAAAGAGCTCAAGAAAAAAACATAATCATACCAACTTTTGCACAACAAAGGAATCCAAATTTAATAGAAAAACACATAGTTGAGGAATTAGCACAAATAGGGCTTTGGGATATTCATCCAAGAAATTTGTTCAGAATCACATGGAAAAATGAACCTATAATTAAGGGAGGACGATTTGGTGACGTAAATTATATTGAGTTACCTCCAGAGTTGACTGGTGTTGAAGCACGAATCATTGGATTAATAGGAAAATATTTTCCAACTGGTGCTCATAAGGTTGGAGCAACTTTTGGATGTTTAGTTCCTAGGTTAGTAACTGGACAATTCAATCCTATAGTACATAAAGCAGTGTGGCCAAGTACCGGAAATTATTGTAGAGGAGGTGCATACGATTCAACACTCCTTGCTTGTGAATCTATAGCTATCCTTCCAGAAGAGATGTCACTGGAGAGATTTGAGTGGTTGAGTTCCGTAGCTGGAGAGATTATTAAAACACCTGGAAGTGAGAGCAATGTTAAAGAGATATTTGACAAAGTCTGGGAACTCAGGCGAACTAGAGAAAATATCTTTGTATTCAATCAGTTTGAGGAATTTGGCAATTACTTGTGGCATTATGATATTACTGGTCATGCAATGGAAGAAGTACTGGAAAGGGAGCTGAAAGGTTGTAAATTCAAAGGAATTGTATTAACTACTGGCTCAGCGGGAACAATAGGTTGTGGAGATTATCTGAAAAATAAATATCCTTCAATGAAAATCGCAGCAGGTGAAGCTTTACAATGTCCAACTATGCTTGTAAATGGATACGGAGCACATGGGATTGAAGGAATTGGTGATAAGCATATTCCCTGGATTCATAATGTGAAGAATACTGATATGGTTATAGCAATTGATGATAATGACACAAAAAGAATTATGCGATTGTTTAACGAAAAAGAAGGTCAACTGTATTTAGAAGAGATAGGTGTTCCTAAGCACATAGTAGAGAAATTGCCACTTCTAGGAATTTCGAGCATAGCGAATCTACTCATGGCTATAAAATTTGCTAAATATTATGAGTTAACAAGTACTGATGTTATCCTAACTGTATTTACTGATTCTATGGAATTATACCAATCCAGATTGAAGGAAATGCATGCTGAATTTGGTTCTTACAAACGTGATGATGCAATTAGGGATTCCAATACTAATCTTCAAGGTCAAAAAATTGACAACATGCTTGAACTAGACTACTATGGTAAGAAAAGAATACATAATCTGAAGTATTTCACTTGGATCGAACAACAAGGGAAGGATTTGGATGAATTGAATAAGCAATGGTATGATCCTAATTACTGGAAATCAATACAATCATTGTCACAACCAATCGATGAGTTAATTGATGATTTTAACAAAAAAGTTGGATTGATTTAACACATTTTCTATTTTTTCAATTTATGTTTATTGAAAATACTATTTTTTGTTTTTTTCTCTCTCCTATTTAAACCAAATTACGGATATTGGTTTTGAGGATATGGCATGAGTGAAGTCACAAGAGATGATTTTGATGATATAAAGGATGGTATAATTTCATCTCTTGTAGATTCTGAATTAGAAGACCAAACACGATTTACTAGCTCCTTAGAAAGGATGGAGGAACGAGTTCAAGAATGCATAGATGAGATAATTGTCATTTTACAGGATTATATCCCTAAGGAAATATTAATTCAAGCTGTAACTCAGTTTGAAAGTATTCAACTTTTACTAATAACAGATAAGATAAATCGTAAAAAACACTTTACAAAAAATCAAATCGTAACTATCTTTCTAGCTATTTTAGACAATGTTTTATCTTTGATATATGAAAACATTGCAAGCTTCCATTTCAAACTTCTCAGAAAAAATATGAGAGGATTGAGTAATGGAAAATCTTTCAGCTATAACAACATGAAAAAAATACAAATTGAATTAATTCAATCAGAATCTATAACAAAGATTAGAAAAATTGGTTATACTTTAAAACTAAAAGACAGTTACTGTCAAATCATCAGTAATATGATGTCTGTTTATCCACAATATAAGAATCAACTGAGTGAAATAGAAGTAGCAGGCTATGATTTAATTCACTCAAGAGCCATTCCTAAACTCGAAGTGACGAAATCAGCTGTTGTTGTCATAGCTTCTCTTCTCCCAGTTTATTTTAAGAAAAAGGAGGAAAAACAAAATCTATGGAAATATATTGAGGAAATTGTAGATGAAGATGAAGATCAATTGAAAAGAAAAATCTATCGTTTTCGATCCAATCTTCGAAAAATGGAAAATGTTGACTTATTTAGTTATAAAAATGAGCTGTAGGGGAAATTTTGTAGTTAAATTACTCTTATTAGAGATTAATTCGTTGTTAAAATGATTGAGATGAGTATACCAGAAGACTATGTAGATTTACTTCTCAACCCTAATTTCGCTCATGTAGCTACAGTTAATCCTGATGGATCTCCGCAAGTCACTCCAGTCTGGATAGATTACGATAAAGATAGAAACGAAGTGCTTGTTAATACAGCGTTGGGAAGAAAGAAGTCTCGAAATCTGAAAATTGGTTCCTATGTTGCTTTAAGCATACAAGATCAAGAGAAATCTTACAGATATATAGGAATTCAAGGTGAAGTTGTGGAGTTAACAGAAGAAGGTGCAAGAGAACATATAGATAAATTGGCCCTGAAATACTTAGGAAAATCAGAGTATCCCTTCTATAGAGGAGAAACTAGGTTACTAGTAAAAATAAAACCCAAATATGTGCATATAATGGGTTGAAATCTATTTTTTTCCGATTACCAATTCCACAAGTCTTTTGTATTCAAAATCGAATATGTTTTTTTGATTTAAATGAAAAGAAATCAAAAAGTATTTACTTTTGGAGTTATTGTCGCTTTTCTCTTAGCATTTTCTATTTAC
The DNA here is from genome assembly GCA_013166775.1 of Promethearchaeati archaeon. Lineage (GTDB taxonomy): Archaea > Asgardarchaeota > Heimdallarchaeia > Heimdallarchaeales > Heimdallarchaeaceae > UBA460. Next base: position 247,998 of record JABLTJ010000001.1, read on the forward strand.
TCTCCGATCAGATCATATGCATATGATTGGAATGTCACACACAGTACTTTACTAGAGGAAATTGATAATGTTGGTTACGGATATCTGACAGGTAATCATGATTTAGAAAATCAATATCTTGAAGCAGATTATGCAACAGACATTCGATATGTAAGAGAAGGAGCAGGAAATCCACGTGTCGATTCTATGGATAATGGCTCTTCAGAATTCAGATCTACTATTTTTTCTTCCTCCTTTTATCGATCCTATGATAAGTTTAACTATCTTGATAATGAATGGGAAACATACCCAACATACATACAAGCTTTCAATAAAACAAATCTTGGTCCTAATCTAAATTTCACAACAGGCTTTAACGATATGGGGATATTACCACTTAACAGTAAGACTTCTCTTGTGTTAGAAGGAGGTATTGTTTATGTTTTCAATGTAAATCTCAAAGCAAATGACATCTATGATCTTAATATTAAAACCACTAGAACATTATATTACATAATATACTATGAGGATACCTTTTCTTTCTTTGGTGGTGTAGATGGCGTTGTGAGATTTATCCAACCATTAATAGCTAGAGGATCTGGAGATCATATCATATACTTATATTCTGATTTCGAAAATGATGTAATTATTAATCCTAAGGAAATTGAAATCCAGAAAATAGGCTCTGGAGATACAGTTTCAAAAAGATTTGTTAATGAACCTGATGAGATATGGAATGAAACTAGAAACATTGATCAAGATAATCTAAACAGAGAAACTACCCATGCGTATTTCATAGACATACCAAAGGGTGATTATCAGATAAAATATGTAAGATTCGATACCGGTATTGATGCTTGGGCGGATATATTCTCGTCTTCGAAATATTATGAAGAATCAATACAATCTTCCTTTATGGATTTTTCATTAGGAACTGACATGCCTACTGGTTATATTGATAAATATAAACTACATTTTGAACAAGATTTTCAAGCTATTGTGTTAATCACTGCAGAATCTCATCAAACAGATTACATAGAATTTGACTATATTTTCTCTATAAAGGAAATTGAGATTCCAATTCTGGAATCTGGTGTAGTTTATGAATATCAAGATGATATTATATCATTTGGAATTAACATCCAGCAGACTCAAGCAGTTTATTTCAATCTATCAACTGGAGATAATTACGATCTAGATGTTGTGAGATATGCTAATGAAGGAAAGAACTTTGGATTTAGTTATACTCTGGAGGAGATGTTTGCAGAGGACGCTATAAAGATATTATTAGAACCAGGGCTATACTACTTCTACTTTGTAGAAGATATTTTCGCGCCAGTTAATTATGACTTTGAAATAGTTATGAACTCCATAGATTATGAAGTCTTTACTGATAATATGGAACTCACTTTAGAACAAGAGAATGGTGATCCTCTAAACTACAAATTAATCATGCTAAACTATACCCAATTTGAGTTCTATTGTTACAATTTCAGTTTATTTATGAATGAAAACTATTCTGTCGATGTTAACTATGAACTCTTCCTGGAGAAATTTGACTCGAGTATAGATAGTAGATCTTTCACACTAGGTAACCAAGAAGACATTAATGGAACATTCCAAGCGTTCGATTTTAATAACACCCAAGAATTGACACTATATTCTCCTGAAATAGAGAACATTAGATATCTACTAGTTAGTGTAACAGAAGTTTACAATACCACTGAAGAACTATCTTCACCTGGAACACCCTTCGTAAATCAAACTAGCGTAACATTAAATCTATTTCTTGATACAGGATATCCTGATGATTTCAATGATATTAACATAGTAGAAATAGAACTAACACTCGATGATCTAGGATATGCAATCATCAATCAAGATTTCAACACATCTATAAACGAGAAAGAGCTCTATGTTATTTCAGTAACTTTTCCTGAATATACTTGGTACAAAGTTAATATAACTATAACAAATGGAACAATGGATCTATCAGATTACTATTTTGCTAATAGTGAACTACTAAGACCACAACGTTTTACAAGCGCACTTATTTACAGCAAAGCCTACTGGAAGCGAGAAGATTCTAATAGCTATATTCATCAATATTGGGAAAATACAACCGGTCCAACTTATGAAGCATTGGATTTAGTTGAATTTGGCATTCTTTCTCCTGATGCTGTATTTATGTATGCTATAGATCATACTCATCTAACTGCTATGAACGGTTCCGTAATCTTTGAGTTTATTCCATTTAATTGTACTGAAATTGGGTCAATTGTTTTTGTTTCGAAAGGATTGTCTAAAGGAGTAATCATTGGTCTTTCAGTAGCCGGTGGTGTTATTGTAGTAGGAACAGCAGCTGGAGTGATGGTACGATACCTTGGTCCAAAGGGTAAGACTCCCTCTCAACCCGCAACTCCCCCACCTCCAAGATATTAATTCTTTTCTCTTTTTCTTTTTTATTTTATTTTGTTTCTTATTAGTTCAAAAAAATTAGTTAAATCAATATTTCCTCCTGATATTACTACACCTACTCTTTTTTGATGTAGATCTATTTTGTCTGATAAAACACCTGCTAATGATACAGCTCCAGAAGGTTCTACGACATGCTTCATTCGTGCCCAGAGAAATTCCATTGCGTTTACAATTTCCTCTTCAGTTACTGTGATTATCTTATCTACATTTTCACGTATAACCTTGAATGTATAGTTGCCAAGAGATGTTTTTAATCCATCAGCAATTGTATTTGGATTAATTGATGGATAGATTTTACCGTCTCTAAAAGACCTAAAAGCATCATCCGCGTTCTTAGGTTCTACACCAATAACCTTACCTTCTGAACAGAGGCTTTTTGTGGCTATGGCAGTACCAGAAAGCAGCCCTCCACCACCACATGGAGCAAAAACATAATCTAACTCACCTACTTCCTTGATTAATTCATAGGTTGCTGTGCTTTGACCGTAAATTATGTTCATATCGTTGGATGAATGAATCAAAGTATAGTCATATTCATCGATCAAAGATTGTGCCATTTCTTCCCTATCTCCTGGTTTTGTACCACAAAAAACAACTTCAGCACCATAACCTTTTGTTGCCGCTACTTTGATTTTTGGCGCGTTTTCTGGCATAACTACCGTTGCTTTCACTCTAGCCATTTTAGATGCTAAAGATAATGCTTGTGCAAAATTGCCAGAAGAATGAGTTGTGACTCCCTTTGCTTTTTTTTCCTCTGATAAACAGATTATGGCGTTTAAAGCTCCCCTGATTTTAAATGAGCCAGTTCTCTGATAGTTTTCCATTTTGAGGAAGCAAATTGCATTTGTTTCGTTGTTTAGAGTTGTTGATGTCATAACAGGAGTATGATTTATGTCCTCTCTAATCCTACTGTATACTTCTTCTATTTTCTCGAGCAATAATTTCACCGATTAATGTTTACTTTTACCAGTAAATCTGAATGAATTTAATTTTAAGGCTGGAGTGACTGTTGTAATTCCTGCTTCTTCATCTCTCCCAATTAAAGCTACTTCTTTGAGAAATCTTGGAATATTATCAGTGAATCTAAAATTCTTAGCAGCAGAAACAACCTCACCGTTTTCTATGTATAATAAACCATCTCTAGTTAAACCAGTAATGGCGCCTAATCTTCTATTAACGAAATTTGTATAATGTAATCTATTAATGTAGAAACCTTTTTCGGTCTCTTCAATCATTTCAGGTACTGAAGAATCACCAGGATAAAGAATAAGATTTATAGGCATAACCATTCCGAAGATGTAATCTGAAAAAGGTATTACTTGGTGTCCTGTTGTTCTACTTTTATCATTCAGATATCTTGATGCCATAAATGTATTGTAGAGAATTGTTTTAGGTACTCCATCCTCAACAAGGAATATAGGTTTTTTAGTAACACCTTCTCCATCTATTGAGGAAGCTAATAGAGTACTATCATTAAGTGGGTCATCTAATAATGTTAATTTTTCATCGAAGAGTTGTGCTCCAATCTGATCAGCAATAAAGCTTCGAGATTCATGGTATTGTGCTCCAATGTAACCAAATGATAGAAAACGCATTAGAGTTCTAACAGCTGCTGGAGATAAAATAACTTCATAATCTCCTGAAGGATAATCTTTCGCTGAACAAGTATTCACCGATAATTCAGTAGCTTTTCTTGAAAGCTCAACTGGGTTGAGTTTACTTGGATCTCTTACATGTTGTTCTTCTTTTGCGTATCCTTTGTTTTCACCTTCAGTCAAAGAATTAATTGTTAAACTATTGTAAGTCAATCTATGAGAAGAATCAATTCCATTAGAATTAATGATTCTAAAGCGAAGATCTGTTATTGAAACCGCACCAGCTAATTTTACTTTTTTCTCTATTTTTTCAGCTTCATTTATAGCTGCTTCCACAACATCTGCTCTCTGAAATTCATCCAGTAAATTATCAACTGTTGAGAGATTTTGTGCTTCTATATCCTTAGATTCAGGAAAACCTTGGAAAAAGGGAATGGCAGGAACAAATTCAAGTGAAGTATCTAGTTGTGTTATAGTTTTATCTATGGAAGAAAGTGTAAGCACTGTCAAAGAACTTGAGTTCATCTTTTTATCCTTCTCAACTCTAAAGAGAAATCTATATGTGTGATCAGAAACATTCTGATGGATGGTTGAATTAGCGAATCTAGTTAAGGCTTCCAATCTATCAATGCAACTCATTTCATAAGAATCAAAATCCCTAGATTCAAGTTTCTTTAAAGCATGTTCAATTACTGTATTTATTTTATCTGAAAACATTTTATCACATTCAAATTACATGCTAAGAACATAGTTTCTTTTGCATTCTAAACGGATTTCGCATCAATTTAAATATTTCTCTGATGAGTTCGTTCTTCGAGAAGATTTCGGGTAAATCACCACAACTGTTTTATTTCATATGTTTTCATTGAGAGATATGTCCGAATCATCTCATTCTGGATTCTTTGTTTGTATTGAGGGTATTGATGGTTCTGGAAAAACCACTCATGCTAGACTCCTTGTTAAGAACTTATGTTCTCTTGGGTATGATGCTGTATATACAACTGAACCAACGAGATATTCCATTCCAGGAAGAAAGTTGCGGGAAAGCTTCTTTGCTCCTGAGAGGTTACCTGTAGAAGAAGAGTTTAGGCTTTTTCTTGACGATAGGGTTATTCATCTTAAAGATGAAGTTATACCTCAATTAGAACAAGGTAAAATTGTTGTAACTGATAGATATTATTTCTCATCAGTTGCTTATCAAGGGTCAAGAGGTTTGGACTGGAAATATATTCTTGAAGAAAATTTGAAAGTCTCTATTAAACCCAATATTGTTATTCTACTGGATATACCTGTTGATGATGCTATTGAGAGAATAGCTTCTGATCGAACAGAAGGAGTTAACACATTTGAGAAAAAAGAAACCCTTCAAAAGGTTAAGAAAATCTACTTACTTCTTGCTGAGGACGATCCATATTCTATCTATATAGTCAATGGTTCAAAACCGATTCCTACAGTTCAAGATGAAATAAAAGATCTTTTCTTGAGTAGATATAGTAAACCTAGTTAATTATATCTTAAGAAAAATAATTATCAAAACAACAGAGGTTATTGATAGAAGTATACAGAACACATCAAATAAACTAATTCTTAGATTCAGAACATGATTTTTTCTTCTTTTAGGTCTGAAACCTTTTACAACCATTACTTCAGCTAAGTCAACTCCTCGATTTATCGCTCCCGTAATTAGAGGATTTAGTGTTTTTTTCAATACATAGAAATGTCTTTTAAAATTCCACTTTTCTGAAACTAACCCTCTAACTTTTCTAATGTCATTAATTGTCTTTGCTTCCTTGCCCAGTACAGGAACTAATTGGTAAATGGTAGTTAAGAACCATACAAATTTACCTGGAAAATACATTTTCTCTAAACTTACTGCTAGTTCATATGGGTCAACTGTATAGAAAAACCATGCAATGAAAAGAAAAGAAGCGATGAATCTGCATTCAATTATTCCAAAAGTTGTATAGGGATTCTCTTTGCTTATCATGAAATATGCTATTACGGTTGCAATTAATGAAAAGAAAGTGAACAAGACTAGTGACCCAACTAGTATTTTAAAACTAATTCGTGCAATCAATGTTACAAGTAATGAAAGGATTAGAACTCCTATGAGAACATACAGATTTTTTGTATATAGTACAATGATGAGAGATGAAATGACAATAATCATTTTTGAACGGGGATCAAGATAGAAATTTCCATCGTATTTTTGTAAGGAAATGCTCCCATCAGTGCTTATTGTTGTCATATCTCCACCTCATTCTTCTTATTTCCAAATCGGTTTAGTTGTTCATTTAGAAAAGAAGTGAACTGCTTTACATCCATTTTAGATTTGATTTTGCCTTCATCAAGATAAAATACTCTATCAACTAATCCCTCTAACCACTCCCAATCATGAGATATCGCAAGAATAATCTTCCCTTTTTGTTTCAAATCAAATAATTTGTTCCTTATCCAGTTCTTGTTGGACTTATCAAGACCATTTGTTATTTCGTCTAATATTATGATTTCAGGATCATGGAAGGTTGATGCAAGAAAGGCCAATCTTCTTTTTTCTCCATGTGAAAGTGAGTGGGGATTATTCTCCTCGTATTTCTCTAAACCACTTTCTTTTAGTAAATTAGTAATGTCAGAGATTACAATTTCGTCCCCAACATTCCTTTTTGTTAAAGCAATTTCGTCCTTGACTGTTTCCTCAAAAAATTGTAGTTCTGGGTTTTGAAAAACTATTCCAAGGTTTTTAGACCTTTCCTGCCAGCTTAAATCCTTGGAATCTTTGTTATTTATTTCAAGCATACCTTGCTTTGGTTTTAATATTCCTCCTATAATATTAAGCAAAGTGGTTTTTCCAGAACCATTGTCACCTATAATCCCAATTATCTCACCACTACTTACAGAAAGTGATATATTTGACAGTCTAAATGAATCTGAGAAGTTAAACAAGATTTCCTTCAAATTCAACAAGGTTTTATTAGATCCTGCAGGAAGTTTTCTTTTAAGAGAATCTCTTTTCTCAATCCCAATTTTTCTTGATTTAGATATATCTAGATGATCTTCATCTATAGGAGAAATTTCTTCTATTACTGTTCCTTGTTCAAGGTTTACAATTTTTGAAGCAATTGGTAAGTATTCCTCATACTCATGTGATGCTATAATAATTGTTTTTCCTTCTTCTTTCAATTTTCGGAAAATTGATTTAATCATAGTCCTATTTTTTTTATCTAAATTTGCTAGAGGTTCATCAGCTAAAATGATACTAGGATTTCTAATAAGAGCACAGCCAATTGCTATTTTCTGTTTTTCTCCTTCTGATATTTTTTGTGGATTTCTTGGTAGTAAGGATTCCAATTTTAATTGCTTGGAGACACTTTCTATCCTTTCATGCATATCGTTCTCTTTGTAATCATGATATTCAAGCGGGAACGCTAGTTCTGTAAAAACATAAGGGGTAATAAGAGAACTTTCAACTCTCTGTGGAATATAGCCTATTAATTCTGATACTGAGAAAATTGATTGGAGATTTGTATTTTGATTATCTATTGTTATTCTCCCTTTTAGCTCACCAGCATAGAAATTGGGTACTAAACCAAGTATAGAATAGCATAGAGTACTCTTTCCTGATCCACTCGAACCTGTTATCACAATAAACTCTCCTTTTGAAATTTGAAGATTAATATTCTTAAGAGCCCAGTTTTCTCTCAGATGAAATCTAAAACTAAAATCTTCAAAAGAGATTACAGGGGTGGTCATAGAGTTTCTCACATTTATTGCTATTTTTTAATTTCTTTTAGAAATAGATCCACAATTAATTCCAATTGCTTTTCTTTTTTTTCTGGAAAATCTTTGTTTTTTGAAATATTCATTCCAGCTGCAGTTTGGTGACCTCCACCTGATCCACCTAAATGTAATGCTAGATTATTGGATATATCTCCTAAGTTTAGATTATTTTTTTCAGCGAAACTTTTAGTGCATCGAAAACTGATTCTATACTCATCAATATTTGGGTTGGCTAGAACAATAGAGCAATTTGCTCCGAGTTCGATAAGTGATCTAGCTACTGAAGATTCAAAAGTACTGACATACGATGAAGCTATAATGAAAGGATCATCTTTGTAAATTCTTACTCTTGTAGCAGCTTTCAGTCTAGCAATTCTTTCAGAAACTGAAAGAGGAGATTGAAGCATAGATAAGGCATTTTCATAATCCCCCCCTGTATCAATTAGATAGTTAACTATCGAGAAAGTAAACTTAGATAAATGGATGAAACGTCTAGTATCAAACAGAATCCCTGCGATAAGTATGGTTGCAATATCAGCAGGAATAGAGACCTTCAATTCCTTGAACAAATTCACCATTATTTCTGCTGTAGATGTTATTGGGAGTATAATTGAATGACGTGCGCGATTGGTAAATTCATGATCTGAATGATGATCGATTATGAAAATTGGTAAATTCTTTTCCAATTTGCTTTCTAAATCCGAAAATCCAACTTGTTTTAGATTGTTTACATCACATAAGAAAAACGCATCTAAATCTTGATTGGAAAATTCTTCGCAAATTTGTTCTTTTCGAAATGAAAAGAGGTTTTTTGAAAGCGTATTTGATGATTTTATATATAGTTTTACAGAAACATTCGTAACTAGATGTTCAATCAAATATTTTAGGCTAACAACACTAGCAACTGCATCTGGATCTGCATTTTGATGAGTAAATATTCCTACATTCTTTATTTTCTTTTGCTTTAGAATGTGAATTATTTTTGAGAATTCTTGCGACATATAAGTTCCTCTTTTAAATTCTCATTACCATAATTAGATAATTCTTTCTGTAAATCATCTAATTGCTCTTCAGTAAGTTCCCCAGAGATGTCAAAGTCTAATGTTAAAGTTAGAAGATTGTTGGAAGATTGTATTAAACCTACCAATATATCAAAATCAGTAACAAGCTCCCAGACTGGAGATTTTTCAAACTGCGAATAGATTTTCTCCTCAACAAAGGTAGCAAGTTCTTCAAGTTCATCATCTGTTAGGGATTTAAGACCAACATCTATAATATCAGTAGTCATGGAATATCATCTCTCATCTTACTAGTTTTTAAGGGAAATTTAAGGATGGTTAACTTTGTCCCATTAATTTCTCTTGAAGTTCCTTGACTGAAGCAACTAATTTCTTTTCTCTATTAGTTAGAGAAGAAAGCCTAACTTCAATTTGCTCTTGCTGTTCTGAAAGATGTTTCTTCACTTTCTCAATATTAGTTTGGAACAATAGTCGTCCAGCTGAACGATATATATTGGATTCAGCATCTATGGTCTTTGTTTCTTTTATTGCACTTTCTACGTCTCTTTTCTCCATTTCTAACTGTTGAAGATTTGCTCTAATGATTTCTAATTGCTGAACTAATTGATTAAATCGTTGAAATTCTTCTTGTTGTTCAGGTGTTAATTGTGGAGTTGCCATCATTTTTCCTCTTTTAATTACTAATCAACGCTAAAGAAAACTCAAATAAATCTTTTGATAAAAGGGAAAGAAAGTTCAGAAAAACATTATTTTGATGATAATTCTCAGATAGCTATTAGATAGTAGACGGATAGTAAAACTAATTAAAAATAATGAAATCAAGAAAAATGGTTAAGGCTTTTTGAAAGGAAAAAAAGAAAGATTGGAGAAACGCTTAGATACAACGATATACTGAGGTTGGACCGATCTCTTTGTATTCCTTACGAGTTACCCACAATTTAGCAAAGGTCTTTAGGGAGCTTAAGATACTTCCACCAATCCAGACTGAATATCTTCTTTCAGGGGGAGCAATAATCTTTACTTCCATTGTCTCTGGAACTAATTCTGTTAGTTCTTTGTGTAGACGTTCCTTAAGACCGGGGAACATTGTTGAACCACCAGAAAGTACTATATTAGCGTATAAATCTCGTCTAAGATCTACATCACAATTCTGAATGGACCTGTAAATTAATTCGTCTAGTGGGTTTTCTTCTGAACCAATAGCACCTGGATTGAAGAACAATTCAGGAGCCATGAAACGTTCAGCGCCTATTGTAAGTGTTTCACCATCAGGTAAGGTATATGTTTTCTCCATTCCAGAAACTTTTTCTGCAAGTTTTAGTTCTTTCTCTGGATCTAGAGCAACATAGCAAAGACGTTCCTTAATATCACGAACTATTTCTCTTTCAGCACTACTTGATAAAGAGTAACCTCTTTGTCTTAATAGTCTTCTGAGATAATCAGTTACGTCACGACCCCCTATGTCAGATCGATGTATAGCGTGACTAATAGCAAATCCTTCGTATACAGGTACTATGTGTGTAACTCCATCACCTGAGTCTACAACAATACCAGTTGTACGACCAGATGCATAAAGTGACAGAATAGCCTGCATTGAAATATACATTGCAGGAACATTAAAAGTATCGAACATTAGCTCTGCCATCTTTTCCTTATTTTGATTCTTATTCAAAGGAGGTTCTGTTAGCAGAACTGGATGTTCATTAGGATTGACTCTTAAATCATTGTAGAAAGTATAATGCCAAATACGCTCCATGGCATCCCAATCTTGTACTTGTCCATGCTCAACAGGATAAACAAGTTTCAAAACACCTCGGAGGTTTATTGCTTCCTCGCCAATGTAATACTCACGCACATAGTGCTCAACATCAGTCATGATTATTTGATATTTTGGATAACCAATAATTGTTGGGAAAACGCTTCTGGGTTGATCTTCTCCGGCAAAACCGTTTTTTGTAAAGCCAGTACCATTATCTATAACCAGTGGTTTATTCTGAATCATCTCTTCCATAGTTATCACTTTTTTTACTAGTTTTTTGTTTGAATTTAGTTATAGTCTTATGTATCCAATAATCAGATTGTATTAATTAAACTTTTTGATAGTATGAGCCGCAATATCATTATCCCTATCGTAGCTTTTATAAGCCAAATGTCGATTTTTGTACGATTCTCAAGCATGTTGAAGTAACGATTATTTGGTTTTCAGAATCCTCTCTGTTTGAGAGTTTGTGAAGCTGTCTAGAACATTTTTGTTTCAAAATTATCTCCATATTTGTATCAGTTTTTCAGTTATTGTTATCATTGAGTTTTCCAAACCCTTCTTGTCTTTTATACCAATAATTTTCATCCAAGCTTTGAAGCTTTTACTTCATTACATTGTAGTAATATTCACCTTTTTTTATCAATCTAATTATTGGAACGGTATAAAACGTATATGAATTATAGTATCTAACTATTTGAGAGCTAGATTAAACGCTATAATATGAACTGTTGAATCATTGAAACAAAGGTGCGGAAAATATATAAATGTGGAATGAAACAGAAAATCTAGTCTCAAAACTATAGGTATCTATAGATTAATTTTCGAGACTTGTAATAACACATAAAACAAAATGTGATGTGTAAATAGTATGAACAAAAAAGTACTTAGTTTATGTATAGTAGTTTTGTTTGGTTTTTCCATGATTATGGGAGCAACACAAGCTCAAGAAACAGCAATAAACATTGTGTTTAATATAAACTTGCTCTCACCAAATACAAGTCCAGCTCGAAATCAATGGTCCTTGTTAATGGAACAAACCTTACCAAAAATTGGAATCGGCATAACCTTCCACGAATCTACCGGATGGGGTAACATCGGTCCACGAACTTGGTCTTATCCAGTTGGTATCGAGTATGATTATGTCCCACTCTATGAATACGGTGGTTACGACCTTCTCTTTGTAGGATGGTCATGGCCATTAGATCTTAACCTACAAGGGTTATATGAAACAGCAGCTATAACACCTAATGGTGATAACCATTATCAGTATAGCAATCCTACATATGATGCTCTATTAGCAGATTATATGTCTGAATTTGACATACCAACACAATTGAGTTTGGCAAAGGACCTTCAAGCAATTCTCTATGAAGATCAACCAGCTATTCCAATAATATATGCAAGATCCCTCTTTGGATTAAAAGAAGGACTTACAGGTATTGATCACTTACTATTGGCCAGTTCTGGTCAACGTATGGAATACTGGGATGACCCAGCCGATCATATAATCAACTATGGTATCCCAGCTGATTTAAGAGAACCAAACGTTTTCGCAGCTGAATCATTTTATGATTGGCAATGGATGTACCAAGTTTATGGAAATATAATGAAGAGAGAACAAGGAGTGTATACTTGGGAACCTGAAGTAGCATCAGCAATTTCTACAACAGTAGATCTTGTTGCTGGAACACAAACCGTTGAAATAGAATTGGATCCACTAGCTACATTCAGTGATGGAGAAGCTGTCCTTCCTGAAGATGTTGTCTACAGTTACCAAATGCATATGACACCAGCATCTGGTTCAGGAGATTATTCAACCATGGTATATTGGTTTGGTGACAACTCTTCTATCGAAGTCAATGCAGCTACTGGAAATGTGGCTGGAGGAAATGTTACACTAGAAATGACTGGTCCATTCAACCTATGGCAAAGCTTACTTGAACGAGAAATACTTGATAAAAGCGATGTTGAACCACGTATTACTTCTCGTGGATGGGGAATTCTTAACATCATGCCTCTCAGTGCTGCAGATGTTAACGGCGATGGTGCTGCACTTGTCAAATCTTGTGGTCCAATGATGCTAGAATCATTTGATACAACACAAAGTGTTGTAAAGCTAGTACCTAATCCATATTGGCATGGAGACACAGTAGATTTAGTTGAATTCTATCTAACCTATATTGGTACTAAAGATTCAGCTGTATCAGATTTAATTACTGGAGCAATTGACATTATGGATGCTCAATTCTTCCCAGATTGGACAGACTTTGAAGGTGTTACTGGAATTGAAGGTGTTCTTGTTAAAGATCCTGGTCACCAAGAAATGGGGATCAACATGCTTCACCCAGTAATGGGTACTGGTGAATTGACACCTGTTGGTACAGAAGAAGCTGCTAAATGGGTAAGAAAAGCAATCAGTCATGCATGTCCTCGTGATATCATTGTAGAAGAAATTATGAATGGTTTAGGGGCTGCAGCAACAACTCCTGTTCCAGACGCAGTCGTTGGATATGATGACACATTAGAACCTTATGCATACGATCTTGATATAGCAATCGACTATATGGAAGATGCTGGATTTACAGTCTTAACAACTGTTGAAACTGAACCTACAGGAATTACTGGATTAGTGTTCTTATCCTTCCTCGGATTAGCTGCCTTAGAAGCACTAAGAAGACGTAAGAAATAACCAAACAAACTTTTTTTCTTTTTTTTTCCTTTTTCTTTTCTAAAAAACACTAATTATATTTATGGTTCAAATCGCGTATGAGAGCATTTTTTCTCCTTTCCCTTTTCTTTATTTTCTCTTCTGTAATATGTTACTTTTTATCGAATTTTCCGATTATATCTCTTTCTCATTAATCATGGCATCTAATGGTTATCTCTGCCATAGAGTAAGATTTTAAAACCTTCTTATAAACTCAATCGTGATTATAGAAACTGTCGGTGTCGAGTAAATGGTTAAGGTTGTTGGTGTATTCAAAAATCTTGTTTCTTCACCTCATAAATTGGTTAAAATCCAAATACCTAGAGAAAAAAGCAACATATTATTAAGCAATATAGAAGACATAGATTTCTTTGAACAAGTTATAGTTGATCCACAAAGTCCTAAAGAACAGGCAAGAATACAAAATTTAGTTGACAAGTTTAAAGATTATAAAAAAAGGTTAATTCATTTTTGCTCAATTCTGCAAATTTCTTTAGCTGAATTACCACAATTTAGAGAAAAGGATTCCTCTCTTCTTTTAAATCTTAATGGTCTTACCACAGATCTTGAAGTTTTTTTTGAAAAGAATGAAGGGAACATAACAACTAAATTTGAGAACCTTCAACAATTGAGAAAGGAAGAAAGAATTCTTTCATCTTTGTTGCTATTTCAGACTCAAACTGAACAAGATGTGTTCTCTGTAGATTTGTTGACATCAAGCTCAAGCACTTATACTTTTCTTGGTGAGATTCCTGCTTCTTACGAAGAATTAATCCGTTTTTACTTAATGGAAATCACTTCCAATCAAGCGTTTTTCTGGAGTACTCCTTCTGATGGAAGCGGGTATAAGATTTTACTCTGTATAACTACAATGGAGTATAAGAATCAAATTGAGGAAATTTTAAATGATAATTATTTTGACTCAACAAAATTAGATTTGGACGTTCTCAAATCACTTGAAAATCTTTCTAAAGAGAATTCGATTGTAGAATCGCATCAAAAAATAACAGCAGATATAGCTGAAATAGAGCAAAGCTTACAGAATCTCTCCCTGAATATTAAGGAACAATCTATTAACTTCCTGTCTTTAATTCTGAAGAGCTTAAGAATTCTATTAATTGAGGAAAAAGGAAGAACAACAGATAAAGATTTTACAATTTGGGCCTGGGTAAAAAAGAAAGATTATGAAATTATGATAAGTGAAATAACCACTGTTTTAGGTTTTGAACCCAAAGTGTCAATATTAGATGACATTCCTTTCCCCCACAAAAAGACAAAGCAGGAAGAGGAAGAAGAAATAATCATAAAACCTTTAGAATCTTATGAGGAGGAAGAAGCTTTACATGTACCTCACTTAACTCATAGAGGAACCAAAGCTGAAGGTGGTTTTCTTTTTCCACAAAAATCCTCTTTCATTAAACTTGAATCAAGTGAAAAACATTCAAGAGAATTCATCTCTGTAATTCATTCCTTAAATGCAATTCATCCAATTAAAGTAGGTTCCTTGAATAAAGAAACTATTGAGAAACTTAATGAGCAAAAAATAGAACTTAATCAATATTTAGCAAGAATCAAGAAGATAAGCGAAGCGTTGAATATTCAAACTCTAGAAGTAAATATTGAGGAGAAATATCAACTAGTAGATGATTTACCACATTCAAAAGCATTTATTGAAAATTTCTTGCGTGATTTTGAAGAAACAATATTAAAACAAACAAAGGAATATAATCAATTAGAAAGACAAAAGGAGCAAATAGAACTCTATTTGCCATTTGAACAAGAATTGAAAGAAAGAGGAATGGATGTAGATTTACTTGAAGGTGGATTCCAAACAATAACTCTTTTGGGGTCAATTCCTAGCAACCACTATAAGGCAGTTAATTTCTTCTTAAAAGAGGTAACAGATAGCAATATGCTGTTATGGACATCAGATCCAGTAAGTTCGAGTAAGAATGAAAAAAATATTTTACTAATAACCTTGAAAGAGTATGAGACTCCCATATTAAGGGTTCTCAACGAATACTCTTTCCTACCTATTGAATTCGATTTAGATATTTTCCAACAGGATGTATCGATTGAAGAAACTAAAAATCAGCTCGAAAAACAAATATTGGAATCAGAAGTTGTATTAGGGGAATTAAAGGAACAAATTATTGAGAAACTTGTTGCAGCTAATGAATTAATTCAAATAGAATTAGATAGAATTCAAGCTACAGAGTTCTGTCAAGTTGCTGAAAATAAAATAACCTTATGGGGATGGATACCAGAAAAAAAGATCAAGGAACTCAATAAATTAAACGAAAAATTCCCTGCAGAACTTAAGGTTACATTTAATGCTAAAGTACCTCTAGTTAGTCCTTCAATAACAAAGAAGGGTCAAGTATTTGGTGCCGTTAGAGGGTTGGTAGGAGGAATTGGAGAACCTAATCCTCACGAAGTAGACCCCTATTCAATTGTAAGGTTTACTTTCCCACTATTATTTGGTATAATGTTTGCCGATGTTGGTCACGGGATTATGCTAGCTCTTATTGCTGCATTCTTAACAATTAGAAAACGAAGAAAGAAAATCAAACCAGATGAATCAATTTCTGGTTATTTATATGCTGGTTCCGAACTTCTATTATTCTGTGGTTTGTCGGCAACTATTTTTGGTTTCCTTTTTGGATCCTTGCTAGGTGATGAAGAATTCATACCCGAACTAATGCATAGTATAGGTATAGATTGGATACCACTGATTAATCCATTGCATGAAACCAAATTATTTCTAGTTGTTGCACTCATACTAGGTTTTCTAATGATTCAGCTTGGAATATGGCTAAAGGTCTATCAAAAATTAAAATATGGCCACAGTGTTGCTTCATGGGCTGCCCCCATATCCTTATCTATCGTTTATGTAGGAATATTTGCACTTCTTTACAATATAATTGCTAAAGATGTTGAATGGCAAGCTTTAAACATCACATTACCCTTGATGCCAGAATGGATGGTTTGGTTAGTTGCAGCAGCACCAATACTTTTTGTTTTCGAATTCTTACATGCAAAATCTGATGGAATAATGGACGCAATTGATCACATCATAGCCTTAATTTCAAACACATTATCTTTCAGCCGAATTATGGCACTACTATTAGTTCATGCAATTCTCAGCGGATTACCATTTACACTTACAGGTGTCCATTCACCATTAAGCACCGCATGGTACTGGTGGATTGTTGGAATTCTAGTGGGTTTATTCATAATAATTCCAATAGAGGGGCTTCTCTCCTTTTTGAATACACTGAGGTTGCACTGGGTGGAATGGTTTTCGAAATTTTACGTTGGAGATGGAACTGCATACAAACCACTCACTGAAGAGTCAGATTATATTGATTTTGTACCATCTAAAGGTAGTTGAAATGTCAATCGGAGATATTAGTTATTTAAAAGGAAGAGCTCATGGAATAATTGGAAAAATATTGACAAAATCTCAAATCAGCTTACTACTATCAGCTAAAAATCTAACAGAACTGAGAGCTGCTTTTACACAAACTCCCTATGACTCAATTATTGGTGATTTGAACTTTGAAACTCAAATTTCTGATGTAGCAAGAAGTTTCAAGAACTCGTATGCTGATCTTCTGGTTAGGTTCTACAAGCAATCTTCTTCCTCAATGAAAAAGAAAATACAGTTTTTCAGTGAAAGATATAATGCTGAAAATCTTAGAATAATTCTTCATGGAATTCACATTGATATGAATCACGAGGATATTATAGCCCGTTTGATTCCTGTAGCTAATTACTCCTTAGACTATTACAAAAAACTTCTTTCATTGCCTATCCAGCAAATTATTTCAGAACAAAAAGAACCTATTTTACAAAAACAACTAAGGAGGGCATTTGAGGAGTTTAAGAAAACTGAACGTTTCACCCCTTTGGAATCCGCAATAGATCAATATGTGTATTCTATTCTACCTAAAGTTTCTGTTCATTATGAGATGTATGTTAACATGAAAAACATATTATCTCTGTGTAGATGTTTAACACTGAATATCCCTGCGTACAGGTATATTCTCCCAAACCCATTTATTGCTAAGGGTCTTAATTCTAATTCAATTTCTGAAGTACTTGAAAAATATAATTACTCTCCATATTCCGCTGTTTTCTCTCCATATATAGGGCAGAAAGAGATTCCAATACATACTCTCGAATTTGCAGTAGAGCGATACTTATTAAAAATTTGGCGAAAAGCTTTCCGCTATTCTACTGTTTTTAATTCTGATTCAATTGTGGGTTTCTTTGAAATAAAACTAGCTGAAACAATGGATGTTATTAGGTTAATCGTTGGAGTAAATGCAGGCTTTAGTGAGCAAGAGATAAGAGATAGTCTACTCTACTATTCTATACTCTAGTTTCAAGAATATAATCTGATTAGTTCTCTGTATTAAAAAATAAGGGAGTTTAAGATGTTAAAACATCAACAGTTTCAGGAACATATTTTTTAATCACTTGCATTGCAAGTCCAACATTATGTAAATCTCTACTAGCACCAATTAAGATATACTCTCCAGCGCTAGCTAAAATTGTAAAACCTTCTTCTCCTCTAATTAAAACTTGTTCAAGATCTCCATGAACTAGATTTCCAGTTACCATTTTTCCAGTTGATAATATGGCAGATGATACCGCACTTAATAGATCGGGATCTGTTCCTTTTTCAGAGAAAAAAGCAACTTTTATTCCTTCAGCATTCACAACTGCTAATGCTTCTAAATCACATCCTAAAGAAATCTGTTTAAGTATTCTAACAAGCTGTTTTCTTTGTCCTGATGATAAATCTATAGACATTTAGTTCACCTATAGTTCCTAATCTACTATTAATAAAACATTATACTATTAAATCTATTGAAAGTATAAAGAGAGAAAGAAGAAGCTAATAAGCTTTAGAGATATAAGCTACTTCTTGAGCTTCTTCAGTACAAATAACACAAAGTCCAAATGGTTTTTCATCTTCACCATACAAAGTTCCCCGTATTTCAGCTTTCAGTTTCTCCTTAATTAAATCTGCACATTCAACGTCTCCGCACCAATTTGTTCTTACAAATCCAGGATTTCTTCCTTTGAATTTTTTCTCAAGCTCCTCGTAAGTGTTTGCATCAGAAATTGATTCTTCAAGGAGTTTCTTAGCTCTGTCTTTAAGTTCTTCTGTAATCTTATCAAACAACTCTCTAATAGTTTCAATTATCTTGTCAGTTTCAACGAATATTCTTTCTTTTGTATCCCTTCTAGCAAGAGTTACACCACCTTTTTCCACTTCTTTAGGGCCAATTTCAACTCTTACAGGAACACCTATTAATTCATATTCATTAAATTTGAAGCCAGAAGTTTTTTCACTAACATCATATTTTACCCTTAGATTGGCATTCTTGATTTTCTCAAGTATTGCTTTACTCTCTTTGTCAACCATTTCTTCCTTTCCTTTGAATAGAATTGGTACAATTACTACTTGTAGAGGAGCCAAATAAGGAGGTAATATTAATCCTCTATCATCCCCATGAACAGAAATCACTGCTGCAATAACTCTTGTAGAAAGTCCATAGCATGTTTGATATGCATAATCATGGGAACCATCTTCTTTCTGAAATCGAATATTAAAGACTTTAGCAAATCCCTGATCTAAATTGTGTGTGGTTCCAATTTGAAGTGTCTTTCCATCAGTTAAGGGGGCATCATATGCAATTGAATATAGAGCACCTGGAAATGTGTCATACTTTGGTCTTTTTGTAATAAGATAAGGTAAGCAACATTCATCAAAGAATGATCCATATATCCACATAGACTCCTCAACTTGTTTAACAGCTTCTTCTGGAGTTGCATGACATGTGTGCGCTTCGGTCCATTGAAACTCTCTATCTCTAAGTAATGGTTTAGTATCCTTTGTGTCAATTCGAATAATATTACACCATTGATTAACTTTCAAAGGCATGTCTGTATAAGCTCTAATCCATTGAGAATACATATGATACATTATTGTCTCTGATGTAGGTCTTAAAGCAAATTTCTCTTCCAGTTTCTTTTTACCGGCATGAGTAACATACGCTACTTCCGGCACAAATCCCTCAAAGTGTGTGCTTTCCATCTCTATGAATTTATCTGGTATAAATAATGGGAAGTACATGTTTTTATGTTCAGTAACATAAAATTTTTCATCTAAAATTCTCTTCATTCTGTCCCATATTTCATAACCATTTGCCATCAGTACATTTGCACCTTTTACTTCAGTTCTAGAATCTACAACTTGTGCTCTTCGCACAATGTCTAAATACCAAGCCATGAAATTTTCATCTTTTTTCTTAGTGAAAACTGACATCTAAAATCACCTTTTTTATCTCATTCATAAGAATTATGAAGACACTTTGAGAGATTTGTTCCTCATTTACTCTAATTGTAAAAAACAATCTTTTATTTCGGAACAAATTCACCTATCATTTTGTCCTCAGTATTTTGATTAGCAAGAGCTTTAAAAGTTCATCGATTTGCAGAAAAATGCTTAGAATTAGATTTCATGTAATGATGTTGGAATGGAACATTTTTATTTGGTAAAGTTTTTTGCATTAGTATGAAACTCTTGTTCATCGTTTTGGATGGTCTTGGTGATAGGCCTATTCCTGAATTCGAAGGTAAAACACCTCTTGAATATGCTAATACTCCCAATATGGATAAATTCGCTTCTTTGGGTATTAATGGTTTATTGGATGTTATAGCTCCTGGCGTTACTCCTGGAAGTGATACTGCTCATTTGGCACTCTTTGGAGTTGATCCATACGAATATTATACAGGACGAGGACCTTTTGAAGCTGCAGGAATTGGCTTAGAAGTTAAGGAAGGAGATATTGCATTTAGAACTAATTTTGCAACAATTGATGAAAAAGGGATTATTAAAGATAGAAGAGCAGGAAGAATAAAAGAAGGAACAGACAAACTAGCTGAATTGTTCTCAGGGATGGAAATAGATGGAATTCAAATAATCCTTGAAGCTGGAACAGAGCACAGAGCCGCTCTAGTACTCAGGGGTGAAGGCTTATCTCAAAATGTTTCTGAAAATGATCCTCATGTAGAAGGAAAAGAACCTCTGAAATTTATTCCTCTTGACGACAGTCCAGAAGCTCAAAAAACTTCCAGAGTATTAACAACTTTAGCAATGAAAGCTGAAAATCTTCTTTCAAATGCAGATTTAAATAAAGAAAGAATTGAAAACGAATTACTTCCAGCAAATTATTTACTAATAAGGGGTGCTGGTAAGGTTCCTAAAGTTCCAAACTTTGAAGAAGAGTATTGTTTAGAAACAGCTTGTATTGCAGGTGGGGGGCTTTACAAGGGGGTTGGAAGAATGCTCGGAATGCATATAATTGAAGATTCTATGTTGACTGGAGGAACAAATACCGATTTAAAGCATAAATTTGAATTAGCTAACAAAACTTTGCAAAATTATGATTTCGTTTTTGTCCATGTTAAGGGAACTGATAATTTATCCCATGATGGAAAACCAAAAGAAAAGAAGGAATTCATAGAAAAAGTAGACAAAGAATTATCACAATTCCTTCCAGAAAATTACAAGGATGATTTAGTAATAATGATAACTGGTGACCATAGCAGTCCTTGTAGTTTTAAAGATCATTCCGCAGATCCAGTTCCTATCATAATCTATTCTCCAGATTGTAGAAGAGATGATGTGATGAAATTTGGTGAAAGCTATGCAGCTAAAGGGTATCTGGGTCATATATTAGGAAAACATATAATGAATATAGCCTTAAATGAGATGAGATTGGTGCACAAATTTGGTGCTTGAAGCTAAAGAAGATAAAGCATTTTTTCGAAAAATTTTTCCTTATCTACTCTTAGCTATTGCGATAATAGCGGTTTCATTCTCTGCAATCATTGTTGTAAAACTTCTAGACAGAGATGTACCTGCTGAAATTACTGCAATGTATAGAACACTTTTTGCTGGTATCGGAGCTTTGATTCTTTCAATCAGGAATAAAGATTATAAATGGATAGGAAAAAAAACAACTCTACGTAGAAGTTATTGGATTATTTTAGCGGGATTGCTTCTTGCAATTCATTTCGCTACTTGGTTTATATCTTTAGACTATGTCTCTGTTGCGATATCAACTACTCTGGTCGATACAGTGCCAATTTTTCTTGCGATTTTTGGTTTCTTGTTTTTCAAGGAAAAAGTTAACATCGTAGGGATACTTGGTATAATTATTGCATTTGGAGGAGGAGCTTTGTTAGCATTTGCATCTCCTGGTAATAATGAAATACAAAGTAATCTTGTCTTAGGAATAGGTTTTTCTTTAATCGGAGCTCTTACAGTAACTTTTTACTTTCTTATAGGTAAGAAAATTCTTCAAGATTCTCCTCTATGGCCTTATTTTGCATTTGTAAATTTATCTTCAGCTTTGTTTCTCTTTATCTATTGTTTGATAAAGGGTTATAGAATAGAGTTATTCCAATATTCTGCATTTGTCTATCTCCTTTTTGTAATAGCTGCATTAGCTCCCTCTCTAATTGGGCATGCAACCTATAATTACTCTTTGAGAAATTTACCCGCATTTATTGTGGGTGTTGTAATCTTAGGAGAACCAATAGGTGCAACAATTTTAAGCGTAAGAATGTTAGATCAAAGACCTGATCTTATTACAATTTTATATGCAGGAATTATTCTTGTTGGTATAGTACTAACGTCTCTATCCCAGAATCTTAGAATCCCGATTCCGTGTAGGAAAAAAATAGAAGAGGAACCAAAATAGCTTTCTCAAATAATGCAGAGCTATATTCTATTCTCATTTAGTAGTTCTTCGAGACGATTCATAGCAGTATCAATTTCTTCCAGTGTAGGAAGATAAACCATTCTGAATCCATTGTCTCCAAAAGGTCCAAAACCGGAACCAAAAACTGAAAGAACGTGTTTCTTCCTTAGAAAATCAAAGACAAACTCCTTATCATCTTTCCATTTGAAATTTTCCAGATCTAAAATCGGGAAGATGTAGAATGCAGCTTCAGGTTTGTAAACCTTAATTCCATCCATCTCTGCTAACCTCTTATACATTAAATCTCTTCGATCTCGAAGTTGCTTGATTGCTTCAGGAAGATAACTACTTTGATTCTTTTTGAGAGCTTCTGCTCCAGCTTTTTGAAGTGGAGTTGAAGCACTTAGGCGTAATCGAGTAAGTTTTTGTAATCCTTCCCATGGTCCCTCAATCTTACCCTCGGGATCGTGATAATATGCATAACCTAATCGCCATCCTGGAGCTAGAAAAACCTTACTAAAACCATTGTAAGCTATTACTGGAACATCCTTTGCAACTTTTGCTGTAGCAATATGCTCTAATCCATCGTCTAAAATTAATTTATCATAAGTTTCATCTGAAACAATACAAGCATCGTATTCTCCAACAATATCCACTATTTCTTTGATTATCTTTTCAGGGTAAACAGAACCAGTTGGGTTATTTGGACTGTTTAGAAATACAAGTTTAGTGTTTTCAGTCATTAAGGATCTAATATGATCAGGATCTGGGTAGAAATTATCCTCAACAACAGTTTTGTAGTATTGTGTATCTAGTTCAAAAATACTAGAATTTCCAGAATAACTCGGATAGTGTATTCCAGGAACCAAAATCCGATCTTTAGGATTAGTAAAGGCCATAAAAGTCATTTGAATGCCTTCTGAAACTCCAGCAGTTGCAACAACTTCCTTAGGTGTTATACCTAGATTATATTTGCTGTTTTCATAATCTGCTATAGATTCTCTAAATTCCAACAACCCTTGTGAATCAGCATAAAAATTATAGTTTTCTTCTTCAGCGTATTTGAGAGGTTCTGTTAGAAGTTTTGGCGTCTTAAATCCGTATTTTATAGGATCCCCTATATTTAATTTGATGATTTTATGTCCTTGTGATTCTACTTCTGCTGCGACAGCAAGAACATCTCTTATTGCATAACTAAAACTAGCAGTTCTATCGGATATTTTCATATTTCTCGATCCTTTGTTTGATGACATCATTTTCTTTTCAAAAAATAAAACTATTGGTTTGACCTTCTTACTGATGAGAAGCATTCCTGAGATGGTTTGATGATATTTGATAAGTAAGATTGTGTTCTATTCTCCAGATATTACATCTATAAATATAATCTGTTTAGTAGATTTTCATAAAAACTGGGTGCTAATTTTGCCGGCAATGTCAAAATGTAGTTTATGCAGTGGCCCAGCGCAATATTACTGTAAATCTTGTAAAAGTAAACTGTGTCCTGACCACATCATTATATCAAATAGTATTTATTATTGTAAAGAATGCGATGATGATTGCTATGATCCAAAATGTCACACTTGTGGGAGTGAAGCTTCTTTTGTGGGACATGATACCGTTCATAGATGTGAATGGTGTAAAAAAACAGATATTGAAGATGGGATTCTCTACCACCAACAATTACCACAACTAATATTCTCATCTATAAATCTACTAAATAAAAAACTTACAGAAGTTTGGGATCTCACACAACAGTATCTGGATCTAGTAAGATTAGTTTATGATATGAGAAAAGCTAAGATAATGCTATTTAGGGAAGTTGAAGATGAGATTGCACTTCTTCGAACAAAAATCTCCACATTTATAGATCATTTAGTTAAATTTGAAAATGAAACATTTACCTTGGTAGATGAGAAACTTCGAAATATAGGCTATATGCGCTATACTAACCTTAACAATGTTGACAATGCAGAGGAAATACTTAATTTATTAAAGGGACGTTCAGGTCTTTTAGACGAAAAACTTGAAACAAAGTTTGCTGAAATTGAAGAAGATTTTGGTAGTTTAAGTCAAAAAGTTAGTTTCCTTAATTTCCAATTTCGATTATTAAGACGAATACATCATTTATTACCTGAAAATGAGGATGAAGAGTTAATTTCTATTTTGCCTCGCATTTGGTTAAAGAAAAACGCTTCTCTCCCTAAACAATTCCTTGTAGTTTTAACAAATAAGAACCTCTATCTTATGCGAGAAAAAGGATTATTCAACGTAAAATTGAAAAACAAAGCAACAATCAGTCTCTCCCATATAACTAAGAAGAATTATTCGCATAGTATGTTAGCTAAAAAGAAATTCAAGTTTAAAACTAGATTAGATTCCTACACGATTTTTGGTAGAAAAGAAAGCTTGGGTCAAATATCTACTTATTTCAATATAATAGAAAATTACATTGATTTTTCTATTCATAAATCCTCTATTATTGAGGGACTAAAATTCTACTCTCTAACAATGAATGAGCTTAAGAGCAATATTCAGAGACACGGTAATCATCTCAGAGCTTACCTTCTGAATAAAAGAGAACTTAAGAGAGAGCTTTATTGGAGAGATGGGCAAGATGCGAGGTTTAACAAGCTGTTTGAGCAATTATTAGCTGTTGAAAGAAAGATTCATAAATTAAATGAATCACGTCGTTATGAATCTCGAAGCAGTAAAGGCATAGATGGCCTCCTGCGTAAACTTACTCGTGAACATAACAGACTGAAAATACAATTAGAAGGTATAAGAAAACAAAGTGATGAATTTGATGATCTTTGGGAATTTTGAGATTTACTAGTCTGCTCTTATTCCTTTTTCCCCCATACTTTTAGAAATTCAGGTAAAACCTCAAAAGTAACTATAGGAATGGATAACCACTTAGGATCTGAAGCATCGTCGGAAAAATTTATTTCTTCCTTTGGAGAAGTTTTGTAACGAATAAATGATTTATCTGGTTTATCAGTATCTTCAATCCAAACTATTATTGGTAAAGCATTCAAATCGAAGTATCCTAAGCTTGTATTAAAGATGAAGAATATAGAACGATTCGCTTCGGCAAAATGACCAATGTACCCAGCAGCTCTATCAGGACCTACACTTGAAATAACCAGTTTCACTAAATCTTTTAGTGAAGCTAGTTTCATATCAACGGGAGAACGAAGAGGAGGTTGTTTTTCAGTCATAATCATCACCAAAAAAATGAAAAGAGAGGTATTAGAATACTATGAGTATTGCTACTAACAATCCATAAATAGCAACAGCTTCGATAAGTACTATAAACAAGAAAGCTTTTCCAAAAATTTCTGGTTTTTCAGTTATTGCACCTACAGCTGCACTTCCTGCCATACCCATTCCGATAGCTGCACCAACTCCTGAAATACCTACTGCTAGTGCTGCAGCAAATGGAGTTAAGTCTCCTGGTTCAGCTGCCAATACACTATTGGAAGCTAAAACAATTACAATTATTAGAATTGCAAATATAAAGAATATTTTATTCGGTTTGGTTTTTACAAACATATAATCACACCTAAGATTTAATGACAGTTTTTATTTTGGTAATTTAAGAATTTCGAAACGACATCATATTTTAGGGTAAAGTGAGGAATAAAACAATACATATAATAACTACGAAAGCTTAAATAGGTATAGTTAAAAAATTAAATTGTGAGTTAGATGTTTGGAAACTTTATGGGATGGCTTTTAGGATCAAAAAAAAGCCCACGTGATCATATTATAAATCTCAGATTAACAGTTCGAAGATTGGAAAGAGCTCAGAGAAAATTGTCACGTGATGAATCGAAAATGCAATTAAAGATGAAACAAAGCATTCAACGAGGCGATTTAGAATCTGCAAGATTATTTGCAACCGATATTGTGAGAAGTAGACGATGGGAATTTGGATATCAAAAACTTGTTTCAAGAATGAACGGATTGATTTTCAAATTAGAAAGAGCGGATACAGCTGCTAGTATGGCAGAAGAAATGCATGGCATTGCAGCAGCATTACGCGCTGCTAATGCACAATTACAAATTCCTGATTTAGATAAAGTAATCCAAGATATGGAAAGCTCTATAGATGGGATTGAAAACTCTACTGGAACCATAGAAGATGGAATTGATGATTTATTGGTTACAGATACTGACCCAGCAGAAGTAGATAGATTGATTGAGCAGACTGCAGTTGAATTAGGAGTATCTACACAGGCAGGTCTGCCATCTGTTGGAGTTGTGGAAACAGACGATTTAGAAGCAGAAATTCAAAAATTGAGAAGGAAGGAAGAAGATTAATAAGGTGATATTTTATGGTTAAAAATTGGCTTTTTGGAAAGAAAAGAAAGGAAGATGCCGATGCTTTAGCTACACTCAAAGCACAACAGAATCGTCTTCAAGCAGAATCCAGAAATTTGGAAAGACAAGCAGATGAACAGAAAGCTTTAGCAGCTAAAATGCTACAAGCAGGAAACAAGGCGGGAGCAAGACAAGCTCTTAAAAGAAGAGCAGTGTTCATGAAAAGATTAAACACTGTTCATAACACAGCAATGAATTTGCAAGCTCAGATTGACAGTATTCAAACAGCTACATCAACAGCTGACACAGTTCAAGCAATGGAACTAGGTACTAAAGTAGTCGGTGAAAAGATTAAAACTGTCTCTCCAGAAAGAACAGAGAGAGTTATGGATACAGTTATGGAACAGAGAGATCAAATTGAAATGATGACTGAAGCTTTATCAGATCCCAGCCTTTCAGAAGGAATTTTGGACTTCGAAGATGATGCAGCAATTGATGATCAACTTGCGCAACTTGAAGCTGAAATGGATCTAGGTACAACAACAAGTCTTCCCGATGTAACTGGTTTGCCTAGTACACCTATTGGAACAGAAAAAGCTGAAGATACATCTGATTTAGAAGAAGAACTCCAAAGCTTAAAGAAAAAAGTAAGTGAAGATAAAGGTTAGTTAGATATCTTCCACTTTTTTGGTTTTTTTATTTAAAATGAATATATCTCAAATGAGTTTTTCTTATAAAGAATCTAAATAAAACGATTTATATCTGATGAATGAAATAGTAGTATAGAAATTCAAAAAATGGTGGTTGTGACATCCGTGTCAGCTCAAGGCTTAATAGATCATGCTAGAGAATTTGCTTTAAAAGCTTACAGTTTTGATAAAGAAAAGAACTATAGTGAAGCAATTCCGTATTATTTGGATGCTTCAGAAGCATTAATGAAAGCAATAAAATTTGAACGAAATCCCCAAGTTGCTAGATCTTTGAAGAAGAAAGCAGAAATGTATTTAGCGAGGGCTAAGGAATTAAAGGAACTTTTGGAAAAAAGAAAGGAGCGAAAGTCTACTGCTGGAAGCGATGATGAGGATGACAAACTTGAAGGTGCTATTGCTGATATAATAGTAACAGAAAAACCTGATATTAGATTGAATGATATAGCAGGACTAGAAAATGCTAAACAAACATTAAGAGAAGCAATAGTTCTTCCCCTTATGCGTCCAGATTTATTTTCAGGAGCAAGAAGACCTTGGAAAGGAATATTGCTTTTTGGTCCTCCTGGTTGTGGAAAGACCCTACTAGCAAGAGCAACTGCTGCTGAAGTAGAAGCAACTTTCTTTAATGTGAGTGCTGCGTCCATTATATCAAAATGGTTAGGTGAATCAGAAAAACTAGTTCAATCTTTATTCCACTTAGCTCGAGAAAAGCAACCAAGTATTGTTTTTATTGATGAAGTTGATGCGCTTGCAGGAGCAAGGGGTGGAGAGCATGATGCTATGAGAAGAGTAAAAACTGAACTTCTAACATCTATGGATGGATTATCAAGCTCAGAAACTGATCGTATTGTTACTGTAGGAGCAACCAATATTCCACAATCAATCGACGCTGCATTCCGTAGAAGGTTCGAACGTCGAATCTATATCCCTCTACCTGATGAACCTGCACGAGAGGCTATCTTTGAATTTAACAGTAGAGGCGTAGATATGACTGATGAAGTAGATTTTTCGTTGCTTTCAGAAATTACAGATAGTTACACAGGTGCTGATATTGCTATGGTCTGTAGAGATGCTATTATGACACCAATTAGAGAATTGGATATGACAGGAGCAATAGGAGATAGTTCTATACAAGCTCGAGCTGTTACTCAAAACGATTTCTTAGATGCTATAGAAATGATTAATCCCTCCGTCAGCGATGATGAAGTTGAAAAATACGATAATTGGAATGCAGAATTTGGCAGTGCTTAGTAACAAGGTGAGTTCCTTCAATGTCGACACTTGAAAAAAAGAAAGATAAGGAAGAAGATGAGGAAATTGTCGAAAAAATCGACCTTGAGCAATTGAAGGAAGAAAAAGAAGTTTCAGAAGAAAAATTAAAGCTAATTAAAGCTAGCATTGAAGGGTTGGAAATCACAGAAGAAGATCTCAAAGCCACCATGCCCATTGTTGCGATTTCTTCAAAAGAAGACATCTCAAAAGAACAACGTGCAGTTTTAGAAGTTGAATTCGAGGATAGTCTTCCAAAATGGGTCAAAGCACCATGGATGTATATTCGACCTAAAAAGGAATCTCAAGTCGAATCTTGGCTTGAAAGTTGGTCGGCTATTGTTTTAGATCATTCAAGAATATTCGTTATCCATATCATTAATATCAATGAATTAAGATCTGAGTTTCCCTTTAAAAATTCTAAAGTTAGCAAAAGGTTAACTATAGAACAAGTGAGGGAGATTGTTGATCAACTTGTTAAACAAAATATTGCAAAATGGTTAGATGAAAAAACAAAAACAAGGGCAAGAATTTACTGGAAAGCAAATGAAGAATGGGCTGATGAATTACTTGATTTTATGATTGAAACTGGACGAGTGGTTGAAATTCACTCACTTTTTGACCTTACACAATTAGAAGAAAAATGGAGTAATTTACCTGCTGATGATTTGATTCTAGTTTGTGAGATGCTTGTGGAGAAAAAAGTAGCAAGATGGTTAAACAAAGATAAAACAATAATTCAGTTTGAAGCTGATAAAGTGTTTTAATTAGAATCCCATCAGGCCTGGGAGTAATTGAACTCTTCTCATCTCACAAACTTCGCTCTCTTCTTTTTATTTCTTCTTCTTATTGAAAAAAAGGTCTAGATTTGATTGAATCTTCCTTTCCTTTCTTCTTAATCTTTCGTTTCTCTGAAAATTTATGAATCCTTTCTCCGTTGGTTCTATCCCAAATAAGTGACATTTGAAAGTATATAGATTATATTCAGTTACTTTTCCTCTTCTCCTTTGAACAAAAACTAATTTTTCAAATTCAAATGGATCTGGATAAAGTAGTAAATTACAACCCTTACACATCCAGAGTTCTCTTTCTAAGCTTAATTTGTGTGTTTTTTGCTCAGTAACAGCTATATTCAGTGTTTCTGTGTTACTACCTAATTCAGAACTACAATACGGACACTGGTACACATCTTTTTCTACATTTTCATTGGTTTGTTTAATTATATTTACTGATTCTATAAAATTGTAAATATCTTCTTCTTCCTCAAATTCGTTCTTTTTATCGTAAACACAATGTTTTCTTAACCAATCATCATCAGGTTCATCTGGAAAATCTTGCATTATATAGAAATCACCCTGTATGACATCACAATATTCACACACATTCACCCAGTATTTCGTTTTTAAAACGTTACTAAATCTTAGTTTGAAAGGGATTCCGTCATCAACTAGTTTTTTCTTAAGTGAATTATCAAATAGAATAAAACTAAATTCATTTAGTTTCCATTTTTTTAGATTTGGAGTAACATATTCTATTGTTCCAATAAAATTATTGTTCTTTCTTTTGCATCTAAAGCATTCTCTCTCAAACGAATAGACACGAATTCTTTCCTGCGGAAAAAGAATATAAGCTATTTCAACCAACCTCTCTAATGTGAAATTTATCCTCTCTTTATAGATTAAGTAGCTGATTATAATTAGTTTTCTCATTTTGTTGTGTTTTCTTACATACTTCACTTAAGAAATTAAAGTCTATCTGTTCAATAGACAAAAAGACTTATATATTTTAAAGTCTATCTGTTCAATAGACGTGTAATTATATGGGAATAGTATATGATAAGTATTTCAAGATTACAAGGTTTGATGAATTATTTGATTTATTTCATAAAGACGATGATATAGACTCTGCAGGAAGAGACTTTCTTTATGAACAATATGATAAATCAGAGAAAGCACAATCAATCATTCTTCTAAACAATCAGAAGAAAGAAGCTTGGACAAGTCTTCATGAAGTTGATAAAATTAACTTAGATAATATCAAGAGTGAACAATATATAAAACGTGATTATTCAGAGGTTATAGTTTTTTTAATTAAATGGGATCATATAGTAATTGATAATGAACTTGAGGATATTTTAACTGATGATCAACACTTTGTTTGGTATCTGAGGGATGTATATGAATTATCTTATTCTGAGATTGGTAGTATAAGAGAACATATGGAAAAAAGTGCCAATGAGAGTACCATGAGAGATATTTACATGAAAGCTAGAGTAAAAATGAAGAAGCTGTTAGAATTGTGTGACAAATATTCAGATATTTTAAGAGGGATTAAGAGTGTTAAATAATCAAGAAAAACTACCCATTAGTGATTTCTACACAGTACTAAACTATCAAACAATTAGTAGATCAAGTAGATGGTGGTCTTTTATCGTTCTAATTAAAGCAAGAAATAAAAAGAAAATTGGTCTTTATCTTTTCCAAAAGAAAAACGATGAATGGAAGAGGAAACATAAGTTCACAATCAGCAGCAGAGAGGAGTATGAAGATATTAAGAAAGTGTTAGGAAACTATTCAAAAAATTTGTGATGAGGAAAATTATGAATTATCAAATATTGGTGGATGGACAGAATCTACTACGTCATAGAGATGGAACAATAAAACTTCAGAATCTTATCATCCTTAGAAGTTGGGCGAACAAAAATGGAATAGAGATTAAAGTGATTTTACCAGATTCAAGGAGATATAAAGAGAGAATTGAAGGAGTAGAGGATATTGTTTTCATTAATTATCATGTTCATGATGATAGTGCTTTAATCCAACTAGCTATTGATTTAGATTTGCCTATTCTTTCTAATGACAAATTTAGAAATTTCATGCATCTTTATCCAGAATTTGATTTTAAGGGTAAAGTATTTTCTTTTGATATTGTACTTGGAGTACTTGTTTCAGAAATAGTTGATGATTTTAAATCACAAAATGAAAAGTTTCCTCAAATCATGGTTAATAGCTAAGAAAATTTTATTTTTCATTTTAATGTGTGTTTAACAAGCTTGTATCACTAATCTTTATAATAGATTTATTTCTTACTAAAGTGATAATTGGCTAAATGAATGAATTCAAATGAATATTATACAATTCTTTAATGAGGTTTTTGACAAAGATGAAGTTCAAAACATTGCATTATTTTTTGGTTTGAGTACTACTGGAAAAAAAGCAGAAATAATAAAAAGAATAGCTAAAAGTGAAAATTTTGATGTGAATGAATTATTGAATCATTTCAATAGGGATCAATTATATATTCTATGTTTTAATTTAAGACTACCAGTCTCAGGAACCAAAAAAGAGCTTTGGAATAGAATTGTTACAAGATTTCAACTTGATAGGGAAATTCCTGTAATTGAAGAACCTGAACCAGATGAAGTATCACCTACTCCACAGATTGATGAACAGATACCAGAGGAAAAGCAGATAGTTGAGGATAAGAAAGTTGATGAAGAACTCCATGAAATTGCAGATATCATTAGCAACTGGGTTCCTGATATGAGATATATCCATGAAGAAGGATACCAAGCTGAGTTAAGTTCCTTACTAAAATTAAAACACGGATTTAAAGTACAAAAAGAGGTGGGAGCTACACAAATTGATATCTTAGTAAATGATACTATCCCCATAGAACTTAAAAAGAATCCTAACCGTGGGGATTTTGATAGACTCAGTGGTCAAATTATTCGAAATATTGATACATATGGAAAGCTGATAGTAGTTATCTGTCAGTTGGAAACTCAAGAACTTTTTATGGAATACAAAAGCAGTCTTGGGAATAGATACTCTTCTGAAGAATTAGTTTTCATTGTGAAGTCTTAGAAACATCTTTCTTCTTTGTTGTTTTTATATCAAAAGCCCTTTAGTTTCTTAACATGAGTGAGTATTCCAATTATAAGTTAGGTAAAGTTGATCTTGAAACAGAAAACGCTTATCTAGCTATAATTGATAATTTTACAGATAGGGAAATTTGGGTTCCTAAATCCGTTGTTGGTCCTGATAAAAGAATCAAACAATGGTTTATCAATCAGAAAGACAAAGAACTGAAAGATTTTATGAGAAAGAAGAAGCAATCAGATTTAGCTCGATTCTTCTAATTTCTTGGTTTTCATTTATACTTAATAAGTTTATATAAGCGAAGCATATATTGGAGACCCAATAACAATTTTGATTTTTCTTGAACCAATCTCTTGCGTGTCTTCATATAACTTCTTTGCTAAAAATTCTATTTCTTGTTCTACTAATTGACCTAGATGTCTTGAACTGAGCCACTCGATTGCATGATAAGCACCTTGATTTACTGGTGCTCTTAGATTATTTACAATCTCATCATTAGGACCAAATGAATCTAGTCTATTAAAAAAAACAGATATATTAAATAGGTCTGATCTACGTGTTTCATCAAACATCGGAGGCTCTTCTGTTGTTACGTGTTTAGGCGTGCCCCCTAAAATAAAAACAAGATCACCATAGTTCTCTTGCTCAGATTTCTTTCCCTTACGAGAAAGAAGATAAAAAATGACCATCCTATCAGATTGTTCGAGAGATAGAATTCCCCATTTCAGTTTTGCAGTATCTTGTATGTACGATTTTGGGTTATTTATCGTCCCTACTTCGCATTTTTTTAAAATATATTCTGAAACTTTCTTCGCTTTTCTTAATTTATGCTTCTGAGCATCTACAACAAGACCTAAACTGAAAAAGTTTCTAAAAGCTAGATTAAGCTTGAAATTTATTTTACTCCAGCTATTCATTTGAGGGAATAGCATTTCTATTTTTGCATCTGAACAATACAAATAATATTTCATAGTAAATCTATATATTCGTCATAATTAAATGTTCTTCGGATTTCATCAACTTGATGTGTTTTTGTAATTCCTTGT
Organism: Promethearchaeati archaeon; assembly: GCA_013166775.1. Lineage (GTDB taxonomy): Archaea > Asgardarchaeota > Heimdallarchaeia > Heimdallarchaeales > Heimdallarchaeaceae > UBA460. The sequence continues at coordinate 281,330 of JABLTJ010000001.1, forward strand.
GTTACATGAACTTATTAGATTTTATTCAAAATTCTTACTATGGATAAGGATTCAGATCCCTTACTTAATTCCAAAAAAGATAATTTCAGAAAACACTTTAGATGGTATTTAGACGAAGGATATAAATTTAAGGAAATTCCTGAAGAAGAGCGGAATTATGAGAAAGCTATAGCGTTTTTAGAGAGAGCTGCAGAGGAATTAGAATCTGCTGAAGCGACTTTGAAAATAGAAAATTATAGGGACACTATTTATCATTCTCAACGAATTGTTGAATTAATTGGAAAATCCCTACTATTAAGTTCAGGATATGCAGTCGAAGAGGATTTCAAAGGAAAAATAGGGCATAGATTTTTCCAATATATTTTGAAGAAGTTACGTGGATTGTTGATATCAATGAGTAAATATCTTAGCGACAGTTTTAGCGAAGATACGATTAAACAAATAGATCGATATTTTGGGGATTCTGGTGATAAAGACACAAAAAAGAAATCCTTAGAATTTGATAATTACTTAGAAGTTGAAAATACATTTAATGAGTTTTTTTCAAATATTGAGTATGTTTCCAGTGTATTAAATAGTATTGATTTCATTGATTTAACTAAAAATGGCATAGATGAAACAATTGATATCATTCTTGATGAAGCTAAGCATGAATTGAAGAGAGAACTTTCAGATAAGGAAATACAGCTATTTACAAAAGTATATGAAAACAGTTTAAAGAAAGCTCCTCCCATAAAAACTGGTCTTAATACTTATATTGTTGTTATGTTGCTTTTTTACATATCATTTCTAAGCATGAATTTGGAACCTCATTTTGAATCTGTAAGATATCCAGATCATACAGCTCCTGTTTATACCAAAGATACAAATTTAGTTAAGAATTTACCAGTAATTCTTCGCCTAATCTCAAAAATTATCGAAGTCTATTATTATCTTCTATCCATGAATCTCCCACTTGGTTAATAAGAGTCGCTTTCTTTGCCTTTTATCGAGTTTATAAATCAATCTTAATATTATATTATGGAGATTCTTTCAAGACTCCAAAAGTGGGACACTCGCTGGAAAACCCATACGACAGAAAAAAACGGAAAAATCATAAACCATAGGCTGAAAACAAAGGTTTAGTTGTTTGTTGATTGTCTCTAGACCTAGAAATCGTTTATTATTTGCTTGAAATAATCTAGAAACCAGTTAATATGAGTCCTTCCAGCACCCTTTCAAATTAATGTTTGATTACTTCTTCTGAAGAATATCTTGCAACTTTAGTTCAAAATCATTATAGACTTGTAGAAATTCTGCTGGAATCACATTCTTAGCTGAATCATTTTTCCAGATAACCGAATATTCTTTTTCACCAAAAGCAGGATTTATTATTTTAAGGATTTTAGAGTCTTTTTCAGCTTCTGAAGAGATTTCATTTTCATATGTGGAGACATCTTTGTACGATGATAGAACTAAAGCTGATAAATCTGGATAAGTCTGTAGATATGGATGTATTTTTTCATTCAGTTTCTCAAATAGCTCTCTAATATTAATGGTTCTACTTCCTCCGTAAATACAAAGAATCCCTGCATTATTATTTGCTTTTAGTTGTTTTTGTTTGTCTATGATAGTTTGACGTACTTTATCTTCAATTTGCTTCTCTTCTTTATGAACAAACCTCATTCCTTTATAAGTTACTATGTTTTTCATTCCTCTAGGGAATAGTTCAAGAACGAGTATACCTTCTTTTATGATTGTAGTTTTTTTACATTCTTCTTGAGCTTCTTTTACTTTTTCTTCAATTTCCTGAAGTAGATTTTTTTGAATACTTATTGGAATTTTAATTAGATTTCCGCTCATAAAAATTTTATATTTCCTCATTAATACATGCAAATGTTGATAAAAAATCGTTATTTCTCTATATTCATTCGGTTGATTTACAGTTGTAACTTCAATATTGAATACTGTTTTCCCCAGTTTAACTTCTAAATCTGGTGTGTTTTCACTAACATTTTCTTTCACAAAAGTAACATCAAAACCTTGAATTTTAAATTTCAAAGCCATTTCTATCTCATAGAGTGCAGCATAAGCGTCAAAAAAATCAAAACTATTAAAGACTCGCTCAATTCTAGGTTCATAATTTGGAATGGTTGAAAGAATTTTGAATAATTTGTTAGCTCTAATCAACCAATAATAATACATATTTGAATTAAATTTTATATCGAAAGGTGGAGTAGTAGGAACTTTAAGATTTAATTTCTCGGCAAATTTTCTGATTTCTAATAAGGAACTCAAAACATATATTTCTTGATTTGAGTTTTCATGTACGGATCGATGAAATTCTTCACAAAAATCCCACGAATTCTTTTTTTCACTCATCTCTATTCCAGCCTTTTTAATCTATTCACTATTTAGATATAGATATAACGTGATAAACTGTTAATTTCATATTTTAGTCCCTATTGCGACCATAATATATACAATTATAGTTATCTCTTACAAAGATTCTCACTCCGTTTCTTTGCTTATATCTCTCTTTGATGATATTTTATATGATATGCAAAATGATTTACTTAAATTCTTCTTTCTGAAGGATTTCATATCAAAATCATATCTTCTAAGAATGATTTTATTAGTAAACATAAAAATTCATGTAATTAGAATGTTCTGACATATCTTCTCTAGTACAACATCTTGATATGTTTTTATATTCTTGTTTAGTTGAATTTGTAGACTTAATAGAACAACTTGCTCAAGTGATGAACATGAAGGATTCCAAGAATCGATATAACAAGAAAAGGAATCCCTCATACTCATCAGATTCTGAAGCAAACGAACGAATTACGAAGTCTTGGATAAAATCAATTATATCTTATATTGTCACTTTAATTGTAGGATTAACAGCTTTTTTCTTCCTTTTTCCAGAATTAATCTCCAAAATTTTTCCTTCTTTCTCTCTAGCTAGTTCTTCTTTTATCACCAAATTAAGGGATGCATTAAGTACTCCATTGCTAAGAGTAATTTTGAGTATAGGGTTGATTATCCTCCTCATACTAGTTCTCTGGAACTATTCTCCTTATGTCATAACTAGTAATAAAGAAGTGTTCTGTCAGCGAAAGGTATTTTTCCCATTTTTTTGTAAAGTCAGCAGTATTTTACTAGTTTCTCAAGTAGAAAGTGATAACACAAATAGACAATACTATGCTTTTAAAATACATGAGAGTTTCAGTCAATCGTTAGCTTTCAACATTAGTCATATTCAAATGGCAATATCAAACTTCGAATCCATTGTTAGTATATACTTTATACTTACACTGAAAGGTTTTGTCAGAAAGAATCTTGTAAAAAGAATACAAAAGAATTTGTTATTTCTTTCCAATTCGCTTAACACTTATTATGATAGTTCTAGTGAGATTCTAACTTTTGAACAGACAAGGTTGCTATTTCAGAATCTTAAAGAAATGAAAATCAAAAACCAATTAGATATTTCATCCACAGAAGAAATCGATCTAGATGTACCAGAACTATTATACAAGACAATCTCAAATGAGAATTTATCGAATATCACTTTGTTATTAGATGTAAAGAGAGAGAAGAAGAAATCTACCAATTTCTTCTTGCAATTACATTCCCTTTCCAATGATAAACAAACTTTAGAATATTTTACTAGTGCAACAGGTTTCACCAAAAAACATCGAATATCAAGAGTAAAGAAAAGGCTAACAATTTTATCTGAAAAACTGAAAAATTACCTGCATCTACCTTTTGATTATCAAGGATCTGTTTTTGTTTTACAGCCAAGGAGAAAGAAAACCTCCCAGCATCAACAATCTGTTCTTTTGGGGTATGAGTACAAAGGAATACTAACAGATGAGATCTTTATTGATGTTGGAGAGTTGCTCTACAATGTTGAGATTTATGGTATGATAGGAAGAGGGAAAACACGTTTAGTTAGCAGCATGATTGATCAACTCATAAGTTTCGAAACTCCATGTTTAATTTTTGATATCAAGGGGGAATATGCTGCTACGTTTGTAGATGATCCCAACGTGGAAATTTATACAATAGGAGAACCCCATCCATTATGCATAAATTTGTTTGACACTAAAGACGAAGACGATGTACGGAGCACTCTCTTAATCATTGAAGAGATGATGGTAACTTCCAATCAAGAATTTAGTGCGTCTATGAAGAATCTCTTTGAAACAGCTCTGTTCTTAACACATACAGCTGTTGAAAGAACCTTAGAAACTTATGTTGAAAAGTTGATTACTCTTGCAAAGGAAACTCGTCATATTGCTTCAATTCAACACACTCTAGATGCTGTTCTAAACAGATTAAATTTTATCTTCAATCCAATCAGTTTTGAGATACTTGGGGTGAAAGAGAATAATCTGGACTTCGAATTATTAGAGAAAGGAAAAAGCATTATTCTTGATTTAAGTCAATTTCAAAAACGAGCTGCTAGACCTTCTGATATTTATCTTGTCTGTAATCTCATACTGAAAATGTTTTATCGTTATGTTAATTCAAAAAATAATGCAGACCAAGGTTTACAGTATGTAGTGGTTTTAGAAGAAGCTGTTAATATTATCCCTCAATTCTATAACACACCGAGTTCTGCAACTCTGATAACTGCTGAAAATAATTTCTTACTTGGGAGAAGTTTGGGGATTGGACATATTACAGTCTCACAGTTATGGACGAGTGTAAGTAATATTGTTCATGGCAACTCATCAACCAAGATAGTTTTTCGATCAGGTCAAGGAGTAGAGAAAATTGCTGATGCATTAAATCTTCAAGAAGAACAGCACAAACGTATTCAACAACTTCCTATTCGAAACTGCTTCGTTTGGATAGATGGTCAAGACCAAGCAATTGAGATGACAACTGCAGATTTTACACTTAATCCTCTCAACTATACACTTTATATTCAAATTCTTAAAAGAAAATATCCTTCCTTTGTTTATCCCAAATTGTATAACAGTTTTATTGATATGCGAACCACACTTTATGCGAATCTTAGTAAACAAACAAACCAAAACAAAAAACGAAAATCAAACATAAACAAAAAATCCCAAAATAAGGAGATTAAAGGTAAGTCTCCAACTGCTGAGAAAACTTCTACTAAACCATCAACAGAAGTATTTTCCAAAGAAAAACAAGAAGAGAAAGATGATATTTGTGACACTTTTTGTTCATCAAATAGAAATAAAGAAGCCTGTATAAGCAGTAAGAAGAATGCACAACTCATTTCTTCAATTATATTAAAACGATACTCTAGCTTTGAAATTGAGCAAGCCATTCTTGGAAACTCACATACAACAATAGAAGATTTACTCAATAAAGTTATTTTGGAGAAAAAGTTAGAAAATACTGAACAGGTGCTTTTCTGTTCTCAAAGAGAATTAACTAATCATTTAATGAGTAAAGATTTGTCATAAAATTTCTTTAAAAAAACCAATATAAAAATAACACATTTCCAACATTATTCTCCACTTAATTTTGATTACAAATATCTTTGAATAAATTAAAGCAATATAATGGAGCTAGCAATTAATTTCCTTTAAACTGAAGGTGTATTAAAGGTAGTAAAGCTAGCTCCAGAGATAGTAAGAATTATTAATTATTTAATCCTTTCATTATTAGCAATTTGTTACTTTATTGCTTATTTTATCACTTTTGGAAAATCTTAACATAAATTTGAAATATTCGTAGATAAGATTTAAATATCTGTAAAGATATAACATTACGATTCGATTTTTCGAATCATAATTGAACGGAAGGTGTATTAATTGGTAGTAATAAGACGAACGAGATCTATCTTAGTTTTAACACTTTTAATTATTTCATCTATAGTAATAACAAGTACAATGAACACATTAGCTACTGATCCAAATGAAGTTGATGTAACAATAGTATTTTACAAACTTAAATGGTTTACTCAAGATTCAGATGCTGGTAAAGGAGATATATATTTCACGATATCACACTCAACAACTCAAACATCAGGTGTTGCTACAAATGATTATGAAGATGGTCCATCTGCAGAATATGTATTGAATAATAATGATTTCGATGGTAGTGGATATTATGACAAAGAGTATAATAACATTCGACTTAATGTTGGACTATTGGATTGGATAATTATAGTCTGGGATGAAGATAATGGAGATGATGCATTACTTTTTGAAGCAAGGTTAACTGTCAAAGATACAGATACTACTGGAATAAGACAATTCAATGATGTATGGACTTATGCTGAATGGGATTTTCCGTATATTGAAGTTGAAACATACGAAAATAGCTATCTGAAATTCGATTGGTTAGACGGAAGAAGGAAATCTTATGGCAATTACTATAATGGTTTAATCCTTAAGGTAACATTGGATTATCATACATAAAAGTGTTAAACTATCAAAAAAAAATTCAGAATGAAAGGGTAAAAGCTTTTGTTCTTTTTTTTCTTTTTCAATAGATTGTAGAAGGAAGTACAAAGTAAATAGGCAATATTTAAATTGGTGATAAATATACCTTGGATTTGAGATGATGAAGGGAAAAGGTAGAAATAAAACAGTTCTTTTACTTTTTATACCTCTTTTATTCTCAACTATAAGTACATTTCTTGTTTATTCAGGGCATTTTAGTAACTACTATGCTAGTTATAACAATCTTTTGCAAACAACATTCCCTGATT
>JABLTJ010000004.1 GCA_013166775.1 Promethearchaeati archaeon
TTGGCCATTGAAAAGTAAACTCATGTTTTACTATCAAACTCTTATTTCGTAGATTGGTTCTCAAATAAGGAAAGGGAAGAGGAGAACATACATAAGGAATAGTGATGGGAGATGAAGTCGGATTCACAGTCTGTTGTTCTAGAGTAAATTTAAAGCTAGTATGCTGCCTATCTGTTTGTACTTGTGCATTTGGAGGATATTCCGCATCAATGATTCTTGATATCAGATAATTATCTTCAGCGTAAATCTGGATTGGAACAAGCATAACAGAAGAGATTAATAAGAGTGAAATCGCTTTCCATCTCAAACTTTGAAACATCCGTTTCACAGTATCGTGTTCGTAGTTATAAATTTTCTTCAAATTCATTAATCTCCATACATTAATAGTATAATTACTATAAAAAAAGAGAGAAAATTACTACTATTCTTTTACATGTATTCTTGTGAGTCTTTGTATTAAATATGTTTTAAGTGCACTAAAATCTCTCATCTCTTTACCATCTTTATAAAGTAAATTTCAGATAAGATATGAGAACGTGTGCTTTTCTTGTTCCTCTTCCCACTGAAGAAAAGAAAGAAGGTAGAAAAAAGTGGGAAAAAAACAACTTACTCAATCTTTACATGAAGAACTTGCTTGGAATCTTTCTACTCTAAAATATCTGCAAGAAGGTATTGAGATGGTCAAACAACAGCGAGAAATTATTGAACTTCCTTTAGACCTTTCTATAACCTAACTCCTCCAAAGAAACGAGAGGATTTGATGGTTGTTACTCGAAGAGCTGAAGCAGAACTTAGAAAGGGAGAAAAGGATCCAATTGTTTATCTCTACACTAAATTAGCTGTTGATCATTTCAGAGAATTGAAAGGGTATATAGAAAGAAGTAATCCTAAGAACTGAGAACTGAAGAAGTTCATCTCAACTGTTAGAGAACTGCAATCTCTAGACAATCTTGTTTCTTCCATGATTGAAGGATTGGAAGAACTGCTTCCCTACTAGATAATACAGGTGAATAAAATGGGGAAAGTAGAACAGGTTTCTGGAAAAGGTGTTAAACAGAATTACTTGAGATTACTCAGGGGACAGGAGATACTGTTTGGTATACTCTTTATTGTCAGCATTATTGATCTCCTACTGATACTCTTGAAAGAAGAATATTATCAGTTGTTGAAGTATGCTGTGATAGTTGTATTCTTAGGTTGTTTGGTTAGTTTCGTAGGATTAGTAGTTTATGCTCAACCGTATCCCCCTCAACAACCAGTTTATCAACAACCTCTGCAACCACAACAACCAGTTCAAATCCCTCAACAAGCTCAACCTGTTCCTGAAGAGGGAACGTGGTTCTGTTCAAACTGTGGGAAAGAACAGAAAAGAAGTTCTAAATTCTGTTCGAATTGTGGTAAATATGTCAGTATTGAAGATAAGAAGTGTAATGTTTGTAAGAAGAAATTTAAAGAAAAAGAACTAAAAGAAAATCTAGTGTTAATCGAAAATGAAGACCTCAATAGCTTCAAGTATTTCTTGAAGGAATTCAATGAAGGCTATTTTGCTGATTTAGTTACTTTTCTTGAAGATTATCTGGTTGTTTCGTTTCAATATTATAAGACCATCCAAGGGATATTATCTAATGCTATAGATGATATTTACTTTGATGCGATGGGAATAACTAAAAGCGATAATCTTGATGTTATATTAGCAGATTTATTAAAGGAATTCAAAACTGAGATTACTGGATTCTTTGATATTGGTAAGTTTTCAGCAATTTTCATTTCATTAACTGCTTTTTTAGTTAATCAATCAACTACAGAAGAAAAAGACTTCCAATCAGCTTCTAAACTTCTAAGTATTTTGGAAGCGTTGTTTGTTGAAATGGACAATTTTCAGGATAGCACCAAAAAATTGAAGAAACAAATGATTGGATTTAAGAAAGATGCTACTACACTTACAGAAGAACTTTACTACTATAAATTACTGATTTCTGTCATTGGTTTTATAGTATTTAACGAGCTAAAGAATGAGCTAAATCTTGAAGAATTTGAACTAGATACTCGAATTAATGAATCCTTATTTTTCATAATAAATTTCAGTTCAGAAAAGATAGATTTCGATGTGTTACTATCTCTTTACAGAATCTGGTTTACCTTTGTTCGAGATACTGTACGGATTAAACTAGACCAAAACAATGAGTCTAGTGCTGTTCTTCTTCTTCTTGGTTACAATGCTATGATAGAAAAAGTAGCAGAAGTAGAAGAATTAGATATTGCGGAAATTATAGAGGAACTGTTTTTCATAATATCTAATTATTTAGCTCGATTTCATAAGGTGGATCTTAATGAATATGGTGGTCCTCTTAATGTGGATTACTTAAACGAAGAACAAGAAAATTTAGCAAAAATACTTATAGATTCAGCTTTTATCTATTTTTCAAAAAACAGACAATATGATGAATATGAAAGATGTCTGGCAAAAATATGGGATTTTAAAACAATAATAAAGTGGAATGTAAAAACATTTCTAGAAAGTGGAACATTAGAAAAATTCTTCTTTATAGCAGCGCTATGGTATGATAAAGTTGCAAAAAAACCACCAGAATTTTATGGATTAGGAAGTACAGTGGTGGAAATAGTTAGAAAATGTACTCACAAGTTAACACAAGAAGAGAGGATACATTTCCTAAAGGAAAGCTATCATGGGATGTTAGATTATACGCAGTTAAAAGAAACAGAAATTATTATTAGAGAAATGAAAATGGTAGAGTCATATATAGGAAGTATTTTGATAGGAGATGAAAATCGTTAAATAAAAAAATAAAAAAGATGAGTTTTTTCCTCATTTATTCTATTAAAATTAATTCTCAAATATGCTAATATCTGCTTCTTCTCTGCTTCTGATAACACTCTCTACAGAATACTGGTCTTTCTCCGTCTGGTTTGAAAGGAACTTGAGCATCCTGTCCACATTCAGAGCACTTTATATCATGCATTTCTCTTGGTTTGTCATCATATCCTCTATAACCCAATATGTTCACCTATATGTTTAGAATATAACAAGTATAAATCCTAAAATAAGAACTGTACAGTCTTGTTTGATAATTTACTCTCAAATTAGAAATCCAACTATTATATGCTGTGTTCAATTTCTTTGAGAGTTTATATAGTTTATCACACACGACTAACAAGAGAATGAAAATTTACTTTTCATAGTCGAAAATTACCTTAATTGCTTTACTTCGTTTCTTATTTAAAGAGGTTGAAATTGCTTGTTTATAGTCGGTTAGATCAAATCTATGTGTAATAATATCTGTAATGCTAGAAGAAATGTTCTTGTTCTCGAGAAGTTCAATAACTAATTCAAATGTTGATGTGTCTTTGTTTTCCCATTTTTCAATTCCTGTAACCATTGATCCAATTAGGTCAACTTCTTGATACCAAACAGGGCTCAAATCCAATTTCATTTGTTTTAAATCTATACCGATTAAAACAACATTTCCTCCTCCTTTGGACCATCTTAAAGCATTTTGAACAGTTCTTGCTGTTCCTACACAGTCATAGATCACATCAAAACCTCCGATCAGAGTATTGTTTCCAAAAAAACCTTTGTATATCTCAGCTCCTGTTTTTCTTTTCACATATTCAAGCATATTTCTTCCATCAATTACTTCTGATGCTCCAAGTTTTATAGCTAGTTCTTCTTGAAAATCATATTTAGCTGAAACGATAACTTCGCAGTCTGGTTGAACTGCTTTTAATACAGCTAGAGTACACAAACCAATTGTACCTGCTCCAATAATGAGCACTTTATCATTTTCTTTTGGTATTCTTCTTAAAATCCCTCTCAAAGAACATGCAAGTGGTTCAATTAACACTGCTTGATTAGAACTAATAGTATCGGGTACCGGTACTAATTGAGCTTCGTGATATCGGAATCCTCTACTCCACCCACCTGCAGCTTCATAATGGGAAAACAACGCATATTGCCCTGCTTTTTCACACAACCAGAAATTCCCTTCTGAACATCTGGGGCAGAGATTTTCAGGTTTATGTATATAACAGCAAGGACTTTTTTGAACAACAACTCGTTGCCCTGCATTAAATTTACTAACATCATCTCCTATTTCAACTATTTCAGACACACATTCATGCCCCATAAAACGTATACTTGGGGCAGGAACTATTGTGGGAGAAACATCTAATGATAATTCCAGGGAAAGAAGATGCAAATCTGAACCACATATACCTCCTCTCAGAGTTTTGGTTAGAATGTCCTTGGTTGATTGAAGTTCAAATGGATAATTTTGTTTATGTACTACAGACCCTAATGGGGAAAAAACAACACCTTTCCAAAATGGTTTAAGAATTTTTGAGATTAAGATTTTCGGAATAGAAGTATCGAAATAGACTATTTCTACATCCATGAAATTTCTATAATAATGCGGTTCTTTTTATAATTAATGTTAAAGATTTGTTTTATAAGAGATTTCTATATGATTAGTCATTTTTCTTAAAAAATCATTGTACAAGGCAAGATTTAATAAATACTTTCCAAAACTGTTTTATCATTCAAAAACCCAACAATTGTGGTGATAAACACTGAAAGAAACCTTAATCGTTTATGGAACAAGATATGGAGCAACACCAGAATCTTGCGCAGTAATTCAGAAAATCCTTGAGAAGGAACATAATCAACATGTTGAGATTTGGGACCTTAAGGATTATAGAGCATGTCCTGATTTAGATGATTTTGATAATGTAATCGTATCTAGTGGGATTGAGTATGGGAAATGGACAGAAAACGCAGAGAAATTTCTAAAAGAAAGAAATTTTGATAGCAAAAAATTAGCTGTGTTTATTTCTTCATATTACGCTGGAGAAGAAGATCTTTACGAATATGCAAATGAAAATTTCCTTGAGAAAGTTCTTGATAAATATGGTCATGTTAAACCAGTTAAGATAGCAGCTTTTGGAGGTAAAATCCCTAAAAAGGAATTACCAAAAATAGCTGATGAAAGATTGCTAGGAAGAATTCCAGAACATCAAAATGATAATAGAGACTGGGATAAAATCGAAGCATGGGCACATGAAGTAGGAAAAATCTTCTCAAAAGATTAATTTATTTTTCCTCACTTTTCCAATTTTCCAATCTTAATATTTCCGCAGAGACAAATTTTTCTCCATCAAATGCTAATCTTACTCCCTCGCAAGGTTCAAGAGGTTTACCCCAAAAAGCATAGTCTATGTATGGTATACAACCAATTGTACATATTTCAATTAATCCCCCGTGGCTTACAATTAGAGCATAACCATCGTCAGGTAATTCTTCAGCTATTTTTGTGATAAACTCAGCCATTTTTCTTGCATATTTAGCTGTTTCACCTTCTTTTTTGATAACTTCAGCATATTCTGAGAAACCCATTCCCCAGTTAACTTCTTGCCCAATACTTTCCGGTATCATACTAACTTCATCTAGAACTTCTCCCACTGCATAGCCCAGAGCCACAACGGTTTCAGTAGCTCTTGGAGCATTACTTGATATGATTTTGTGATATTCTCCTAAGGTTTCACCTACTTTCTTAGCAAGATCTACGCCTTCTTGAGTTAAGTGAGGAGACGGTCTATCTCTTTCAGAATGCCTTCGGAGTTCAATTATTTTCATAGAACCACTTTTTTTCTAATATTTGCTTAAAATCATCATGCGTTATATTTCTTTTGCATTCATTTATAAACGACATAATGAATCCTGTTTTGAAAAATTTGTAGTTATATCTTTACTTTTTTAAATATTATTTGAAAATTGGGATAAATTAAAAAGCAATTACAGGGGAATGTATTCAATGATATTTAGTAGAAAAACAATAATATTAATATCATCAATTATCATAATAATAGTAGCTGCAACTATTCCAACTATAATTCTTACTACTCGTGATAATGTAGCACCCACTGTTACTATGATATCTCCTTTTCAATGGGAAGTGTGTTCAGGAGTTTTTGAGATTGAGTTTGAAGCTGTAGATACTGAACCTGCTGATGGTATAATAGAAAAATATGAACTTTATATAGATGAAGAGCTCAAAGCACAAACTACAGAATATGATTGGGATACAACTGATTATGTAGATGGTTATCATAATATTACTGCTATAGCATATGACAAAGCAAATAATATTGGAGAGGAAACTATCACTATTACAGTAGATAACAATATAGATGGAGCACCCACAGATGAATTTAAGATTCTAAATTACAACGTTATGGAAAGTGGTGCAAATAAAGAATGGAAGGACGTTGTTAAGGCAGAAAATCCTGACATAGCAGTTTTTGTTGAAACAGGTTTATGGGATGATGATGGGAAAACAAAAATGATCCAATATTTGAATGAGTTTAATGGTTACTTTCTTGATGAGGCACCATATGAAGCTAGCATAACAATAAAAACACAATGGAGTACAACTGGGCAAGCAATTTTCAGCAGATACCCAATTTTAGAGTTCAATCAAATTAATAGTATGCATCGGGATGATGATACACCTGCACCTCCAACACATGATCCATTTCATGCAGTTATCGATGTAAACGGTAAAGAGATACACATTGTAGGTGTTCATCTCAAATGTTGTGCAGCAGACTTTGAAAAAGAACAGAGAGAACTTGAACAAGAGGGACTTAACAACTACTTTGATGAGGTAATTGGTGATGCACCATTAATTTATATTGGTGATCTTAATTCTCTTTCTCCAGATGACACAGGAGATCTAGAGGGTGATCCAGGAGCTGATTTTGGTTATGGTCCTGTTACCATGCTTCTATATCCTGAAGATCCTGTTTATGGCCAATATGCTTCTCAAGTTCATAATTTTACAGATGTCTTTAGAACCTTGCATCCTAATAATCCAGGGTACTCTCTTAACATTCCAACTATAAACTCAAGAATAGATTATATCTTCGTGAATCAATACCTCAATACTTCCTTCATAAGCTCAAATGTAGGTTCTGGTACAGAGTATGATATTCTAGGTTCAGACCATTATTCTGTGGATGCCGTGATTGATATCAGTGAAATAAAAACAGCTGTAACAAAATGGGATATAAGTCTTGACGCAGTAGAAAAAGATAACCAAGATACTATTATCAAAATGATACAATCAAGTCTGGTTGAAGCTAGATTAAAAATAACTAATGAGATGAAAACCATAATAACATTTGTTTCGAGATTTGATTGAAATTCTCCTTTTTCTTCTTTTTTTAGTCTTCGTAAGAACAAATAGGCTGATTCTTGCATAACACCTTTATATCAGTATGCTAACTTCATTATTTAGGAAATGGACATGTCATCTGAGGATAAAAGCCCTTCTTATTTGACAGATACAATTCTACACTGTTCTATTTTAGTCTGTGATACAATGGTAAGAATGGCAGATTTAGTAACCCTTACTCTGCTTTATCATCCAGGAATGGAAGAAAGAACTACTAAAATAGAGCAGTTATATGAGAATGTTATCAACTTTATAGATGATATCACATCAACAATATATCAGCCTGAAGATAGAATGGAGCTTTCTATCAATCAATATGATCCAATTTTCACTCACTTGAAGAATGTCTCAAAGTTAATGGTTGATTTAATTGCCCTATTATCTCAAGAACATTTGACCATGCATTTGCAAACGATGGAGTATTTCTACAATCTTAACACAGCTATTCTAACATGCATCAATGTATTGAATCAACTTGTACATGCTGAATTATCCGATATTCAGTCATTTGATAGAACACAAATAACAGCATTGGAGATGGGAGCTCACGAGCTATATAGGCTTTTGTTAAAGGAGTTACCTGGATCTGCTAATGAATGGCAACACGCTTTCACTTTGTACTTAGTTGGAGAGAAAATGAGTGCTATAGTTTTTCATTGTTGTGAGGCAGGAAAGAAAATCTACGCTGCAAGATTTGCTTCTATTGGACTAGGTGAAGATTCTTAGAACCCTCTAACTTAAGAAAAAACTTTGTGAATATTCTACTGATATACAATTTTTTATAGTCTTTTGCTTTCATGTTCACTGAAATTGGATTAGTTGAAAGGTGAATACAGTGAGTTTATCTCGTTATTCAATAACTCCTAGCATTCAGATAATAGATGCATCTCCTATTCTTTACTTAGAGGATGTAAATTCTCTAATCATTGCTGATCTTCACCTAGGTTACGAAGCTATTATGTTAGAAGATGGTACTTATTCTCCATACAACCAAACTGAGGAACTAATAGAAATAGTAATTAAATACATTAATGAACTTGAGCCTGAGAAACTGATTTTGAATGGTGATATTAAGCATAGTTTTCATGAACCAACGAAAATAGAAAATCGTGATGTTAAAAACTTTCTCAATTCTGTTGCTCAACATGTTAAGGAATTACATATAATTAGAGGTAATCATGATGTTTACCTTAATTGGGTTGTCAGAGACATAAAAAACGCAATTTATCATGAAATAGATTATAATTTAGGACAGTATTATTTTACACATGGAGACAGAAATCTTCCTGAAACCTTACTTAAAGGAATAAAATATATAATCATCGCACATGAACATCCAATATTTTCAGCAAGAGTCAACGGTCTTCAGAAGATTAAATCCCCTACTTATCTAATGGGTCCTCTCAAGTATAAAAAAGCTAAATTGATTGTAACTCCTGCTTTTTCAAGTTACTCAACAGGAACACCCATACACCCGAAATCAAAGGAATTCTTATTATCACCAATTTTGAGAGAAGAAGTTATATTGGAAGATTTTGAGCTATTCGTTTTAAGCGATGATAAGGATGTTCTTCATTTCCCCTCCTTCAAATTGTGGTCTTAATTCTTTTTTCTATCTTTGATTGAATTTTGAACCTAAAATTAATAAGTTAGAACTACTATTTTTATTTATTAGTATCAATAGAGAGATTCAGATGTCAAAAAATGAAAGTTATAGACCAACAATCTGTATATTCCCTTGCCCAGCTTGCGCAATTGATACTGATTTAAGTATTTTTGAAGAATCTACTAGATCAACTTTTTACTGCAGATCCTGTAACAGAGTATACATCTGCAAATTACCACTAGGATCTATACATGTTGGGGATTATATTCGTTATATCTGCCCAATTGATCATACGGAACTTGAAGAATCTCCTTTCAGAGCAAAGGAAATAGAACTCCTAATCGAAAAAGCTAAAGAAGGGAAATGATTACAGTCTTCTGAGATTGATGAATAAAGATAAAAAAGAATATCCCAAAGTTAAACCAATTGATTTGAAAGATGACTATTCTATTGAGAATTTGATTGAAGAATTTCAACAATCTGGAGTTTTTGGTCCTGGGAGAGTTGGAAAAGCTGTTGACATTTATGCGAAAATGATTAAAGAGAAAGCAGTAATTTTCCTTGGGTTAGCTGGAGCCTTAGTTCCTGGAGGTATGAGACAGATCATTACTGAAATGATTCGAAAGGAAATGGTACATGTAATTGTCTCAACTGGAGCTAATATTACTCATGATATTATAGAAGCTGTTGGTGGAAAACATCTCAGACAAATACCTTACAAGTCTGATAAAGAGTTGAGAGAAAAATCTATTGATAGAATATATGATGCTTTTGTTGATGATGAATCTTTTATGAAATTGGAGGATAATTTGAGACCAATCTTTGAAGATATTTGGAATAATCATAAAGATGAAAATAACTCCTTAACACTCCCATCATATAAATGGTTAGAATTAATTGGTGAAAGAATCAATGATAAAAACTCGTTTGTTAGAACAGCTTATGAAAAGAAAGTACCAATTTTTGTTCCAGCAATTAGTGACAGTATTCTAGGATTACACATGTGGCTATTTTCTCAAACTCATAAGATACTCATAGATGACTTAGCAGATTTAGGGAAAGTTCAACAACTAGCATGGGATGCAAACAAAGCAGGAACTTTATTTTTAGGTGGTGGAGTTCCTAAAAACTACATTTTTCAATCTCGTCTTATGTCTCCAAAATCCTTTGATTATGCTATTCAAATTACAATGGATAGAGTGGAAACAGGAGGACTTTCAGGTGCTTCTTTGGAGGAAGCAATTTCTTGGGGGAAGGTAGATGAAGAAAGTAGTATGGTCACAGTAATTGCAGATATAACTCTAGTCTTACCATTAATCTATGCTGGAACTTTAGCTAAAACAAAATAACTGACTAGTACTAGGGTAAAGTTATTATTTGAAGTGCCTAAATTTATTTTATATGAGAGAGAACCGCATAAAGACCTTTGTTACTACTGAATACCTTGCAAAAAACTTAGAAAACGACGAGTACAAGATTATTGACCTACGTGATTATAAAAAATACGAGAAGAGACATATTAAAGGTTCAGTTCATATAAATAATAATATTTTTGCTCAACAAAATGAAGATGGATTAAATATCCTTCCTAAAGAAGAAATTCTCCTGGTCAATCTTCGTGAGAAAGGTATAAACAGTAAAGATAAACTAATTCTTGTTGATGATGTTTTTAATCTAAACTGCTCACTTGCAGCTTGGACGCTTCATTATTTTGGTTTTTTCTACGTGAATCTCCTAGATGGTGCTCTTGCTAAATGGGAAGAAGAAAATCTCCCTCTAACAACTGAAATTCCAGAATTTCCTAAGGGGGATATCAGTTTCAAAGTTGAAAATCCTGATATTCTAATCACTAAAGATGAGATTCTAATGAGCATCGATTCTGATGACATTACTTATGTCGATAACCGCTCTGAATATGCTTTACTTATGGATCAAGAAGGTGGAAATATTCCAGGAGCAATACATCATTGGTACTTAGATCTATTTGAGGAATTTCCTGATTATTTCATCCTCAAAGAAAAAAAGGATATTGAAAAGGATTTACTAGCTAAAGGGATAAAAAAAGATAAAACAATAGTAGTTTATTGTGAATCTGCTCCCCAATCAGCTTTGGTTTATCTTGTTCTTAAGGAACTCGCTTTTCCTGATGTTCGACTATATTTAGCTGGGTATGATGAGTGGAGAATAATCTGTTCTTTTCTATAGTATTTTACTTCTTTTCTTGCAGATATTTCTGCAAGACAGCATAATCGAAATTATACATTCGAGCAACTTTCTCATTTATTCTATCCTCTATTTCCCTTATCTCCTCTGTTTGGGTATTTGAATTCTTATCTAAAATTTGTATAATGTTTCTAACATCACTAGTAATGAAATCTCTTTTATTTTTATGTGGGACAGGTGTTCTTCGTAAGGGATCACTAAAGAACTCTAGCATCTTTCCTTTTCTCTTCCCTGCTTCTCTGAACCAAAACTCCATGAAACTGCTGTTTAATATGCCTAGAAGATTGAATATATCGTTTGAGTCATAAGGAGATATAGCATAGATATCGGTTGCACCAAAGTGACCTTCATTATCTAAACTGAACTTGGGAGTGAGAGAACGATATGGACAAAGTATTTTGCTTTTCATGTTAGTAAAAAAATTAAGATTTCTATACACACTAAAATCATACCATCGTATTTTGCCTTTATCCAATAATCGTTTTCTGTCTGGACCAGCTTCAAGATTTTCTCTATTTTCTTGCAGATATTTCATTGTATTTGGATAATCTTCTAGATTTTGAATCAATGAAGGCAAGATTGCAAATAGCTTTTCGTTGAAATCTAATTTCCATTTTTTGATATGTTTATTTGTTACAAAAGGAACTAAAACATCTGATTCGATATGTAGCAATTCAGTAGTTTTTTTATCAAGAACAAATACGCTCTTGACTCCAGGAGACATACCTTGAGCTACAGCTGCTATTGAAGACAGTTGGGCATAATTTGTATCGATTTCTATTTTCTTTATTTTTTGCACATATGGAGAAAGAATCCATTTTTCTTGGGTTAAATCTGAACTATCAACAGAAAAACACAAAGTTTTCACTCTTTCATTTCTGAAAAAATTTCTTGGTATTTCTTTAGTGATTTGTATTTTTTCATAAGGTGAAGTTTTTTCTAAAGTGAAAACACAGGTAGATATATTTAACCACTTGCCATCATCTTTGAATACATTGAGATCTCCGAAATCATAGATATCTAATATCTGATACTCTATTAGAATTTCTCTTAGTTTATCCGCATATTTGTTTTCAATCCAGTAATTTGGTAATATAAATGATAGAAAACCATTCAGATTTAAATATTCAAGGGAACGAATAATGAAATAATAATAGATATCCGATGAAGCTCGAAAATACTTACTCCAGATTGTTGAATTTTTCAGATATTGATACAGTAATCGAACACTCTCATCTTTAAGAATCATTTTCTTAAGATTGAAATAAGGTGGATTTCCGATTATTACATCAAATTTAATATCTTTTGAAAAAGAATTGGTCCAAGAAAAGGGAATTAATTTTTCAATCTTATGACCTCGAAGAACTTCATAAGCATCTAAGTCTACTAGACTATTACCTGTTCTAAGGTTTTTTAGATCTTTGATTTCTAACTGTGGATATTGGTTTACTATTCTTGATTTACCTAAATCTAGTGATGATTTTTTTATTTCTACACCATATACATTTTCTTGCACAAATGATTTCAGAAAATTATTCTGTTCCTTAAAAGATAGATTTTCGTATCTTTGAATTTTCTTCCATACAAATCGAAGTAAGCCTAAAATGAAATTCCCTGTTCCGACAGCTGGATCACAGAATTTAATCTTAAGAAACGTATCCTGAAATTCTGTAAAACTATTGTCTAGAATCCTTCCCTTTGCTTCAAGATGATTGAAAATTCTTCCAACCATAAAATCCACTACTGTAGATGGAGTAAAAAATTCTCCAGACAGCTTCTTTGCATTCACATTTCTAGACATATAACAGCAAATTCAATTCTCTCTATATTTTAAAATCATTTGCATCACAAAGGAGGGTACTCCCTCCCTTATCCGGTGTATTTTAGCCACTAATGGAGATAGCCATATCTAAAACAAAATATTCCAGCAAGACTTAAATCAATTGGAAATTTTTGCAGTTTTTTTGCAGTTTGTCATTTTTTTTCGAAGAAGTTTATAAAGAAAATAGTTAACTGAAAGTAAAAATAAAGAAAAAAAGTTAGAAAATTAACAGGTGGACTTGTTAACGAGTCTAATCCATCTATCATCCACTATTTCTTGAATCTCTGTTAGCTTGCCTTTCCATTCTGGGAGGAAAAGATGCCTAAATCTTCCTTGAAGCTTCAGATATTCTTCTACAGGGATTTTCCTATCTGGATTCTTGGCAATTCTTGCAGATTCACCAGTTAGTAACCAGTCATCTTTGTAGGTAGCATATAGTGGAAAGAAGCAAGATTTCACAGCTAGTTTTGTTGTTTCAATGGATATATTAGGTGGATACCTTTGCCCTAGATTACATGGTGAATCCACTAGCATAAATGCTGGTCCATCTACTTTTAATGCTGTTTGAACTTTGCCCATTAAATCTCTGGGATATGCTGGACTTGCTGTGTATGTTGGTATTTCATGAGCAGCCATTATCTCCGCTAAAGGTTTACTCCACTTAACCTTTCCAGGAATAACTGAACCAGGAGGACTGGTTGTTGTAGCTGCATATTTGGGAGTACCACCAGAACGTTGAATTCCAGTATTCATGTAAGCGCCATTGTTATAGCAGACATAGAGAAAATCATGACCTCTTTCAATTGCTCCAGATAAGCTCTGAATACCTATATCGTATGTACCACCATCACCTCCAAAGACTATCATATGAGCGTCTTTGTCA
This sequence comes from Promethearchaeati archaeon, assembly GCA_013166775.1. GTDB lineage: Archaea > Asgardarchaeota > Heimdallarchaeia > Heimdallarchaeales > Heimdallarchaeaceae > UBA460. The sequence continues at coordinate 13,785 of JABLTJ010000004.1, forward strand.
GCCATTTGCTTCTTTCTTCGCATTGCATTCATTGCTTCTATTGCCCCTGAAGCAGTTGCTGCAGCATTTTCAAAAGCATTATGTACCCATGGAGCATTCCAAGCAGTATACGGATAAATTGTGGATGCTACTTCTAAACAACCAGTAGCATTAACCAGCATTATTGGTTCACCTAAAGCTTTAGCTGCTAAAGTAACTTGTCTTGCCATAGTTCCTGCTCCACATCCTGCACATAATCTATGTCCAGATGTAAGAACTTCATCCATTTTTGACCATTCTTGAAGATCTTTTACTGATATACTTGGTATTTCTAACATCTATCACACCTCATTTCCTGTACCCTATCCAGTCTAATGTTGAAGTCATTCCGATATCATTGTAGTTTTTTGACATCTCAAGTGCTTCCTCTATTTCAGGTAAAGTTAGAACTCTTCCCCCTAGACCGTTAATATATCCATGCAGAGAAGGAATATTTTCTTTACCATAAAGAGCTGTAGAAATATCAGTTTGCATAATAGTTCCTGGGGAACCAAAAGTAACTGATCTGTCTAATATTGTAGCAGCTTTAATTCCTGTAAGAGCTTCATACACATCTAAGGATGGAAATGGTCTGTGTAAACGTATTTTAAGAGCTCCCACTTTTTCTCCTTTTTCTCTTAAACGGTCAACTACTGCTTTAGCATTACCTGCAGTTGCTCCATAGGAAACAAGAGCGTAGTCAGCATCTTCCAGTTTGTATTTTTCTACTACTTCCATTTTCCTTCCTGATAACTCACCAAATTCTTCCATCACATCTTTTGTAACTAGATATGCACGTTGCATTGCTTCTTCTTGTTGTCTTTTAATCTCCATGTAATAATCTTGGAGAACTAAAGAACCAAAAGAAATCACCTCATCTGGGCAGAATCTATGATCGACTTTCCTTTCAGCAGGAAGAAAATCCTCTACCTGGTGTTTAGTTAAAGTTTCTACCCTTTCAAGAGCGTGTGTAACAATAAATCCTTCAATACCAAACATTGTTGGGAGAAGTACGTCTTTGTGTTCAGCAATTTTGAAGGACAAAATAGTTTCATCATAAGCTTCTTGAGCTGATTCACCAAAAAGAGAAACCCATGAAGCATCTCTGCAAACCATTTGATCTGTACATTCTCCATGTATGTTTATTGGTGCTGAAAAAGCTCTATTAGCTACTGCTAGAACAATAGGACACCTTAATCCTGAAGCAACATACAAAATTTCATACATCAAAGCTAAACCTGCAGAAGCTGTTGCTGTAAAAACTCTTGCTCCTGTAAGAGAGGCACCAACACATGCAGACATTGCAGAATGTTCCGACTCAACAGGAATGAAGGATGAATTTACTTCACCATTGTTGACAAAATCGCTGTAGCGCTCGACCACAATTGTTTGAGGCGTAATTGGATAGGCTGCCACAACATCAGGGTCTACTAGCTTTGCAGCGTATGCCACCGCTTCGTCCCCAGTCATTCCTTGTACCTTAGTTACCATCTTTTATCACCTTGTTAATCTCCTCATCTCTATTGCATCAGCAGGACAATGTTTCGCACAAATTCCACAGCCTTTGCAGTATTGGATATCGCATTCGGCTTTCATATCATCATCCATAAAGATTGCTGCATCAGGGCAGTAATAGAAACAATTCATACAACTGATGCACTTATCTTTGAAAATTACTGCTTTATGTGCAGACCAATCTCCTGTTTTGTACTCATAAGCTGTATGATATGGTACTACTCCACCTATTGGTAAATCTTCTGTTCCCCACTTTTCTTCCACCCATTTTCTAAATTCCTTAGGAGCTTCCTTTGATTTCATCATTCCACCTCTTCATATGCTCTTTTTATTGCAGCAACATTTTTCTCCCCTAGAACTCCCTTAAATCTGTCAGTTGTAACCTTGAGTAAACTTTCTAATTTAACTAATCCTGTTACTCTTAACAATGCTCCTAGCATAACTAAGTTTGGAACATTTCTACCTATTTCTTCAAGTGCAATCTTAGAACCAGCTACTTTGTAGATATTTGCATGCACACCCTCAAAATACTTCATTAAAGATTCTTTCATGCCCTCGAAATTGACAACAATTGTTCCTCCATCCCTTAATCCTTCAGCTACTGGTATAGCCTCCAGCAATGTTGGATCTATAACTACAACAATATGTGGCTCATATACTTCGGTTTTTTCAGTAAATTGTTCTGCACAAATTCTTGCAAAAGAAGTCACAGGTGCTCCAGCTCTTTCTGGTCCAAATGAAGGAAAAGCATGTACATATTGTCCTTCTATTATTGCTGCTTCTCCTAGTAATCTTGAAGCAGTTACAGCACCTTGTCCTCCTCTACCGTTAATACGGACATCAATTATCTCGACCAATTTTTTCACCAATATACTAGACAAATGCACAGTCTCGAGCATAAAGCTGTCATCGCTGTGACATTTATATAAAGCCTCTTTTGTTTTATAGAAGCATAATATTTGATTCGCTTCAGAGAAATCAAAATTAGCTCTATGAAAGCGAAAAATACGTAGAAATTAAATCTTATGATATGTATGTCAATAAAATTCCAAAAATGAAGAATTTTTTAAAGATCATTTAATCTTCTAGTGAAGTGGATTTCTCAATCATTTTTTTGGTCAATTCATAATAGATATCATTAATGTTCTGACCATTTTTTGCTGAAACTTCATAGGTTTCTAACTCATCAAAATCATATTCTTTCTTCTTTGAGTTTGCGTATTCAAGAAGTTCCTTATCTGAGATAGCTCTTTCTTCATCTAGATCTGCTTTGTTTCCAATAATTATTGCAGGAATTACAGTTTCACAATTTGTAAAAACTTCAGTAAACCATTTGTCAAGATTTTCAAAAGATTGATGATTTGTTAGGTCATAAACAACTAAAACACCATAGCTTCCTTTGTAATAGAGTGGTCTAACATATGAAAAACGATCATGGCTTCCAGTATCCCAAGCTTGCAATTTTACTCTTTTACCATCTATTTCAATATCCTTTACAGAAAACTCCACACCTATTGTAGGGAGATAACGTTCTCTGAACATTCCTGTTGCAAAACGTAATGTTATTGAAGTCTTCCCTACGTTTGGATCTCCAACGATGATTGTTTTAAAGAGATAATCAAATAACAAATACCTTCACTGAATTACAAGTTCCGAGTTCTTACTTAAATATATCGAAGGTTGTAGCTCAATGGTTCAATATCAGAAGTTATCTAGATTGCTTAAAGTAATGTTGGTAATGAAAATAACAAAAAAAAGAATTCTGAAGAAAACTAGAATGCTTCTTCCTCATAATAAGGAATTATCTTTCCACTAATAAATTCAAAAAGCACAGGTTCTCCTGTTAATTCCGGTTTTCCTTTTACATTTATTACTCTTGTTTCAGTAATTGGTCTTTCTGTTTTAGTCTCAGATTTAGATACTCTTATTGTAACATCACAATTATGCTCTATTGCCCTCACTAGTATCGGATCATGTGCATCCTGATGAAGAGAGAACAACGTCACAGCTCCTTCTCGTTTATTAGCTGCAAGTCTGTTTTGAAGAAAAGAAAAGATTACTTTCTTACTATCATCAGCAGCATAAATTATAGATGATAAAGACAGCACAATACCTCGCTTTAATATTGCTTGATTTTGAACATGCAGAAAAGATCTTCTGATAGTTTCATTAATTTCTCTTGGTTGATTTAAATTATGAACTGCATGTTCGTGAGATGTTTTTACATCAGTATATCCGAAAGGATTGCTGAAAGCATCTATGAATTTTAATCTTCCAGTTGCTTCTAACATATCAGGATTTATTCCAATACCTGTCATCATTTCATTATAGTACTCATAAGGATGTTCTGTAGAGAAGATATAACCATATTCTCCAGCTTTCAATCCTTCAGCTAGAAACTGTAGAATGAATGGATCAGCTTCTGCACCTATTTCGTCCTCTATTAAAACGTTTGAACCAGCGAGTACCCCTCCTCCAAGAATTTCATCCAGTGTTGGAATACCAAATGAAAACAATTTTTTATCTGATGGACCAGATGGATTTGTATACATATTTATCAGCTCAAGCTTCCTTATCTGTCTACTCTTATCCAAGATATTTAAAATTTTAGTGATATCGGAAACGATTATTTGAGTTTACGCGATATTTTCTTCCTAAACTTCTCATCAAGGTCATTAGGTGTCATATAATCTAATTGATAAGGAATTAGTTTAACTTGTTTCACTTGAGATTGTTGTTGAGTTTTTATAGGTCTCAAACAATTTCCTGAATCGTTTAGCTTTCTTTCTCTGCATTCAGCATAATTACACATGTAACCTAAACATTCAGCATCGTCCAATTTGCAGAAAAATGATTTCTTCCCATTTTTATTGACAATTTGTAACATTCTTTTGCTACAGACAAAAGCTTGGCAAGTAAGCTGACACATATGGTCTTTTGATTTGGTTGTCATTGAAAACTACTTGTCTAATTTATATACAGATATTTAAATTACAATTATTTATAAATTTCTCCATTTGTTCATAAGGTAACACAGAAAACTTAAGTTATGTAACAACAATTATCATCAGAATGGTTGATCTGGCAGTTATTTATTCAGAATTATTCAGAAAGCATGAGATGGATAGAGCTCACCCTGAATCACCCGATAGAGTTGATTTTATAATGCAGGGGATTAAAGAGCTTCAAAATGAATTAAAAGAGCAAATCATCATTCATCAAGCTGAAACGATAGACGAAGAAGACATTCTTGCAGTTCATGTTCCAGATTTACTAACTACTATACAAGCGATTTCAGAAGCTGGAGGGGGCATGATAACAGTTGATACAACACTTAACGAGCATACTTTTAATTTAGCAAAATTAGCTGCTGGCGCAACAAAACAAGCTGCTAAACTTGTAGCTGAGAATCAAGCTAAAAGGAGCTTTGCTGTTGTTCGTCCCCCAGGTCATCACGCAGAGTCAAACTCTGCAGGAGGTTTTTGTTTTTTTAATAATATTGCAATTGCAGCAGAATGGTTAATTAATAGCATGGATTACAATAAAGTTTTGATTATTGATATTGATCTCCATTTTGGAAATGGGACATCTCACATATTTTACTATAGGAAAGATATCCTCTATGTTTCAATTCATGCTCATCCGATGTATTCTTACCCAGGCTCAGGTTATCCTACTGAAGTAGGAATTGTGGACGGATTAGGTTACAATATAAATATTCCATTGCTTCCAGGAACTCAAAGCTTAGATTGGTTGTATGCTCTACAATTTGCTTCTAGAATTGTCAATCAATATCAACCAGAGTTTATTTTAGTTTCTGCAGGTTTTGATGCTTTAGAGGGAGATCCTGTAGGTATCTTCAATCTTAAAGCTAATGCATTCTTCGGAGCAGGTTATTTGCTTAATGAGTTAGCTAAAGACCATTGTGATGGTAGAATATGTTGCACTTTGGAAGGGGGGTACAAAAAAGACCAACTAAAAGAAGTTAGTAAAAAATTCATTAAAGGACTACTAGGATACAAACCAGCAATTATCGATAAACTCAATGATTATGACGTAACTGATTACACAAAAAGCATTATAAAGCAAGTAAAAAATGCTCACAAAGGGTATTGGGAGTTTTAGCTTGTATCTTTTGTATAATTTTAGGAATAATTTTTTAAATAACTAATTATTTTCTTTCCCTATGTCTGAAGTTTTGGATGGTGTAGAAATAGAAACAAAAACATCAAAACTAAATGTTTTCAACTGGTCTATGTATGACCTAGCCAATACCATTTATTCCATGATTATTGTCAGTTTGATTATTAATAGGTATGTATTAGTAATTGGACAGATAGAATATAGCTTATCTTATGGTGATGCAAGTTTCGTTTTTGGTGTAGTTGTAGCTGTTATGCAGGTTGTCACTGCAATAGGAATGCCTATTATGGGTGCTTTAAGTGACACCATAGGAAAAAGAAAACCTTTTGTTATCTCTTTAACAGGTGTTATCCTTCTCTTTGCAAGTCTTTTAGGTTTTTTCCACAACATATTTGTTGTTTTGATTTTGTATGTAATTGCAAACATGGCTTATCAATGGAGTCTTGCTTTTTATGATGCTATGCTACCTTTTATTGCTGCACCAAAAGATGTTGGAAAAGTAGGAGGGTTTGGTGTTGCATTTGGATATCTTGGAACTATTATTTCTTTGCTGGTTATGTATCCTCTAATCTTAGTCTATGGAGATGTAATTAGTAAAGATCCAGATCCAGCTAACTTGGCTTATGGATACACAGGAGAATGGTTTACTTTTGTAATTCCAATGGCTCTTTTCCTAGTTTTTGGAATTCCAATCTTTTTTGTTAAAGAAAGGCAGAAGAAGAAGACAGGCTTAAAAAAACGGCATCTATTAAAAAACACATTTGTTCAGCTTGGAAGAACTTTTCGTGAAATAAGGAGTCACAGACAAATGTTCATTTTTGTTATTGGGTATTTCTTTGTTGTAGATGTTGCTAACGTGATAGTAGCATATATGACAGCTTTAGTTACAGACGCTTTACAGATAGAGGGATCTGGGATTTCTACTGATTTATTTGCAATAATATTCATTATAATTGCAACAGTAGCAGCTGTTATATTCACATATTTCATAGGATTGTTTGCTGAGAAATATGGAGCTAAAAATGCTTTCTTCTTAGTTGGAGTATTGTGGGCTTTTGCTTTGGTATTGGGAATCATAGGAATATTCGTATGGGCACCAATAACTATTGGATTTAACTTCCCATTCATTATGATGATCGTAATGGGATGTTCAGCAGGAGTAGCATTAGGTGGAACATGGACAGCTCAAAGAGTCATGGTTACAGAGTTAGCTCCAAAAGAGAAATTTGGTGAATATTTTGGTTTTTCAAAACTAAGTGGTAAAGTTTCTTCAGCACTAGGACCTTTAATCTTTGGTGCAATTCTTAAAGCACTTGATCCAAAAATAGATTTCAAAGCATATGGAGTTGCAATGGCAGTTGTTGGAGGGATTATGGCTATTGGTCTCGTGATTATAGCTTTTGTTCGACCTGAAAAATCTGCGAAAAACTACTGAATTAATTTCTAATTAAATCGGGGGGAGAGTTATTTTTTTATCAATAACATTGATTAATGAAATCCCGGATTTATTCCTTTTCCTATCAAACTTGTCAATTCAAATCAAATAACAAATTCCTAGACTTCTCCATAAGGATTCAATGACAAAAACATTAAGAAAACTAAATAAACTTCTGTTGTATATTTTTCTAAAACTCTAATTGTGTTTAAAATGAATTCAAATGAGAAAAATAATGAAGAAATGTGGGAGAGAATTGAGCAACGTATAGCAAAGATAATGCAAAAAGATAAGATTCCTGGTTTAAGTGTTGCAGTAGTTAAGGATCAGGAAATAATTTATTCTAAGAATTTTGGAGTAAGAAACCTTGCTAAAAATCAGCCAGTTACACACAATACTCTTTTTGGTATTGGTTCTTGTACAAAGGTTTTCACCTGTTTAGCAATAATGCAACTTGCTGAAAAAGGATTGTTATCTATTAATGATCCAGTGAAAAAATACTTACCATTTAAGATAGGTATTGAAGACAAACCAGTGCAAATTCGTCATCTGATGTCTCATTCCTCTGGAATACCTAATTTAGGTTCAGCAACTGTTTTGATTTTAAGACATGCTCCATTGTTTGAGACTTGGATTCCTTTTGCAACAAAAGAAGATATGTACCTTTTAGTTAATGGAGCACAAGAAGAGATTGTTGACGAACCTGGAGAAAGATATTTCTACCTCAACACTGGATATACTTTATTAGGAGAGATCATAGAAACAGTCAGCGGTTTATCATATGAGGATTATATAGAGGAAAATATCTTAAAACCACTCAAAATGTCTAGATCAACATTCCTTCAAGAAAAATTTGATAAAGACGAAGATAGAATGACAGCTTATATCCAAGAAAAGGATAAACCCATTGAAAAAAATCACCCATTTGATCAGTTAATCTATGCAGCTGGAGGATTGTTAAGTTCAGCAAACGAAATGGCAAATTTTCTTGCTATGATGCTTAACGAAGGAAGATATGAAAATAGCCAGATAATAAGTACAGAATCTCTTGAAGAAATGTTCTCAATTCAAATAGACGTTCCTCCCAATTTTTATGGACGAAATGGTTATGCTTTTGGTTTAGGAATATCTGAGGATTTCCTTGGTAAGAAGTTAATTGGTCATAGTGGATCAACTGGTATGTCAAGTGCATATTTTTGTTTCATACCTGAACTTAATTGTGGTGTTGTAACGATGGCAAACGCCGGAAATATTCCAGGAAGTTTAGTTGGTCATTCAATACTAAGTTCTCTAATGGGAAAAGATCATGAAGAAACAGTACCTTTCTTTCAAATTCAAGCTAAAATGGAACAATTTTCTGGAGAATATGTTAATTATAAAGGAATAAATAAAGTTAAAATATATATCGAAAATGGCTTATTATTCTATGAATCGAAATTCGGTGAAACTCTAAACAAAGTTGCACTTATCCCTGAAGATGCGAAATTAGCTGATAATAGATTCTACATTTACAGTTTCGGATACAAAACTCCTGTGACTTTTGAAATAAAAGAAAATAATGAGATTGATCTTTTTATTGAAAGGAACTGTTTCCACAAAATAAAATAAATCCCTCTTTCTTTTTTCTATTTTTTGATTTTGTAATAAAACTAGTTTCATTTCAAATACCAATGATAAGAGTTTTAATTTTGGAATTTCTTGATTAGCTGATGTCTGTTAAAACTAATCCTTCAACAGATGTGTTTGGCGAAGTTTGTAAAAAGATAGTAGGTCGTACGAAAGAGATTCGTTTAATGATACGTGCAGTGGAAAGGGGATTACCAATCATTATTGAGGGACCTGTAGGAACTGGAAAAACGGAAATGGCTAAAGCTTTATCTCTAAGCCTTGATCTCCCTTTTGTACGTGTAGATGGTGATGATAGCCTAACATCAATTAAGTTAAAAGGTTGGTATGATCCACCCTTAGTCTTAGAGAAAGGATTCTCAAGAGAAACATTCATTCCTGGTCCTTTAACACAAGCAATGGAAGATGGAGGAATCTTTTTCTATAATGAAGTTAACAGAGCTCCATCTGAGACTATTAATGCTGTTTTGACAGCTCTGGATGAAAGACTTGTTACAATACCACAATTAGGAGAAATCGTCGCTAAAGAGAATTTCTTGACAATCTTCACATACAATCCTCAAGATACAGTTGCAACAAACCCTTTACCTAGAGCATTCTATGATAGATGCATCTGGATTCATGTTTCTCATCAATCACTTGAAGAGATGATAGAAATTGTAAAAATGAGAACAAGTTATGATGATAGTTTGCTAAATGAAATCTCATGTACAGTGGTTCAAGCAACTTTAAATCACCCTGAACTAGAAATGAGCTCTACAGTACGAGGAGCAATTCAACTTGTAGAACTTTTCAAGGAAGGTGAAATAATCGAAGAAGATATTCTTTTAGAAAGAGCTATTGCTGTGCATTCTCGTAAAATCAGATGTAAAACAACTACAAAGAAAACTGAAATCCAAATTATAGAGGAAATCGTATCGAAAGTATTAGCAAATTATGAAGATGAAAGAATAATACGAAAAAAAGAATAGATGGTGATCCTAAAACAATTTTCTTTGGAGATGAACCATTTCCAACCTATCCATTGAAACATACTAGTCAGATGCTTATTACTGAGATTCAGTTAGAATTAGGAAAACATCAAGAAGATGTTACAAAAATTGTTGAATTAGCTGAACAAGCAGCAGAGGATAGCAACCTAGAAGGATTAAAACTAATAGCAACAAACTATCCGTTAATTGTTGCAAGATTACTTAATCAGATGGAACTAACAGATATAATAATGAATCAACTTGAGGGAGAAGAACTAATACAATTATATTCCAGAACAAAAAAACACCTTAATTTCCAGTTAAGAAAAAAGATGCTAGATAAGCTTATTCCCTTTATTACTGAAAAAGCTAAATCAATATATCGTAGAGGTATTTCAGCTTCTGTTTCTAAATATGTTTCATATCAGCCAGGAGATACTTGGGAAACTGAAATGACTATCGAAAAAATGTTGAGTACAGGGAAAACTATTCCTGATTATGAGAGTATAGTAGTGAAAGAACCTACAAAGAGAAAAAGAAGTATGGTAATCTGTATTGATAAGAGTTTAAGCGTTTTACAGCTGATTCACCAGATTGTTCTTTTGTCTTCTGTATTATCGCTCTCTGTTAAGAAAGACAATCTTGCAATAATAGATTTTGACTCTTCTGCACACATTCTAAAAGCTATGAATGAGAGGTTACATCCAGAATCTATAATTGAATTAATTTTGAATATAGAAAGTAGCGGAAAAACTAATCTTGAGGAAGCATTGACATTAGCACAGCAGCAGTTAATGCAAAGTTCTTCGAAAGATAAGATAGTATATTTGATTAGTGATCTTGAGAGAACTACAGGGAGAAATCCACTTCCAATAATTACTAGAATATCAAACCTTCGAGTAATTTATGCCAAGACCTATAGAAGAGTCTCCTTCGTTGATGATGTGATCTCGCTTCCGAATGTTTCAATGGAAGAATTAAATCGAGATAGTGATTTAGTGGAATTAACATCCAGATTAATTATTTAGTTCTTCTTCTTTTGATTTTTTCTTCTTACCCATTCTGGTAAACAATATTTGATCAGTCACAATTAAAAGTAAACCAAAACCATCTAGTATTCCCCCTTGCACTAGAGCTGGTTTTCTATAAATTATGTAATTCAAGGTACAACTTACATCATAGATAAATGATTCAGATGTATTCCATTCATCTATAACTGAAACAAAATAGACTGAAGTTTCCGTTTCCGTTTCATTAAGTGTTATAGTTAATCCATCTGAATTCTCGCTACCAACAAGTCTAGTATGGTAATAACTTCTTGCTTTCACTTTATCTACTTCATTAATGTATTCTGAAATCAAATATTGGTAAGTGATATTTCCATCATAATAATTGAGCGTTAAGTTATCGAAGTTCTCAAAGAATTCAACAAACGTGTCATTAGGAGTTAACATTACTGAGGTACTATAAGTAACAATTCCGATTTGGCTTTCATAAATTATCTCTGTTGTTGTCATCGGTTTATGCGTAAGAGCTATTCCTAGAGTTGGATCAAAAAGCGTTAACGAATTTCTATATTCAGAATCAATTTCATATGTAATTAATCTCTGTTTCCCAATAGATGGTCCAAGTAACAATCCTAGAAAAACAATAAACAATCCCAAAAGCGTTAATTGTCTTTTTAATTTATTCCAGAAAATCTGGCAATAGTTATGGAATTTTCTTTCCTTTTTCTCCGTTTTTTTCTTATTTTTTCTAACAAAAACTGGAAGAAAAATTATCACAATCCAAACAATAAATACCAAAATATGAAGTGTTATCTGTTCAATAGAATAATTGAAGTATTGACCATATATCGCTTCCCTTTCTTGTTGGCTTAAATTTGTTAAGAATATTCCCTGCCCTTCTGTTGCAGAATAGATTGTCCAATTAGGAATTAATCCAACAAAAGATAAAGGAAAGAATAGCCAGGGTTTGTTTTCGAATCGGAGAGTAACTGTGAGATCATACAGATTTGTATCTATTGGCCAGAATAGCTGTATAGGTCCCCAGCTCAAATCAAGGAATATATGAAGAATCCACATAATTGAAGCAAGTTTCAGAAAACGTGTGAGTCTTTTTGATGGTGATTCAGGACTGTCTATCTCATTTGTAAACTTCCCAGCAATAATCATGCTCAGTAAAACAAAAGTAGGTATAATCAGACTGTGAGTTCCCGTTCTATGATAACCAAATAAAATATCTAAATCCGAGAATACAGCAAAGAGATTGATTATGATAAATTCCCATCTATGTTCTCTATAATAGGATTTATTCTTTTTTGATAATAATAACCATACAATTAAGCCTTCTAAAGAGAAATGTGTTAAAGTGTTAACCATGATATTCACTCCTTTACTTAAGAATACTATTACTTAATTTATTTAGTAGTTTTTATACTAACAAATCTATTTATCTATTGATAACTAAGAGTAAGTAACACTTATTACTACAATTTAAAAATGGAATGTATAGTATTAAGGTAAGATAAAATGCACATTGATATGCAATCATCTCCTAATGAACGTTTTAAAGAATTCTACCAAGGATATCAGGACGAAACAGGTAGACACATCTATGTTGAACAAGTCCAAAAGATGTCTCTTGAAGGTCTTACATCTCTTATTGTTAATTATGATGATTTATTGAGATATGATCCAGAGTTAGCTCGGTTACTAAGAGAAAATCCAGAAGAAACCATGAAAGCTGCTGACGATGCATTATTCGAAGTAATGAAAATTGAAGATCCCATGTATGCAGCTAGCGATGAGATCTTTCATGCGCGTTTCTCTAACATACCAGATGTTATTGACTTAAGACAACTACGTTCAGTACATCTTGGTAATCTTATATCAGTTGAAGGAATTGTCATTCGACAAAGTGTTGTTAAACCTCTACTTGTCCAAGGAGTTTTTCAGTGTGCACACTGTGGTGAAGCAATATACATAAACCAAGAGGCTGGTATTTACAAAGAACCTTCAAGATGCATTAATCCTAATTGTGGGAAGAAAGGTCCTTTCAATTTACTCACTGAGGAATCCACTTATACTGATCATCAGACAATTACAGTTCAAGAAAAACCTGAAACCCTTCCACCAGGGCAAATACCTAGAAACGTTCCTGCGAGACTGCTAGGAGATTTAGTTGATGAAGTAAGAGCAGGAGATAGAGCAACTGTCTCTGGGATATTAAGAATGCGAAGAAAAAAAGGTCAACAGAGATCAGATCTTGCTACTTTTGATCCTTGGTTGGAAGTCAATTTCGTTTCATCACTTCAAAAGGAATATATGGAAATCGATATTGATCCTGAAACTGAACAGCAGATTATTGAGCTTTCACAGGATCTAAATATTCATAGGCGAATAATTCGATCTGTTGCACCCTCTATTTATGGTATGGAAATAATCAAAGAAGCATTGGCAACTGTGCTCTTCGGTGGTGTTAATAGAGTTACTCCTGATGGTATGAAACAGAGAGGAGATTCAAATATACTCCTAATTGGAGATCCAGGAGTAGCTAAAAGTCAATTATTACAGTTTATTAAAATGCTTGCTCCCAGAGGATTGCTAACATCAGGAAAGGCTAGTTCGGCAGCAGGGTTAACTGCAGCAGTTGTGAGGGATTCAGAAACGGGAGAATTTGGTTTAGAAGCAGGAGCACTAGTACTTGCAGATAGAGGAGTCTGTATGATAGATGAATTTGATAAGATGAATCCAGTAGATAGATCATCAATTCATGAAGCGATGGAACAGCAAGTCATAAGTATAGCAAAAGCAGGTATCGTAGCTACACTTAATGCTCGAACAGCAATAATTGCTGCTGCTAATCCACGTTTTGGGAGATATGAAGATTCACGTCCTCCAGCAGACAATATAAATCTTCCAGCAACAATCCTTTCCAGATTCGATCTAATATTCGTTATCCGAGATGAACCTAATCCTGAAATTGATAAGAAGATGGCTAGACATATTCTTGAACTACGGAGAGGACATGTAATTGAGGAAACAGAGCCCGTTATAGCGATGGATCTTTTACGTAAATATATCAGCTACTCCAAGCAAACCCTTCAACCTTCACTTACAGATGAAGCATTGGAAAGAATAGAAGAATATTATCTAGGATTAAGAAAAGAGTCAGATTCTTCTGCTGCAATTGCAATCACTCCCAGATATCTAGAAGCAATTATTCGTTTATCTGAATCTCAAGCAAGGATGGCTTTGAAAGAAGAAGTAAATATAGACCATGTTGAAGCTGCAATCAACTTACTCCGAACATCTCTTGAGCAGGTAGGTAAGGATCCTGTCACTGGAAGGGTTGACATTGATTATTTACTCTCAGGAACTACAAAGAGTTCCAGATCAAAACTTCAAATCCTTATTGACATTATTCAAGAAGAATCTAGAAAAGGATCTTCAGATATGGTAGCCATAGGTAGAATTAAAGAGCTGGCAAAAGAGCAAAACATTGAAGATGATTTTGTGGATAGAGCTATTAATCAACTAAGGAGTAATGGTGAAATATTCTCGCCCAGAGAAGGCTTTGTTAAATTAGCTTAACCCCGTTGATGTTGATGAAAATAGATGATCTTCCAATTCCTCAAGCAGTCAAAGAGAATCTTAAGGAAGATGGGATTGATACTCTATATCCACCACAAATAGAAGCTGTTAAGAAAGGTCTTTTTGAAGAAAATAATCTTGTTGTTGCAATACCGACAGCCTCTGGAAAAACACTTTTGGCGCTTCTAGCTGCTGTAAAGGCTATTGAAGAAACTGGTCTTAAGACTCTTTATCTTTCCCCTTTACGTGCTTTAGCTTATGAAAAATATACAGAATTCAGAAGGTACTTGGATTCTTTAGGAAAAAGAACTATTCTCCTAACTGGGGATTATGATACTGAAGATGCCAATGCTAGATATGCAGATATAATTATCGCAACTAATGAAAAAATTGATTCAGCTATAAGACACCAATCTAAATGGATTAATCAAATTGGTTTGGTTATAGTAGATGAAATTCATTTAATTAACGATTCATCAAGAGGACCTACTCTAGAAGTTGTAATAGCACAATTGAAACAAATATGTCAAGGGCAAATATTAGCTTTGAGTGCTACAATAAAGAATGCAGATGAAATTGCGAGATGGTTAGAAGCAGAATTAGTTTCAAGTGACTGGAGACCTGTAAAATTAAACGAAGGAGTTCTTTACGGAAATCAAATAATGTACAAAGAAGACAGGATAGTAACTATTCCTTCTAACACAAAGAATAGTTTTGTAAACATAACTAATTATATTCTTAAACAAAGAAATCAAGCACTAATTTTTGGAACTACTCGAAATATGGCTGAATCCACAGCAAGAAATTTGGCTTCACGTGTAAGAAAAACATTAAACAAAGGTGAATTACAGGAATTGAACAATTCAGCTAATGAGATTCTATCTTCTGGTGAACAAACCAAACAATCGAAAGGATTAGCTGAATTAATCAGACAAGGTGTTTCTTATCATCATGCAGGATTAAATCCAGCTCAACGAAGAATAGTTGAAAGGAATTTTAAACAAGGAAATATCAAGATGTTGAGTGCTACACCGACGTTAGCTGCAGGAATAAATTTACCAGCGAGATATGTTATTATTAAGAGCATCCATCGTTACGATGTAACCTTGGGAAGCTATCCGATTCCAGTTTTGGAATTCAAACAACAAGCTGGTAGAGCTGGAAGACCACAATATGATACTGAGGGAGATGCTATTGTAATTGCAAAAAACGAATATGATGCAGACAATCTTTTCAACATGTATATAGTAGCTGAGACTGAGGATATAGAATCAAGAGTAGCAACTGAACCTGCATTACGAAGAATCATTCTCGGTCAAATAGCAACTGAAAATACTCAGACTATGAATGAATTAAATGATTTCTTTAGTCGGACTTTTTATGGTCATAAGCAAGATCCATCCAGTTTAAGTTCAATAATCAAAAAAGTGATAAAATTTCTAAGGGAAGAAGGTCTCATAACTCAAGATCCAGATTATCTTCTCGCCACAGGTTTTGGTAAAAGAGTCAGTCAACTGTATATTGATCCTATGAGTGGAATAATCATCAGAAATTGCTTAGAAAGAGCAAAAACTATGGCTAACCAACTTTTAACAGACATGAGCTTTCTTCATTTAGTATGTTCTACTCCTGATGTTAGATTTGTTACTATAAAGAAAGATGACCAATTCAAAATTATCAATTATGTTGGAGAACACGAAGATGAATTCTTAACAGAACTACCTTCTTCAACATTTGAATTAGAGCTCTTTATGAGTCAAGTAAAAACTGCATTAATCCTCCAAGATTGGGTATCTGAAACACCAGAGGATATGATGCTAGATAGATATAACGTTGGAAGTGGAGACATATTTTCAGTGGTTCATAATGCTGAATGGTTACTTTATGCAACATCTGAAATCGCAAAATTGTTAGGGCATTCAAACGTAGCTAATAAAGTAACAATTCTCCATGAAAGAGTAGTTAATGGAATCAGAAGTGATTTAGTAGATTTAGTACAGATATCAGGAATAGGGAGAATAAGAGCTCGATCACTGTTTGATAAGGGATATGAAACCAGAGAGATTCTTAAGCAAACTGATCCCGAAGAAATCATAAAAATCCCAGGTTTCGGAACAGAACTTGTAAAATCTATCTATAGTCATTTGTTAGGAGATAAATTTGTTGAAGAAAGATTGGGAAAAATTGTAAAAAAGAAAGAAGAGGAGAAGAATGAAAATTTCATTCAACCACAGAAACAATTAGAGGATTTTTTATAAAATAGCAATACCTTAAAATAAGTTTGTTGAAGTATAAAGATGATTATATTGATATCAGATGAATTGATACTCGATGAACTTGAACGAATCCAATACGATTATGAAGAAAAAGAAGTTTCTGTCAAATGTCTGAAGAGTATTGATGAATTTGACATAGGTGACAAGAGGATTAAACTCACAAAAGGAGTAACAATGAAATTTCCCTTCTGGATAGCATCAATTCTAGAACGAGAAGAATACGTTGAAATTACTGATGTTACAGAAATCGATTTTCCAGATCTTTACAAATTAGCTATTAAGGAAGGTGATAACATTGATTTACAGAAGATAAATCATTACTTTTACATAGCTATGAAAAGTGCATTCCAGGAACATGCAGATGGAATTAAGACGATGCCATATCGTCAAAAAGAATCCATAGAAATGAAACTTAGAGAACTTATGACAATGCGTCTCTCCAAAATAATTAAAATTGCAGAAAAAGGAAAGAACATTACAAGTAAGTCAAGAAACATGACACCAGAAGAAAAATGGCTCTATGAAACTGTGTCTGTAGCTGTGGAAAAATGGAAAAAGATGATTAAAGCAGTTCCTGAAGAAACAGAATGAATCTATTCTAATACATAAAATTTATATCATATTCTACTTTATACTTTCTATGCCCAAATATATTTTTATTTGTGGAGCTTTAATCTCCGGATTAGGAAAAGGAGTAGTTACATCTTCAATCGGGAAGAATCTCCAAATTAGAGGAAAAAAAGTTAATGTTATTAAAATTGATCCGTATCTCAATATAGATGCTGGAACTATGAACCCGTATGAACATGGTGAAACATATGTTACTGCAGATGGTTCAGAAATTGATGTAGATTTTGGTCATTATGAAAGAATGCTAAATCTTGAAATGAAGGGAGATCAAAATATTACCACTGGGCAAGTTTATCAGTCAGTCATCGACAAAGAAAGAAGAGGAGATTTTCTAGGAAAGACTGTACAAGTCATTCCCCACATTACAGATGAGATTAAGAGAAGAATAAAGTCTATTGGTGAGAGAGAACCAAATTTAGATGTTCTGATTATAGAAGTTGGAGGGACAATTGGGGACATTGAGAGTCAACCGTTTCTTGAAGCAATTAGGCAAGTTAGAAGAGAAATGGTTAGTGAAGATTCATTACTTGTATTCCTTACTTATATTCTAGAACCACCGAATCTTAAGGAACAAAAAACTAAACCAACTCAACATGCAGTTAGAGAACTGCAATCTATGGGATTGAGTCCAGACATTATAATCTCAAGAGGTTCCCATGCTTTATCTGATAGTGCAAGAGAGAAAATTGTCATGTTTTGTGATGTTCCAGCAAATGCGGTTTTCTCACTTCCTGATCTTGATACTGTTCTAGAAGCACCGATTTATCTTGACAAACAAGGATTAGGTTCAACACTTAATCTAATGCTCCGTTATGAAGATATTGCAGCTGATTGGTTAGAATATGAGCGTTTGATAGAACGATTTACTAAAACTGAGAACATAGTGCAAATAGCAATTACTGGTAAATACACAGAATTAGCAGATTCATATATCAGTGTGAAAGAAGCCATACATCATGCAGCAGCTCATAACAATGTTCATGCAGTCATAAATTTTGTTTCAACAGAAGAATATGAAGATAATATAGAAAAAATCCATGAATTAAACAAATTTGATGGAATTTTAGTTCCAGGAGGATTCGGTTCTCGTGGAGCTGAGGGAAAAATTTCTGTAATTAAATATGCAAGGGAAACTAAAGTTCCATTTTTAGGAATATGTTATGGGTTCCAGCTTTCTGTCATTGAATATGCCCGAAATGAATCTAATCTCGAGAAAGCAAATACTTCAGAGGTAGATCCCAACTCCCCTCATCCAGTAATAGATCTTCTTCCTGAGCAGAAAACAGTGGATGAGATGGGGGGAACAATGAGATTAGGAAAACATAAGATTTTGATAAAAACTAATTCAATTCTTGAAGGAATCTATAAAGACACTGAAACAGGCGAACGACATAGACACAGGTATGAGGTTAATCCTGAATACATAGATATTCTAGAAAGGAAAGGATTATCCTTCTCAGGACGTTCTGAAGATGAAACAAGGATGGAAGCTCTTGAAATAAAAGATCATCCATACTTTATTGCAACACAGTTTCACCCAGAATTTCAATCAAGACCCTTAAAACCATCACCACCTTATTTCGCGTTTATTAAAGCTGCAAAACAAAGATCCGAGCAAAGAACCTAAAAAGATGTTTCGCACTTACTTAATATAGGAAAAAATAGATAGTATTTATAGTGGTATAGAAAAATGGGAATGCATAATAAGATAGATGATGCTATTGATAATATTTCCAAAAAAATAATCGCATATAATGAACACCGCAAATTATTCCAAGATTTATTTAGAAAAGTAAAAAAATCTCTTAATCCTTCTGAATTTCCAAGTGCTTTTGGTATAAAAACAAAAGATTCTTTCTTTACAGTCAAAGTTCCAAAGACCAATATTGATGGTTTAAAAGTTGCAGGAGTTGATGGAGGAGTAATTCATAGAACACTCAACTACTTTGATATTGCTTTGATTAGAGCTGTTGGAGTACTATTTTTGCATCAAAAAGATGATAAACCACAAGTAAGATATTTTCCTGAAGAACAACCTTTTCCTGATATTTTAACTAGTATTGAGCCATTATCTCAAAATGAGATAGATACGCTTATTTCCATTTGGAGAATGCAAAAGGAAATCCGTTGTGGAATCTCTTTATTAGAAGAAGATATGCCAGACATCATTATATTAGATGGTTCTGTACTACCTTTTATCGATTACAAACAAGTAAATCAAAGTGAATTTCTTATGAGTCAATATCGAAATCTAAAAACTCTTTATAGAAGACTCTATTCTCTTTGCGAAAAAAATCGAACAGCTTTATGTGGTGTAGTGAAAGATTCTCGTTCTGCAATTCTAACTAATAAATTAGCAGCCCTCCTGCCTCATTTAGGCAAGATGCCTGAATTTGAACAGTTACTGAAAATCGATTATCGTCCAATAGTTAAACAGTTAAGAGACACAGATCTACTCTATCAAGTACTTGATGTAGATGAAAGAACATTCGAATTCTTCCTTTCTAATTTTAATGATGATACTGATCAGGAACTGAAGGATTTTGATATACACTGTTTCTATCTTAAAACAGCTGAATTTGATGCCCCTTTAAGAGTAGAGTTCCCATTATTATTTTCAAATCAACACGATTTAGCACAAAAGATATCAGCACTTGTAATAGCTGTTTCCAGATATAATCCAGAATATGGTTTACCAAGTGTTATAATCGAAGCAGATGCAAGAGCGCGGTTACAAGAAACAGATGCGGATATCCTTGTTGATGAAATTTCAGCAAAAATAGGTTATTCAAGCTTTTCTCTTCAAAGAAGAAGATCAAGGTTACCATTCAAAGCAGGTGATTAAATGGCAAGAAAAAGTATAGGTACAATAATAGTAGGTGAAGATAATTCCCCAAATCCTTCAGAATTTAATTTTGTTCTTACAAAATCAGAAGAAGAATTTCAACTAGAAAAAGGCATGTATGTGATTGTTCCATGTGATGATGGAGAAATAATAGCAACGGTAAGCGATGTTTACAAGACAAATAGGTATTTCTCGTCTCCGTCAGCTGTTAGAGCATACGAAACAAGCGGGAAAACACTTGCATCTATTTTTCCAGCTGATAGATGGGAGCACATCATAGCCAAAGCTAAACCATTAGGTATCATTACTGATTTAGGCATTCAAAGATTACTATTCCCAGTATCACCTGGTGAAACTGTCTTTATCCCTGAATCCAAAGTTCTTCAGAAATTTCTAGGTCTGGAAAAAACAAATGGAATAAACTTGGGGAAAATTGAACAACATGATGTAGAAGTTCAGCTAAATTTAACTAGATTCCTTCAAAAGCATGCAGCGATTTTAGCAATCTCAGGAGCAGGTAAATCATATACGGTTTCAGTTATGTTAGAAGAACTTCTCTCTCGACCTAAGAAACAAGGTAGGATAGCTATGGTTTTGTTTGATGTTCATGGAGAGTATAAAGGATTAGGAGATGAAGAATCACCATTTTACAAACACATTGAAATATTTCCTGCAGCTGCTATTCAATTTGGCACTCATGCTTTAAGAGCACGACAATTTGCTATTTTTGAACCACAGATTACCTCAGTTCAAACTAGGGAACTATCCAAAATTCTTAATAAGCTTTTTGAAGAAAAAACAAAGAAAAACGAGACTTACACAATTTCAGATATAGTTAAAGAACTTGAAGCAGATGAACATATAAATCAAAGAAGTAAGGAAGCATTGATTGGTTGGCTATACACTTTAGAAGAAACAAGATTATTTGGAGCTTCTGAATATCCTGTTTTAGAGAAAATCTTAGAGCCTGGAAAGTTAGTTATTTTTGATTTAAGCGAGTTCACAAGCTTAAAGCTCAAACAGATGATAGTAAGTTATATTTTGTATCGTATTTTCGATTATAGGAAGAAAGGAAAAATTCCCCCAACAGCAATAATTATGGAAGAGAGTCATCAGTTCTGTCCTGAAGCTCGACTCGAATTAGCAATTTCTCGACCAATTATCGAAACAATCGCAAGAGAAGGAAGGAAATTTTTCACTTCGTTAGTTCTTATAAGTCAGAGACCAGTTAAGATGTCAACTACAGCTCTCAGCCAATGTAACACCCATATAATTATGAAAGTATTAAATCCGTATGATTTAGATTTTATAGGTCGTTCCTCAGAAGGAATTGATAGAGCGACATTGAACACCATTACAGGTCTTGGTGTAGGTGAAGCTGTAATTGTTGGAAATGCTGTTAACCATCCAATTTTCGTGAAAGTAAGGAAAAGAAAAACAACTACAATGGATACACAAACCCTAGAAGAATCTGCAATTAATTTTGACACTTGAGATACTCTAAAATTAAAAATATAATAAAGAAATAATTCTACAAAAGAAAATTTCTTTTGAGTTATTCTTTAATCAAAATCTTTTTAAGTTATCGTCATCCCCTCGATTCATATAGTTTAAGATTTGGTGAATTATATGAGCAGCATTCCCATAAACTCCTTGAGAAAGGTAATAGGACAATATATTATCATAAGATTAAAAGACAATGTGAAATATAAAGGCAAGCTTGAAAGCTTTGATCAATACATGAACTGTCATCTCAGTGATGCAATAGAAATTATCGAAGATGAAGAAGTATCCAGATACGGGAATCTATTTGTTAGAGGAAACAATATTTTGCTTGTTCAATTATCTGTTGATGAACTTTAAGTTTCTTCTTCATCATCATCATCAGTAATATTTTCTCTTCTCCTTCTCTCACTTAATAATTTCTCATCATATTCTGCTATTTCTCTACGACGTTCTTTTCTGTAATCATCAAGTAAACTATCTAGAAAACTCTTTTTTTCTTCGATAACAATTTCTTCAATTTCCTCTATTGCGTCCTCTAGAATTCTAATGAGATCCTCTTCTCTTATTACTGCTATTTCATCAATTCGTTTAAGTTCCACTGTATTAGGATTTGCAATTGGAATCTGCTCTTCAACTAATTTCTTTTTCGCGTAATATGAAAATTGATTTTCGTCTCCTACTATAGCTTTAATCCTATAAGAGAGAAGTTTTTCAACTGTTTGACCGCCACCGCCTGTTGTATCTAAAATCAATACAATGTCTCCTGGTCCAAGATCATATGTTTCAGCTGTTTTTTCTATTTCCTCTTTAGTAAATTTCTTTATCACTTTAAGAGGTATCCAGCCTTCTCTATTTCTTAACCAAGTTACTGTTTTTAATTCCTCTACTCTTCCACTTGATCTAGTTAATTCTGTTTCTAACTGTTTTACTTTCTCTTGCAAAAAACTAATCTGATTTTCTCTTAAAATGTAAGCTTTTTCTCTTTGGATTTGTTCTATATATTCCGATTTTCCTTCGCTTAATCTTTCTCGTAAATATTCTATTTTCTCTTCTAATTCCTTTAATTCAACATTTAATTCTGTATTCTTTCGTCTCTCCCAATCTAATTGTTCTTGAAGTATAAAACTTCTTTTTTCCAAGATTTCCTTTTCTTGACTCTGGTGCGAAACTGTCTCTTGTGAGAGTACTTCAACTGGAGAGATTTCAGTTTCTTCTTTGAGTGTTTCCTCTATCTCATTTGTTGCTTCCGTTAGAGATTTTCCTCTTACTAGTAAGTCTTTTATCTCATCTCTTAATGATTTATCATATTCATTGTAGTATTTTCTATCTATGTTTTCAAATTCCGATCTGAATTTTGTGTACCCTCTATATGCAGAAGCTAGAGAATCTCTCTGATGAGCATTTTTTGTTAATACACCATGCTGCATAGCTAGTTTTCTAGAAATTTCATTCTTTTCGGAAACAGTCATAACACTGCGAGGAGTATAGAGTCTAGCATTGAAAGCAGCTGCTATCTTTTCAACATAAGAAGGATAGGGATAAACATCTACACAGATTAGAGTGGGTTTTCCATATTGTGTTATTTCCCTTATTATCTGTCCTCTACTTGCTTCTCGATAACTACTTACTTTTAGTATTCTACCATTTAGATCAAGTATTGATAATCCAACTGTTAAACCAGGATCAATCCCAACAATTAATCGTTTCAAAGACGACTTGACTTTGACTTGTTGCGAAAGAGGAATAAACTCAACTCTTTCTTTATTCACTGGAAAGATTTTAACTTGGCAAATTTCTCCTTTCCGTTTCTTTATCCTTTTTGTAACACTATCTATTGGTGCATAAATACTGAATACAACCTTTTGTGCTCCAAATTTGCTTTTTACTGCCCTTTTATCAAAATCAAACCGGAGTTCCACTATTATGCTTTCAATATTTTTTGCTTCTTGATTCACAGTTGTATCTATTAATCGTCCATATCTTTTCTGAGACCAACCTCCTGGTCCTTTTGCTTTTGATCGTGATACAACAACTTTGGTTTCATCCTCAAATGGTTCAACGATATATCCAAGCTTTCTACTAGCTAGAATAGCACATGCTTCTGCAGCTTCAATTGGAGACAGTTTTCCAGAGATTGGTAAATCATTTTGTTTCATTAATTTAGGAAGAGACGTAAAACCATGAATAGGTGACCCAGTGACCTGTACTAACTTAGTTGCGGGAAGTAATTGCAAACAAAGATGAGGAATTTGTGATGGGTTTTTCACTAGCTCGTATATGTTATCAGAGGCAAGGAAATTAGCTTGGGAACTCCTTATTATGCCTATTAATTTTTGTAAATTGACTTTATCATACTTCTGTATTAGCTTAACATTAGCACCATCATAAACACATACAGCATAATGTGATACACCTGAAGGGGAACTTTGTGGTAATATATCAATTCCTACAATAATTAAATCTGTTTCAGCTATACATATCACCTTTGATTACTTACCAACTATATATTCAATTACAGTGTCAACCTCATCTGTAGTTATACCCCATTTCTTTCCTATAAAATCAAGTAAATGAGAAACATCTCTTTCTAGGAGATTCAATGCTTCTGGATGTTCAGCTTTTACAGCTTGAGGAAAATCTATCACAACCATTGAATCATTGTCAATATCATAAAGAATATTATACTCTGTTAAATCAGCATGAACTATCCCATGTTTTTGATAAAGTGTTTTAGTAAACTCAATTATTTTTCCAAGCAACTTAATGGGTTTCTTGGGATACTGTACATTAACTAATTCAACTCCATCAGCTATTTCCATCGCAATCATATGGCGATTGTGTCCTAATAATTTTGGAATTGGGAGATTTTGATTCTGCAATTTTAACATAATCTCATATTCTCTGGTAGCTGATAATTCCGCGATTGAAAAGATAGAATAATGATATTTGTTTTTGAGAAAGTCTCTTTTCTTTTTTACTTGCTGAAAACTTGCCCTTCCAGTTCTATTTATTTTCAACATAATTTCCTTTTCTTCAAAATCAATTGCATAATAAATATCGCTTTCTTTCCCTACTCCCTTAGCTCTTCCTGTTCCAGCCACTATCTGTTTGTTATAAAGTGTGTTCAGAGCTAGAACATCAAAGCCTGTCAAAGTTAAAGAATAACCCACAAATTGTCCTGTCCATCTTCGTATCAATTTCTGTTTATGTAATCTTGATAGATAGATTTCAACATCCTTTTCTCTGTAACCTGAATAAACAACAATTCTATCCTTAGGTGCATACTCTCCTTTCTTTAGCAAAGTTTCAACCATATTTAAGGTTCTCAACTCTTCATTCGATAATTCTTTGAGTACTCTTGCTCCACGAAAGGAAATTGGCATCATAATGTGATAAGAGTATGACTTAAAATCATTTTCTTTTATAATGTATTTTAGATGAATAAAAGAAAAGCAGAAGTAAGACGAAAATACGACACTACTGCCAAAGCATATGATGTAAGATATACCGAGATTCAAAATAGAAAATATCTTGAAGTTTTTTCAAAGCTTGATGTAAAAATTTCCGATGTCATTGTAGATGTAGGTGCAGGTACTGGTCTTCTATTGAATTTTTTACATAACAATAAGGGAAATATCTTCTGCTGTGATCTTGCTTTGAATATGCTAAAGGAAGGGAAAAAGAAACATCATCATAGTCATTTTATTTGTGCAGATAGTGAATTTCTACCTTTCAGAGATTCAAGTGCTGATATTGTTACAAGCTTTACTGTCTTTCAGAATCTTCCAAATCCATCTGCTGTTATGAAGCAGATTATTCCCATTCTAAAAAACGGAGGAGCACTTATTCTAACTGCCTTACAAAAGAAATACAAGATTGAAGATTTAAAGAAATTGATAGCCCAGACTAATTTAAAAATAGACACTATCTGGAATTTAACTTATGAAGATACTTCGGTGATTGCTAGAAAGTAGAAAACAAATATTGAGTTATTACTCAACATTTAGAATTATTTTTCTAACTTTTGTTTTGCACACTTTTCTAACACCGTGTGCTCCTGGTTCATATCTTGAATCAAGAACACCTGCTCTTTCAAGGTATTTGATTTGAGCAGAAGTATTTGCTTCAGTCTGTTTCATTCGTTTTGCAATACTCGATATATCCATTTCTTTGTCCAACAGAAGTTTAACAATGTTATATCTAGTTGGTGAAGATAGTGCTTTTGCTAATGTTATTATTTGTTTTTCATCGTTTAATTCAAGTGTGTCAGTCAATTAAAACCACCCCATTGTTTTAATTATATAATTCTATTTAAAAGCTTATTTAAATATAATGTTTGGTAGAATATAGAATAAGTGTTTTATGATTCAAATTAATAGAATAATATATATATGGTAAAAGTTTTGTATATATCTTTGCTTTATCTAATACTCTTGCACCCTAAGTAAGCAAGAGTTTCTTTGTTTGTTTAACTCGATTGTTTATCTTTTTTTGCACTCTCCGCATAAATCGTTAAGGCTAAATACATTTGAATAAGAATCTCTTAAAGCATAATAGGAATAAAGAAAGGTACAATCATGAGTGCCACCATTGACGAGCAAATTAAAGATATAGAAGATCAAATCAAGAGAACTCAGAAAAACAAATCTACTGAACATCATATTGGTTTGTTAAAAGCTAAAGTAGCTAAGCTGAGACGTAAGAAACTTGATAGTGAAATAGCTTCTCGATCTGTCAGTGGTTTTGGTTTTGATGTAAAAAAAGCTGGAGACGGAACAGTAGTTTTGATTGGATTTCCATCTACTGGCAAGTCAACTTTAATTTCGAACATTACAAGTAAAGAATCTAAAGTAGGAGCTTATGCTTTTACAACTACTACTGCTATTCCTGGAATCTTATTTCACAGGGGAACACAAATACAGATAATCGACCTACCTGGAATAATTGAAAATGCAAGTAGAGGGAGGGGTAGGGGAAAAGAAATTCTTGCTGTAGCTCGAAGTGCCGATATGATATTGATTCTATTAGATCCATATAATGTTGATTCTTTTTATGAAAAAACACTTCATGAGTTGAAGAATGTAGCAATTCGACCAGGCAAAACGGAACCTGATATTAAAATAAAAAAGAAAGAGAGAGGAGGTATTGCTCTCTCTACACTCGCGAAACTATCTCATATGAGTGAAAAAACCTTCTGTGGAATCTTACGTGCTTATAAGATTTTGAACGCAATGGTAACTGTGCGATCTGATCCGACAATGGATGAACTGATTGATGTGTTGGAAGGGAATAGAGTATATCCAAAACGTTTAGTTGTTGTTAATAAAATCGATCTCATTAAATCGAAACAAAAAAATAGAATTATAAAAAAGTTCCCTGATGCTATCTTAATTAGTTCACTAACAGGAGAAAATCTCAATATTCTAAAAGATGCTATAATAAATAAATTAGAATTAATTCAAATTTATCTTAAAAAACAAAGAGAAAAAACTGATTTTAATGAACCTTTGATTGTTAAGAAAAACTCGACTATTAAGGATGTATGCAATAAAATTCATCGGAGTTTTGTTAAACAATTCCGATATGCTGTTGTATCAGGTTCTAGTGCTAAACATACAAACCAGAGAGTGGGATTGGATCATGTTATACAAGAAGGTGATGTTATAACTATTATAGTTAAGAAATTTTAGAGAATTTTTTGTGGAGAATTTGATTAGAGAATAAAAGGGATATTGAAAGCGTAAGGTATCAGATAAATAATTCCCCACAGAAGCATCCACACTCTCCCAATAGAAAGAATTTCTAAATAATTTATACTCTTCTCTCGATTCATAGAAATTTCTTCTTCTTCTTCTTTCCATCCCCCTTTATAATCAACGATGAGCTTTCCAGCTTGTGCCCCAGTAGCTCTTGGAGTACCTACAGCACCCAAAAGAATTAAGCTTAAAGCTATAAAACCAATTCCAATTTTGCCTGATATTGAGAGGGCAACAATCCAATCTTTCTCAACAAGAAAGACTATTGGTGGGATTACAAGAAATATACTTGACCAGATTATAGTTCCAACAATAAATGTCCTGGTATTAGAAGAAATCTTTTTTTTCTCTTTGGATTTAGAGGATTCAACTTGTTTTTTTTCATTCAATCCAATTTCACTCCATTGCATATTTGAAGTAAATGAGCTATAAAATGATTTTCACTAACAAAGAATCGGATCATGCTGAAATTGAGTAACTTCATTTTTTTTCGTAAACTATTTCTCCTCCAATGATAGTATAGTAAATTTCAACATCATGAAAGTCTTCTAATTCCATATCATCCAAATTATGACTTAAGATTACAAGATCAGCCATTTTCCCATTTTCAATAGTTCCCTTGATATTTTCTTCTCTTGCAACAATTGCTGGATAAAGAGTATAGCATTTTATAGCTTCTTCTAATGTTAATCTAAGTTCTGGGTTTGAATGGAACAGAGCACCCTTTATACCATAAAGTGGACCTAAAGGCATACCATCACTCCCGAATACAACAATAAGATCGTTATCTAAAACCCATCTAAAGGGATTGTTTAACATTGTTCGCTCTACACCTAGTCTCTGTTCATACATACTATTGACTCCTACTAATCCCCATCTCCAGACAAAATTTGGTTGCATTGAGAAAACTATATTTAATTTCTTTGATCTTTCTACATCTTCTAATCTAAGAATTTCCGCATGTTCAATTCGATGTAAGGCTGTTCTACATTCTTCTTCATCTATATTCTTTTCAATACTTTCAATGACTTCAGTAATAGCTCTATCCCCTATTGCATGAGCTGCAATCTGTAGATTAGCATTATGCACTTTAGTAATCATATCATCTAATTGTTGTTTGTCATAAAGAGCAAAACCTTTTTCTCCTTCCTTGTCTGTATAATCTTCATAAAGATAGGCAGATCTTGAGCTTATAGCACCATCAGTCATTAATTTACATGCGCCAATCTTGAACCATTTATCTCCAAAATTCCTATCAATTTCCATTTTGATTATTTCATCAATCATATCTTCATAGATTATACCATATACTCTTAGTTTCATTTTGTTATTGTCTACTAAATGCAGATATGCAGGTAGAGATTCAAATGTTATGTTATCATGAATAGAAGTAATTCCTAATTCAATAGCTTCTTCCATTCCTATAGTTATACCTTTGATAAAATCATCAAATGTTGGTCGTATTTCTTTCTCATCAGAAAGCTCGACATCTCTTAACGTCCCTGTTATATTACCCTCATCATCCAAATCAACGCCTAGTTGATCTTTGGAAAGCGTAAGCCTTTGAAATCCTAAATTATTCACAGAAACCATATGTCCTGAAACATGTCTTAGGATGACAGGATTATCTGGACTAATGGGATCTAAATCTTTAGCTAGAATATATCGTTGTTCTGGCCAATTACTTTGATCCCAAGCTCTTCCTATAATCCAATCGTCTGGAGATTTCTTTTCTATCTCAGCTTTAACCATTTCTAATGCTTCGTTCAAGCTCTTTGCTTTGCGTAAATCCAAGTATACTTTATTCAGACCTGTCCAAGGAATATGAGTATGTGCATCAATAAAACCTGGAATAACTGTCTTGTTTTCAGCATCAATAACAATAGTATCCTCTCCTATCAATTGCATAATATTTTCTTCATATCCCACCCTAACAATGTGATCAGAGTAAATTATAATGCTTTTTGCTTTTCTATTTTCATCATCTAAAGTCCAAACATTAGCATTTTTTATTACTAAAGTTGCATGAATCTTGCCTTCCATACTTTGAACTTCACATAAACTATTTTAAATTCTCTTGTTGCAATATAATTTCTAAACCTACTTCTCGATTTCTAAAACTAAATTTATATACTACTATTTTTCTTTGAACAAAGAAGAAAATGACAAAGTTATCATTAGTTGTTACAGAAAAAAGAGAAGAAGGTACAACAAAGGCAATAGATCTTCTAGATTTCAATCCAGTCAAAGGAAAAAAAGTCATATTAAAACCTAATTTCAATACAGCTGATCCTCCTCCAGCTTCTACTTCAATTGAAACACTAAGAGCATTGATTATTAAGCTTCAAGAGATGTATGCAAGATCGATAACTTTAGCTGAAAGAAGCGGTCCTGTTAATACTCACGAATGCCTTGAACAAAAAGGCATTTATAATTTAGCAGAAGAACTTGATTTTGAGATTGTAAATTTAGCGGAAGTTCCTTTGGAAGATTATATTCTGCTAAAACCTGAACAAAGTAATTGGGATAACGGTTTTCTATTTGCTAAAATATATCATGAGGCTGAATGTATTGTTGAGACCTGTTGTCTTAAAACTCATCAAGCTGGTGGTCATTTTACACTTTCATTGAAAAGTGCAGTAGGTATGGTTCCTAGAAGAAATTTAGATGGGAATGCTTACATGAAGGAAATGCATGATTCTCCCAAAACAAGATCAATGATCGCTGAGATAAATAGCGTGTTTAATCCTGCACTAATAGTTCTTGATGGTGTAACTGCATTTGTAGATGGGGGGCCAGCAAGAGGAACTCTCAAAGATGCCAATGTAATTGTTGCAGGAACTGATAGAATTGCAATTGATGCAGTCGGTGTTGCTATTCTACGAATACTGGGAACAACTTCTGAAGTCTCTGAAGGTTCTATCTTCGATCAAGAGCAAATTGCTCGAGCTGTTGAGCTAAAGCTTGGGATATCTTCACCTGAAGAACTAGAAATCATAACAGATTCAGTAGAATCAGCAGAATTAGTGGAAAAAATAATTCAAGAGTTACATAAATAGAAAAGAATCCAGATTCCTTCTGAGATATTACTCAACATCCTAGATGGTATAGAGATGCAAGAATTAGATATTGTGCTAACTTGGCGACAGAGAACAAAGGTTAATTTAAAAGAAATTTTGAAAGCTAAGGATACAAGAGAAGTAGTAGCATTTTTCACATCACAATTTGTAGGATTTTTAGTTTTCATGTCACTTAGACAAATCTTCCCACTTTACTTACAGAAGACAACAAGTCTAACTGAGGAAGAAATTGTAATTAAATGGGCGATTATTGTTGCAGCTTATACTTTCGGAGGGATAATCACAAGAATACCTTCAGGGATTTTGATAGAGACGATTGGGAGAAGAAATATGGTAGTATTGTCTTATTTTTTAACAATAGGTTCAATTGTAGGTTTAGCTTTTACTAATAATACAATTCTACTTGCAGCTCTTTTTATTGTACTCCGTACTGCGAATAATAGTTTTGGATTATCTAGTAGATCTCTATTATCAGATTTGGAAACTAAGTATAAGGGTTTCTACAATTCTATGATTTCAACTTCGGGAAGATTTGGTAGTTTGATTGGTACAATTACTTTAGGGGTGCTGTTGGACTTCTTTAAGCCATACGTAATGCTTATTTTTGCAGGAATTTTAGCTGTAATTGGAGTTATAGTCTTCTTGTATGTTTTTATAAAAGGAAAAGGTGAAGATAGATATAAGAAAAGACGAGAAGTTAAATGGGCAGGAAAGCAAGTCAGAATCAAACGTAAGGATTTTCTGAATAGTATTTTTGTTTTCTTCTTCTTAGCCTTTGTAATCTTTGGAATCATGGAAGGATTCAGTAATCCGTTGTTCTCTTTATACGGGAAGAATGTCATTAATTTGTCAGACAGTCTTGTTGGAACGTTAATAGGACTTTCAAATTTAAGTTTCATAATAGTTGGACCAATTATAGGTCTGACAATTTCTGATTCTAAGAAACTAGTTAATTCTCTCCTAGTTACAGCTCCAATATTGATGGCTTGTAATTTCCTTATGATCTTCCTTGTTCCATCGAATCAAATTGTCTATACTGTTTTTCTATTTGTTCGAAATGTTGGTCATGCGATGTTCTTTCCAGTAGTTATGACCATATTGACTTCTGAATTATCAAAGGATCTATTTGCTATTTTATACTCTGTTATTACAACAGCTTTCTTATTGGGTATAGCTGCAACAAGCTATTTTTCTGGTATCCTTTATACAATAAATATCACTTATCCCTGGTTGAGCTCCTTGATTTCAGCTATTGTATTGATTTTGTTGATGATAGTATATATTCTGTATAATAAATCAAGAAAAACTATAGAAGTAAAACATGAAGAGGATTTTGTGGATTTTAAATAACTTAATTTTATAGTATTGGTGTGTCAATCGAGATTCGGAATTTATCAAAAACCTTCAATAGAAAGGGTAAAGAGATAAGAGCTTTAGATGACATCTCATTGAATATTAAAGAAGGAGAGTTTATAGGTCTTTTAGGACCAAACGGAGCAGGAAAAACAACGCTAACAAAGATACTTACCACTTTACTCCTTCCAACATCTGGTGAAGCATATATTGATGGAGTAAGCATATATGATGATAAGAAAATACGTAGCCTGGTTGGTTCAGTCTTTGGTGAAACGGGAGGAAGAAGTTTGTATTATAGACTTTCAATATTTGATAATTTGCTCTTTTACAGTACCCTGAGCGGTATCAAAAAAACGGAAGCAAAAAAGAGAATTAATTCTCTATTAAATTTCTTTGATCTTGAATCCAAGAAAGATACACTTGTGATGAAACTATCAACTGGGATGAAAGCTAAAGTCCTTCTGATCCGAGCCCTGATTCCTTTTCCAAAGGTATTATTGCTTGATGAACCAACACTTGGTTTCGATGCTGAAAGCTCAGAAATAGCAAGAGATCTACTAATGGAATTCAATAGGGAATGTGGGACCACTGTACTATTAACAAGCCATAATTTTCCAGAAATTGATGATTTAACTTCTAGATTAATTCTAATTGATAGTGGACAAATCATTCAGGATTGTCCTCCAGATATATTCAAAGAATCAGCTGCTCAGCATTATGTTCATTTAGTGTTTAGTCTTCCATCTTTCCACTATAAGAGCTTTGAAGATTTAATTCGCATTTCAGCAGGTGCAGAGATTTTATTTTTCATAGAAAAGGATTTGGACAACTTTGTATTCGAAGCAAAAATACGCCCAACCAAATTCACTCTAAACGAAACAATCTCAAGATTAACTATTCTAATATTAAGAGCAGGAGGAGAAATCTTTCAGATAGCACCACACATGCCAAGCTTAAAAGAATCCTTTCTTGCATTTCTAGCAATCAATAAGCAAAAAGATGAAAAAGCTCAGTCGTTTGAAGACATGTTCTCTTTACCTTTTCAGGAGGAGGAATAGAATTCATTTGCATGCAAACGAGGTTGTTTCCTCTTTCATTAATTTGGAAAAGAAGAGTTCTCCATTATCCCGTATAAGTGCTATTTTTCTCACAAGATTGAAAATGGCTTTCAATTATAAGAGCAGTTTTCTAATGACCCTTGTTCTCAATTTAGTAACAATAATGATGTATTTCTTTTTCAGCAAAATAAAACCAGAAATGCAAGTATTTGGTATTAATGCTACTTATTTCGAATTTGCCATCATAGGTTTGTGTTTACAAATGGTTGTTGGAACAAGTCTAGGGTCAGTAAGTGCGAATATATACAATGAGATATTATCTGGTACATGGTCTTCTGTTCTTCTGCATTTCAATTTTCTTGAGTATTCAATCGGAACAACCTTAGCTGGAGTTTTACTCTCTTCTGTTTCAATATTCTTAGCCATAGGTCTAGCTTATCTAACAATCGGATTCTATCTAACAATCACATCTCAAGAAGTGATGCTTATACTTCTTCTATTTATTCTCATTATTCTTGCTCACATGGCAATATCTATGCTTTTCGCAGCTTTCACAATCTTTTATCAAAAAACGAGTAATTTGATTTCTTTATTGTACCAGCTTACAAAAACCTTTAGTGGAGTAGTATTTCCTGTAACACTTTTGAGCGGATTTCCTCTGATAGTTTCAAGGAGTTTACCACTCACGTATGGGCTAGAGTCGATACATCAATTACTTTTTTCTCCAACACTAAATATGGATTATATCTTTGTTAATTGTCTGATTATTATTAGTTTCATTGTTTTACTAGGATCTATTGCTTATGGAATGGTTTTCTTAAGTTTAAAAAATATAAGAAAGAATGGGAAAGTTGATTGGTATTGATGTCTATAAAAAATCCAGATGAAGTGATTAAGAAATTTCTTACACAAGAATCTTCACCTTCCTTCTTTAAAGGATTGAAAGCTCTTTTTGTAAGAAATATGAAAATAATATGGCAGTATAAATTTTCTCTTTTGATGGGATTCATAAATACGCTGGTAGTTACTTCGCTCTTTTTCTATATTTCCTTGCTTGTACCTGATTTACAAATGACACAAGATAATTATACTGTAGACAGCATATCTTTTATTTTCGCAGGAGTTTTATTATTAGAAATTTCCACAAAAATTCTGATGAAATCCATGAATAGTTTTACAAGTGAAATGAAACAAGGAACTTTCGAAACATTAGCTACTTTGCCTTTTGGATTACGAAGATATTTTATTTCAGAGATTGCTTTCGAGGTTTTGTACGGGTTAATTTTATCAACTGTTTATTTCATACCTATATTTTTCATTTTTCCAGTTTTTAGAGCAGTTTCTATATCTGCTGCTTCGTTCTTCTCGTTGCTTTTAGTTGCTCTCTGTACAATACTCTTCTTCTTTTCTCTTTCTCTTCTAGCAGCTAATTTCACTATTCTTAACAAAAGGGGAAAGGAAATCGCTATGGTTTTGATAGGTATTATGCATTTATTAAGTGGAAGTTTGTTTCCTCTTCAGCTCTTCCCAAAATGGTTAGAGCATATAGCTCATGCATCTCCATTCACCTTTGCTGTTCAAGCATTTCGTTTATGCCTTTTTGGTCAAGGAGTGTTATCGGATAATATCATATGGGGAGCAGTTCTTTTTCTTATTTTATCATCAATCGTTCTAATAGCAACCTTCTATTTCACTTTCAATAGTATTTATAAGAGAATCAGAATTACAGGAACAATCCATGAGTTTTGATTTTACTTCAGTTCAGAATATCTAGAAATTGATTAATGGATTTCAAAACATCCTTAGATTGAGTAATAGCTCGTCCAATAATTATAATGTCTGCTCCATTTTCCAGTGCTTTTTGACTCTTTTTCAAATCCAATCCTCCAGCAACAGCAATAAGAGTTTGGGGATATTCGATCCTTATTTTCTTAATAAGTTCCCAGGGATGTTCTTCTCTCTTCTCTTGATCAATCCCTCTATGAAATAGAAGAACGTCTGGTTTATTATCTAATTTGCTCAACACATCCAGAGGATCCTTTACATTCATTAAATCCAGAATTAGATCCGTTTT
Organism: Promethearchaeati archaeon; assembly: GCA_013166775.1. Lineage (GTDB taxonomy): Archaea > Asgardarchaeota > Heimdallarchaeia > Heimdallarchaeales > Heimdallarchaeaceae > UBA460. Next base: position 48,669 of record JABLTJ010000004.1, read on the forward strand.
CCTTAATACGCTTTCATCTAATGCTGATTTTATTGTTTCAATTGCAGCCAAACCACTAATTGTTACTGCTTTAGCATTTTCTTCAGCAGCTATTTGAACTTCTAAAAATCCAACATCTAAAGTTTTCATATCAGCGATTATATAAGTATTAGATTGAGATTCAAACATATCTCTTATAATGTGAATACCAAATTTCTTGATCAAAGGAGTTCCTGCTTCGATTAAAATCTTCTCAGATTTAGGAATTTGGGATAAAACAGATTTTAATTGCTCTTTGTCAACTAAATCTAAAGCTATCTGAAGATAAGGAGGATCATTTAATTTCATTTTATGCACTTCTAAGTTTTTCTTGAAAACCTTCTTTTAGAAGCCTGGGTTGGGCTATGTCTTTTACATAATTTAGTATATACTCTTGATTTCTTTTATCTCCATGAATTAAAATTATATCGCGAGCACCGGTCTTCTCCATTATGAGTTTCAAACCTTCTACAGAACTATGTCCAGAGTAAGGAAACTTCATTATTTGCATTTCAAGATCGATTTGTTTTTTCTTTCCATAATCTGCAAATAGAGTAACCTTTTTTTCCCCATCATAAATAGCTCTGCCAGTAGTACCTTCTACTTGATAACCTGTAAATCCTAGAACATTGTTTTCATTGGTTCCAAGAAGCTCTAAGTAAGAATGAATTGGTCCTCCTTCCAGCATTCCAGAAGTTGTAACGATGATAGAACCTTCTTCCTTCTTTGCTATATATTTTCTAGAAGTACCAGTACGTTCAGAAAGTGAAGGTACGGGGATGAAATTATCTTTTCTAAACGGAGAGCTCATACCAACCTCCTTAATCTTTGATAGAAATCGTTTTGAAACCCATTTTTCACTCAAGAAATGTTCTGTAATCATATTCATGTGATTTATCATGCCATCAATATAGATTGGAACATCATCTAAATCTTGATCTAAAGCAAGAGTAATCAGTGTTTCTTGTGATCTACCTACAGCAAAAGAAGGCAATATCATTTTATTTCCTCCTTCAGCAATTTGCTTAGCTAAAAGTCGAAGGCCTACATTGATTTTTTCTCTTTCAGGAACATAACGATCTCCATTAGTAGATTCAGTTAGAAGAACGTCTATTTTCTCTTTAGGAAGATCATAACCTTCAAACATGGGAGTTACTCTGTCATTTATATCTCCAGTATAGAGAATCAGTGTCCCATCCCAATCAATTAGAATTTGCGCAGCTCCAAGAACGTGTCCAGCATTAAGGAATTCTGCAGTTATACCTTCAGCAATTTTGAATTTATTTCTATAATTGTGAGTTCGAATTTTTTGATATACTATGTCTAAATCTCTTTCTGACCAATGTCTTCTTCCTTCAATTTTCAGATGATCCAACCAAAGTTTATACACAATTTCCTTTGTCGGATCTGTCATATGATAATCTCCCTTATACCCCTTCTTAGCCAATCTTGGAATATAACCGGAATGATCTATATGTGCATGACTAAGAATAAACGCATCTAAGTCTTCAGCGATTGGATCAACACCAACAGGTGCTCTTGAGAGTTGCTTAGGAACTAATTCTATACCACAATCGAGAAGTATGCTTCGATCTCTGTCTCGAATAACGAAAGCACTTCTTCCAACATAATTTGTGGATCCGTATGCAATGATTTCAATGTCATTCATGTAATTCACTATTTCGTTTTTTTAAATAAAAGCTTAGAAGACTAAATGACCTCTTTAAAGCCTTAAATCGACGGTTTCTTTTGCAACTCTTAAAACTTACCCTTCAACCAATAATGAACTCATTCATTAATTTGAATACTCTTTTATATTATGTAAGATAGATTCTAATTGAGAAAAATGTCTGATGAAAAGAAAAAGAAAGTTAAAGAAGATTTTCGATCTTCCTTAACTGATGCTTACAAATCATTCGATGCAGAATTAGACGAAACAAAGGAAAAGGACAAACAAAAGAAACAAGAAATCCTTGAGGAAGGAATTGAGAGGATAGAGAAAAAGTCCACAAAAGAGTTGGGGTCATCAAAGATTCTTGCATTAAAAATTCTCGATATTAGACAGAAAGCAGGAATGACCCAAACAATGGGAACAGCAGGGAAAGTTAAAACTCCTATCCTGTTTGGGAAAGATGAATTTAAACAAAAACTCGTAAGAGAATTATTAGTAATAGGAACAGAAGAATTAGCTGATATTGGAAGTGCTATAACTATTGCTAATTTAGTGGATTACTTCAAAGAAACCAGAACTAACTGGAAAATACGAACAGGAGACCTCTTAGAGGTTCTTAAGATAATGGAGAAAAAAGAAGTGATACCCAAGCGAGTTGATATTGGTGATGACGAAGTTCTTATCAGATTTAAACCAATCGAGATGTCACCAGATATTCAACAAGTACTCAGATTATCTACAGGATTACCATTCTTGACTGTTCAAAAGATTGCAAGTCATTTAGGTTGGTCAATAGAAAGAGCTCAAAGTACACTAACAATGATGAGCAAAATGGAAATAGCAGTTCTAGATGAAGAAACAGGAAATTATTATTTCCCTGGAGTGAGTGAAATTTATTAACAACACTATTTTTGCATTTTACGAATAATTTATAAAGTCACAAACCCTCATTAAGCTTGGTGAGATCAAACAAATATTTTATTTGATCTCGCCCTCCCTCCCTCATTTTCATCTTAATTAGCTTAGGATTAAACCTACTTTTGTCTAAACCAATATTTTGAATCCAGTTTTGTTCTTTCTTCATCCATCTCTGCAAGTACTTTTACTGCATAATTTGCAGCTTTTATAGCTTCTTCCTCTCCAAAGGCTCCAAATTCATTCGTAACCCTATTAGCATAAACAGCACATATAGCACCAGCTCTCCCACCAAAGATTTGAGATAAAGTAAAGATGTGCGAAGCTTCCATTTCGATATTCATCACACCCATTTTCTGCAAATCTGGAATAATGGTATCTGTCTTTGAAATTTTATAATCGTTAAAACCTGGTCTTCCTTGACCAAGGTAAAAGCTTGAAGATGATGCAGCTACACCAACATGGTAAGTGTATCCTAGGTTTTCGCAGGCTTCTATGAGTGCTAAAACAACTTCATAATGAGCTATTGCAGGATAGCTTTCAGGAACATAGTGTATACTTGATCCTTCCATTTTCACTGCACCAGTATTGATTATTAAATCACCGAGCTCAACACCAGGTTGTATCACTCCAGTAGAACCTACTCTGATAAAAGTATCACATCCTATATTCATCAATTCAGTTAAGGCAATTTCACAAGCGGGTGTGCCTATTCCTGTAGAAGTTACACTAATTGGAACACCATGAACTTTTCCTGTAAAAGAATAATACTGCCGATGTGCTGCTATTTCTTTAAATTCATCCCATGTTCCTGCTATTCTTTTTGCTCTTTCTGGATCTCCTGGGAGTAAAACAGGTCCTTGAAGATCATTTGGTTTACATTCAATATGATATTGTTTTCCCTCTTCAAAAGTTGGCTTATCAGCTGATGCTTTCTTTTCTTCTTTGTGCATGATAATATATTTAGAATTAACTAATAAAAAGATTTCACAGAAGATTTTACTTTCTATTTTCAGATTAGGTATTTGGATGATTTAGAATTTCCTTTGCGCGATCAAATGAAATATTCTCTTCTTCAATCATTCGCTGCGTAATTTCCTCTATTTTATCACCTTTAGCTCCTGCATTTATAGCTATATTCCTAGCATGTAACATCATATGACCTTTTTGGATACCTTCAGATACCAAAGCACGTAGTGCAGCTACATTTTGTGCTAATCCTACTGCAGCAACCACACATGCAAATTCTTCAACATTTGAAACACCAAGAATTTTTAATGCAGTTTTATAGGTTGGATTTACATTAATTGCTCCTCCAAGTACACCAATCGATAGAGGAATTTCAAGACAACCGAGTAAATCGCCATTATCATTCTTTGTGAATTTAGTGAGTGATTTATAGCCACCTTCTTTCGTAGCATAAACATGGGCTCCTGCTTCCACTGCTCTTGTATCATTACCAGTTGCTAGCAATACCGCTATGATTCCATTCATTATACCTTTATTGTGAGTTGCACATCTGTATGGGTCGTGATCAGCTAAATCATAGGCTAGAAGAATCATATCTACAATGTTTTCTCCTCCTAATTCATTTTTATCAAATTCAGCTTCAACTTTCACATATCTCTTATCTACTAGGTTTGAAATGATACGAAGAAGTACTTTACCTCCAGTCAATCTCTCAACATCTGGTTTCAACACTTCTAACATTGTGTTTACTGCATTTGCACCCATAGCATCTTTTACATCAACTATAAGATGCAATACCAGATAATTTTCCAATTTTCCTTTTATTCTTCTTATCTCTATGTCTTTTGCTCCTCCACCTAAATCTGTTAGAATTTTATTTGTTGAATCCGCTTTTTCTAGTAGTTCTGTAAGATTAGTTTGAATATTTTTTTCTGCTGAATCAAAATCTTGAATGTGTAAAACTTGAATTTGACCAGTTACAAAGGATCCTGAATACTCAGCTCTAAAACCTCCACTTTTCCTAGCTATTTTTGCTGCATGACTAGCTGCAGCAACTACAGAGGTCTCTTCAATGACCATTGGCACTAAATACTCTTTTTCATTAACAATGAAATTAGTTGCAATTCCCAAAGGAAGAGGGAGAATTCCCACAACATTTTCAATCATGAAACTTAGAGCTTCATCATCAATTGAATTACCTTCAAGAATGGTTATTTCCTCTTCAGTTAGTTCAAGCATTTTTGCGATAGTGTTTCTTCTCTCTTCAACCGTTAGATTGTAAAAATTAGGAATCCGTGAACTAAAGGACATGTGTTTACTGCAAAAACAGCAATTAAAAAGGTTTTTTTAGAATTATAGTTCCTCTAGAATTTGAATCTTCTGATCCTTAAATTGTCTCATGATATTTGTAACATATCCTGCAATTTGATTTCTCATCTTCTTTGACATAGTTGAACATACTTCTTCCACAACATGTTTATTGTTTTGGAAATCATTATTGAGTTGATCGTGAAAATCTCTTACTATTTGTTTGGAAATTCTTTTTATCTGACTTGTTCGTATGTTACCCATTTAATCACTATCTGGTGCTTTTTACAATTAATTTTAAATCTTACTATCAAAGAGGTATTTAGAAAAAAGAGTATTAGAAGTAAAATTGCTCAGATGCATATACCTCAATACCATTTGGAGTTATGGAAAGAGGACGTTCTATCATCTCATGCTTTAAACCCCGCATTTTACGGATATTTAAACTTCTAATTGCTATAGAATTTCGATATTCATAATTTAGGATAATTACTCCTTGGCTCATGAATTCTTCAACGCCAAAACGACTAACTTCTCCTCCTCTCATCTCACTAGTTAAAATTGTCGTACACTCTAATGAAGACATTACAGCGCTTAACTTCAGTATTTGTCTTCGGATTTGTTGTTCAGATTCCATCGATAATGCAAGAGCTGTTATACTATCTATAACAACCCTTTCTGCAGAAGTTTTATCTATAATCTCTACTAATTGTGTGATTAGCTCATCAACATCAACTGGAGTTTGATATTTTTCTTCAGAACCTACTCCTGCTCTAGGACTGAAGCCATCAATAAGAACCAATAAATTATCCTTTTCTAAATCATTTAGATTCCATCCAAAATTAAGACATTCTTCACGTACATGTTCAGGATTTTCATCAAAAGATACAAAAATACCACTTTCTCCTCCAGAAACTATACCATGATATAGAAATTGTACGCCAAAAGTAGATTTACCTGCTCCCGCAGGGCCTGAAACAAGTATTGTTCTTCCTCGAGGAAATCCTCCACCTATTATACGATCTAATCCGATTATTCCGGTTTCAACAAGTTCCATAAGTGCAATTGTTTTACGATATAAAAAAAATTTCGGAAGTATTAGCTTATTATGTCATTTTTCTTCGATTTTCTTTATATCCCATCCACCTGTTGATCGAAATGCTATTGTTGGTTGAGATAAATTATCTATGTGCATTAGAAGCTCTACATCATATTTCTTTCTAAAATGCGAAGAAGCTTTAACAAACTTGTAATTTCCATCAACAATGTGAATGACTGTACCTAACGAAGCTTTGCTTGAAAGCTCTGAAGTTTCATCTATTATGCCGACTCTTGACATCATTTCCCAATTCATTGTTCGAATTAAAGGATGACTTCTACCCTTACTTTGAACAATATTAGTTCCTAAACAATAAAATGAAGATTTATGCGCTGTTGAAAGAGAAGAGTAGGGAGTGAAATTTGCTTTAATAAAATTTTGTAATTCTTTTGGACTAGATTTTAGCCTAAGTTGTACTTGATAGCTGGATTTAATATCAGGGAACTTCTTAATAAGCAAATTATACAATGTCATCACATCTGATTTAGCAGAAGATAAACCAGCAAAATATAACCAGCTCAAATATTCTAGACATGCAATGCATAATCCTTTGTTATTTCCATTCAAAGAAAGGTGAAAGGTTTGTGCAAACATTAAACTAGCCTTTTTTAATTCTCCCAATTGCATGAATTTGAATCCAAGTTGATTAATGAACTCAATATTATCATAATCATAATCTGTTGTTTTTGCTATGATTTTTTCTCCCCCCAAAACAACTGTTAGAAGAATCAGTGCAGGAATAACATTAAACACATCACTTCTTTGATGTTTATTGCATTTGTCTTCAAAAGCTGGTGTGAAGTATGAATTCAATCTGTGTAATTGACCAGAAAGAAGCAACAAAATCATTCTCAGAAAGTGTGTATCGATACTAAGTTCATTAATTTCCTTTGTTCCTTGAAACAGAATCATCATTAACTTGTCCATATAGACTCTTGCTAATTCAAGCTTCTTATTTTCAATTAAGCATATACACCCTAAGTATTGGAGTCTTCCAAGTAGAAGCAGAGCTTCATTGTAAGTTGGATGGTCTTCTATTGCGTTTATAGCTAGCTTCCAATCAATAATGTGATCCGTAATTTCTCTGACTCTAGTCAGAAGCTCGCCTTCTAATTCAGCGTAGTTTCCTTGTACAAAGTCTTCTTCTAATTGTGTAAGATCACTTTGAACCTCAACTAGTAGTTCTCTAAGCTGCAATGATTCAATTGAAAATCCATCAATTTCTTTCATATCTGTTGGAGTTGCTTGCGTTAACTTCTCTTCATATTCCGTTCGTATAACAGAGATAGCAGAATCTAGTATTTTTCTAATACGTTTTACTGGATCATAACGGTTTGTACTCTCAACTGAATATCTAATTTCAGCAGTAAAGAGTCGTGACTCTAGCTCTTTAAGAAAGTATTCAGAACTTTTCTCTTGATTTTCTTCAATAATATAGCTGACAAAAGCACTATCTGTTAGAGTAGATAATCCGATTAATTCTGCTGTTTCTAATAGTTTGATATCGCTACTAACTATGGTAGCTTTTATTTTATCAGCAAGAAAAATTACGGCTAAATCAGGTTTCTGGGGAAGGCTAGTTGATTTTTCACTTAACATACGAATGAATTTCTGGAAGTCCACATCCTTTATCTCTTTTACTTTAACATGTGGTATGATTTCCCTTTGAACAAAAAATCTTAATTCATTTTTCACATATGTGGGTATAGCTACCTCTACTTCTATTTCTGAAAGAATTTTAGCAAATTTGCGATAGGTAGTAGGATTGTGTTGAAAACCTGAGATAAAAAAATTAGTATCGATAACATATTGTGACATTAAACTATGTAAAAACACGCGCATATTTTAATTTTTATCTAAAAATGAAAATAATTAGACTAAAAGAGAATCATACATGTCTTTTAATCCATCTTTTAACTTAATTTGTGGAGAATAATTCAGCAACTCCTTTGCAAGTTTGAGTGAAGTAAAACTTTCTCTAATATCTGCTTCCCTAGGCTCTTCATGAACGAGTTCCAGTTTTTTCCCACTTATTTGAACTAAGATTCGAGCTAACTCTAGAATGGTTGTAGGTTCTCCTGAACCAATGTTAATAGTTCTATTAGTTATATGCTTATTTTTCAGAGCAAGATCTATAGCAGTAGTGACGTCTTTAATATGTACAAAATCCCTTGTCTGATAACCATCTCCTTCAATCATCGGAGATTGATTGTTTTTTATTGCTTTTAAGAATTTAAAAATGACACCAGCATATGGATCATCTTCTTTCTGAAGAGGGCTGTAAATATTAAATGGAACGATGTTGATTGAGTTTAAACCATAAAGATTAGAATATAGACTAACATATTGTTCTGCAACCAATTTGCTCATTCCATATGGTGATAAAGGTTTACGAGGATGTTCTTCTGTTATTGGTACGAACTGAGGATTTCCGTATGTAGCTGCAGAGCTTATAAAAACAAATCTATCAACATCTTTCTTTCTAGCGAACTCAAGCAAGTTTAAAGTACCGAAAATGTTCGTTTCTGCATCTAAAATAGGATTAATAGTAGACTTTGCAATGCTTATTTGAGCTGCACAATGAATAATAATTTCTACTTTAGGCAACAGAGAATAAATCTCTTGATTTCTTATATCACCTTTAATGAAAATGACATCTATTGGAGGATTTACTTTTGAATTTATCATATTGTCAAGTATGCAGATTTGGTATTTCTCCTTTAATTGAAGATAAGAATAATACCCAACTTGTCCCAATCCTCCAGTTAGAAGTACAGTTTCTTTTTGTTCACTCATATATATCAATGAGGGTAAAACTTTTTAAAAGCATAACGCTCTTTTGCTCATTAGTTTAAATATTTCTTTTGAATTTCCAAAGAAATACATAGGTGAGTTAATGTCGAATAAAATACGCGTTGCAATAGCAGGATTGGGAAATTGTGCCTCTGCTTTAATTCAAGGACTTGAGTACTACAAAGATGCAAATGAGAACGATTACGTTCCTGGTATTATGCATGTCAAATTTGGAGAATACCATATCAGAGATGTTGAAGTAGTAGCAGTTTTTGAGGTTAGTACATTAAAAATAGGGAAAGATATTTCTGAAGCAATATGGGAACCTCCAAATTGTTGTGCTAAATTTTCTGATGTTCCAATGAAGGGAATAAAAGTATTACCAGGTCCTATCGAAGATGGTGTTGCTCCACACATGATGGAATCATTTCATTGTTATAATACTGCAGAGATTCAACCTGTTGATATTGCTAAAGTATTAATTGATACCGAAGCAGATGTTTTGGTTAACTTCCTACCAGTTGGAAGCGAAAAAGCCACTAAAGTATATGCTCAAGCAGCTCTAGATGCAAATGTAGCTCTTGCTAACGGAATTCCAGCTTTCATAGCCTCTAATCCAGAATGGGCACAGAAATTTACTGATAAGAAAATTCCAGTAGCTGGAGATGATATCAAATCTCAACTTGGCGCTACCATTCTTCACAGAATGTTAGTAACGTTGGCTCATGAAAGAGGGATTAAAATGGATGAAACCTTTCAACTGAATATTGGAGGAAATACAGATTTCGAGAATATGAAAAAAGAGTACCGTTTGATAACAAAACGTGTTTCAAAAACTGAAGCTGTTACAAGCATGATACCTTATGAGGTTCCTACAAGAATAGGGCCTTCAGATTATGTTCCATTTCTAAAGGATGAAAAAATCTGTTATCTATGGTTAAAGGGAAAGAATTTTGGAGAACAACCAATAAAAGTACAACTAAAGCTCTCTGTTCAAGATTCCCCAAATAGTGCAGGAGTTATGATCGATGTGATTAGATCACTAAAAATCGCAAAAGATAGAGGGATTGGGGGACCGCTTATAGGTGTTTCAAGTTATTTCTTCAAACATCCACCTAAACAGATTCATGATGCTGAAGCTATTCAATTAGTTGAAAAATTCATAAAGGGAGAGATATCTAACTAAGGTGAAAAATATGGAAAGCGATGAAATTAGAATAGCAATTGCGGGAATTGGAAACATAGCATCAGGTTTACTACAGGGGATAACTTATCTTAATCAATTTAAAGAAGAGAAGAACAAGCTTCTGCACCCAAAAATAGGAAGTTATGAAGCTCGCAAAATAAGAATTGTTGCAGCTTTTGATATTGATTCTACCAAAGTACAAACAGATATCTCCGATGCAATATTTGCACCGATCAATTGTACTCCAAAACTTGTTAATGTTGAAAAACTTGGAGTACAGGTTGAAAAAGGTCCAGTGAAAGATGGTCTCTCTGAAATTCTACAGAAAGTCATCAATATAGCTGATGGAGAAGAAGTTGATGTTGTTTCTATTCTTAAGGAATCAGATGCTGAGATGTTAATTTGTGCAATACCTACAGGTGCAGAAAAAGCAGTAGAAGCATATGCTCAAGCAGCTCTCGATGCAGAAATAGCTTTCATAAATTGCACTCCTACTACAATAGCAAGTGATCCTACCTGGTCTAAGAAATACAAACAAGCAAATATTTGTTTAATTGGAGATGATCTACAATCACTAGCTGGTGGAACTGTTTTGCATAAAGGTTTCTTGGACGTATTGAAAGAACAAGGCGTCATCATTAAAGATACATATCAATTGGATGTAGCAGGTGGATTGGAAACCTTAAACACACTTGATGATGATAGAAAAGAATACAAGAGAAACGTGAAGGAGAGAAGTATCCAGCAATCAGTTGATAATCACATAAACCTAGCAAGTGGCACATCTGATTATCTAGAATTTCTAGGTAATAGAAGAATTGGTCATTTTTGGATATACGGAGAGGGATTCATGAATATGCCAGTGAAAATTGATATTCGTTTAGAGACTCTAGATGGACCGAATGGCGCAGCTACTCTTATTGATGTTATAAGAGCAACAAAGCTTGCACAAAGAAGAGCAGGAAGCGGTCCTATTAGTTCTATATGTGCATTTGGTTTCAAAGCCCCTCCAGTAACAACCAATAGACACAATGCAGGCAAATGGTTTGATGAATATATTGTAGGGAAGAGAATAGATTAACTCCCTATCTTTTCATCCCTTATATTATGATGAGATAATCTGTCATTTCAATTAATTTCCTGCGTGCTTCAGAAGAAGGGAAATTATTAAGAATAGCTTTTGCTTCGTCAGTATAATCTTTTATTAACTGCTTTATTGAATCAATAGCTCCAGAATCAGAAATTAATTTTTTAATTAATGACGGTGAAATATCTTTCTTCAGTAGATAATAATCCTCAAGGATTTCCTTTTGTTCTTCATTTCCTAATGCCATAGCCTCTATAACAATATATGTTTGAATTCTGTTTGTAATATCGGTCCATACACCTGATTTTCCCAACTCATTTTCTGTGGATGTGAGAGAGAGAATATCATCACGTAATTGAAAAGATCTACCAAACAACTTACCAAATAATCTCATATCTTCTTTATCTTTATCTCCATGCTTTACAAGCATAGTACCTATTACAGAAGCAGCTTCAAACAGACTGGATGTTTTTTTATCAATCAATTTCAAAGCATCTTCTTTTGTCATTTTTTCCCCTATTGATCTAAATTTCTGCTCAAGAAACAAGGAAGCGGAAAGAGTATGAAGAGCATTAATCAATTCCTCTACGACCTCTATATCATTTGTTTGGGATGCCAGACTTAATGCGAGACTGCTCATAGAATAAGATAATGAAAGTGCTGCAAAAGTAGAAAATTTAAGATAAAAAGCTTTTTCACTTCTTCTAAAAACATCTTTATCAAATATATCATCCACTAAAAGGGAAGCATTATGAATAACTTCTAAGGCACATGCTGCTGCATAGCTCATGTCATTACGTTCTTTACAAGATATCATTTCAAAAGAAAACAAGCACAGAAGAGGTCGTATTCTTTTTCCCCCACGTTGTAAAATATGATCTATTAGATCGTTTATTTCTTCCTCGTATGGACTATGGTCTCTAAGATTTGCAAGATAGGAGTTAATATGGTCAATATCTAAAGAGAAAATTTCATCGATTTGAGACATGAGAATTAAATAAATGCCGAGTAGATATTAATAAAGTTATTGAATTTATGAAAATGTTTCTGTCATAAACGTGCATAGATCAAAAATCCGTGTACTGAAAATTAAAAATACGATAACAAGGAAAAGTGAGAATAAAAGTGCCATATATATGCTAGGCTCAACTGTAGAATAACGAATAGTTGGTACTCTTCTCTCAAAGTATAAAATCTTCAAAATCCTTGCAAGATATACAAATGAAAGTACTATTTGTAGATCGAATAGAACCATTATAAAATATAATGAGGAAGGCATGAGACTGTAATTAAAGAGATTCGTTTGAAAACCTATTGCGATTGGAAAAGCAAAGAGAAGAATGAATGCTAGAAGCATCAGAAAAGGTAGGAGATAGGTTCTTCTACCTAAACCTCTTAGATCATTTAACTCAAATGTATCATAACCCTTTGAAATTATGCTAGTAACAGCTAAAGTAAAGGAATAGAATAGAATATATGCCAAAGATAGATAACATAAACCTTGATAGATATTTACTACAATCTCTTGATCGATATTGAATGAAAATAAGAAAGAGATTAGAAGAAAAATAAAACCTATATGAGAAAGACTCACGTAATTAACGAGTTTTTGTAATTTTTCTTCTGTCATTGAAGCTAAAATTCCCCAAAATGTGAAAATAATTCCGGAAATAACAAAGATCCATTGAAGAACTTTTGAGTAATCAGAATATCTGAAAATACTAAGTATTTTAATCAAAAACACTATAGATATACCTCTCTGAACAACGATTAACAATTGTGAGGACGAATTCTTTTTCTGATCTGAATGAGAGAAAATCCTGAGATGGAAAGGTGGGCATCCGAGCTGAATATACAGGAAGAATAGAATGAAAGATAGACATAGAAATTCCCAAATCTTTTGGATTCCTAACATGTTATGAATATGATAAGAATTTTCAGTAATATTGTAACAAATTATACTCACGAAAAGAATAACTATCGACAAAGCGTTCATTATGAAATAAGGTGAAATGAAGTTTTGATTATTATCTTCGTTCTGAGTATACATAATTCGAATGTAAAAATTAAAGGAAGCGAAAAGTAAAATATACCCAAGAAAGACCAAAAGCCAAGAAACTGCGGAAACGATAAAAAAACTACCTGCTTGAATGAGAAGAAGTGAAATAAATGCATTAAAACTCTTTTCTGAGCAGATATCTGTTTCCTTAATAGTAACAAATTCTGCAAGAATAATGCCAATGCTGATTACTAAATAAGCACCAACTGAGAAGGGAGAGAATTCACTAAGAAAGAAAATTGATGTCTCATATTGAAAAGGGGATATAGTATAACCTATTGCTATCATTGAAATAATGCTACAGATTATTGATACATAACCAAAGAGTATCCTCATCCTCCCATTAAAAATGAGAAATTTCCTCACAATCTTATTTGCTAATCCACCTAATATCATAAGTGAAAAAACACCTATTAATAATATCTCAATATGGAGGAACATTTTTAGAAACTCAACATGATAACTCAGTCGATATCACCTCTACTTAGTCTCATTTGACGGTACCTCCAAAGTAAAAAGCTATTACAATAATTAGTAAAATGATCATGAAAACAGCAGCTAGCTGTAATTGTTGTTTAAGATTGATTCCCTCTAAATGTCTCAGAAATTTAGATGCGTTTTCAAACATTCTTTTTATGAAGGGGATAATTATGTCAAAAACTAATTTTCTTAAACCTTTGACTAAAATCCTTAACCATAAGTAAGTGTAACTAAAAACAATTCCAACAAAGAATCCAATAATTATTCTTTTCTTAATCCAAGCAGCTGAGGGGAGTATTATTTTCAAGTAAATTACTGCACATAGCTCAAAGATGAAATCATATGTAATAATCTTTTGAAGAATATCACTAATTGACTCAGTTTTATGGGAGAAAAACTTTTGTTGCCTTTTGAAATAGCGAGTTGTAAGTATGAATAATAAACTGAAAATAAAACCTATAGCTGCAACAGGTAAAGCTGATTTCAGGTATAATCTTGATTCAGATAAGATAATCACTGGAAAGTGTTCTAAAGGTAATAGATAGGGTAATAACACACTAAATAGGATTATAGCTAAAGAGCTTCCTATTAAAATAAACACGTTTAATAGTTCTATTTCAGATTGAGATTTCTGAATCCATATTTCGTTTACTGTTCGAAAAACTAGATAAACGATAAAAGCTGAAGATATTATTCCACAGGCTAAAAGTCCATTATTGAAAAGAATATCTGCGTGATCTAAAGTGTAAGTAATAGAAACAAGAGAACTATTCAATGGAGGAATCCCTATTAGCGATAGACTCGCAATTAAGATTGGGATCGATAATAATACTGAGACTAAGATAGAGGGAGAAGATTGTTTTTCTCCTTCTTCAATAGTTTTTCTCTCCTTTAAAACATAAACAGAAAGTATGCTAAAGATGAAAGGAAGAAGAATTATTTGTTGGAAAGCAGCTATATAAAAATCCAATCCAATGGTGAAAAGAATTATTCCACTGTAAAATGATAACAGCAATGTTAAAGCAACCTTTTTCTTTTGTATCAAAACAGCTAAGACTGAACTCAAGAGAGCAATAATGACTCCATACCATACTATTCCATTCTTAATTAATGAAATTATCCCAATATAAGGTGTTATGTAGAAAAACAGTAGTATTACAGATATATATAAGAAAACTATTTGAAATATCCAAGGAATATTTGAATTCCACGATTTTCTCTTCCACTCATGAAATGGGAAAAGTGAGATTTTTGCAGTTAATCCAACAAGAAAAATACTACAAACAGCAATGAAAAATGGATGAGAAAGATTATAGTGGAAACTGATGTCGTGCAATATGGAGGAAAAATCGAAAGTCTTAGAAAGTTTTATGATTAGTCCAAAGCTGGATAATAAAAATGAATTTCCAATAATAAGAGAAAATATCACTTGTTTTACACCTCTAATATCACCTAAATCTGAATTTCTGAAGGAAATCTGAATAAACCTAAGAATCACTATATCTAGAAAAATCATAAACAACGTAAGTTGGAAGAAATTAGGCGAATAGAGCAAGAGAACAAAAATAGCTAAAAAGAGTGAGATTTTGTCAAGATAGTTTTTTTGCATCTTTTCTTTATTCAGAATAATTCTACAGGATAAGAGAGAAGATATAATAAAGAAAAATGAATAAGAGAGAATTTGTATAGATTTTATCTGAAAACCTAATTCAAACATAAAGTTTTTGCTTCCAAACAGAAGGATTTTGGTAGTGATTTCACTGAAAGATCCAGTGATTTTTAAGAAGAGAAAAACGATTAACAGACTTAGAGGAAGCACCAGGTTAACTGTTGTGAACACCATCATATTAGCTAACCTTGCTTCCCTTTCTTCAGTAAAAATCAAATTGAAAAATCTTCTTAGAAGAGGGAATAATAACAGTATTATAACCTGTATTGTTAAGATTAAAGAAAAACTATCCATTGTTATCACTCCCAGAATCTTCTGATTCAATTGAAACAATCAGGTGATCTCTAAATTGAAAAGCAAACATTATTGATATAGCTAGCAGCCCAAAGATTACAAATACTACGTTCTCCGCAGATAATTCTGAAAAACTAAGCAAAACTATACCTGATAGAACCATCAAGAGAAAACCAAAAAGGATATTTACGTTCTTTTTAGAGCTTATGATAATTAATAAACTAAAACACAAACAAAGAAAGAACAAAGCTATGAGACTGTTTAAGAATACCATGTTTCATCCTTCCTTTTTGTGTATCTTTTTTGAATATCTAATGTGAAAATTATGAAGAGTACCACAATTAGTAAGCAAGTGAAAATAACAAGTATTAGAACACTAAAATGACCTGAAAAAATTTGAATTAGAGAATCATTCTGAAGCAATATTGCTTTATCATTTTGCAATTCGTAGACTATAAATCCAGTGATAGTTAATGAAGTTAAGAAGAAGAACAAATCAGTTACATATTTTGTAACTTTCTTATCTTTCTTTTGATCTTTGTTTCCGTCATCATACACATTGTAAATTGATAGATAGATGAAAAGAACATATGCGAAACCTAGATTTAATATAAACAAAATAATTTGACCCATTGAGAGAAATATGAAAGTAAATGATATGTAAGATAATAGTAAACATAACGATTTTAATTCAGTTAACTTAAAAATTGCTTTTAGTAAAAAACCAATACTCATAAACGATCCCATGAAGAAAAAACTGTCTCTTTTTACTTCTAATAACAAAATAACAATTATTGAACTTACAATAATGAGTAATAGTTTAGCAGCTAACCAAGCTTTTGGTTTCTTATATGAAGATACTGGATAGATAATGAGAAAAGCTACGATTAAACCACAGATTGAAATAAGTATCGTGGATATTGTAGTAGACAAGCCAAACATATTCAAACCATAAAAATATAGATTAAGGGAAAAATAAAAGCTTTTGGGAGAAAATCAGTAGATTATCTTTTTCGTTTCCGTCGATTCTTTAGTTTGTAGAATAACCCAAAAGACATTGAGACTATCATTACAAAACTTAGCGTGTTACCAAAGAAACCTGTTTGTACTAAGTACTCTATGGGGAGATTAGCTATAAATAAGGGTAAAGCGACATTATATCCAGGAAAAATTGGTTTATCAGGATAGAGAGGTTGCCCTCCAGGACCGAAAGTAGTAAAATTACCTAGTGTATAGTTTAGTCCTAAGTCGATTCTATACTCCAAGTTACATCCAAGATTTTTTGTGAGATTAACGTAATAGATTGGTATTTTTTGAAGTAGGTTTCCGCTTATTAAATCATAATAAGGATCTGGATAATACAGGACTTCCCATCGTGCTGTTGAGTTTTCAGGTATTCTCATCCGCCATTTGGCATTAACGACAACCCAATATCTATCCCAACCTTCAACACTATAATTATAGAAATCTGAAAGATCAAAATAACTAATCCCATAAAAACCATAATAATGATCGAGTAGCTGGTCATCGTTTGTATCGAAACCCATAACTTGAAAATATACTTCAGGTCTTTTATAACCATCAACTGATTCATTCATAGGAGGATCTTCATATTCTGAAAGAGTAGGATCATAAATGAGGAGTTTTTTCTCTTCACTTGTCACCCGTAGAGTACCTTCAAAATCCCATTTATCACTAATTTCATCTCGAGCAGCAGTTGCATTGAGTGTGAATGATGAAATAACCATTATTGTCGAAAGGAAAAAACATGCTATAAATATCTGATACTTTTTCATTTTTTAGTCCTCCTAATTGTTCTTGTAAAAACAAAAACCATTGAAAATACAGAAAACGCAAGGAGAACACCCATAAATGGAAAATCGATTTCGAAACTATTTGTTCGTGGAAGAGACGTTCTTTCAACATTTTGGGCGATAGAGATGTTATATTTTGGCCACCAGTAGGCAGCATTGTATTCATCCTGTGGGTCAATAAAAATTGGATTTTCTGGACCAAATGTGGTAAAATTACCATTTATTACTGTTTGATCTTTGTTAATCTGTTGCCAAGTTCCAATATTTCCTGTGTTTTGTGTTAAATCAGCTAACACAATATTCTCCAAAGTTTCATTTAATCCCCATAAATCCCAATTTTCATAGATGAAGCCTAGAGTATAACCTAAATCTGGATCTCTTTCATTATATATTTCTGTGTGAGTTAACCAAGTTTGGTTTACTACCAGAGTATAGATAGCTGAATGGAATTGGTCATATTCAGGAGAAGTTTTATTCATTACATTAGGAGAGAGTTCTATCCAATCTACTCCTTTTTCTTTTGAAACATTTAATCCATAAACCCCGTCTAGTTCAGTATATTCAAAATCTATAGAATAGAGTGGTGCGTTTCTTAGAGTTCCTACACCATATATGACAACTATCTGATCAATATCCTCATCATCATCTGAACAAGAGTCAAAGCAGAATAGAAAACTTCGTTGTTTATATCCACCAAATATGTCGTAGAGAGGATTTGATTCGTCATCATAGAAACTTGGTATTAGCTTCTTTCTGAATTTTTGTTCGCGTATAACTCCTTGATATTGAAAATTTCCTTTTAATGTTGGACATTTTTCTTCTTGTGCATTAATATTAAAGTTTGTAAATGGTGATGCCAAAAGCGACACCAATATGACTAAACATGTGGTTTTAGTATATTTCACACAATTTCCTCCTGAACATCTATGCTACACAAATGGTTCAAATGACATTTATAAACGTTGTTGAAAAAACTTGTTTTTAAGTTTTTTATTATGAGTTCCTAATCGTAAATTTTAAATCGTTCAAACTAAATCTTGAACCAAATGTCATGGTTGGAGAACAAAGAGAGAGTACATTCTTCGAAAGAAATATTCGCTATTCTATGGCCATATTTGTCTAACAGAATAGGTTTTCTAATCACCGTAAGTATCGTTTCTTTTCTTGCGGCTATTATAGGTTTAGCTACTCCTTTGTTAATTAAACAAGCTATTGATACAGCAATTCCTATGGAGAGTACCACTCTTATTTGGATTTTTGGAGGTGCAATTTTAGGAGTTGCTTTGTTTGGGGGAGTTCTCCAATATTTTTCTAGATTTTACGCAGCGAAGTTTGCACAAAAGGTTGTATATGAATTACGAAATGATATCTACAAAATACTACAGCAATTAAGTTTGGAATATTATGACGAAGAAAATACTGGCCAAATAATGACTAGAGTTACGACTGATTTGAATGCTATTCAAGGTTTTGTCAGTTTTACAATTAGACTCATCATGAATGGTGCAGTATTCTTTATAGGATCTTACGTTGCTATGCTAGTTCTGAGTTGGAAATTAGGTTTAATTCTTGTAGCTCTTTTTCCAGGTTTTATCTGGTTAATCTACTGGTTTAGCGCTAAAGTTAGACCTCTTTTCTATAAAGCAAGGACGCAATTTGGTGAAGTAACTTCTATTCTTCAAGAGAATGTTACTGGAACACATGTAGTTAGAGGTTTTGCTCAAGAGAAAAATGAGATAATAAAGTTTGATGAATCAAATACAAAATATCGTGATTTGAGGATTAAAACTCAGGTTTTCAGAGCTATTTACTTTTCGACAATGACTCTTCTCATTGGTATTGGGACTACGCTTGTACTAACCATAGGGGGAAGGGCAGTTATCAGAAATGAAATGGAATTAGGAAGTTTTATTGCTTTCTTATCTTATCTTGCTCTTCTTCCAGGTCCTACAAGACAGTTGACTTGGTTAGTAGGGATCATACAAAGAATGCTAGCTAGTGGAGATAGAATTATCGAATTGATAAGTGCAAAACGAGAAGTTCAGGAAGATCCTGATGCAATAAATCCACCTAAATTATTAGGGAAAATTCAATACAGAAATGTTAGTTTTGAATATGAATTAGGGAGAGCTATTCTAAACAACATTAGTGTTTCAATCCATACTGGTCAAAAAGTAGTTATACTAGGGGGTACAGGAAGTGGAAAAAGTACTTTTGTTAATCTGTTATCCAGATTTTATGATCCTAATGAGGGTACCATACAAATTGATGATATAGATCTAAAGAAGTATAAATTAAAAGCTATGCGAAAACAGATAGGGCTTGTACTTCAAGAAACATATCTCTTCAATGCTACAATTAAAGAAAATATTGCGTTTGGAAAACCAGATGCAAAAGATGAAGAGATTATTCAAGCGGCAAAAATTGCAAAAATACACGAATTCATAGCAAGTCTTCCCGAAGGGTATGATAGTAAAGTAGGAGATAGAGGAATCACATTATCAGGAGGACAAAAACAGAGAGTTTCAATAGCAAGAACTCTTTTGACTGACCCTTCTATTCTGATATTTGATGACTCTACAGCTTCAGTTGATGCAGAAACAGAAGCTCAAATTCAAGATGCATTGGACATCTTGAGCAAAGGAAGAACAACTCTGATAATATCACAAAGAATCTCTTCAGTACATTATGCCGATAGGATCCTAGTTTTTGAGAAAGGAAGAATCATACAAGATGGAAATCATAAGAAACTGATTTCAGAAGAAGGTTTGTACAAAGAGATCTATGAAACATTAGCACAAAGTTATTCGCTTGATGAGATATCTAAAGAGATTCAAGAAACAAAAACATGGGGGGATGATTGATGGGTTGGGCTATTCATTATATGAGAAGAGAGGAAGCTGAAAGAGAGAAAAAATATTCAGACTGGACACTCTTTAAAAGAGTCTTTAGTATTTTCAGACATTATAAAACTGAAACTATCTCTGTTATGGCCGTTGTTCTAACTGCTTCAGTTTTTTCAACCTTAATTCCGATTCTAATGCAGCAGACAATTGATATGTTTATTAAACCTGACAGATTGGATTTTGTTTCAAGCTTAATAATAATGGGTGGTCTCTATCTCATATTTATAGTACTGAATTTTATATTGATTTTAGCAAGAACAATTTTCTTTGCGAAACTAGGTCAAAAAATGATCTATCGAATAAGAAATGATACTTTTGCTAAGTTACAGTATCTATCTTTTGATTACTTTACAGAAACAGAATCAGGTAGAACAATTTCCAAAGTTACTAATGATGTAGATGCGCTAGGAGAACTTCTTACAACTGGTATAATAGATATATTTGCGGATTTCTTCAGTCTAATCTGGATCGTTGTGATCATGTTCATTTATGATGTTCAAATGACATTGGTAACTTTCACAATAGTTCCCATCCTTCTAATTACTGCAGTATTTTTCCAGAAAAGGGTACGTGCAGCATACAGAAGAACTAGAGTTGCAATTGCAAAAGTTACAGCGAATCTTCAAGAAACGATAACAGGAGTAAAAGTAACAAAAGCTTTATCTCGAGAAGAAGAAAATATAGAAAATTTCAGAGACCTTAACAGAGAAAACTATGAAGCAAATGTAGAAGCAGCAGGAGTCTCATCACTTTTTATACCTATCATTCAAATAATCGCAGGTTTAGGAAGCACTTTAGTTATAATTTTCGGAGGATATCTAGTAATTACTAAACAAGCATTGACAATAGGGGAGTTATACATATTTCTCGAATACTCTAATAGATTCTTCATGCCAATTATCAGTTTGTTTACATTCTACACAATAATTCAATCTGGATTCGCTTCAGCAGAGAGAATATTTGAGATAATGGATGAGACACCAAGTGTTCAAAATGCAAAAGATCCGTTGTATCCTAAACAAATCAAAGGAAAGATAGAACTTAATTCAGTAGATTTCTTCTATACTGAGGATGTTCAGGTGCTCAAGAACATCAATCTAACTATAGATTCAGGACAAAGTATTGCATTGGTTGGACAAACAGGAGCAGGAAAGACTACGATCACCAAGCTTCTTTCTAGATACTATGATGTTACAAAAGGAAAGCTTCTGATAGACAATACTGAGATAAAGAAAATAGATCTAGAACTACTACGAAAAAATATCGCAGTAGTGCCTCAGGATGTATATCTTTTTAGTGGTACTATTATGGAGAATCTTAAGTTCGGAAGAAAAGAAGCTGAGGATCAAGATGTGTTCGATGTATGTCTGGTTCTTGGACTACATGATTATATCTTACAACTTCCAGAAGGGTACGAAACAGATGTCAAAGAAGGAGGTTCAAGACTTTCACTTGGTCAAAGACAATTAATTTCTCTAGCAAGAGCTATAGTAGCAAATCCTAGTATTTTGATACTTGATGAGTGCAGTAGCTCTGTTGATCCAATAACAGAAGCATTAATCCAAAAAGGAATAAACTATACTCTTCGAGGTAGAACATCAATTATTATTGCACATCGATTAAGTACTATTAAGAATGTATCAAAAATAGTAGTAATAGATGACGGTGAGATAGTTGAGGAGGGAACACATCAAGAGCTTTTGGAGAGAAAAGGTAAATATTACGATCTTTATGAAACTCAATTAACAAGCAACATTGTAGAGTAAAGCATAAGCATTCATTTCAAAATCTTTTTTATTATTAAGTATTTTTAAGAGCTTAGATATCTATGGGAAAATTATCTGACCTTATTGAAAATAAGGAGAAGAGAGTACTGTGTTTAGGTAATGAAGCGATAGCTAGAGGAGCTATTGAAGCTGGTGTTCAAGTTTTCGCAGCTTATCCAGGTACTCCAAGTAGTGAGATTAGTGCTGCTTTAATTGCAGCTGCACCTGAATTAGATTTTTATGCAGAATGGAGTACAAATGAAAAAGTTGCCATGGAGATTTCTTATGCAGCATCTATTAGTGGTGTAAGATCTATGACAGCTCTAAAACATGTGGGATTGAATGTAGCAGCAGATGCTTATTATTCTTTTATGTACATGGGCTGTAAAGGAGGTTTTGTTACAGTCGTTGGAGATGATCCCCATTGCTTTAGCAGTCAAAACGAACAAGATTCAAGATGGCTAGGAGTATCAGCTAATTTTGTAATTTTAGAACCTTCAAATCCTCAAGAAGCAAAAGATTATGTTAAACTTGCCTTTGATATAAGTGAAAAATTCGAAGCTCCGATTCTTTTAAGATCAACAACTAGAATTTCTCATGCTAGAGCTGATGTTCAATATAACGAATATGAATCAAACTTTAAAGAGGGTGATTTAGAAAAAACACCACGATTTAAGTGTTTACCAGCAATCGCAAGAGCTAATCATCCGAAACTTCTGGAAAAAATGGAGAAAATAAAGGAATGGATTTTTGATAGTGGATTATCAATTGTAGAAGATAATGATGGAGAGGATTATGGTATTATTACTTCAGGTATATCCTATTCATATGTAAAAGATGCACTTAAAACTCTGAAAAGAACAATCCCTATACTCAAATTAGGAATGATTTCACCTTTAGATGAAAAGTCAATTCTTAGATTTGCGAAGAATAAGAAGAATATAATCTTTATAGAGGAAGTAGATCCCTACTTAGAAGATAGAATTTCAGCGTTGTTTATTCAAAATGGTCTCAATCCAGAGATACATGGTAAATGCAATGGAATTACTAAAAGGTATCATGAACTAGATTCTAGACTCGTTGCAGAAGGATTGATAAAAGTAATTGGTGGAGAGTTGCCATCTCTTTCAGAAATTCAAAAAGCTGTGGAAGAAACAAAAGAATTCATACCGTTCAGACCACCTCTTTTCTGTGCTGGATGTCAACACAGAGCAGCATTTTATGAACTTTCCAAAGTAGTTAGAAAACAAGATGGAATTTTCTCATCAGATATAGGTTGTTACTCCTTAGATCCTTGGGTAACCGATACTATTGTTTGTATGGGAGCATCAATAGGAATGGCAAATGGTTTTGCAAGAGTGATAAAAAATAAACCAATATTTGCCTTAATAGGTGATTCAACATTCTTTCACACTGGATTACCAGCCCTTGTAAATGCAGTTTATCATAAAGCAAATTTCAATTTAATCATCCTAGATAATAGAATGACAGCTATGACGGGATTTCAACCTAATCCGACGGAGGATATTCCAATTGAAAATGTTGTCAAAGGTTTAGGAGTAGATTATATTGTAGAATTTGATCCTTATAATTTTGAAAAAGGTAAAAAAACTATCGAAGATGCGCTAAAACATGAAGGACCAACAGTAATAATTATGAGAAAAATCTGTGCAAATGAATGGTGGAGAAGAAAAAGAAGAAAAGGAGAAGAAATAGAAGTTTTTCATACAAATTCAGAAGTATGTATTGCTTGTGGAACTTGCATTGTACAATATCAATGTCCCGCAATATCCTGGAGTTTAGATACAAATTCCAAAGATAAAAAATATACTGTAATAGATCCTGCAATGTGTACTGGATGTTCTGTATGCTCTCAAATATGCCCAACAGGAGCAATTTCAAAGGTGGAATTAAATGACTGAAGAGTATCAAATGGTAATAGTTGGAGTAGGTGGTCAGGGAATATTGACAATTTCAGATGTTATTGCAATTGCAGCTCGAAAAAAGGGTTTACACATCCTTGGATCTGAAGTTCATGGGATGGCACAGAAAGGTGGATCAGTAATTACTAATCTCAAAATCGGAAAGGAATTACATTCTCCAACAATTCCAGAAGGAAGTGCAAAGGTTCTAATAGGAATAGAAGAGAATGAGACTTTGAGATTTATCAAGTATTTAGAACCTAATGCGACAGCAATAACGTCTAAAACAATTTTAAATCCCGTTAGTTGGAAAAAGAACAAGAAAGCTGCTATAGAAGCACAGGAGAAGATTGATGAAAATTTAGCTAAATTCAAAGCTAAAATAATTAAGATAGACTCAGAAGCATTAGCACTTGAAGCCGGTCTTTCATTAGCTCAAAATATAGTATTATTAGGAGTTCTATCACAAGTAGAGGGATTCCCTCTATCTGATGAAGAATTAAAGGAAGCACTCAAAGAAAGAGTTCCTAAGAAGTATGTAGAACAAAATCTGAAAGCTTTTGAGCTTGGAAAAAACGCTATTGAGAAAACTAATTAGTAATGCATCTCTTTCTTCAATAGAGTTTTCCAGTTCATTTTCCAGTTCAGGTATGATTAGAAATTTTGCAATTGTTAGGTTATACCTTCTTCATTTGGTAATCTGACAGCTTCTATAATTTCTTTTCCAACAACGACTTCATCTACTGAGTGAATTGATGAACCATATTCCCTCAAAGTTTCTTTTATTTTCTCGAAATCTAAAGCATTACCAACAATAGTAACAATTATTCCTTCAGTACTGGAATCAGTTTCTGTTCTAGTTATATTAACTGATTCAATTCCTGAAATAACTCCTAAAGCTAAAGCCAAAACATCAATTCTAGGTTGATGAGGTTTTAGTACGTCTAGCACAAGTCTTCTGATATGAACTTTCTTCGTAGATTCGACCATCTTTATTTCCCATGTTCCAAATAGTTGCTTAATTTCATTTTCTGTTCGCATTTAAAAAAACTTTGTCTTGAGGACACATTCTAAAAATCTGGATTTTTCCTTTACCAATAGAAAAAAGAATATTAAACATAACAAATATTAAGTAATTAGAACCTAAAATTAGGTTATATAGTACTGTGAGGTCTATGACAAAGCAATTCCCCTACGATTTATGGATATCTACAGGTAGTGACGCAGGAATAAGTTTTGCAACTGTAGGAAAGTTAGCAAAAGATTCTAGTATGATGCAAGGGATTCTTCTTTCACTTCAGAATTTAATGTCTACAGAGGTTGATGTAACAAACTCTCAATTCATGACAGGGGAAAATGAATTCGTCAAATTTGGTACTTTTACACTTGCTGAGGAAGCAGATGATGTTGTAGTTCAATATGTAGTGAAATCTGAACAAGCAAGAAAACTCTCAAGATATGATGAACAGATAGTACAAGAATTAGCATTAGCATTCTGTAGATTTATTATTCTTACTCCGAATTTTCATCAGAATTTATCTGCAGGAAAAATGATATCAGCAAACTATGTAACAAAATCATTTCTCAAAGCATGTACAATAGCAAAACAGAAGATATCGGTTCCTGTGAATAATAAAGGATTAGTTGAGAAAGTACATAAGTATTTACAAGTAATTGAAAATGATCCAATAAAATTCCCAACTCTAGTTCAACTTAAAAATATCGATGAATGGATAGGAGGAGATGAAAATTCTTGGGATAAGGGGTCAATAGTATCTTTTAAGAGACAATTGTTAGTTCAGATGGTAGCACAAGATATTCTCTATCAGATACTGATAGATGATCCTTTCATTGCCCTCGAATATGAAAACCCTAGGTATGCAATAGATGAAATTCGTAACCTCATTGAGAATTATCTAAGAAAGAAAGAAGTTCAACCTCAAGAGCTTATTGAACAACATCTTTCCAAAAACATGGAAAAATTAATTTCTAAACAACTTAAAGCTCTTACTATTGATGAAATCCATTCAGCAAATTCATTCATTTCACATAAACTCGCTAAAGAGGTGATTTATTCAATTGCTAAAAAAACTCCTCTTCTATCATTGGTCGATTTTAGAGACATTCCTCTCTATTCAACAATTCAAAAACATATCAGCGCTGTTACTGATGTTCCTCATGTAGGTAGTATGATATGTGATGCGCTCATAGAAGATGTTTCACCGTTAGTTCTTCAAGGTGCTCGATTATTTTATAATCAATTAATAGATCCTTTTGTAGGAAGGAAGCTACCAAACAGTATTTGGAATGTAATAATTAATTTTACATATTCTATTCTAGAAGAAAGGAAAATAGAATCTGATAAGAATAAACAAGCTAGAACATCCATAGAAGTGAAGAGGAACTTAATTCTTGATAGAATATCTAAATTAACAGTTCTCCAATCTGACTGGATTAAAGACCTCACGAAGCGATTCAAAGAAATTGGAATTGGACAGCAATTGCAGGTTTCAAATATAGAAGAATCGGTTTTATTTGCTAATGCTCTGGAGCGAGCAATAATCACAACTCTAGAAAAAATGATCAAGGACCAGATGTTCAACTCCACTCTAGGTGATATATACAAGTATATGATGAATTCTTTCAAAAACTTAGCACCAAAAACTGTTCTAGTAGAGATACTCTCTAATATTACAAGAGATATTAAAGAAAAGAATTATGAAACTGCTCCTCAAATGAGTTTGAGTGCTAAGGATCTGATTGGATCAGCAATAGATGAGGGGACTGTAAAAGCATACGTAAACTCAGTTCCAGTTCAAATAAAACGTTCTATTTTCGGACGATCAAACTTAAGATTTGATGGAAGAACTATTTCTTCTTCAGAGTTACTTCAGAAGAACGGGTTAACAATAAGTATAAGTAACAAAATAATACCATTACGGCACTTTGAGCAAGATGCTGAATTTCTAGTTACATGTTTTAAAAATTCCAAAATACTCCGAAGAGCTTACGCTAAAGCTATCTTAAGAGGAATGATAACATCTTATCTTCAACAGCTTTTCAACTTCGAAGAACAGGTGATAAATAGACTTGATTCACTAATAACAGCATTCAGTAGAGAATTGGCATCTAAGTTAATTCCTGCTCATAGATTAAATGAAATAAAAGATCCATTTCCAACATTTCCAATGATAAGGAATATTCCACAAAAATTCAAAGGAAGGGGTTTCCACGAGAAATGTCAAGAAAGTTGGAATATACAAGCACCAAGAACATTTAAAGTGGTTCAAGACATTCTAAATGGTTTCTCGGCATTAAGATCGAATGACCTAAATTACAAGAAAAAAGCTATGAGATTATATAGTAGAGCTATAAAGGAACTTAAAGATATAAGAAAACGTCTACTAAAAAGTTGGAATCCATTAAACAATCAAATGACTAAATTAGTAGAAAAATGGTCAAAAGATGTAAGTGTTGATCTTTCTGCTCATTTAGATACAGTTAGTCGAAAAGTAAGGGATTGGGTGGGTGATATATTTAAAATACAAAGGCTTGATTATGGTAGATTTACAATTTCTACTGAACAATGCCAAAAAGAAATAATTGAAACACTTAATCAAATAAATCCTCGAGAAATAGTAGAATTACCAAAGAATTTCATGGAGATAGCTATCTCAATTCTACTCTATAGACGAATTCCAGAATATGTTATTGATGAATCATATAATCAGATGATAAGTGGAGAAAAGAAAGTCGCAGATGCTGTATTGAAAGCCTGGAGTAAAAGTAAATCAAGAAGTGATTTTGAGAATAATCTCTATCTTAACATGAGAGTATTAGGTAATACTTTTACAAAGATGATTAACACATATGGAAGATTGATTAGTACGTTCTTCGTTCAAAACGATATAGAATTATCAAGCGATAAACAAGGATATTATATTACTTTGGGACGTATTTCAAAAGAGGTTTATACTTCCAAAATGGATATTCTTTCAGTTCTACAATTTCCTAACGTTGAACCTATTGCAGCAGAAGATGATTGGGAGATTCGATTATATTTAGAGCCTAAATATAAGAAGGAAATGGATAAGTATAGAGATCGTCTTATTGTGATGAGTGATGTAGTAGGATTTACTGCAAGAATAAAATTCGATGAATTCACGGGGCCAGTTATTGAAGGTATTAAATCTGTTATTCCCTATCTAATCAAAAACGGAGAAGCTAATGTAATTGATCTTTCTGAAACAATCAAGGAAGCTTTATTCATGTTATCTGAATATCCTACTCAAATTGTTGATAAGAAAGGGAAGAAATGAATCAGTTTCTTGGTCCAAAAATAGCAGTCCCCACCCTAATCATTGTTGAACCTTCTTCTATTGCAACATTGAAATCATTTGACATACCCATTGAAAGTTGAGGTTTTTCTACATCCAACAAAGGAACAATTTTTTCTATGAAATACTTGTGAGTTCTTGAAAAGAATTTTCTAAGTTTAATTTGATCAACTTCATACTCTAAAGGAGCTATTGTCATAATACCTTGAATTTCAACGTTTGAGTATTTTTCTACTGATTTGATAAACTTCAATAAAGTATTCATATCAAGTCCTTTAGGAAAAACTGAATTACTAAAATCAACTTGAATGAAAATTGGATATTTTATTTCTCTCGATTGAGCTCTTCTATTTATTAGTGAAAAAATTTTCTCTGTTTGGATGCTTTGTATGAGATTACAGTTCTCAACAGCATATTTTACTTTATTTGATTGCATTTTCCCAACTATATGCATCTGTGTTGATGATGAATAATCTGTTATCAGAGGGAGTTTTTTCTTAAGTTCTGTCCCTGCGATTTCTCCAATAATTTCTAGCCCTGCATCTATTGCGAGCTTTATTCTATCAAATTCTATACGTTTCGAAACACCTACAATAGTAATCTCGCTTGGATTCCTTCCTACTTTTTCTGAGTAATCCTCTACCTGTTGAAGAACTTTTTTAAAATTGGATTGAACATCTATTTTTTGAGGATTTTCAGACATTAAATAAACATTTTCCGGATAAACATAAAGATATTGCTAAAGACATTTTCCTTTTTTTCATTTATCTATATTGTCAAGTTTGGTCTGATCAATATCATATAAAACACGTCCTTCCATCCCTCCATGAACCATAATTGTCTCCCCATTTAGATGACTTGCTACTCTATCTGATAGAAGAAATACAGTCAAAGAAGCAATATCAAACGGTGTAGCTATTTTTTGAATTGGTATACTTTGCAGAATCTTGCGTACAACTTTATCGTCTTTCAATGATTCTTTTGCCATTGGAGTGTTTACCCATCCGGGAGCTACAGTATTCACTCTTCCTAATTTCGCAAATGAAACAATTTCATTCTTCCAAGTTTTTGTTAAACCATACATCAAAGCTGCTTTTGTCGCAGAATAATCAGCATGTCCAGCTTCACCAAACAAACCAGCGGTTGAACCAATTAGCACTAAAGATGCATTATCTTCAGGATAATTTTCAAGATTAAGGAAGAACTCTTTAACGCACAGAAAAACACCAGTTAGATTAACTTGTATGATGTTTTCCCATTGTTTCAAACTCATTTTTGATGTTAAAATACTATCAGAAACCCATATTCCTGCATTAGCTACTAATCCATCTATTCTTCCAAAGTGTTCTGTTGATGTTTTAAAGAATTTCTTCACTTCATCTTCTTTTCTCAAATCACACTGTATAAAATTGATATTTTGGTTATTGTATGATTCTGCTAACTCTCTGGCTTTCTGAATATTCTTGAAGTATAGCACACTTATCTTTGCTCCCTCTTTGTAGAGCAAAGAAATAATTGCTTCTCCTATTCCTCCTGTTCCCCCAGTAATAACAAAATGCTTGTTACCAAGTTTTAAATCCATGATAATATCTTTGTTTCGGTTATTTTAAAGTTAATCTATTATTTAAATCAAATAAACTTAAAGAAAAAATAGAAAAAAGAAAGGTTAGAAGATTATTTTCTTCTTTTTGTGAATATTACTGCGCTTGAAATAGCTGCTAGTCCTATGATACTTAGAATGGTTACTAATCCAAACTCTGGTACTAATGGTAAAGTACCTATTATAGCGTCGAGATGAGGTATTGAAGCAATATCTGAAGCAACTATTATTTCTAGATAAGCTTCCATACCCATACCATTCATACCATAATCTGGAATTTGACCGATGACGAAATCAAAGCTTGTCTTAACTCCTCCACCTAGAACTTGACCAGTAAAGTAATCAATTCCTACCCATATGTAGCCTTTTATCCAACCATCCAAAGAACTAGTTTCCCATTCATAGTCTCCGTTCAACATACCAAACTCAAAGTCTACTGCTACATCAATTGAGATATAATTATACATTACGTCTAGACCTGCATCTGAGTAATAGAACGAATCGACAACTGGATTAAAGATTAGTTGGTTGAGAACCACATTGGTGTTTTGTCCAGCGAGTAGAGTTAGAGCTTCTACAAAGTAATCTAAATTACCTATGACTGAAGTTACCGTAGTAAACATTCCATCCAGCAAGTCCCAATCTGGTAAGAATTGAGGTCCTGCAGGGTAAATCATTGGATATGAGTATGTATCAATTTCTGGTGTTGACAAAGGTTCTGAAGGATTAGTTAATTCCGTTGAGAAATTAGCCCAAAGACCTTCATAGCGATCAACAGTTACGGTTAGAAATTCATTACCAATGGCATCTAAACCACCTGTTTTGAATTGAGTTAATCCATCGACAAACTCTTGTGGTGCAATTGCAGGTATGTCATAGTAGAAAACAAAATCATCAATGCTGTAGGTCCAAGATTCATCAGTAAAGTCTGTAAATGTTACTGTTTCTGTTTTTCCGTAATTTAGCTCTATAACCATATCTACATACACATCAGTTAGAGAATAGAAATCTAAACTCAAGGAGACGTTTAGCAACATCCCATCGGTAGTATTATAGCCCCAGTAAACATCTTGTGTCATACCTGGTTCTGTCATATCCATATGCAGTTCGAATAGGAAATAGTTGTTAATATCATCATAGGTTGTATTGAAACCTGGTGATTCATATTCTGGTGTGTCATTCATAGCAACATCTATATCATCTAAGCTCTCCCAATTAGTGTCAGGTGCATAGATTGACTGCATTGGTACAAAAGTTTCTGTAAATGGCCAGTAGTCATAAGATCCATGCAAGAATTCATATTTATAATCTCCCATAACATTCATGGCAAATTCTAAATCTGTAAACATTGTCAAAGGAATTGGGATTGGAATTATAGAACCAGTTGAAATATCTAATTCAGCATCGGGTAGATTCATTGTATAAAATGGTCCATTAGACCATAACCACATCATAGGATCAGGACTGTTTACTAGTGTAGAAAAGATAAAACCATTATGATAACCATCATAGAATTGGCTTTCATATGCATAGTTTGCTCCATCGCGATATTCGGTTGTTCCAGCTGGATTAGGTAGTACAGGTATTGGATTTTCAGTAAGAGCTCCTGCTATTTTATCAGCAGCTCCATCTGCGAAACCATCAAAATATCCTTTAGAACCATAGTCCCACATTCCATTAAGATAGTCTAATCCGTAATTAGTATCTGGATCATTAAATCCGTCCTCATACGCCCAATCATAGCCATCCTTTATTCCCCAGTTATAACCATCTTCCCAGGAATCTTCTGGATTCCAATAATAGTTTACTGGAAGATTATAATTTGGACCTGGAAAAACTCCACCGTCATCCCAAGTACCATGGTCAAATCCACCATAGTTATGATATCCATTATCGAAACCACTTTTATATCCAGACATCCAGGTATTCCACTCTGCATCATAGAGATCATGATATAATTCTCTATTGAAATATTCAATAGCTCCTTGATATAGATATCCTTGACCATAGTACATATCGTACCATCTGCTATAGTGTTCATAGTAAGCAAGATCGAAGAGATTAGTGATTGCTGGAGGTGTTGGGGGAGTCTTATCAGGTATTCTATAAGTTGATAGATAATCAGTTTCTCCACTGGAGAAACCATTATCTCTAGCGTCAAAGAAACCATCATAGAAACCGTCTAATGCAGTAAAATTATCAAACCAAGCAAGGTTTTTTACACTGACTTCAGAAGCTCGGTAGCCCATCTCCCATCCGATACACTTTCCTAAATCTCTAGCAAAGTCATAAATTTGGCTTTCACCATAATTATTTTCATTTGGCCACCAGAAAGGATTGTATGATCCCCAATCATAATAGTGAGTTTGCCATCCCCAATAGAATTCATCGAGGAAGGTTTGATTAAATCCATTCCAGAATTCGTCAGAGTCAATTGTGTTATCAAAATCACCCCATACCCAGTAGTCTTTGTAGTTGTTTATGTTGGTATCTACAAAATCATCAGGGAAAGAAAACATTGATGCATTGAGATATGCCATTAGGTCGCTGTTTAGTTTAAGGTAAGTAAACGTTTGGAATGCATTTTCCCAGGTCTGGTTTTCATACGTATAATCGAAATCATCATCATATTGCCATAGTGGTAAAGTGTCCATAGCTGTAATATAAGCTATAATTTCACTTCCTTCAAATGTACCATCAAAACCATAGTCAAAATCTGGTGCTTCAATTGGTAGAATAAGGTCTAGAATTTCTAGAAAACCTTCACCATAATCGAAAGTTGTCATGTCATAAACATATTTTGATCCAGCATCAAATGCTTCAAATTTTGGAGCATCATCTGTAGAATCATCCCATGTCGCATTTATTACATTAGACATTGGTGAAACTATAGGCAGTAATATTAGCAATAGGCTTATTCCTAAAATTATTCGTTTTTTCATATATTTGAACCCCTTAGGAGTCTAATATATCTATCCAGACTTATATTTAAAAACATAATGTTCGTTTTTTTTCGAGGAAGTAAATCTGAGTATATAAAATCATTGAATTGCTATACAATGAATAAAACGAATAAAGATGAAAATTATACTAAAACATGGTTTAATCTAATTCTGTTGGTTGCTCAAACTGACTACCAAAGAACTCGAAGACATGGTAACTTCCACATTCGGGACAATGGAATGTAAGTGTAAAAGCTTTCTTTCTATCATCCCCAACAAATTCATGTTCTATTTCTTTTTCACAGAATTTGCAGTAGAAATTTAGTTTGGGTTTATTTTCTGCGGACATCTTCCTTCACAATATGATTCTTTAATGTATTTTTAAGTTATTTGCATGCAAGCAATTCTACAATATATTTTTGAATCTGTCTACAACTTCCTCTATCTGGGGAACACTTACTGATCCAAAGCTAGCTCTTATGTAATTATCTTGATTGGGACCGAATTCTGTTCCTGGCACAACAACAACATCAGCATCCTCAAAAGCTCTTTCAGAGAAATCTTTTCCATCTGAATATTTGGTTTCCTCAACATTTGCGTAACAATAGAAGGATCCTTTTGGTCTTTTACATTTTACTCCATCAATTGAGTTAAATCCATCTACTATTGTATTTCGACGTGTTTGGAACTCATTCTTAACGTATTTTTTGAACTCTTTTGCTTCCTTTGTGTGCATAAAGTTAGCTAAAGCAATTTGCATAGGAGTGGTAGCGTTAGCGATAATATAAGTATGATATCTCAGTATAGGTCGTAAAATATCTGGAGTTGTGACTCCAAAACCCATTCTCCATCCTGGTATTGCAAATGTTTTGGAGAAGGAATTTACTGTTATTGTTTTTTCGTAAGCATCATCTATTGAGGCAATATGTACATGTTTATTATCATCATAAGTATAGTATTCATACACTTCATCACTTAAAATAAAAATATCATTATCAACTGCAAGATCAACAATTGCTTTGAGCTCTTCACGAGTCATCACAGCTCCAGTAGGATTACTTGGAAAATTTAAAAAAATGAATTTTGTTTTATCCGTGATTGATTCTTTTGTTTTTTCGATATCTATTGAGAAATCCTCAGTCGATGGCATCCAAACTATTTTTCCTCCTGCTAAAACTACTTGACGTGGATAGGTAAGAAAGCAAGGAGCTTGAAGTAAAACCTCATCACCTGGAGTAAGATATGTTTGAAGTGCAACATAAATAATCTGAACACCCCCACACCCAACAATTACTCCTTCCTCACTACTATAATCAACACCATAATCTTCTTTATAATTCCTTGTTATAGCTTCCCTAAACTCTTTATTACCTGGAGTTAAATCGTAATTGTTAAAATTGTTAAAAACTGCATCTTTTAAAGCTTCTTTCAAACCATCTGGTGTGTTAATATCTGGAGCCCCAATACCTAACGAAATCACATTAGCTTTTCCTTTAGCTTTGGAGAATAATTCTCTAATACCACTTGGTTCAATTTTTTCTAGTTTTTCAGGAAAGAAATTCATTAATTATCAAGTTGGCTTTAAACACTATAGAATTAAATGTTTTCATTAAAGCTTAAGCATTTATTTTTGTTCTAAAATTTCTACTATCTTATCAGCAGGAGATTCAAGTTTCTCTAGAATACTTTGAACCTGGTTTCTCATAACAGTTTTATTCACTGGATTCATCAATAAATCCTTTGCTCTAGAAATCGCTTCTTGAAGTGTAAATTCATTAAACAAGGGAATTCCTATGGATGCTATGTATTCCAATACTTCCAATGGTTTGGGATAATAAGAGATAGAAGGTGTTCCAAGAGCTGCTGCTTCTCTAGCCATAGTTGCTCCACCTGTAATGCATAAATCTGAGAAATAGTACAAAGATAGAGTATCTACAGCTTTTGGAGGGATAATAATTTTATTTCCGAACTTCTTCAGAAGGAATTCTTTTTGACTCTCATATCTTGGAAAAACGATTGCTTTTCCATCATAGACATCAAATATCGCTAACAAAATCTCATCTAAAAGTGTTTGACCTGCCATTTTTTTATCAAGCATGTAAGCTGCACTACTCTCTTCTGGTCGAGCTATGATAAATTTATCTTCTTTTGATAAATTCAACATTTCAAGAGTTTCTTCCTTTGCAGAAAAATCTGTTAGCCAAGCTACTTCATCAATGCCATCATAAGGATAAAACTGTGCATCTAGTGCACCTAATTTTAGCCAGTTTTCTTTTCTAATACTTGAGCTGTAAACCAAATATTTTGTTAAGGGTATAGTGAGTTTTCCAACAGCTTTAGCATGTGGTGAATCATTTACATTAATTACAGGTATGCCTAAGCCAAATGCTACTCTAGTTGATTCAGGGCAAGCAAAGGAAATGTGAATATCAGGCTTTTTTCCTAGATTATGAATATATTCAGCAAGTAAATTTATTCTAGTATTTCCTGCAATGAGCTTTCCGTATAAAGTCCCCCCACCATGTTTTCCAAGAACTTTAACATCTCTCTTGAGTAGATCAAACAAACTTGAAACGTAATCATATTCTCTACAAGTAAATATGACTTCATGACCTAGCTTCTCCAATTCAGTAGCTACAGCATCAAATAACAGAGGTTCCTTTGCTGTTACAGCGTCAAACCAGATTATCATCAAACATCATCTAACTTTATAACAAAAAAACATTATGCTTCATTTTTCAAATAAAAAGAAAGAATGAGAAGAAAATTAGTCACATTTACTATAACCACAAGATCTACATGTGTAGCAACCTTCAGCAAACTCTAGCATTCCACCACATTCAGGACATGCAACAGTGCCATTTGGTCTAATTATCTGTGCTCCATCAATATATGATTCCAAGACATGAGCAATTCCATCTGCACAAGATAAAACTGTTTTTCCTTGATAGAAATTTGGGCTTGGACAGCGTATACCTGCTAAATGGTCAGTGATAGATTCTAATCTTACACCAGATCTTAGAGCAAGAGAGATCAGTCTTCCTACTGCTTCACTTTGACTTGCTATACATCCACCACTTTTTCCTACTTGGACAAAGACTTCACAAACACCTGTCTCATCTCTGTTTATGGTCACATAGAGGTTTCCGCATCCTGCCCTAATTTTATGTGTTCTTCCTATTGTAACTTCAGGACGGGGCCTAGGTACAACCTTGTCTGTAATAACAACTTTGATGTCTTGTTCTGCTACTTTTTCAGTTTTCTTTGTTGTTAGAACTTGATATTTTCTAGAACCATCTCTATATACAGTGACACCCTTGCATCCTTTCTTGTAAGCTAGTAAATAAGTTTTGGATATATCTTCTTTAGATGCAGTAGATGGGAAATTTATAGTTTTAGAAGTGGCATTATCTATGTATTTCTGAAAAGCTGCTTGCATCTCTATATGCCATTCAGGTTCTATATCATGGGATGTCACAAACACATCTCTAATTTCCATAGGAAGCTCATCTATTTCCTGAATTGAGTTTGTTGCAGATATTGTTTCAATAAGCTCTTCAGAATATAATTTAGCCTTTTTCAGTTTTTCTTCAAAAAGATGATTCACATCAAAAAGTTTCTTTCCGCCAAGAACATTTCTTGTAAATGCTATAGCATAATAAGGTTCTATTCCACTTGAGCAACCAGCAATTAATGATATTGTTCCTGTCGGAGCAATAGTTGTTACAGTAGCATTACGCATGTTATCATATTGAGCTTTCAGAGTACTCTTTTCAAAATTAGCAAAATCCCCTCTTTCTTTTCCAAGCTTAGCAGATTCATCTCGTGCAGTGGATTGGATGAAAGACATAATTTCTTCTGCTTTTTCGATAGCTTCAGTTGAATTATATCTAATTCCTACCTTTACTAGTAAGTCAGCAAATCCCATAACACCTAAACCAATTTTACGATTTGCTTTAGTCATTTCTTCTATTTGAGGTAGTATAAAGCTGTTCTTGTCTATAATATTATCAAGGAAACGTATACTAGTTCTTATTGTTTTCTCTAGTAATTCCCAACTAATTTTTCCTTTTGAAACATGCTTTGAAAGATTGATAGAACCTAAATTGCAGCTCTCCCATGGGAGCAATGGCATTTCACCACAAGGATTCGTACTCTCAATTTCACCAACTGCAGGAGTTGGATTGTCTCTATTGATTCTATCTATGAAAACTATTCCAGGCTCACCGTTTTTCCATGCAAGCTCAATAATTTTGTTGAATACTTCCTTTGCATTTAATTTTCCCATAGTTTTGTTATTTCTGGGATTTATAAGATCATAATCCTCATTGTTCTCAACTGATTTCATGAAACTTTCAGTTACAGCAACAGAAATATTGAAATTCGTAAAACGAGTTTGTTCTTCTTTGCATGTAATGAATTCCATGATATCAGGATGATCAACACGAAGAATCCCCATATTAGCACCCCTTCTACGTCCTCCTTGTTTTACAGTATTTGTAGCTGCATTGAAGACTTCCATAAATGAAATAGGACCACTTGCGATTCCTCCAGTTGTCTTAACAACATCATTCTTTGGCCGAAGTCTAGAGAATGCAAAACCTGTCCCTCCTCCACCTTGATGAATCAGGGCACTATTCTTCACAGCTTCAAAAATCGATGTCATATCATCTTCAATTGGTAGGACATAACATGCACTAAGTTGTCCTAGCTTAGTACCTGCATTCATAAGTGTGGGAGAATTAGGTAAGAAACGTAAAGAAATCATTATGTCATAGAATTTTTCTCTTTCTTCCTCATTGTCTCCAATTGCATTTGAAACTCTCCAGAAGAGTTCTTCCGGTGTTTCTAATAATTTTTTATTTTCATCTCTGAGAAGATATCTCTTCTCCAAAACAGTGATAGCATTTTTTGAGAGGTCAGTTACTGTCACGTTTATCTCCTGTATTAAATTATTCTTAAATTGGTTATTAAACCCCGAAGAATCTCATAACGATATATGATTTACATCGTTTTGAGAAACGCTTTCTTCAGATACTTTCTAGTAGGATAAAATGAACCATATTTAAGGATTTATAACACCTTTTTTTTCGCGATAGAAGCAGTCTAAATGACAATATTCTACCGACAAAAATCAAGGTAAAAAACAAGTTTTTATAAATATTTAAAAAAAGATACAAGGAAAAATTATGCCTTACATATAGAATTACATTTCTGATATATTTCTCATATACATTTTCCGATAGATTTTAATTTGCTCAAAATATAATAGATGCATAAATGAAATTCAAGATGAATCGAAGAGCTGTTTCTCCAGTTGTAGCAATTGTCCTAATGTTTGCTCTTACAACTGCAGCAATAGGCATTTCTTTAGCTTATATGTTTCCAAGTATTAGTCAGTTTAAGGACAAAAGTTACAATAATAGTAATAATCTCTACTTCATTGCTTTAGATTCAGCAATTCAAGATTTAATAACAAACAATCCTCCAATGAGTAAACAAATCCAGATAAATCAAGAAGAAGGAGAGTTTATGGTTGACTCAAGCTGGAGAGTTCTCTTTCTGCTCAAAGATGTAACAGGGACACAAAGTAGTCTGGTGCTTGATGAACAAATTACTCGAATTGTGCATAGGAGTACCGCAGTAGCGGATTATGATAAAGGAGAACATAGATATATGATAGGTCCTCAAGATCAAGATTATTTATTCATTAATGGGAGTAGCACTCTTTATAATGAGATAACTGTGTTAAACAGTTCTAGAACAATGTATGAACCGAGTTTTCTTGATTTAGCCTTGTATTATAGATATGCTCTTTCAATTAATTATAAAGATGCAGGATCAACAGAGATCTATCAATTAGATATAATTCATGTTAATTTGATTCTAAATGAATCCTCTCTGGAGAGTACTATGCAAAAGCATATTTCTCTCCAACTAACCTATTTTGGAACTCAATATGAAGAGTATGGTACTATTGATTTTCTGAATGATATTGAGGGAGAAATCCGTCTACTTGACCAATATAATCATTTTCAGAATGACTTTCCAATTTATTTCCCAGTAAATACGAATTTTGTTTCACATCAAATTAATGTAAACATTATTAAAATAGATATAGGAGTATCATTTAGCTAGGAGATTATTATGCCCAGTGAATATATAATGTATTTATCAATACTACTAGTAGGAACACTTGCAATAGGTGGAATTTCAGCAACTATGGTTGCAATAAATAACACAATGGAAGAAAGGGCAATAGAAGTAAATCTGGAAAATATTCTACAGAGCATTACGAAGGTTATTCACGACGTTAAAGAAAATGGTGATAATCAAGTTGAGCTCGGGGCAACAGATCTGAGTTATATCAATATTCTTGCTATTCCAGAAGAAATTCAAGAGGAGGAGTACATCATAGAAGTAACTTCTACAAATACATCCTATTCATTAAAAGCAAGCCTTAAAGAAGATCCAGAATTTTTCATTTCAGTTTCACTCCTGATTTCACCTGATACAATCACAATTTCAGGATCTATTGACAGTACTGGTAATGCACCAAAAGTTATCTACATCTTTGACGGAATATCAAGCTCAATTCTACTAGCTAACTAAAATTGAAGGTCTTTCTAAGCTGAGCTTTCTACCTTCAAAAAAAGAGCCTAAGAAAGTTTTAAAGAT
Source organism: Promethearchaeati archaeon (assembly GCA_013166775.1). Lineage (GTDB taxonomy): Archaea > Asgardarchaeota > Heimdallarchaeia > Heimdallarchaeales > Heimdallarchaeaceae > UBA460. The sequence goes on from JABLTJ010000004.1 coordinate 88,183, forward strand.
TGGATAAACTGTCGATTTTTTTTATGAAAAAAAATGCAGAATCGATGTAAAAACATCTTTTATTAACTAAAATGAAAAATAACTTTAAAAAGAGTAGCACTTAATATTAATCTATGCAAGAAGAAACTGGAGAAACTTTTACTGATACTGCAGCAGTTCCAATTCTTGAGGAAACTTATCCTGTCAGTCCTCCATTCTCTTACGTTCTAATTCAAACGGATCCCGTTTCTAAAAGAACACAGTATATGGTCGTCGAGATTCCTCTTGACAGTAAAGAACAGGCAATTTATAACAAAATATTTTCGATAATGGTTGACGAATTAGATGTTGACCTTAGTGTTTTGAAATCATCTGAAAAGGCAGAAGAATTTCTCAAGAAGAAAATAGTTGATATCATTAAAAGGTACAGAATTTCACTTAATGAATCTCAATTTGAAAAAATTATGTATTATCTAACAAGAGATCTAATTGGTTTCGGTAAGATTCAACCCTTCACACTTGATCCTAATATTGAAGATATATCATGTGATGGTGTTGCTATACCTATTTATGTATGGCACAGAAAGTATGAGTCTATTTCTACAAACGTTTCTTTTGATACATCAGAAGAATTAGATAGTTTTATCATTAAACTTGCACAAAGAGCAAATAGACATATAAGCATAGCAAATCCTCTATTAGATGCTTCTCTTCCAGATGGAAGCAGAATTCAATTAACCTATGGAAAAGAAGTAACACAACGTGGTTCAACTTTTACTATGAGGAAATTCAAAGCAGATCCATTTACTATAACTGATCTTATCCTTTACAATACTATTGATTTGGACATTGCAGCTTTCTATTGGTTTACTATGGAGCACAATATCAGTACTCTCATCGCAGGAGGAACAGCAGCTGGAAAAACAACTCTTCTTAATACGGTTGCGATGATGATTAAACCTGATCTAAAAGTTGTAACTATTGAAGATACTGCTGAACTCAACCTAGCTCATGAAAACTGGATTCCTAGTGTAGTAAGATCAGGTTTCGGTGAAACAACAGAAACAGGATACCGTAGGGGACAAATCTCAATGTATGAATTGTTGAGAGCAGCAATGAGACAAAGACCTGACTATATAATTGTTGGAGAAATCAGAGGAGAAGAAGCTTACGCGATGTTTCAGGCCATGTCCACTGGACACAGAGGATTAGGAACAATTCATGGTGATTCAGTTGAAGGAGTAATTCACAGATTGGAAAGCAAACCAATGAATATCCCACGTTCAATGATGAAATCACTGGATATAATCCATGTTATCCGAAAAGTAAGATTACAATCTAAATTCGCTCGTCGAACCCAGTCAGTAACAGAATTGATTGGTTTAGATCCAGTTACCGAGGAGATTTTAACAAACAAACTCTATCAATGGAATCCAAAAGATGATACTTTCATTTACTTTGGAAGAAGTTATGTTATGGAGAAAATTATGGAAAATACTGGACTAGAAGAACAAGCTATATTTGATGAACTAGAGCAAAGAAAAACAATTCTCAGATGGATGGTTAAGAAGCGAATTAGATATTTTGAAGATGTAGCTTCTGTAATCCAAGAGTATAACTCAGATCCAGATAGAGCACTTGAAAAAGCTAGGAAAGGATTAAAAGCATAAGATTAAGGGATTTTTTTTTATTCCCCTATTTTTTCATTAAATAATTGCATTTAAATACAAATATTACTAAGAACTCTTAACAATATCTGTTGTGGTTGAGAGAATGGACAAAGATGATAAGAAAAAGAAGAAAAAGAAAAAGTCTTTTCCAGATGATTTTCCTGATGATTTTCCTGATGAAATCTCTTCACCGTTTGATTTCTTTTCATCAGGAAATGAATTCAATATGGATGAGATAATGAAGAAAATATTTCCCTATTTTAAAGGCTCTTCTTTTGGAAAAATGATAGATGAAATGATGAAGAATCTAATGAAAAATCTTGAAAACGTAGATTCTAGTGAATATGAAGAGATTTTCAAAAATCCATTTGTTTATGGATTTAAGCTAGGTTTAGGACCAGATGGTAAACCAAATTTTGGTCAATTTGGTAACTTAAAACCAAAAGAATATGGAGATATAGAAACTTCAGATGTTAGAGAACCTCTTATTGATGTGTTTAAGGAAGATAAATGTGTTAGAGTAGTTGCAGAGGTACCGGGAGTTAACAAGGGGGATGTCCTTTTAACAGGATCTGAAAGAACTCTAACTATCAAAGCTCATTCAAAATCTAGAAAATATGAAAAATCAGTAAGTTTACCCGTTTCTGTAGATATCAAAACAGCTAAAGCTAAATACAAAAACGGAGTACTCGAAGTAGTGATTGAGAGGAAAGAAAACCAAAAAGAAGAAGATCATGAAATTGATATAAACTGATTTCTAAATAAATTGAAAAAGAAAGACTACAATTCCATCCATAAGATTATGTTATGTGGAAAAGTTGCCATAATTGTTTGCCCTAGCTGAAGATCAGCTAAATAACTTCCGTCGCCCATATTGGTTATAAGAGTACTTGGATTAAAATCTAAAATACCATTATTTATCATTGACTTGATACCATTGTTTATCTTATAGAGGTAGATGTAATTTTCACTACCAGTAGTGTCTGATATTTCAACATAATATGTTATATCTATTAAGAATGTTCCATCATAATTAACATCAGGACTATCTATTTGTAATGTAACATTGAAGCTAATATGTATTGAAACAGGATTTAAAGTTGAACTGGAATTACCTAAACTGAAATCTACTTCATCTAAGTAGAGTACAGCTGGTAGATTATGATTATCAAGAAAAGATTCTATAGCTTCGAATCCCTCTAATACAGAGACAATAACTTCAGTTCTAGTAGCTCCAGTTGATGAATGAGACAAAGAAGCCTCTGCTAAATCCTGGATAGCAGTAATTGAGTTATCTATATAATGGGAAAGCTGTTTTTGATTTGGAGCTGGATTTACATATGGACTTTGGGTTATTCGATAAACAGTTGTAGAGAGTAGAATTAAGTAGATTAGAATCACTATTGCCAATAATAGAAAAACCTGCCCTTTGCGATTCTTGAATATCGATTTCCTCATTTTATACACCTTTCAACCACACTTGGAAGTGATAAATATAAGATTCAAATTCCCCGTTGACTTCTGTAATCAAATAGTCAATTCCTATTGTTTCTTTTGGTAAGATTAGTGCTTGATTTATCCAACTGTTAATCACTACATCAATTGATTCCATATTTTCACAGTATAACTGGAATTCTCCATTATCCGGTAAAACGCCATAAATTGCTTGTTTTATTGTATTCTTGATATTTGTTATTTCTACTGCTGAACCAGTTTCAACAGTTACAATATATTCATCTAAAATTCCATTTTTATCAAGAAGTTTTAGTGTGTTGTAAATATCTTCCTGGAAGTTTGGTTCAGTCGAGGGTTGAGTTGCAAGTTGAACCTCATATAGAGCTGTTACCATTATAATCATAACAGATACAGCTATGAATGCTTCAATTATGAACAATTGACCCTTCTTGTTTTTAGTTAAACGTTTCAATTTATCACCAATACCACATTTGACATTTTACAAGTACATTTCGTACCATTAGTATGTGAGTCACAGAGATGTATGAAGATTCTGGCATCTGGGAGATAGGACCATATGTACCTCCCAGGTTTTCGGTTAAGAACATAGGAATTCCAATGAAACCAGCGCGATACTCTGTACCTTCTCTTTCTTGTACAACTACAACTGCTACTCCATCAGCGGGTGCAGGGATGTTCTCTGCTAAATAGATTTGCCCTTCATTGTTATTTACTTGTGCCAATGAAGTTGTACGATGAGTTATGTCAATATCACCATAAGGAAATAAGACGAATGCTTGAGCTTCGTCACTTAATTGAGTGCGTGCAACACTAATGTCAACTGCACTAGTTTTCGATGCTGTATTTTCTCTAACAAAGGGATTAAGAACAAATTCTGATTGGAAATACTCTAATCCGGATGCTTCTTTTTCCATTCTTAAAACTGTATAGTCTTGGTATATTCCACCAACTTGTGCAAATGCAACAATACTATAATATCCTGTTGTATTAACATTTATCACCGATTTGAAGCTAACAACTCCAGAAATATCCTTTGTTTGTGTGTAATTCAATGCAACATTGTTGTTAGCATCAATTGAAAATACCCAGACATCTGCATCTTTTATTGGAGTTTGATATTCAGTTACCATACCATTTATTGTTATTTTATCAAACGCTATTTGGACACTGTTAAGAGATATCGTTATAGGAGAGTAGATCTCCAATGCAAAATCTTGAATCAAAGCAAATGAAGTCTTTGTTTTAATATAATCTATTTGCCAAAAATCCATTATCCCTGAGGTTAATCTATTAATTTTAGTAAAATCCAAGCTTTCTTGATTACCCAATAAACCCACTCTAAAATCTGATAAATAACTAATTCCTCTACTTCCCCAATTGGTTGGATATCCTTGAGAATAGAAGATATTACTATATAATGTGTCCAAATCTTGCTCTTGAGAATAAGTTTCCATTTGTACAAGAGAGGGGATCAAGAGGTTTGAAAGGACTATTATTATTTGACTAAATGCTATGATGAAAATCAACATAGCTAAAGCGAAGTCTATACCTCTTACTTGTCCTCTACGGTTTCTGGCAAATTTATGAAGATTAAACGCCAATTTTCTATTCTCCTTTATTCTTCTCCTTCGTCACCAAGAATTCTTTCTTCTAATAATGATTTAATCTCTACAAGTGTAGCTTCTAATTCTACTAATTCCATTCCTTTATCAAGCAGATTTGAAGCTCTTATTTGCATTTCATCAGCTTTTTTAATCCTCTCAGAGACCAAATCCTCCACTTTTTCATTCAAAGCAGCTAAGTCACTTCTTGTACTCATCTCTTGTTCTATTTTTTCAATTCTATCTTCAAGAGGACCTAAGTCAACAGATACGGAACCTACTACACCTTCAGAATCCCCACTTACAGCCGGAGTAACACCTTTATCTAGTGTTCCCATTATCCTTACTACATTGAAACTTACTTGGTTCACTAACCGTTTTATTTCATCTACTTCATCTTTTAAGGATTTGACATCATCTTCTAATTTACCCATATGATTTCACCTATTTCAACATCATATATTTAGCGTTATAAGTGGATTATCAGGTTGAATTAATATCTTAAAAGCAAACCATCCAATGAACATTAGAACTACAGAATGCATTAGACCAGATTTTACTGACATTTTAGACATTTTACCAGCTACTAAACCAGAGAAAAATCCTTGTACAGCTAACATATGGAGGAACAGTACTTCTAAAGTGTCCAAATCTATCTCTAAAAGGAATATTCCTGCAGTTTGTTCTTGTGATATATTAGCAGATCCAAAAGGTATGAAAAATGATAGAAATAGAATTACTACTACTAGTATGAATATAAGAAATGCTGCGTAAACTATGTAAACGTAAGGTTTCATTGCACCTTCTCTTTCCTTCTTGAGATCTAGCAAACTTTGAACGTATTTCTCTGTTGCCTCAAAAATCTCTTCAAGGTTTCCACCTGATCTTTCTGCTTCTAATATTAATAAAGCTGCTCTCTTAGCTAAAGGTGTATTTATCGAATCTTGAAAATCTTCCATTGCTTTGCTAAAAGGAATACCCCAAGATATTTTGCTTGACATTTTTCTTAGTTCAGGTGTTAATGGACCATAATGTCTTTTTGCAGATTCTTGGATAGCTCTTGGGAGACTCATACCAGTTCTTTGAGCGTTACTAATTTCTCTCAACAGATAAGGTAGATTTTCATCTATTCTTGATTGTCTCCTCTCTTCTCTATAAATTATAAGAAAAGTTGGAATTCCTACCATAACAATTATCGCTAGTATCACAAAATCATTGATATCCAGAATTGTAATGAAATCCCTAATTGTTTCTCCTGTATTTGGATCTACTTCTGTGCTTACTAAGTCTATTATACCCAAAGTAACTAGAAGAACTGCTGATACTCCAGCTATTATCCAATATATAGTATCTTGAGTTATTTGAAACTCCCTTGTCTTTACTTCTACTTCATCACTTATTGCCATTTTTTCACCTACATTTCTGGTTGTTGTGCATCGATAAGCAAAATTATTGTCATTTCAGCCACAGGAATTATGACATATACTAATACAGCCATTAAAACTGTCGAATTTCCCTCTGATCCACCTAACATTGACATCATAGCTAATATAACTATGAAGAATATTGGTGCAACTACTCCCAAGACCATGAATAATTCTGCCATTAAGCCTAACGATTCTATAAAATTCTTCTCGCTTTGCACTTTATCATTCATGAGAGATTCAGTTGAAACTTCAAGATATCTTTGTAATTCTCCACCAGATGTAAAGGTTCCAACTATTCCTTCAAGAAAACTTGAGTATTTGGGGGAAGGAGATCTTAATGATGCTTCACTTAAAGCATGAACTATATCATATCCAAAGACATGAATGTCTCTTGATATCTTTTTAGCATCTTTCACAATAGCTTTTCCCATAGATTCTTTAGTCAAAGCTAGAAATATTCTATCTGGTGTAACTCCAGCTGAAGACATTGCTGTCATATAACTTGAAGCTGTTGGTAAAGCGGCTTCTAGCTTTCTCTTTCGTTCTCCTACCAAATAGCTAGGATAAATCCACGTATAGACGAACATTCCTATGAAAACCATAACTGGAAGTAAGAATACTAAAACCCAGGAAAATGTAGGAACAGCTATTCTAACAGCTATTAAAAGGACTAAAGATACAACAGCGATAATAACTGCCCAGAAAATCCTCACACTCAGATACATTCTTAGACTTTGTTCAAGTCCAGCCTTTCTGAGCGTAACTTTTAAACCTTCAAATTCTGCAAGATAAGGTTCAACAATTCTACCTACGAATGAATAAGCAAACGATTCCACTATTTTTGAGCTCATTATAATTTCCTCGAGTTTATGTCTTTGAATCTACTCTACAAAAGTATATTGTAGAATGACTATTTAACATTTGCTCGTGTAAAGTTTAACAAACAAATATTAGAAACTTTTTCTAGATGCAAATCGAAATATATTAAAAATTATTTAAAAATATAAAGTGATTTTAGATTTAAAGTTGTACATCAATATACTTCTTCTTTTTTATTGAAATAGGCTTTAAAACGTGGAAAAGGACAGAATTCATTACTCTAAAGATGAGACTATCGCCAAGTATAAAAATGATAATTAATAATTCCACTTGTATGAGTCTTTATATTATCCAGCCTACTGGAGAAATGACTGAATGTGAGAATAAAGAAGTTGCTCTTTCTTCAGACAATGTTTTGCTTGTTATCTCTCATGAACAGAAGAGAATCTATACATGGATAGGAAATCAAGCAGCTCCACATTCAAAATTTGCATGTGCTAGAGAAACTGCGCGAATTAGGATGGAACTAGGATATAAAATCATGAACTTAGAAGAATCTGAAACAAATAATGAATTTTTAGAAGCTGTTGATGAAGCTTGTAATATAGCAAAAAAACCAACCAAAAAACCAACTCCTGTTAAGAAACCAGAACCTACTCCAGAGGCCAAGAAAGATGAAAAAACTAAAACTGAAACCAAACCTAAACCAGCAACAAAAACAGCAGCTGAACCAAAACCAAAAACAACTGCAACAAAAACAACAACTAAAACAAAACCAAAAATCGAACCTAAAAAAGATACAACTCGTCGATACAGTAGTACAGCTATTAAAAGTCAAATTGTTGATGTAGAACATGTCATAAAACAGCTTGAGATTTTGCAACCTATGAGTGATAGTATTAGAGACTATGTTATAATTGGGGATACGCTTTTTGTTGCTCCAGAAAATCTCGAAAAACCAGATACAGAATCGAAAGTATCTCTTCCAGATGGATCATTTGTAGCAGATGATTATATTCCCAGATTATTTTTGGAAAATGGTAAAATTGTTGCTATTGAATTATGGAGAGAATCTTAAAGATCTCTGTTTTCCATTACTTTCTTAGCAATTATTGAGTAGATATCTTCTACTCCTTCTCCTAATTTAGCTGAAGATTCTAGAACAGTATAACCTTTTGCTCCCCATTCTTTACTTACTTCATCGTAAGAAACCGCTCGTTCTTCTTTAAGATCAGTTTTATTTCCAACTATGATAATGGGTATATCAGGGCACCTTTCTCTAACTTCAGCAATCCAATTGTTAAGGTGTTCATAGGTTTCTTTTCTTGTAACATCGAAAACTACTACTGCACCGTGAGAACCAGTATAATATCTTTTTCTTAAACTAACTAGTTTTTCTTGACCTACTGTATCAAACAAAACAACTCTTAGAGTAGTATCTTCATCAAATTGGATGTTTTTAGAGTGGAAGTCAACCCCAAGAGTAGGCAAATAGGAAGAAGAGAATCGATTTTGAGTGTATCTTAACGCTAAACTTGTTTTTCCTACACTATAATCTCCAATGTTAAGGATTTTAATGATGTAAGTTACATTAGGGGTTAAGCTCATTAAGTGGATATTGCATAAAGGATATTTGAGCATTGTGTTATCTTTCTTTTACATCTAACTCAAATTTTAAAAATATCTCATCTGAAAATTCTATCAATCAGTTCTTTAATGAAAAGATTGAAATTGCTTTTCTTAAATACTTAGTAGAGAGAACACTCACAGATTTGAGAGAAATGGAAAAAACTTATGCAGATTTGACTATTATCATTCCTACTTTGAACGAAGAAGAAGCTATAACTATTATACTTCATAAAATAGATGAATGTGTATCTAAGACTAATATAATTATTGCAGATGATGGATCAACTGACAGAACAAAAGAACTTGTCGAATCTTTTGATGGGAGTATTGATGTACTATTTTTAGATAGAAAAGAAAAAAAAATCCATGGTTTAACCATTAGTGTATTAGATGCAATAAAAAACTGTAAAACACCAATGTTTCTAGTAATGGATGGTGATCTTCAACACCCTCCTGACAAGATAAAAGACTTTTATGATATTTTGAAGAAGGATTATGAACTTGTTGGAGGTAGAAGAATCAAAGTATTAGGAAAATGGCCTCTTCATAGAAGATTGATGTCTATTATGGCATCTTCAGCTGGTAAAATTTCTTTATTTCTTAGAAGAAAGAATAAAGTAAAAGATATTATGTCTGGTTTTTTCGCTTCAAAAACAGAATTATGGCAGAAACTATTAGTGGAAAAAGAAACTGAATTCACATTAGAGGGGTATAAAGTTCTTTTTGATTTCTTGAAAATTTATCCTTCTAAATTGAAAATAGGTCACGTGGATTATGTCTTTGGAATACGTGGTTATGGAGAATCAAAAATTAGCAGTAAAGTTATTTGGTTATACTTCAAATCCCTATTTAAAAAAGCTTGAAAAAGAAGATGATGGTGAATTTAGACTCCTATAAGATGCTCTTTATAGTCATACACTGTTTCTAAGAATTCTTGCATGAGTTCAGGATTCTTTATACCAGGTATTTTTTCAACACCTGAGGAAATATCTACAGCGTTGGGAGAAAGAGCTTTTGTTATTTCCCCAATATTAGATGTTTTTAAACCTCCACCAATAATGAGTGGTTTAGTTACAACATTTTTGATTTCATAGATAATCTTAATCAATTTCTCCTTTTTGTTCTGAGAATCCCAGTTTAATCCTAGTGGTAAATTGATGTTTATTGCGTGAACATAAGAATCTAGCATTTGTACAGCTTTGATAGGATCTGTATCAAGAATATTCGATTCCAGGGTTTCCTTATCCATGAAGATAGAACCAATTATCGGAATAGTTGTTATTGATTGAACAGCAATAAGAGTATTGATATCATTAAAGAATAGACCATTAATTTGAATCATATCTGGATTACAAATTTCCTGAATTTCAAAAATATCATCAATTGTAGAAGGAACAATTTCTGCAATTGTTACACAATTTTCCATACTTGCAAAAATCCTTCTTGCATCGAATTTACTTACAGCTCTAATTTCATTAATATTATCTATTATTGCTCCTATAGCAAATTCAGGGGAAACATCTACTGATATTGCTGATTCAAAGTCAGTAACACCAGAAATTTTTGCAATCCACAATCTTAGTTACCTCAAATTGTAATATTTGATAGGGTTTTAATATTTTCCCCATGAAACTAGAATTGACATAACAGAATGATATCCCGAATGTATCTGCGACTTGACAAGTATAATTTCTGGATATTACAAAAGACCATATTCTATTACCCAAATATTATAGTGATTATATGACAACGAAGGATACATTTCTCAGTTACAAATTGGAAAAAGCTATCGCTAGAATAAAGACTCACAATGGGTATAATGATTCTCCTCTATTTCTAGAGATATGTAACTGTCCAAGTAAAGGAGGTTCATTATATTTCGATACTAAGAAAAACACCTATTTTGGAAAAGGTTCATGCAACAGAGGTCTTCTTTGTTCTAAGATTCAAGTCGATAAACATCAAGTAAGAATTCGTAAAGCACTACCTATAGAATTAGAAAGTGGTTCAATTAATCAAGAAAAAATCTTACTCAAAAATCAAGATTTGAATATCTCTGCTAGAATTATTTCTTAAAATTAGTGAAATTTCAAAGCTTCTCCATACAATGATTGTTTAGATTTATAAAGAACAATCAAATATTTAAACACAAAATTATATCGAGTGTTAGGATGAATAACGCTGACGAGATTCTTTACAAAGAAGCTTTAATTAACGCATTCAAATACGGATCAGCTGAAGTTAAGATTGTTTTTAAGAAGATTATGGCTAATTATCCTAATTTAAGAGAAAAATCTAAAGAACTCTACCCAAAATTAGAAAAAATTATCAAAGAAGTTAATTCATTTTCTGAAGAGAAAATAACAGAAATTGTTGAAAGCAAATATCCTGAGGAAATTATCTTTGAGAAGAAAGAACGAGTGGTTCTTCCGGATTTACCAAATGCTGTGGAAGGAAAAGTAGTAGTTCGTTACCCTCCTGAACCATCTAAACATCCCCATATTGGTCAAATGCTTTCATTTTGTATTAATCATCTCATAGCAGAAAAGTACAAAGGAAGGAGAGTTCTACGTTTCGATGATACAAACCCAGAGAGGATAAAAAAAGAATTCTACGAAGGTTTTCGTGAAGCAATATCATGGATGGAATTAAAGATCGATCAAGAAGTTTTGGCTTCCAACTATATGGGAACCTATTATCAAAAAGCGGAAAAACTAATCAAGAATAATGATGCTTTTGTTTGTTCATGTAAAAGAGAAGCATTCTCAAAGCTAAGAGCTGAAGGAAAACCTTGTCAATGCAATTTGAACCATTCAACAGAAAGGAACATGGAATTATTTGAAAAGATGTTAGAAGGGGAATTCTCATCAGGAGAAGCGGTTCTTAGATTAAGAGGAGACATGCAATCGGATAATTCTGCATTAAGAGATCCCGTTTTACTAAGGATATCCAAATTTCCTCATGCAATTCAAGGAGATAAATTTCATATTTGGCCGATGTATGATTTTGAATCTCCTATTATGGAAGAGATAACAGGAGTTACTCATATCTTCAGAAGCATAGAATTCGGAAAAATGAGAGAAGAACTCCAGTCTCTAATTTCAAAGAAACTAAATATTATTCCCCCAGAGTTTTACGAGTACAGTAGATTTAACATAATAGGTGCTCCAACACAAGGAAGAATTATTAGAGAACTTGTAGAAGAAGGTGTAGTAAAGGGTTGGGACGATTACCGTTTGGTGACATATCAAGCATTGAAGAAAAGAGGGATTCAACCACAAGTTTTTTCAGAGATTGTGGAAAGGGTTGGTATTACAAAATCCACTACCAATATTGATTGGTCATTAATATTCTCAATCAACAGGAAAATAATCGAACCGATATCAAAACACTATTTCTTTGTAGATGAACCGATTGAGATTGTATTATTAAATCCAAAATCTGTGGAGCTTGAAATCCCTTTACATCCCTATAATCAAGATTTAGGGAAGAGAAAAGTCAAAGTTAACAATACATTGTATCTAAGTGGTACTGATAAGAACCTGCTTAGAAAAGATGAAATTCTTAGAATGAAAGATCTCTACAACATCAGAATTACAAAAAAAATCACAGAAGAAAAATACGAAGCAGAAATTTGTGGAGAAGAATTGCTCCCAAAGATTCCTCGTCTTCAATGGGTTTCTGAACCCGTAGAAATAGAGATTGTTAAACCAGAAATGTTATATTTAAATAATCGAATTAACAAAGATAGTCTAGGGTATATCACTGGCTTCGGTGAGAAAAGTATTTCTAGCCTTAAAATAGGAGAAATTGTTCAACTTGAACGCTTTGGATATACAAAAGTTAATAAGAAGAACGATAACATAAAAATGAACTACATTCATGGATGATGTTTAAAATATGGAATATGGACTACTAATATTTCTGATATTCATTGCTTTATCTCTCATAGTTGCAGCAAGAGCTGGTATTAAGAGTAAACAAAAAAAACAAGCACCGAAGAAAAGATACAAACCTTATCAACCTTATGGACAACAGGAATCCATAGTTCAAACTCCAACTAGAGCGACAACTCCTAGACAGGTATCTGCCCCACCTAGCCAATCCGAATCAAGAGCTGCATACGCAAGTGCAGACGAATTTTTTAGAGCTGGGATGTACGACAGAGCAAAAGAAGAATACCTAAAAACTGGAAGAGTGTTTGGAGCAGCAAAATCTATAGCAGCTAAAGGTAGAGAATTCATACCTGATGCGTTACAAATTATTTCTAGGTACGCACCTGAAAGAGAAGAGGAAATGGTCAGAAACCTTTCACGATATTTCTTTGATAGTGGAGAAACTGAAATTTCTGCTCTGATTCTTTCTGAAAGCGGTTTAACAGGAGAAGCTGATGCTGTTTTAGCTACAATTGGAAAAACAATTGATGATATAGCTCTTGGAGAGGTAGTGGAAGTAACCTCAATAGAACAAATCGTATCAGAAGAAGAAATGGCTGATACTCAAAAAAGTCTTGAAGAATTAGAAGTAATTGCTGCTGAAACTAAAGAGACAGAAGAAGATGAGATAATAATTAAAGAAAAGGAAAAGAAAGTGGTTGAAGTGAAACGTATAACTACACAACCTCTTAAGATTGCAACCTCTGCCTTAGAAGATAGATGCAGTGTCTGTATGTCTCCAATTAAAGCAGGAGAAAGTTTTGTAAGATGTCCACACTGTGAAATTCCTTCGCATTATTCTCATATAGTTGAGTGGATAAAAGTCAAACCTCAATGCCCTAACTGCAGAAAGAAGTTAGTCTCAAAAATGTTTCAAGAATAGAGAAAAGAGTTAAAAACATATTTGTTATGAAAACATCATGGTATTCTTACCTCCTTTTTCAAAAGAGACAATTCGAGAATATATTGATTTGAAAACTCAAACACAAATTGCAGGATTCGATCTATCAGTTAAAGAAATCATGTACTTGGAAGATGGGGGAGTATTAGACTTTGATAATTCAAAAAGATTAATTCCACAGCATGAGCTATTAGAAAAAAAGGATGATGCGTGGATGCTTAAACCTGGAGGGTATCTAGTTAGATATAATGAGATTGTTGAAGTTCCATATGATGCTGTTGGAATTGTGTTACCTCGATCAAGCTTAATGCGATGTGGTGCAACAATCTTCTCTGCTATTTGGGATCCTGGATATAAGGGTAGAGGAATAGGATTAATGGTAACCTATGCAGAAATAAAAATACATCAAAATACAAGAATAGCTCAAATAATGTTCATTAGAACAATGGAGAAAACAAAGAAAGGGTATTCTGGAGATTATCAAAATGAAAGATAAGAGGAAAATGTTAAAAATAATAGTTTTATCTACTCAATACGCATTTTTTATATATTAAAATCTAAATAGTGAAATAGCAGACAAAGAAAGTGAGAATATGTCAAAGAAAGCTGATCCACCTAAAAGTACTAAGCAAGCTACTTCAAAAACTCCTGATGAGAAGAAAAAACCAAAAGAGGCAGAAGATTGGATAGCGGAAATTATTCCAAAAAAGAAAAAACCTAGTGTTCAGAAACCAAGTGACGATGACCTAAGTGATGTAGCTGTAAATAAAATTCCAGGAATCGGTCCTGCAGTTTCAGAAAAACTCATGTCTGCAGGTTACTTAACCTTAGCAGCTGTTGCACATGCATCTCCGTACGAACTAGTAGAACACTGTGAGATAGGAGAACAAACAGCAAAAAGACTAATTACAGCAGCTAGAAGTCAAATTGGAGTAGGTTTCAAAAGTGCAAAATCATTACTTGAGAGTAGACAAAAACTTCAAATGATTCCTACAGGAAGCAAAGCACTTGATACATTATTAAAAGGAGGGATAGAAACAAGTTCTTTGACAGAAATATCAGGAGAATTCAGAACTGGAAAAACACAAATCTGCTTCCAGTTGTGTGTAATGACTGCTATGGAGAAGAAAAACGGTGGATTGGAATCTGGTGTTATTTTCATTGATACAGAGGGAACTTTTCGACCGGAAAGAATAGTTCAAATTTGTAGTAGATTCGGAGCAGATCCGGATGATATTTTGAGTAGAATTCATGTAGGAAGAGCGTACAATTCGGATCATCAGATGGTCTTAGTTCTAGAAAGTCCAATATTGATCAAAGAGAAAAATGTTAAACTGATGATAATTGATTCACTAACCAGTCATTTTAGAGCTGAATTTACAGGTAGAGGAGCTCTTCTAGAGAGACAACAAAAACTAAACAAGTATTTGCATCAACTGCTCAGACTTGGTGAAGTTTATGATATAGCAACTGTAGCAACGAACCAAGTATTATCAAAACCCGATGTACTTTATGGAGAAACTATTTTCCCAATAGGAGGGAATATTGTTGCACATTCATGTACGACTAGAATTTTCTTAAGGAAAGGAAAGGGAGATAAAAGAATAGCAAGAGTGATAGATAGCCCCCACATCCCTGAGATTGAAACTATCTTTAGTATAACCGAAGAAGGGATAGTTGATATTGAAGATTCCAGCTAGGAATGTAACAACATTTAAGTAAGACGTTTAACTCTGTCAGATAAGAAAATTAATCTCGTAAAGAGAATGGTGATAGACTTGTCAGACGAAGGCATATCAGTTAGTGACGCAATAAAAATTACTGAATTAGAGAACCAAGTACAAAATCTTCTAAACAAAGTCGAAGAACTCGAAAATATCAAGAAGGAATTAGAAGAAAAGAGCAGTAATCTAGAACAAGAACTCAATGATTTAAAAGAAAGATCTGCTGCGTTAAATGAAATTGAAAGCGCAAAAGCTAATCTTGAAACTGAATTAGAAAATCTCAAACAAGAGAATTCTCAACTTAAAGAAGATAAAGAGAATTTAAATAATGAGTTTCAGGAGCTCAAGAATGAAACGATGAGAAAAGATACTGAAATCTCAAATGTTAAGAGGGAATTTGAAACAAAAAGCGAAGGAATTCAAGAAAAAGAACACACCATTGAAAAGCTGAAAGAAAATGTAGCTGAAATGGAGAGTATTAAAACAGAGCTTGAAGCGCAAGTTGAACAACTCAGAGATGAAAAAGCAACCATCGAAAATAAATATAATGAACTATTAACAGATTCATCTAGATTAGAACAAATAAAGGATGATTTAAGAAAGAAAGAGGAAGTTCTCAAGAGATTCCAAATCATCGCCGAATCTGATCCATCTTACAGTTGGCTCTCAACTCTAGAACAATATAAAGTTATAGAACTTAAGAGGTTAGCAATGTCAACAGGATCTTCAACACATGCTATTCTAAAATACGTTAGATTACTTGAACGAGCAGGTCTTGTAGATATAGAAATGCATGGAAAAGATGATCCAAATCCAACTATAAAGCTAAAGTAGTTTTTTTCTAATTTTTTTTTCAGTATTTTTTTAATATTTTTTTTGTTTTATCTTATTTTTCACAACATTATTGTTTTAAAGAGAGGAATAATGATTACCATGAATAAAATGAATAAAGTTGAAATAAGAGTCAATGATAATCAAGTTCCTTTAAATCAGTATGTTACAACCCTAGTATCTAAACTTGTATTAGCTATAGTTGATTCTCTAAAAGGAATTGAAGAAGAAGATATAGAAAATGTTAACATAACAGTAAATTATATTTAGTATATTTCACCAAAAAAATTTAAAACATACTTATTATCTTCTTTCCCTATGGAACCTAAACAATTTTCTAAAAAAGAAATTGTGATATCATATATCAAAATGCTTAGATTAGTAAATGGAATTGTTGCAGGGACTGCAGCAACTTTTGGAATCGTTCTCTCTTTACCTTCTGGTGTGAAAGTAAACTTTGCGACTTTGGCTTTGGTTATTATAGCAACCATGCTTGTTTCTTCTCAAGCTATGATTTTTAATGATATTGCAGATAGAGAAGAAGATGCAATTAATGCACCACATAGACCTCTTCCTTCAGGAAAGATATCTTTAAAGACAGCGAAGATATATGGTGTAATTATCGCGACTTTAGCATTAGTTTTAGCGGTCGTAATTGATGTTATCAACAATCTCTATGGATTAAGTGTTGCAACCGCAATAGTGTTTGGGGGATCTTTAGACTTATATAATTTCAAGCTAAAGAAACTTGGTTTTTGGGGGAATTTAACAATAGGTATAAATGTCGTTGCTTTGTTCTTTTATGGCTCACTTCATACTTATTTGATTCATCCTGGAGTAGGTATAGCATGGGTTCCTATCTGTGTAGGCTTCTGTGCTGGATCTGGAAATGTTGGTAGGGAAGTCATTAAAGGATTACCTGATATTGAAGGAGATAGAGAAGCAGGTGTTAGAACAGTTGCAGTAAAATTCGGTTCAAAGACAACAGCTATTATAGGTTCTCTTTTTCTATGGGGGTTAGTTGCTGGAGCCTTGATAGCAGCAATATTACCTATGTATCTACCAAGTCCTGAACCTCTATATTTAGTCAGTCAAATCTTAGTCTGTCTGATAGCAGCCTTAGCATCATTTCTAGCAATTGCTATACTTTTCAATCAAAAACCTAAATGGGCTTACACAACAAAAGAAATACTTCTATTTGTATTTCTAGCTTTCTTACTTGTCTTCATAATAGATAAAATAGTTAAACTAGCTATCGGAGCTAGTTAATTTTTATCTTTTTCTGATAACTTGGAAAACTACAGGATTAAAAGCATCAGGACATGCATGAGTAGATACATCTTTATCTTCTAACCAGGGAAACTCAGCACCATAAGCCATAGCATATATTTTTGGTAAAACTGAATAAAGTGCATGTAAGCAAATTTTCCCATTTATTTCGTTTGTTTCAAAATTAAAAATAATTTCATCGCCTACACTATGACCTGCCACACAATGACCCTTTTGTTCAACAACTTTCAAGATTATTTCATGTGCCATATTCATGCTTCATGTTTTAGATTTAAATAGTTATTCCCGAATTATTGTATATGGTTGAGAAATTTCGAAGTGATATAATCATTGAAGGGAGTGGTTTATCAGCTTCTGCATTAGCATATTATATTTCTCTTCATAATGATGATGATGTAATTATTTTGATTCAGGGGGAAACAAAAGAAACTGATATACCAAATTTCACTCCAGGATTCAGTTTTCCACAATTTGATTTGCCTGTGGATTCAATGGGTAATATTTTCAGAAAGACCAAAGATAATCTAAGAGATCTTCATTCAATATCAGGATTGTTTGAGTTTTCAATAAATCCGCTAGTTACAACGTATAGAGGAAGAAATTTTCAGAAATTGATGGAGAATCATAAGGAAAAACTTGGAAAAACAAATATCAAACACAATTTATTGGATATTGAAGATATTTCTAACTATTATCCCTTTATTTCTCGTCAAGAGGAAATATATCTTTTGGAGATATTTGATTCAATAACATGTGCAAATATCAATGAATTATCCCATGCTTTTCAGAAGTTTGCAGAAGAAAATAATGTTATTATAACAAAAGAATCTGGAAACCTAAGACTAGATGTGAAAAGTTGCCAATTACTATCAGAAGAGAGCAGCTATACAGCTAATAAGAATATCACAATTACGTCAAAACAACTATTTTCTTCTTCCTTTCATGAAGAATTTTTTGCTCTAGATATCTCGACACCAGTCTTTGAAAAATTTCCTAGAATTAATCTAATTGATTTCAACAACAAATCCTGTATGTGGTTGGAAGAAGCGGGTTATTTTCATATCTTTAGACTGTTTGATGTCGACGATGAAGAACGTAATAGAAAACAAGTAGAGAAAGATTTTGAAAAAATCTTTCCACATCTTGGAATACTTGAAATTGCTGATTCCAGCTTTGTTAAGTTAATGCAATGTAATAATCTGAGTAAATCACTTGGAACTTTAAGTTCCACCAACATTCATTACTTCTCACTCCCAGTAGAGTCTGAGCTTTCATTGATTACAATTCTTGCAGAGAATTATTCATATTTAATTGCTGCTGATAGATTAAAGGAAAATGGAGAGTTTAATTTTCTCAATCTGGCAACAAAAGACTGATTTCCAGATTCAACTAATTTACCATTTCTTCTAAGAATTCACTGTACTTAATTAGATTATCTTGACAATATCTTCTTATTACCCTTGTATGTGATTTAACGATTAGGTTATTTAGAAACTTTAGTTTCTTATTTTTCTTTATTGTATTCAGAATACCAACAACGATTTCAGCTTTTAATCCCTTAGATTTCTCAATGAATTGCTTCCTTGATTTCGCAGTCATTTTAGTTAGCCCTTTAACTATACCATCGACACTATCTACACCTAAATAATTTAATGAAGAAATTCCAACCCTAGCATTACCTTCAACTATCTGGTTGACTGTTTCTTGTATTATTTCAATATCCTGAGCAATAGCAAGGAGAAGTATTAATCGTTCTTTTGCTTTTTTGTTCCTTTCCTTTTGGAAGAATTTCCTCAATGGTTGAATCGCTGATTTTTCCATTTTTTCGATTATTTTTCGAAGATTATTGAACCATTTATCCTCAGCACTTTTTAGATTAGGAAGAATCAATTCGAGTGTTTTACTTTCCATTTTGCTTAATGCACTTATGGTAGACTTTACAAGATGCTGATTTGAAGAAGTTAATTGTTGGGAGAGTTTCTTTACAATGGGAGAACCTATTTTTACTGCAGCATAAATTGAAGCTTCTCTGACCAATTCTTTAGATCTCTTCATATTATTAATAATAACATCAATAACGCCTGGATCTTGCAATTCACCTAGAGCTCTTGTTGAAATTTCTGCTATACCGTCATCATTATCTTTTGCAGCTTTTATTAATGAAATGAGAGCTCTCTTACTTTTTATTTTTCGTAAAGATTCAACAGCTTTTCGTCTTAATTTAATATTAGGGTCTGATAAGATTGATGAGAGGATAGGAACTGATTTAGTACCAAGATGAGACAACAAATCACAAGATTTTTCTCTAATTTCTGGATCTATCTCCTTCAAGGATTTAGTTAATAAATCGAAGATTTCGTCGTCTTTAGATCTTATTTTTCCTTTATGGAGAGCGAATGAATAACCTAGTTCTTGCAGTTCTTCTGATGGGTAGTATAGAAATAGTATAATTCCAAGTTTCACACCTTGAGTAAGATTACTTTCAAGAAATCCATCTAGTGCGAGTTCGATATTATCTGTACCAAAATAATGTAAAACCTCCACTGCATTTTTCCTAAGTTGTAAGTCATCATCAATCAGTTCTTCAATTAAAACCTTTATTGAGGGAGTGCCTAAAGTGAGTAGAGCTTGAGTAACAGCTTCAAGAATCGATGGATTCTTTCCTGCTAGTTGAGTTGTTAATAATCTTATTGCTCCTTCGTAACCATACTTTTGACTCATAACCAGAGTTAAACACTGTGCTGCGTTTCTCCTAACATTCCTTTTACCTTTTTGGAGAGCACTCATTAGATAATCATAACTCGATTCACCTATTCTTTTCATAGATTCAATTATGTAAGGAACGTTTCTATCTTTTTCAAGGGCAGTAATCAAACTTGGAAGTGCTCCATTGCCAATTAAGGCTAGAGACCTTGCAGCATAATACGCAGCGGGATCACCCTTTTCAAATTGGTTTACAAGTATCCCAATAGCTTTTTCACTCCCTAGATTCCCTAATGCTTCAATAATAGCTAATTGTGTATCTATAGAGTCCTTGAAATTTGAGAGTCTCGTGATTAAAACATCAACATGCTTTTGATTATCTAGATGCATCAAAATAATTGAACCATATTTAATATGCTCTTCAACATTGGAAGTCAGAATTATTTCACGAACTTGCTTTACGAAAAGATACGTAAGTTCAGGAAATTGAGTGATTGTGAGAAGAGTAAGTTCGGTGAAAATAGGATTAGTTTGCTTTAATCTATAAGAGAGAATTTTCTTTATTTCCTTAGATTGCTCATCAATAAATTGAAAATTAATGAAAGTGTCATCATAATTTGATAAGGAAGAATGACAGGTTCTGATGGCAATTTCAGTTAGAGTCGCTAGAACAGGTGTAACTATTTGTGCTTTACTAATAGCAGAAAAAATCTTCTTTGCTTGAAGTGTAGAAAGTATTTCGAAGAATAATTCAAAACTCTCATCCTTGATTAAATATGTATGAATAATAGGAATAAAATACTGAAGTTTATTGACTATAACAGCTTTTATTAGATTGTCATGATTTTTAAGATATTCTTGGATTATCTTGTCCGTTGGAATATAATCCGTACTAAATAATAATTTTGTAGCATTTACTCTAACTAGCGTATCCTTATCAGTTAGAAAATTGATCAATAAATAATAATCTTTAATGTTTTCTAGGCTTATTTTTTCTACTTTTTCTTCTTTCAAGAGGAGTCTTTTGAGCTCTTCTTCATTCAAGTAGTCTGCCCCCTCTGCTTCTTGCGGTACTTAATGAAATCTATAATTCCAGAACCAAGATTCTCAAAAACTTCTTGAACATTTTCTCCAGTTCTTGCAGAAGTTTCATAGTATTTAACTTTGAATCCTTTAGATTTGTATTTCTTATTTAAATCTTGAACGTATGCTAATGCTTTTTCTTTTACATTTACTCGTTTTGTTTTAGAAAGAAGGTCCATTTTGTTACCTAAAACATAGAATGGAACAATACCTCTTTCTGTACCTATTTCTAATTCTTTCACCCATCTATCTAAAGTTTTTAGTGTAGAAATTTTCGTAGCGTCAAAAACCATTAATGCACCTAAAGTTCCCCTATAATACAACATACGAACTTTCTCGAAAATTTCTTGACCAGCAATGTCCCAGATTTGAAATAAAACTGAATAATCGTAAATTTCTTTTGGTAAAGAAGCAAAATCAGCTCCAATTGTTTCAAGATGTTTTGTGATAAAACCTTCCCCCAAATACGAACGTCTTAGACTTGTTTTTCCAACCGCTGCTTCTCCTGCTAAGATGACCTTTAAAAATAGTTTTTGACCATAGCTCACTGTTATCCCGTCTCACTAGTTATATTGTTTTTAGATAAATGCTTTGTTCGTCCTAGTTTATTATTAATAAAATTGAAAACAGCTGAAAGAGGGAGTAAGAATGAATAAATCAAATATAATGCACCTAAAGCTGTAATCAACAATACAAGAATTTCTCCATTAAGAATTAAACCTAAATTAGGTGTAAGCAACATCCCTAAAACGAAATTGTTTACTACATGTAAGAAAATAGCTGCATGTAAACCATACTTATAGAAAGCATATCCAAAGATTAATCCAGCTACTGCAGCTTGGAAAATCTTCCCTTCTTGCCAATAAGGATAACCTAATTGATAGTGTACATACCCGAAACTATAGGATGAAAAGAGAAGAAAAAGAAAATCAATTAATCCTAATTTCTTCCAGCGTCCTGTTAGGTAAAAGAGGGGATTCTTAGGTTTTTTTTCAAATATATATCTTGCAACTCTAGACGAATTTGAATGATTTTTTTTGTTTCTTTTAATCATTATTTGTGATAATTTTATTATTCCATAAAAAATACCATTTAGAATAAACAGAGGTAGTCCAAACAAAAGAAAACGATATGTTATTTCTTCATTAAAACCAGCCCAATATAATTGTGATAACTGTACGTATAGTACATCATAATTGATATCTATTTGTGAAGCTATGGGTATTCCTAAATTAAGAAGAATAATGATTATGAATGAAGCTAAAGCTAGATTTAAGCAAGCCAAGTTCATTACAGGAATTATATCACTGACCATTATTCGTTTGAAGAATTTCTCTGTTCTATTTTTCGAGGTTCCAGGCAAAGTTGATGGAGGGCTATATTCCTTTGGCTGAATATCAGGAGAGAGAATGTTGAATGCTATATCATCCATTGATTCTTCAGGAGAAAAATCTCCAGCATCAGATGGTACTTCCTCTAATGACAGTTTTTTGTCCTTTCTAGGTAAGTAGAATAATAGAATAGTAATACCGAAGAGAGCAAAACACATTAAAGATTGAGTAAGTTTCCAATCAACGATAAATTTTGATGGAATTGAGGTTGATACAAAAAATTCTTGTCTAAAACCCAACTCAGCTTTGTAAGAGTAAAAGAAATTAGGATAAGTAAAAGAAAGATTTGCGACAACTGTATCAGAAGGTATTGAAGGAAAGACGATGAAAACAAGAAAATTAGAAACAACAAGCATTATTGCTACAACAACCATACTATTTTTCCACAGTTTATTTATGGAATACTGAGATTGTTTAACAAGTGATCCCAAACCAATTTTCCTATCATCTGGTAAGATGATTTCTTTATGGATCAGTAATCCAAGATGCTGTTCAATTTTCGGATAGGTGAAGATTCCAATTAGAGAGCTCAATATAGCTATTTGTAGAAATTGAAGTAGGTTAGTAGAGACTGTGATTAGGATAAAATTATCTCTGAAAATTGTTAAATAGACAATAATAGTATAAATCAGAATAATACCAAATAAAGGTAAGAAGAATTTAAACAGATGAGTGAGTGCATTATCACCTTGATCCTTTTTATTTATTATAAACCATCTTCGAATTTTCCAACCATATAAAATGTAAAAGATTACTGAAATGAAATAAATTACTATAGAAATTATGAAGCCTTGTTCTAGGTAGTAGAAGCCGAAATCAATATCATTGGCAGAGAATAAGGTAATCATAGTGTTTAATGCAGATAAAGCAAGAATGAAAACAGGAATAAAGAGTGTGTCAAGAATCATTCTACTGATATTCTTCCGCATTTTAATGACCTTTAAATATTATTACTTAAAGTTCTTTTCAGTCTTTAGGTATTTATGAATTTTTGATATCCAATAGTTTAAGGAAAAGCTTTTAAACATGAATACGACTTTTTGTTCTAATTCAAACATAAGCAAACTAAAGACAACCGATTTACAGGTGTATTATATGAGCAAGAAAAAGAAAGATGAAAAAGAAGAAGTAGTTGAAGAGGAAGTCGAAGAAGAAGTAGGTGAAGAGGAAGCTGAAGAAAAAATAGTTGAAGAAGCAAAGAAAAAGAAGAAACCTGCTCCTAAAGCTAGAAGTGAAGAAGAGCGTCAAATAATCTACATCGGTAAGAAGAACACCATTAGCTATGTTCTCGTTGCTGTAACTATATTAAATAAGCATGATAACTGTAATATCCAAGCGAGAGGAAGGCAAATCTCTAAAGCAGTTGATGTTGCAGAGATTACTCGCAGAAAATTCTTACAAGACATAGTTGAAGTAAGTGGTGTTATTATTGGTTCTGAAGATATCGCAAGTGATATAGAAGGAATGCCACCTAAGACTGTCTCTACAATTGAGATAATTATGAAGAAAAAATAGCAAAGTAAGATTCACTTAATAGAATTTTTTTCTTTAATTTTTTATATATAATTGATGTTAGATGAAATCTCCTGTTTCAATCTTTTGAGGTAGATAGAAATTTGTAATATATTGTGGATCTCGAGCATTCAGAGCTTGTATTTCAGCTTTATACCCACTGGAAATTAGAATCTCTAACTGTTCTTTCCATCTTGGTTTTCTTACTACAAATTCCTCTTCTAGCATAAGCTTAGATCTATGAATATCTTTGGCAGTCATTTTTAGGAGAGTGCTACTAGGAATATCAAAACCACTTTCTGGAGCTAGATCACTTGGAAGAAGCCCCAACCACTTAATGCTTGGTACTGCTAAATGACTAGATTCGAAGCTTAGTGCTTTGCTTCCTACACTATAAACTCTCATGATTTCAAATCCATAGGGATCGGCATCCATAATCGCAAAAATAGGGAGCTTCAATTCATCATCTATTTTTTTGAGAAACTGTCTTGTTGCAATATCTGGTTGTCCTTTTGCAGTTATTAGAATACTTGGCACATAATCATAAAAATGATCTTCTGCTAATCTATTAAAGACAGCATCTTTTTCTATTACTAATACAAATTCTGCATCAGAATCTAAATCTTCTATGTCATCTATATTCGGTGAAATAGCTTTTCCTGCTCCAATTGCTCTACAATTAATTAAATCACCTTTTTCCTTAAAATCTATGCGACCTACAACTATACCTTTAGAAGATGCACTTATGTTGAGTGAGGATCTAGTTACTTGCAACATTGCGCTCAAATCCTCTAATAATGAATCAGAGACAGTTTGCTTCTCAAACGAATTAACATCCATGTAAAATACATCTCTTTTGGTACTATGAATATCTCTGGTAAGAATATCGTGAATAATCCTCATAATGATAGTCATTTGTTCCACAGAGCTTACAGATGCAAGATTACGAAATTGTCGTTCAATCATTTGTCTTCCAATTAGAACGAGTTCTTGTTCTTCGTCAAATCCTACATTTGTTCCAGCTCTAGAGGGAATATAAAACGAAGCTTCAGATGGAGATAGCATTGCCTGTTGAAGAAAAGCCAAAGAGTATTCCACAAGCAAATTGTTGGTTTCTTCAGATGTTTTAGTATCTACATGAGTAACACCAAAAGGCATAAAATGATCTAATTTATGTTCAAGTTCTTTACGAACATCTTGAATCTTTTTCAGAGAAACTGCGTTTTTTATACTGATTTTCATTGTTTCCTTTTGCAAAGGGTATCTTGATAATTTTCGAGTTGATTCCAGTTTGTACCATTTCTTTGCACTTCTGAGAAATAAAACAAAAGATCCTCGCCTAAGATCAAAGGCTTCTCTAGCCCATGAATACATTTCTCTAACTAAAATTTCTTTATCAAAACTAAATGGTTTTTCCAATGCGGGTATAATTGTTGAGTTTCTAAATATGAAATTAAATTCAGGTGGCATTTTTAATTACCCTCCTTTTTTTGGGTGTTTGAAGATTTCTTAACCGTTGTTGTATTTTTGTTACTTTTGGTCATATCCAACAAAGTTGTCTGTCTAGCTTTAGCTGATTTTCTATCGGCAGATTTTGTTGTAACTGAAGTTTTTGGTTTTACTGAGGTTGAACCAGCTTTTTTAGGTGTAGCTTTTTTAGTAACAGGTTTTGAGGTACTAGTTTTCTTAATGACTTTTACTTTCTTAGGTGGAAGTCTGCTTTTTAGGCTCTTGATAGCCATATAACTGAGATCTGTTTTCTCATCGAGTTGCGCAGCTGGATAAACTACAAAATCTTTGATGGTGGTAATTCCTAATTGCTTGATTTGCTTAATTACTTCAGGTTTTATCTCTAAAGTTCCAATGGGTTGTTCAAGTATTCCTATCAGCTTCTTAACATTTGGATCCTTTAACGATGTGGAATTCTTCATCTCTGTATCTGGCATTAAAAGTGCTTGAAGAGTGGTTATACTACTTCCTTTCAATTGAGCTATATTACCTTCAGTAATATGTGGAAGTGTTTTTCTTATTTCGACTTGATCCTTTTCAGCTTGCTTGAGAGATTCAGGATTCAATGACGCATAAAGTGATCGAAGATCCTTTACAGGTAGTGTAATTATCTTAGAGAGCTGTTGAACTAGAGTTGCGAATAAATCCCATAAATTATTGATATTTTTGCTATGCAACAGAAAAACACTCTGAGCATTGATTTTAATCATGTCAGTAAGATAATAAATCGGGGTTTCCAGAAGTTTTTGTATTCGAGATATTTGAAGTTTATTTAATCTCGAAGTTGAAGCTATGAGTTCTTCTGAGGCTTTCAAATGAGCGATGGTTGTATAACCAGATATCTTTAATAATTTCTTTGTGTTTTTATCGAACAAACCTATCTTATCTACAGGATAACTCTTGTTAACCAACGCATCTTTTATCGACAAGAGACTCAAGGAACTTTGTAATTTCTGTACAATTGTTTGTTCCTGTTCTGTAAGAGACATTTTTACAACTTTTCTTACATCTGGAACAACAATGAAATCAATAACTTGTACGATTCCTGCTACTTCTAATTTAGAAATTAATCGTTCTTGATTAACAAACAGATTGATCGGAGCTCTTAGAGCAATAACTAATTCGACAAGTTCTGGCTCGTAATCTGCGATCTCCGTATTCTCTAGATGTTTAATCAGAGTACCGAAGGATCTAATTTTCTGTTTTCTGAGGAAAGGTGCTAACTCTGAACCGCGTATAAAGCTAGACAATCTCTTCTGTTCATCGTCCAGCATTCTTTCCACTTTTGTTGAGGATAATTTAGGTAAAAGATTAGCACAACTCAGTTTATCGCTTTCAGGTGTAGTTGATTTGCAATAGAGCAATAAATCATAAATATTGACTAGCTTTAATTCTGATACAAGTTTCTGGATATTCTTGGATTGTCTAATAGGTGGTAATGAAAGCAATTCTGTTTCTACCATAGAACAAACAGTTTCTGTGAGTTTCCAGAGAGAACTTGTTTTAGCACTAGATTGTCTATTGAAAATTATAGCTTCTTCAATTGAATAAATAGTGTTACTCTCTAATTGTGATATATTACTTCCACTAAGTAATTCAGAAGGTAGATTCGTCAATTCCTTTTCAAGATCATTTAAAAGACTAATTGATATATTTCTAAGATTTCTTAGGAATGTCGTTTCTGAGATCTGTTTCTTAATCTTGATACTATCTTCTAGCAATAACTCTCTGATATTTCTATATGGGAGTTTAGCTACTTGATCGATACTATTTCTAGTAGGAGCTAAGAGAATAGGAGATCTTGATAAAAATGGAACCAATTCCTTGAATCGCTTACTTATTTTTGAGTGTAGATGCGATTTTGTTTGGTCATAGATTGCAGTTTTATGCTTTTCAAGTAATAGTAAATATTCAATTGTTGAATCTGACATTTCCAATTTCTGATCTTTAGATTCAAGATTGAGTATTTGAGATAGGGGTAAACCTTTACTAAAAATGAAATTAATTACAGTACTGATACTATCTCGCTGTTTTTTCTCCATGGTCATTTTATCTATGCTTGGAGCCAAATATGCAAGGTCTAATATTGATAAGGAAAACTCGGAAGTTGAATCAAAATCTTTCAAATTTAGTTGTTTAAAGATTTTTATCTTATCCAAGATATAGTTTGGAACTTTCTCAAGTTTTACTTTCTTCTCAAAAAGGTCTACATAAGTCTTGATGTCCTTTTGTTTCAGGATGTCTATATCCTTTTTGGAGAATAATTTATTCTCTTTAATTATTGGATGATGACCAATGTTGCCTTCAGTTAATGAATAACGCAGTTTTTCAACTTCAGTTTGTTTAAGGGAAAGAATTGAAGATAACTCTTTGTTTGTTAATAAATATAAATCTTCAATTGTTTTAATCGATTGGAGTAACCTCTGCCAACTTTTTATTGTTACATTAGGGAATAACAATAATTGTATTGGAGTATTCAATCTTCTTTGTATTTTGTTTCCTAAAGCTCTGGATATTGGATAATTTTCTTGTTTCAAAGAGTAGATTAAATCGTCCATTGTGGAATAATGTTTAAGAGTTTCTTTCTTCGTTTCAGCATCAAAAATCTTAATCTTACTTAGTTGAACTTTTTTGCTAACATCTGTTTCTATCTTCTTATATGATAATGATGTTAGTGAAGTAATTATTGCTTCCTTGAATGAAGCAGGAGTCAAATTGGTCCAGAAAGAGCCAGGTTTGATAATAAGTTCACCAACAGTGAATACTCCTTTCAAGGCAAGATTTTCGGTATCAGACTTCGAAAGAAAAGACAATGAAGAAACAGGATTCTGGAATGATTGATTGATTTTGTGTCCTAATATGCTTAATGAATCCTTATTCTGTTCTAAAACAGTGACTAAATCAACAACTGTGTTGACATTAGAGACACTAACCTTCTTTGAGAATAACTCACCTGGATTGTCATTTTCAAGATATTGTGAGAGTGGTATATAATCGCTTTTAACAGCTGTTTTGTTCGCAGAAAATAGTTTCATGAATCCTATGATTTTATTCTTTTCAGCTTGAGTACTTGAGGAAATGAGTTCTTGTACTGTTGTTATTCCAGTTTCAAAATAATCTCTTTTGATATCTGAAAGGGTATGTTCTGATATACTTGGATAATACAGGATTGAGGTTGCTAGAGCTGATCTTGTTTTATTTCGTATTTGTTGTATTTTCTTCTCTGAAACAAGCCAGTCATAAATGGAGTTTCCTGCAAGTTCATCTAGAGAATAAATTCCTATCGATTTTAAGAAATTTCTATCTGCTGTTGATAAGAAAAAGAATTCATCAGCAATCTTTTCAGCTATTGTATCAAGCTTTTGGATTATATTATCTATTTTAAAACTATCAATCTGATTTTGTATATCAGAAACTTTTGTCTTTGTCGTTGCTGCAACTATACTAGGGGACATAAAGAATAAATCTGCTATAATTGTAAAATCAGCTTTTTTCCATTTATCTAGAATTTTTGGATCAACTTCTAGATATTTTAGATTTGCTAGAAGATAAGGAGCAAATTTAGTATAAATCTCTTCATCTTCCTTAAATGAAGGAGAGGTTATAAGAGCCTTATATGACGAAAATCCTTTCTGCTGTAGAAAAACTTCCAACTCAGAGAGAGGTTCGACGAATCCAGATTCTCTTATACTTTTGATCAATGAGAGAGAATCCAGAATTTCCTCTTGAATATTCTTGGGAAGTTTCTTTATGAAAATAAGATGCTCAATGATTGTAGTTAGTCCTAGGTCATAACAAAAATCAATGGATTCTTGTGTAATAGTGGACAAGTAACTAATGTTATATGACAGTTTATCTCTCAAAGCATTAATGTCATTTGATTTCAATCGTGTATTTTTCACAATATATTCAATAGGGATGAAATACAAGTGCTCGATTGTAGAAACACCTATTTGAAGGAGTGGAGTGGTTAATTTAGCTGACAAGCTTAATTTCTCTAATCCTATTCCCTGTTTCTTTATATTTTTAAAGAGCTTAACTAGATAATTTGGATCTTCTTTTTGATTATCAATTAGCTTATGCAAGCTAGGAGACCAGTTCTTTGGAGGGATTTCCAACAAGTTTGTGTAGGTTATAACACTGTTGCTTAGCAAATCCTTAATCTCAGTATGTTTGAATTTTAGAGTCTTTCCGATTAGAGTAATTGGTGTTAAGAGATAAGAAGTAAGTTTCACTATTTTGTTACGTTCTTCATTTGAGAAAGGTAATAAATCTAGATTCAGTTTCGATGCTTGAATAAGCGAAACACAACCATAATCAGCTAAGATTTTTCTTGTATCTTGAGATATTTCAGGAAATAGGCTTAAATCCATTCCAGTTTGTTTAACATTTTGCTCCAGAAGTTTTATATCTTGAGTTGTTTTGTTTCGAGTAACCTGCTCTTCTGGAATCTTTGTAATTGCGGAGAGTAGAGGTGTAGGAACCAATAGGAATTGGTAAAGATTCCTTATACCATGTCCCTTAATTTTATCAATTTGCTTTGTTGAAAGATTATCGACTGAAGACAAGGGAAGGCTTTTCAGAGAGAGAATCAAGGGATAAACCTCAGCTAGTAAGCTTTCATTTTCAACAATCTTGCTATCTAGTGAGAGTAGTTCATCTAAAAAGATAATTTTTTCATCTTTTAGTTTCTTTAGAATAGATGGATCAGTTATTATTTTTGTATCTTCAAGTTTAATTGCCCAATCTGGTGGACTGAATTGAATAATACTGCTATTCAGAAATTCAGTAGTCTTCGAATACAAACTTTGATATTGTTCATTTTGAGATAAAAGTAATAATCCTGAGATTATATTTATTCCACCTATTTGAGCAAGAGACAGCAATTGTTTAACACTTAAGGACAAGTCAGAAGTAAGCCAAGAGATTGGTTTAAACATATTTGAAGTTGCAATTCTTATGATTGATTTCTCAAGATCATCTAGCTCAAAAACTGGATGAGGGATGAAATCAATTATCAATAATGCGCTTGATAATCCATATTTCATAAATTGTTTTTCTGCTTTGTTTGGGAATGACAAAGAATGATCTATAAACTGTGAAAATGTTTCAGACATTTTCTTACTTAATTCAAATTCTCTCTTAAAATTCCTTATTTCTGATGTTGTTTCTTTTGAAACACCGGTTAATTCACTTAAGTTAAGTGAGAGAAGTTCTATAACATGTTTGATCCCTTTGTTCCACAAAACTGATTTTGTAGGAATACTAATGCCAGGGATGGATAATACATTCAAACATAAGAAACTGACGAGCTGTTCGATGAATGCGATGCTTGAGGTTTTTACAATCTTATCTGATTCTGTTAGTTGCATTAAAGCCTCAGGTATGAACCCAAATAAGTCCTCTGCAGCTTTTTTAGTTGGATCAAATTCCAAGGATTTTAGTAATTGAATTATAGGTTCATTTAGCTTTAATTGAGCACCTTTAGAGAGAGTAAAAGCTCCTTTCCTAATCTTACTTATTTCTTTGGGAACAGAACCCTCGAATGCACTTTTAAGATCTTTATCTGAGCTATTGAATAGATCTATAAGTCTAAGAATTCCTTCTCCTATCAATCTTAGTTTATCCTCTGATGAAAGCTCTTTGATTCTATAAACAGAGATATGACATCCATTGAGAAATTCTCTCATGTAATCTCCTGAAACACTTATAGAGGGATAAGCTTGATAATTCAAACTATACAAATCTTGTACATATTCTTTTCCAGTTCTAAGTAATGAAGCAATCTTTCCTTTTGATAATACACTGAATTCTTCGAGTTTTACTCCTTTTCTGTTGACCTCTTTCATTAGGTTTTCAGGCGTTATTCGCTCTAAAAATCGCTGGACTTTCTTTTCACTCATTTTTAGAAGAAGAGCAATTGTAGATACATCTTCAGTTATAAATGAGAGAATATCCCCGACTCCTGAATAAATTAGCTTGCGAACTTGGTTATTATCCAAGCCTATGAATGCAACAGAAGCTCGGTATAGTTGAACTTCTCTGAAGATGTCAAGTTTCACTAAAGCAGGACGCGACTCTCTAATTTCTTCCATGCGGGAAATAAAGTCCTGGATTGAGTTTATTCCAATATCATTCAGTTTCTCCAGATAATCTTCCTCTATAGAGGGGCAAACAGAAAGAGGAATTGCAGAACTTATACGTCTTTCAGCAAGTTCATCAAAAGAGATAAGATCTAATGCATGAAACTCTTGATAAATTGGATTTTGAGTGATCTGATGTAACTCGTCTTTATTTACTAATGCAAGATCAATTACTGAATTTATCTCATGAAATTCTAATCGTTTCAATTCATCATATGAAAGAAATCCAATGAATCTTATAGATCCAGAAAGAAGCTCCTTTGCTTTCTTGTATTCTTCTATTGAAAGAATTTCAGAGATACCCATAATGCTTGCAGAATAAAAGAATGATTCAATATCGGAAACACCTATGTCTTTCAGATCTTCTATCTTCTTTTCTGACAAGTACTCTGAAGGTCTTATTATATGAGCTTGAGATAAGCGGAAAGCAACTATATCGGAATAGGTTAATGCATCTTTTATTTCTCTTATTTCTTTTTGAGAATTACCAGTTATCTCAGAAATTTGTTTTACTGGAATTGAAAAGAAATCAATTAAAGTATTAACTGAGGATTTACTTAACTTGAGAGCAATTGATCTAGGTAATCCCATAGAAGCAATAGGAATTGCAAGCTCCATGATTAACCTGTCTAACGAATCATCTTCTAATAAACGAGTATAAAATGGTTGAAGAGCAGAATGTTCTTCAAAATCAATTTCGAAAACATCTCCAATTATTACGTTTTTGTATTCTTCTCGTCTTGCTTTTCTAATTCGAGTAAAGAACGGTGTGATTCTTAGAGGAAGCTCCAAAATTGATCGAATTAGGGTTAAATTATAATTCTCTGTTAGATATTGTTGATCCTTCCCCATTAGGTCTTTTATAACCTTATTATCGGTAATTACATCAAATAATGTCTTATTCTCTATATCTTGAACTACTTTCTTGAAATAAGATGAATTATAAACAGTAGCAGGGAGATTCGCAAAATAATGAAATGCCTGCATTATAATGATTTTTGAAGAATATGTTGATACAACACGGAACAGAACAGGATCTGTAAGATCTGCATCAGGAATGAAAAGCAATTGGTAAACATAATTGATGTTATTTTGCTCAAGAATCTCCATAGAAAACTCTGAAATCTCTGTGAAAATCTTTAATGGTAGTGTTAGATACTTCTGAACTGCAGAGATTTTTTTCCATATTTCTGGATTGGAATAATAGTATTGCTCCTCTGTTGAGTAATATAGTTCTTGGATTGTTTGAAAACGCTCAAATTGAAATATTGAATCTCTACTTAATACTCTTTGCTCATGCTTATCAAATAGTTGTGTTTCAAAGGCAAAAATACCTTTGTTTTCATAGAGAGCTTGAATGCTAGATGTTGTCAAAGTTGTTATAATTTCCTTAACCTCTTCTGGTTGAGCTTTTATTAATTTACTAGTTTTTTGAGCTGGAGCCATAATGAATTCTGCAATAGTTTGAATTCCATTTTCTCTAAGAATTTCAGTATTGGTAAAGGATATAGATGGTAAGAAATAAACTGGTAATGAGAAGTAACCAAAGATATCGGATAAATCTAAAGCATTCTTTATGGTTTCAAATCTTTCATCCGCAATTCCTGTCTTTTCCATAAGTGCTTCAGGTGAGGATAACATGAATCCAAGTAGAGTGGAAATACTAGCTTTTCTTAGTATTTCGATAATCTCTGGATCTAACATATCTGATATATGATTGAGTGGAAGGTTCAAGATTGCTTTAAAAGATTCAATAACATACCAAGGTAGAGAATCTATTGTCCATTTGTCCTTTGAAGTTGAGAAGTACAGATCCTCAATTGTGACTATATTATGTATATCTAATTCTCTTACAATCCTAGGTTCTAAAATTCCAAGTTCTGATAGATCTATTCCAGTATCACTTATTCGTACATTCTTTTGCAGTGATCTAGCTTCTTCGATTTCAATACCTAGATACTCAATTAAATCTGAGGGTTGACTAACCAGTAAATCGATAATTTTTGTTATTCCATGATTACGAAGGGTGTTCAATTGTTGAGTAGATAGAGTAGAAACTAGTATATCATCTATATAACTATCTTCTTCTGTTTCCTCATCTTTTACTGCTCTCTTAATCTCTTGTTCCCAAGTCACTAAGGTTAATGGAGAACGTAGAAGTTTCCTAAATTTTTCTATCACATTCCAATTAACAAAAGCTGATGAAAATGTGAGAGGGTTTGCAAGATAGAAGATTTTGTCTATGGTATCGTATCCAGATAGAATTAAAGAAACAATCTCAGGAGAGGAGAATCTCTCAGACTCTTCAAATTCAAATGAAATTAAGGACTCATATTTATTCCCTTTTTTCTCAAAGAAGAAGGTTCCTTGTTTTAGAATTGAAAAATTCTCAAATAGTTGTGTTACATTTTCCTCTTCTTTTCCAAGAATGGATGCTAATTCTGCAACAGTAAAATCAAAGATTTGATGGATGGCTATTATTCCATAATTTCTCAATTTATCATAATCATCCAAAGTGAGACCACTAATTCTTGATATCGGAAGAGCTAGACTTCGTAGAAACTCATCATACTCGCTAATAAGAACTATTTGTTTATTAAATTCACTCTCTTCATCGATATCTCTTGTTTTAATTTTATTGTATAAATTCAAAGCTAACTTTCTTTCTTTTGTTGAACTAAGTTCTGACTCAATTATCTCAGGAAGCAAATCTAAAAACTGTCTGATTGTTACAATATTTCTTAATTTTAACTTTAGTAATGTATTTTTTAGTTCAGGATGCTCTTTGAACTTACTAGAATATATTTGAGTAAGCTCGATTAATTCAAGATTAGAAAGTTTGTTCAGACTCTCAAAATTCTTCCAAAAATCTTGAGTTAATGATGGTTTTTCAGTAGGGTAGACACTGAAAAGATCCTGCAAATTAAGGTTAAATTGATCAAAATAACTAATGAATTTTGGAAAGATTTTCTTAAATATTTCAATATCTTTTCCAAAAGTAGCTCTGTTTTTATTAATTTCTTCTGCTGAAACAGTCTTCTTGAATTCTTCTATTTTTATTTCCGATAGATTTAGAATTTCTGCTAATTCACTGTTAGACCATAGTGTGAAACGACCTATGCAGTTTATACCCACATCATATAACAGATTAGAATTCTTACGAAGAGAGGGAAAAGCAAAAATCAGAGGAGTTCGGAGGAATGTTGAGATTTCTATATATTTTTTCTTGTTTTCTGATGATAAAGAATAGGCTTCTGGAGGATTATAAAACAGCTCTTCTAAGGTAACAATTCCTTCTGTTTTAAAGAATTCAGGTTCATCAATCCAAGAGGGTATAGGTACCCCCAGTTTCTTCTTAATCCACTCAATATCTTTTTTACGTAAACCAACTTTACGTAATTGGGGAGAAGGATAAGCTAAGAAAGAAGAGGTTGTAAAAATTTGAAGAGCAGTCAAGTCTCTTTCAATATCTTGAGGTATGATTTTTATGTGAGAGAGATCTTTATCCTGTTTGGTCTCCCTAATATGAGATAAGAGTTTATATTTAGATTCTTTAAGTAAGAAATCGCGAAGCGATGCAAATTTCTTGTTATGAATTGAATTTACTGGTAAATAAATTAAATCCAATAAAGTTGAGATCTTGTTTGTAGCTAGAATCTTCTTGACTTCTGATTCTTCTTGGTTTAAACTTTCATCTGTTGTAAATTGTAACTTTGATAAAGAAATAGACTTCGAAGAAGAAGAAAGGATATCCATATAAGATGCATAGAGTTTTCGTTCAAGTTCTTTGATTACTATTAGTTCATCAAGATTAGTATTCAGAAAATTCTCGATTGTTTTTATTTTTCTCCTGTGGAAAGCGTTCTTAGTATATGCATCCGTCCAATCAGGAGTCATTTTAGTAATATTTGTTTTAGCAAAATCTGGGAATTTATCACATAATTGGGAATAAACATTCTGCATATAATTTACTAATATTGCAGTAATTTCTGCTTGATAATTTATAGTAGTAGGTAGTTTAGTTTGAAAGAGAAACTCCTCGATAGTTGTTTCTTGAGCGATTAAACCCTTAGAATTATCCTTTAGGTAATCAAACGATGGGAATAAAGTCTGTATTTTTAGGTCTGTTGTTTTAGTCAAGGAAGCTATTAGTTGCTTACCTTCGGAGGAAATTGCAGCACCATTTTTCTTATTCCTATTGAGTAAAAACTGATGTAACAAATCTTCCCTCATATTTTCAAAAAGCTTCTCTGGTAAACCCGCAACTGATTGAAGTTTATAAAAATCAGTAGCAAAGTAATGATAACTATTTTGTATCCAACGTCTATACAAAGAGTCCTTTAAAGAATCAAATGATTTTCCATTGTCTGAAATAAATCTTTTTTCTATGGTTCTACTCACAAAGATTTTAGGATCAAATCCTGGACTCATACCTTCCCTATCTAGTTCTGATATTGTTCTCAATTTTATGTTGTAAATATCCTCTTCAGAGAGCGATAGAAGAGTTACAAGTTCTTTTGAAGGGGTAATAAGAAAATCTGCAACAGACTCAATTTCTTTTGATTTCAAAGCTGATTGTATTCTTGAAGGACACCATACATTGGCTCCAAAAAGTCTTTTTCCTAAAGGCATGAAGAGTTTGACTTTTTTCGTTGCTCCATGAGCAAGCGCTGCTGCAATTCGATCTGTTTCCAACCTGAAATCAGTATAGCTTAGATCTTCATCTTCCAATATTTTTGTTAGATTCTCAACAATTATTGGAGCTGATCTAACAAAACGAGATAATCTTGCATGTTCTCTTCGTTTTCTTTTTGCTCTACTAAGAAAGGTCTTTAATCTTCTTCCTAATTGCATTAGAGCTAATCTAATTTCTTCCTCAATCTCTGGAACAATAGATACATATTCCTTGCTAGTTTCTGGGAAGGGTATTTTTGTACTAACTAATGAAACAGCAATTGCTAATGGATCAGATTGTCTAGTAAGACCATAATCACTCCACCTTATTGAAGAGACAACATGTGTAATAACATCGTTCCCAGCACCAAAAACAAGAGGGATTCGATTAGCATAACGATATATTATCTTATTATCTGTTACTGTCGCACCTTTTACTTGTGATGCTTCAGCTACTCCTCCACCATATCCTAATGCTGCTTCAATAACAAATGGATGTCCAGAGTAAGCTTTTGGAGCTCGAGTGATAGCTTCTACGAATTTTGGCTGTAATTCTTTTTCCAAACCTTTCCTTAATCGGTTTGATCCTAGAGGTGAAAGAGCTGTTCCTCTTGGGGCATCAAACTGGAAAATTCTATCTCTTTTTCTCTTTACATCTTTAGCTTCTTGATATGCTTTCACGAATCCTTCATGAACAATTCTTCGAATCTCATGAGATGTGATATCTTTTGGGGATTTGTTTGGATCTATCTCTAGGAGCTGGAAGAAATGCTCTGCTATTTCCTCATTCACTCCCATAAATTGTGTGGCTAGAAATTCCTTCAATTTCTTGCTTCTAGTCACTGCTAATTCAGCTTTAAACTGTGTAATATCACACCCCCAAGGATGAATTTTCACTGGTTGAGGAGGTGGAGGCATATCATCGACAACACTCTCATAGTCCAACTCCTCTGTTTCTCCTTCCTTGTCACCTGGTAATCTAACTTTGAAGCTTGAGTAAGGAGTAATAATTGCTAACTGTTTGAAATACTCCTTCACACTATTTTTCGCTAATCTCCAAGCACCTGTAAATGTAATTGAAATTTCCAAACCTGGTTCTTCCAAATAATTAGGATCTCCTGGAAGATATTCATGCTGTTCCATAATAATTGGTTCATTCTTTTCCAGGTTAATCATCAAGTGCATTTCATGGGTTATATCGTCCATGAAATACCTACTACGAATCTTAGCGGGGAGATCTACAGAAGACATTGAATAAAGCAAACACATTTTTGCTCCTAAACCGAATCTTCCACGTGTCTGAATAACACCATATTTAGTTCCTGTTAAAACTCTCCCAAATAGATCTGCAATCTCATTACCAGGAACTCCAACACCATTATCTCTGCATGATAATTGAAGAAAATCTAAATGCTTTTCCAGTTTCTTGTATTGTGTTACATCCAATAGCTCATTAATTTCTCTACTGGATAATTTTCTTAAATCAATAGAAATAATTGGACTAGTTCCTCTCTTTTCTGCTGAATCCAAGCCATTTTCAACTAATTCTCTTATGCTAGTAAAGACTGCTCTCATAGAATTTCCAAAGCCTGCAATAGCTCTATTCTCATTAAAAAAAGCTGCTGCAGACATCTTCTTTGTGATAGAATTTTCAGACACGTTGTCTACCCCACTTTATAACTCATATTTAACTTTCTATTATATTACATTAATTATAGTCTTACACGAGTATATAGTTTACAGAATCAGATATCTATATTTAAAGTTAAATTTTACCGGCAAAAATTGTTAAAATTAAGAAAATGGAAAAAGAAAAGAAGGAGAGGTGTTACGATTTCCTGAATTTAGGTCCAGTTCTATAAAGAACAACTGACGTAACTACGAAACCAATTGTAACTAAGAATAAAGAAGCAAAAGCACCTATGGTACGGTTTGCATCTGCATTACTGATTTCATCTAGGAAATTCACCAGAAGGTATTCATAGAACTTAGAAGTTGCTCTGTGAACATCTTCTCCCCAAAAGAGAGTTCCCATGTTACCTGTTAATCCAGGATTAGTTGTGTGCCATGTTCTGTATCTATCACTTTCAGCTAAAATATCAGGATCTATAATCCATTCATCTCTAACAGCGTCATAATAACCATATAACGTTGCATTAAGAAATGCATAAGCTTCTGAAAATCCTTCCACTCCTGTACAGTACTGTACTCTATCTTCTCTTAGAATAACACTTCCAGTGACAGGCTCTGCTCTCATATTTTGCATATGGAAAGGATCTCTGGAAAATCCAGGGAGAGAGTGCGTAAGCTCAAAATCACTAGGGCGGAAATCAAGATCATACATTCTATTCCATCTTCCTACGTGTATGAAACTAGAGTTCAGAAAGTTGGAAGTTATCATCCAATAAATATCTGTCATTGCTAATTGTCTGAGCGGTACAGTAGCTTGAGCAGTATAAACTAGAACATCTTGATCATAGAAGATAGCAGTATCTGTCAGAGAAGAATACGCAAATGGTCTAAAGAAGAATTCACTCCATTGTTGTCGTAAACCTTTTTCAGCATAAGGATAAACAGCAAAATTGTCGTAAGTTTCGTTAAATATTAATTCTGATTCTATAAGTGTCCAATCATTA
The DNA here is from genome assembly GCA_013166775.1 of Promethearchaeati archaeon. Taxonomy (GTDB): domain Archaea; phylum Asgardarchaeota; class Heimdallarchaeia; order Heimdallarchaeales; family Heimdallarchaeaceae; genus UBA460. Next base: position 127,116 of record JABLTJ010000004.1, read on the forward strand.
AATTGAATCTTTGAATCTTGTCTCCAACACTCAACGAATGCATGCAACTCATCTCGTTCAAGTTCTTCAAAAGTGCCACCAACCCCTAACTCTAAATGGACAAGACCTTCAGAACCATCAGCAAGGTAAATATCATCTAGATCAGCAAAAATACCATATGCTGAACCTAAATGGTCAGTTCCATCAAATCTGTGTAGTTCTGTTAGGGTTGCAGGTGCAGTTGTACTTACAATTGTGAATCCATAATCACCTTGTGTAAGATAAGCTCTTGCTGTACCTTCATCAACATAGAGATTGTTGAAATAAGTCTCTGCTGGATCGTAGGAGAATTGATCTAATTCTGTGAGAATACCATCAAAATCAACACTAAAAGTAAGTAATCCTTCTATTTGATCTAAAACATAAACAGTACTACCTTTAGCTTTGATATCAATAACGTTTTTGAGATTTGGAAAATCAGCTGCATTATAGTGTAACACATCACCTAAATAACCTGTAGCTTGCTCAATTTCTACAACATTGATTCCATCTGTACCTAGTGCTATATATGCATGTCTTCGATTATCGTTAACATCAATTGCAATAGCAGTACCGTTTAATGCTTTGGTCTCTATAGTTGTACTTATTGCTCCTTCTGAACCAATTGTATCGCTTATTCTAGCATATGTTATTCCATATACACCGTTAGCGATATACAGAGCATCAAATGGAAGACCTTCTCCCATGGAAGAATAATCTATATCTCGCATGTCAGAGTCGCCAAAATTACTCCATTGATCTACTTCATATATTGAGGCTGGATTTGTTGCATTCAACACTTCTAATCCTCTTGCTCCTTCAACAGCATATACATATCCATCAACTACTGCAAAACCTAATATTTGGCCATCAGATCCAAAGGCTTGTTCTGTAGTTGTAACATAATCACCATATTGACCAATAGCCATGAACAATGGGTGAGTCATATTAACAATCTTAATATCTGTACCTCCTTCAAGAACATAAGCTAAATCATCTTCCACAATGACATCTGATGATTGAGAGTTTTCATAGTATGGGATGTTTGCAATCCCCAGAATTTTTCCGACATCTTGAACATCATATGTACCTAATTGCTCAGCGTAGAAAAGATCTTCAGTCCAATCAATACTATCACTTGTGAGGGTTTGATTTATAATGAATGGGAATCTTCGATTTCCAAGTAAAGGATCCTCAATACCTAAGATCCATTCAAGAGCTGTTCTTTTGCATACGTAAGAAATCTTGTTTTCATATAGCCAGTCAACAGAAGGCCTACCTAATAGATATTGCAAATAAGCAGCAAAAGATTGTGCTAATTCTCTTTCATATACTGTATCTATATCATAAATATCTGCGAGAAGTTGTTCCACATCAACAATTAGATCGTTTGCATCATAATCCAATCCTTTCACTAAATCAATGAAGAATTTAGCTGAACCTGACTCTCCTTTTAATATAGAATAATCATGACCATTATATTGTGCATCATACAAGATTTTATAGCTTGTGGCTTGGTCAAAATCAAGATCTGGGTATGCAGGTCGAACACTTAACCAATTATGAGGTAAATAAATACCCAAATCTAATAATCCTTCTTCCTCTGCATAGGTTCGATTAAGAACTGCATAGGCTAGTTCACTATCAGAATATACAACAGGATCACCCTTGAAATTTAAGAGTTCTTTCTGAAGAAGGAAGGCTGCAACATAAGCTTGAAAACCATATTCTGTTCCATTACCAAACTCATTAATATAATAAGGCCACATATAATTAAAATTCAAAACTGCTTCATCACCTGTTAAGGTTGAGGCTGTTGCGTTGAAAAGATATTGCTTTCTATAGGCATATACTATATAATCTCCTTCTATATCATATTCTAGAATTGTTTTGTTTATTATAATATCAAAGATAAGATCACCTTGAACGAAGTAATAAGCAATTGGGTTACCATAATCAAGAAAACCTGCACGATCACTTACATTGAAGAACTCAAAGAATGCTTGATCATAGAATAGTGAATCATTTTCCCAGCCACCTGTATACATCCACTCTGAATTCGCTCCTGAATCATCAAAGGGATCAAAATCATCTTCTGTTAATTTCCCAAAAATATTTAATCTTTCATTTATGTCCTCAATTTTATTCACAGAGCTTTGTGGGAGAAGAAGTCCGATTGTAACTGCTGAACCCACGAAAATAGTTATAATTAATATTCCTAAAGCTGTCCGAAATTCTGCTCGCATAATGAATCCTCATAAATTTAATTGTTAAAGTGCCGTCTCAACATATATATATAAAGGTAATGACCACAGCATTACATTACAGACGGTTTAAAGGAAAAAATGATAGAGCAATTATAAATCTATCTCTGTGGTTTTGTGATGGAAAAATAAAGGAAGAGTTCGAAGATTGTTGGAAACTTATTCTTTTTTATCTTCTTTTAATATTCGTTGAATCTTGTAGGTATCATGAAGCCAAATATCTTCTAATTTTGCTGTATCAAGATATCCTACAACTTCATTTTCTTCATTTAGCAACTCAATAATTACTTCAGATAGAATTCCATACCTATTCAACACTTGCTTTGGTATCTCTAAATACGATAAAATTCCTCTAATAATAGCGCCGTTATTTCTGCGTTTTTGAATCGAAAAAACAACATCAAGATTTGTATATCTTTTTCTTATTTCATGATAATCCTCAGCTGAGAGACCCTCAGGTCCAGATTGAATAATAATGTAACCTCGAGTAGGTTTTTCCTTAATATCATAACTTTCTAGAATCCCTTTTTGATCAATAATTCCTGATAAGAGAGGATTATTATCATATATATCCAAAGAAAGAAGATTGCACAATCCTTTTGCATTATTGAAAGTTTTTGCAAAACTTCCAAAATCTGTATGGTAAAATTCAGAAGAATTTTGGGTTCCTATCATGAAATCTACTAATAGATTAGCTTCTCTGTGATACATTTTCTCCTTGAGAATATCAAATGGGATATCATTTGGATTGTTCTTTACTATTTTTGATTCATCCACAAGTATGAAGGGTAAGCTTTCAGTAAAATCTTTCTTCATCAAATAGTGAATAAAGGATAAAACTGAAATAGAATCTCTAATGATCTCATCAGTTTTTTCCACTTCAGCTGAATCTTGTATGAACATAGGGAGAGTCAAAAATAAGACAATTTGGATATCTTTTTCTTTCAGTATCTCTGAAATTTTGTAAATTGCTCCAAGACTAAAAGCATCATTATCCAAAACAAGGAAGATAAAAGACACGTCTCTGAATATTCTTTCTATATAACTTGAAATATTCATTTTGTTTGATTCAAACCATTTAATTCCTCTTGAAAATGTTTGTTTATTGATTGGAGTTTCAGGTAGTTCTAGTGTAGGTATTTTCAAGTTGATCATTTCAGAGTCTGATTTACTGGCTAACAATAATGATTCAGGGAAACTGCTTTTAATTCGGTTCTTTATCACTGTGAGTATGGAACATCCCCTCTTCCCTGAGAAAATAAAACCAATTGATTTTGTTTTCTCTTCTCCTTCCAGATAAAGAGTATTTGATTTATCACAACCGATCAAAACAGAATCAGTTTGAAGACTGTCACTAATGATGTTTTCATGATAGAATTGATATAGTCCATTATACTTCTTAGGAACATCAATACCCACTTTTTTTCTTCTCCTTCCTAAAATAGATTTCATTCTAGACATTGTTTCTTCAAATACAGATAGTCCTCGTTATTTTTAAGACTTTTCGACTAAAGATACATAGGAGTATTTTAATGAATCAATACGAAATTGTTAAAAGTAAGCGCACGGTATAGAAACTTGTTATGGAGTCGAATCTCACTAAACCAACAGAGGTCAAAGCTAAGATTATTCAACCTGACAAAGTTGAACTTCCAAAATTTGAATTTGAAGATATGTTAATTGAGCATTATAAAAAATATCCAAGAACGGCAGGGATGATAGAAAATCCAAGGTACTTGGAAGCGTTGCAGAATCCTTTCAAGAAATTCTATCTTGTGCCCTTAGCTCTTTTTAGTTTAAAGATGAATACGATTCTTTCATTAAAGTGGAAGGATTATCTTAAATTATGGTTATACATAGTGATTATGTCAATACCTACATTTATAATGATATATTTTCCGTTTGTGGGAAAAACAGATCCCCTTACTGGAAACAGGGTGGTCGTAGATGTAACTGTATCAATATACACGCCTATCCTTATAGCTGTTCTACTATCGTTATTCTATCTAAAATTCACACATGATGGTTTTCTAGGTTTAGTTTTGGAAAAAAGAGTGGAGTGGATAGAAGAGCCAGTAAGGAAGTATTATTCCAAATTTTATGATAGAAAAATACCTAAAAATCCCTTGATAATCTTACTAGCATTAGGAACGGGATTAGCAGTTAATATTCCATTAATATTATCAACTCCGAGTATTTCTCTGTTTCCAGAAAATGTTCCATTATCACAAACATTTGGAATAATTTCTTGCATATTAAGCCCTATTTGGTTTTACATATTTTATGTTGAAACCTATTACTTAATCCAAAATACAAGGTTATATTCAAAGATTCTTGATTCAATAAAAGAAAAAATCGAAGTTTATCTTAATGAATACGGCACACTACTAACAAGAGAAAACTATGATATCATATGGGCTTTGGGTGATAAATGGAGCAAAGGTCGTTCAATAAGGCAAATAGAAAATATACCTGTTTCAGGTATCTTATCTGCCTTGGTAATTACAATTGCTATGATGATGGGAAGCATCAACGCTATCATATATGGTATTGTAGGCAGGATGCCAGAGATAGGATTTAGTCTAGGAAAATTACTGGATAGCTCTGCACCTTGGACAGTAATTGTGATTGTAATTTCAGCTTTGCTCGCAATAATTCTGTTTTTAGTAGTCTTCCTACCTTTGAATTCACTTAGAAAGAAGTTAAAGAAATTTAAGATTAAAGCTCTAATAGAACTAGATAATTACATTTTCGCGAATGTAGTAGAATTTGAAACTAGATATGCAGAGGAAGCGAGAGAGGAATCAGTAACAATGTTTCAATTGAGAGAATATATTGCAGGTATGAGAACATTCCCGATTTCAACAAATAAGATCTTTAGAACCATTGTAGCAATAGTTATTTGGATTGTGAATATTCAAAAAATCTTTAGAGCAGTCACACAAACAGGGGTATAACAATGTCTTGGTTAAAAAGAAAATTATTCAAAAAGAAAATCTCAATCGCAGTAATCGGAATAGGAAATGCGGGTTGTAAGATAGGTGATGAAATTATTCATCAGCTCAAGGAGAGCAATATCAATGTAAAATCTTTAGCAATTAATTATACAGATAATTTTGAACCAAAAATAAAGCATTTTGCTGAAAATTTCTGGTTTGGAAGCCAAGATAATCCTTCTTCTAATAGTAATCTGGAGGATGCATGGAATGAAATACAAAACAAAGAACTTAATCTAAAGAACAAGCTAGAAGACGTTGTATTTTACAAGAAAGGAGATAGAAAATCTGAAGATGATTTAGCTCTACATCTTATTGTGGGAAGTGGAGGAGGAACAGGAAGTGCAGGAACAATGATAGCTAGTAATCTAATATTAGATATAACAGGTGACGCTCCTACAATCATCTACATTGTTCCTGAGAAAGATGAAGCTTCACTAATTCAGTATAATGCTGCAACCGCACTACATTTTCTAGGGTTCAGCGCAAAGGGTCCTCAATCTCCGATTCTTCTATTTGATAATGAGAAACTAATGAAGATTCTCAAAGATGAGAAAATTGATGAGATTCTAAATATCTCCAACAATATTTTAGCTGAAATATTAACTACGACAATATTAGCAGCTTTACAGGAGAGTATTCACCAAGAATATAATGCAGATTTGAATGACTTCTTCTCCTCCTTTACTAAAGAAGCAAGAGGATTAGGTGTAATTGTCTCTGTAGATAAGGAATTTGAAACTCTAGAGAAGGCTCAAAATGTTCGATTTTCTGATATTTTTTTCAACGAGCTAGATGAAAGTTCAAGTTTATCAGCTGATGTTACTAGAGCAAAAAGAGGATATTTAACTATAAATATGCCTACCACTTATCAATCAACATTTGAGACTAGGAAGATTGTAAAACGATTTGAGAAAGGATCTATCAAAGTAGCATTAAATTCTATTGAAGAACCAGTTCTCACAATAAGAGGAGTTCTTACAGGTATTCATCCAGATTATGTAGATAGATTCTGGGAAATTCTAGAAAAAGGCAGAGATGGTCGAAATGAAATTATAACTAAAGAAGAGAAAATTAGACAATCCCATATAGATTTGAAACATTAAGAATTGCTTTTCTTCTCAGTATTTTTCTGTTTTTTACAATTTTCAAAAAAGTGAAAACTTATAAATATAGGCATTTTATCAGCCTAATTATAAACAGTGAGTAAAATGACAAAACCTTCTGTTAATATTGAAAGTAAACTAAAAAGTAGAATTGAGATCACTCGAGTTTTTAATTTAATTCCTTGGGTAAAGCTAAAGCGAAAATTCAAAGGAGATGTTAAGGAAGATAACATTACAAGATACCTTTACTCAACTGATGCTAGTATATACAAAGTTAAACCTTTAGCAGTTGTACAACCAAAAGATGTGAAAGATGTTCAAAAAGTTATAAAATTCTGTGCTGAGAATAGAATACCTCTTCACGCAAGAGGAGCAGGAAGTGGAGTAGCAGGACAAGCGCTCGGAGCAGGGATAGTTATAGATTTCACTAGATTTATGAACAAAATATACGAGATAAATCCAGAAGAGGATTATTTCATAGCTGGACCAGGTCTGAAGGGTTCAACTTTGCAAAGAAAGCTTGATGTTTACAATAAATATATTCCACCTGATCCAAGCAGTTTTGATTATGCAACGCTAGGAGGAATGATAGCAACCAATGCTTCTGGAGCACATTCTGTTATGCATGGAGATTTCGATAAGTGGGTAGAGGAGTTAGAAGTAGTTCTTCCTAATGGTGAGATAATTACAATTAAAGAATATGAGATGGAAAGTGACGAATTTAAATCCATACTCAAAGCCGATACAGCAGAAGCAGCGATTTATAAGAAACTTATTAAAATTTGGAAAGAAAAGAAAGATTTGATTTTTGAATCTTATCCTCATCTTCCACACAATAACACTGGATATGAATTGAGAAATACGATAAAAAATGGCAAAATCAATCTAGTAAGAATGATAGCTGGATCGGAAGGGACATTGGGTCTTATAACAAAATTAAAAATGAGAATAACAACAAAACCAACCTACAAAGTTCTGGCATTAGCTTTGTTCGATGATATTAAAAAAGCAGGAAAATCTATACAATTCATTCTTGAGCAACAGAAAGCAGCAATTGAGTTGTTAGGCAAGAAACTAATAGGCATGACAAGAGAAAGATATCCTTCAATTGATGCGAAATTGCCTAAAGAATTGGATACAATGCTGCTTATAGAGTTTGAAGGCGAAGACCTCGACGAACTCAAAACATTAGCTGCTAATACTGAAGAGATTTTGGTAAGAAAAGAAAAACTTGCTTTCAGTTATCGAGCATCAGATGATCCTAAGGAACAAGAAGAGCTTTGGGAAGCAAGAAAATCAGCAGTACCTTTGTTATATAAGATAAAAGGGGAAAGAAAAATAATTGCACTCTTTGAAGATGCAGTTGTTCCAACAGATTATTTAGGAGATTATGTGGCCGATTTACAGAAAATCTGTGACGATTTAGAAATCGAACTACTGGCTTATGGCCATGCTGGAAAAGGATTGTTACATAATCGACCTCTCATAAATATGAAAGATGCTGAAGATATAAGAAAAATGGAGATATTAGCAGAGAAGAGCTTTGAATTAGTTCAAAGATATGGAGGAGTAGTAAGCGGAGAACATTCTGATGGAAGAGTAAGAGCTAAATTCATAAGAAGACAATATGGAGATGAATTTTTCAATCTCCTGCACGAAGTGCGATCTACTTTTGATCCTTACAGAATTTTCAATCCAGATAACAAAATAACTGATAATGAAAATGTGTTGATGGAGGATTTTAGATATGGAGCTGATTATTCAACTATCAAACCAGATACTTTGCTAAGCTGGGAAGAAGATGAGTTCAATACAACAATCGAAACATGTTTTGGATGTGGAAAATGTGGTATTGGTACTACTCATCTAGTTATGTGTCCAGTGTATAAAGGAAAGCATGAAGAGTTTGTTCTTCCAAGAGCTAAGAATAACATGATGAGAGGGTATCTTGAAGGAGAATATGGCTATGATGAACTAATGAATCATGAACTCTTCGAACACATAATCTATAATTGCATAGGATGCCAAAATTGTTCTTTTGAATGTCCAAGTGAAGTCGATACAGGTAAAGTAATGGTTGAAATGAAATCCCAATATATGGATTATCATAGACCAAAAATTTGGAATTTCTTTCCAAGATCTATCTATCCAAGAGAAGCATATAAGCTATTTAGAAGATCTGCACATCAAACACACCAATATATTAGAAATAAAACACTAGCAAATATTGGATTCATAGGAAAAATGGCATCGCTTTTTGCGCCTATATCAGGATGGGCAACCAGCTTTATAGGAACGAGATTTGGTATGGATTTAGCAGTTGGAATATCCTACAAACGTAAAATGCCTAAGTTCACAAACAAGACTTTTCTCAAGTGGTGGAAAAAACATAAGAAATCAGAAGAATATCTCAAAGAAGGAAAGAGGAAAGTTGTCTATTACCACGGATGTTCTGCTAATGCTATTACTCCTGATGTTGGTATAGCAACAGTAGAATTGATGGAAAAACTAGATGTCTCTGTTGACGTTTGTGACCAGAAATGTTGTGGCAGTCCAGCATTTTCCTATGGAGTGAAAGATGTCTATTCTAAATATGCACAATTTAACGTAGATGAACTATACAAATATGTTCAGGATGGTTATGACATAATTACAAGTTGTACAAGCTGTGCATTAGCTCTAAAAGTCGAATTCGAAGAAATGATAGATGATTCAAGGACAGAAAAAATAGCAGAACACACATACTTGACAACAGAATTTGTAAATAAATTAATGGAAGAAGGAGAGGTAGATTTAGAATTCGGAGCAATAAACGCAAATGTCGCTTATCACACTTCTTGTCATTTGAGAGCTCAAAGAGATATTACATCTGTATCATATGAACTATTGCAAAAAATCCCTGATTTAGTTACTGAAAAAGTAGTTGATACATGCTGTGGTATATCAGGAAGCTGGGGAATGAAGAAAGAAAATTATGATGCATCAATGAAAATTGGTGAACCCATGTTTGATACAATTTCAAAAGAAAACATAGATTTTGCCTTAACAGATTGTCCCACTTGTGCCATGCAAATTGAACATGGAACCAAAAAGGACGTTTCCCATCCAGTAATTCTTCTGAACAAGTCTGTTGAAAAAAAATAAAAAAGAAAGCTAATAATTAGCTTTCCAATTTTTCATTTTTCATAAGAAGACAAATAATATAAAGTTATGATGTAACAGCTTCTTGAAAGCTATGAGTTCAATGAACGACTGCCCCTACTGTGGTAGACAAATAAGAGCGTCATCAAAGTTCTGCAAATATTGTGGTCAAAGCTTGAAGATATGTCCAGAGTGTCAAGAATTAAATAACCATGATGACGCATTTTGTGCTTTATGTGGGACAGATATTTCTAAAGTAGAAGCATCAGAAACAATTAGATTAGATGAAAGAACTGAAGAGGTGAAAGAACAAGGACAACAAAAAATTGTCATGTGGCCTCCATTATCTCCAGTAAGACAAATACAACCAAAACCACAATTTAGTGTTTTTGAAGAAGGGACACCCTATAAACCAACATCCATAAAATATCCATATAGTAGAGTACGAGCCTTAGGATTTTTAGGGGGACCATTACCTACTTCTACAGTATTCAGTGCCACAATTGAGGCATTAGGACTTGCATTAGCTTTAATTGCAGCTGGTGTAGCAATTATTGGGATAGGATTAGCTTTCTTTCAGATTCTTATTTTACCAATCATGGCAGGAGTTCTAGGTGGAGCACTTCTACTATCAGCACCATTTTTTGGAATCTATTATGTCAGTTCAAATTGGTTATACAAAACATTTCAAATCAAGAGGCCAGTTAAATCAATAACAATCATTTGGAATTATGCTTTGGGTACCTTGCTATTCTCTTTGGTGGGATTAATATTCGCCCCTGTTTTCATTCAAGGCAGTGCTTTATGGATTTCTCTTGCAGTTCTTGGTGGAATAATCTATCTAATGGGTCTAATAATCATACCTTTGAAAGCTTTTCTTGCTGATCTTGTATATGTAAAAGCAGCAATGAAACTTCGGGATGAAGGAAAGGACACTAAAGAACAAAAAGAGGATGAAAAACCAAAAACCGAAGATTAATTCTAAATCTATAACAGTCCGAAAATCATAAAAAGGTACATTTTTGATATTATTTGATTAATATGATTGAGAATGCTTCAGAAGCTGTATATAGAGTTATTAAAGATCGGAGGAGTATAAGATCTTTTATTGACAAAGAAATTCCAGACAGTCTAGTTCAACAGATATTAGAAGCAGGATGGATGGCTCCATCTGCAGGAAATAGGCAACCAGTGGAGTTTATTGTTGTAAAAGATCCTGCTATAAAACAACGTTTATCAACACAGAAATTCGTAATAGAAGCTCCAATTGTTATAATTGTTGTAGTCAATTTAGAAAGAACAACATCAAGATATGGGGAAAGAGGAGAGACGATGTATATCTATCATGACTCAGGTTCAGCGATACAAAATATTCTGCTAATGTGTAAAGCATTAAATCTGGGATCATGTTGGATAGGAGCCTTTAATGATGAAAAAATATCAAGATTTCTAGAGCTACCAGAAAATGTTTTACCAATGGCAATAATCCCAATAGGATATCCAAATCAAAATCCTGATCCTCCAAGAAAAATTCCATTAGAAAAAATAAGTCATAATGAAAAATATGAAGAACAGAAAATTAAGGAATATTTAATGTCTCTAGTTGACTGATCCGAATTTCTATTCTTTCTTCTGAATTAGTTTTACTTCTTGAGCAGATTCATCTAACTCGACTATATCATTATTCCTCAAATCATGTAGAGCTTTGATAATTGCTGCTGGAGTGAAATTTGTTGTTTTAACTAACTCATCTCTAGTCCAAATTTCTTTATCAACACCTTGAAGCAGTAAAAGAATCTTTGTATGGGGATTAGCTGCAAATACTTTCTCAAAAAGAACAGTATAGATTGCTAGAAGTTCTTGGATTTCTAGATCCTTTGATCTTTCTTGAGTCATCTCTTCATACATTTCACGTAATCCTTTCATTTGGTTTTCTACGCTTTCAAGTTGTCTCTTATAATCAGTAGCTTCTTTTGTGAGTTTTTCAACTTCAGTGCTTTTTTCTTCCAGTTCTTTGATCTTGACTTTCAATTCTTTGTTTTCTTTCACTATATTATCAGAATAGGAAGACAATTTAGTTAGTACTGAAGGGAGTTGTTCAAATTTATCTTTAATTTGGCTATAGAGTTCTACAAAATTCTCTAGAGGAGTCTTGGTCTCTGGTTCCATAATGTGTTATAAAACGTAACACATTATTTTAACTTTACGTCACTGTTAAACAAGTAAGTATATCCAGTAGGAAAGATTATTAAATCCTAGCCCAGTTTTACACTACTATGGATACTATTATTCTTTGTGGCGGTTTAGGAACGAGAATCAGAACTGTAACTCAGGACAGTTATCCTAAAGCAATGATACAAATTTCAGGAAAAACAATTCTGGAATGGGAATTATCTTGGCTTCGGAAAAATGAAGTTAAGCATGCTATCCTCGCTGTGAGATATCTTGCAGATTATATAGAAGAACAATATGGAAGTTGCTTTGAAACTAATTTTGGTGAAATTGAAGTCAGCTATAGCAGAGAGAGGGAAAAACTTGGATCGGGAGGAGCAGTAAAACTAGCTAACTCACTAGTAACAACAAAACAAGGAATAATTATGAATGGAGATGTAATGACTAATTTCGACTTGCATAAAATGATGCAAGGCCATCGAAAGGACAAAATTAAAGGTACAATAGCAATAGCAAAAATGAGAAGTCCATTTGGAATCGTGGAAACTGATAATTCAGGAGCTATTTTTGAATTCAAGGAAAAACCTATTTTGGATCATTGGATACATGCAGGAGTTGATATTTTTGAGACGGATGTACTACAAGAGTTTCCAAATACAGGACAAATGGAAGAAACAATTTTTGAAAAACTTGCAAATGAAAAGCAACTTAGAGCTTATAATATAGATCCTAAATATTATTGGAAAAGTATCGATAATCCCAAAGATTTTCAAGAAGCTGAAAAAGACTGGAAGGGCTTAGATTTAGGAAATTGGTCCTAAAGTTGAGGGATCCCAATCGAATCTTTTCAGAGAAAAACTTTTCTCAAAACCTATTTTTTTATATAGTCTCTCTGCACTACTTCTAGACTGAACTTGAAGACAGAATTTTGAAGAAGTGTCTGATTTTATAATAGATTCAATATAATTTGATAAAGTGATACTTGCATATCCCTTCCTTCGAAATTTATGTTTGGTTCCTACTCCATAAAATCCATGATAAGGTTGTTGTCTAAAGACACAAAAACAGCTTACATCTTTTCCAGAAGCTTTTCCAACATAAAATTCAATTCCATTTTCAGCTTGTTTATTTACCATTGATGAGATATATTTTCTTAAATCATTGGGATAATCGAAAGCATCGAAAAAAACATCGACCCATTTGTTAAGATTTCTAATAGTAAGTAGTTCTAGTTCCACTTCTTCACTGGTTCTAAGGTAGGGGAAACCTTCCTTATTCCAAGACATTACTGATATATCTATATGATGTGCAATCAATCTTTTTTCTCTTAATATCTTTGAATTTGTTCGAAAATATTCATCAAATGGATGTTTAATGATGAAATACTCTTTCCCGTCAGCAAAGAAAGAAAATGTATAACTCAGGAACTTATCGAAGTTTTTTTCACCTAACAGAGTCGGTGCAACATAGCTATATGTTTCTATTTTGTGATTCTTAAGAAAATATCCTAATTCATTCTTTACTGCTATTGAATCTGGCATATAAAAGTAAAAACCATATTCGTTGAGATCTATTAGAGCTCTCTCATCTTGAGAATCATTAGAATTTGACATAATTACTATGATTATAGTTTCATGTATTAAATTAAATTTTGTCTTTGAACTACAGTAATGTTTACAACGTTAGCAAAAAACATTTAAAGATACAGAATTTCTGGAGTTTGAATCTGAATGAGCTCTAAAGATAAAGGAGAACGAAAAGAATTCATAAGACAGATAATCCGTGGTGTAAGTGGAGCATTAGTTCTTATATTTCTACTAATAATCTGGTTTACTTGGGATGGGATATATAATTGGTTTTACACAAAAGTAGCTCCGGGAGCTAATTTAAGTGAAGGTATTCGTGGTGATCCTCTTTTATTATTCTGGCTGGTAATTCTCTTCCCATTACTCGCAGGTGGTATAGCTTTAGTAGTTAGCGGAGGATGGAAAGCTTACAGAATAGCTGTTCCTCCATCAGAAGAGGATTAAACGCTTTATTAAGTCATTTTTTCCCCAGTTTTTCACTTTGAACTATCACTGGATACTTTCAAAAAATTATTAATTGCATATAATTATATGTGAACGGGGTATACTGATTCAATAAGTAAAAAACTAGGTGGTTTGGGATGTTCTCATATTTGGATGCGGATGTAGTTCCTATTATTCTGAAAATGTTTAGGGATAACCTATGTATACAAGAGAATGAGAAGATGATAATTGCAACAGATTATGCTAGACCAAAGGATATGATGATTAAACCTGTTGAGATTCTAGAGAAAATTATAAGAAGAAATTTCCTAGCAAGGAGAATTCAAGAGATAGCTAAAGATAATTACCCTAATAATGAGATAGATTTGTTTTGTTATCCATGCCCTTGGGAGCAATATCCTTCACTAGATGAGGAAATTAAGAATCATATGTTTAATTATGATTTAATTTATGTTATTTCAAAATTTTCAGTTTACAAGTCTTTTTCATCCAAAGAACTTGAAAAACATGAAATAAGAGCAGCTTTCTCTCCTGGACTTGAAACAACGCTTTTTCTTCCAGAGGGACCTATGGATATGGATTTTCAAAAATTAGAAAGAGAAGCAATGACCTTGTATAGTAAATGCAAGAAAGCTGAAAAAATTAGAATCTATACCGATTTAGGAACAGAAATTATAGTGGAACCTGATCCCAAGCATATCAAATACGAAACAGGAATATTATCTTATCCTGGAAAGAAAGCGAATTTTCCACCAGGTGAAGTTACAATAAGCAGAGCTAATATCAACGGTGTTTATACTATTCCAAAAGGATGGATAGAGGGAATAACTGCACAAGTAAAATTGGAAATAAAGGATTCAAATATTATTGCAATCTTGAGTGATGAGGAATCAGTTAGGAAGCTTCAAAGATGGTTTGGAGGAAGTTTACCATACACGATAAACAGCTTAGCTGTAGGATTAAACGAAAATGCCAAGAATCCATTTAACCAGTTAGAGCTAGAAAAAATGAAAGGTGTGGCTAATCTTGCAGGAACTCTTAAAAAACAAACAATAAGTCCTTTTGAAACTTTCACTTTTGCAGGTCATTTTCCTACACCAAATATCTATCTTGAGATTGAAGAAGAATTAGTAATTAAGAATGGAAAATTACTATTCTAGATTCTGAATTAAGACTAGAAAAATAAATAATCTAGCAAGTTTCTATTTCTTCCATGGGAGAAAAAATAAACAAAGATTTAGGTGTAAACAATTATTGTTTCGGTTGTGGTGAAGAGAACCCAATAGGAGCAAAGTTAGATTTCTACAAGATCTCAGATAATAGCTTAAAATCAACATTTACTATTCCCCTTACATGGGGAGGATGGGGAGATATTGCTCACGGGGGATTACAAACTGTTTTGTTAGATGAGGTTTCAGGATGGTCTATCATTAGTCTTTTAGATAAATATGCATTAACTATTAATTTACAAATGAAATTTTTCAAACCTATTTACGTTGGTGAAACTATCGTAGCTGTTAGTAAAATTGAAAATATCCAAGGAAGAAATATAACAGTAAAAAGCAGTCTAAATAATGAAAATGGAGATGAGTGCACCAAAGGGATATTCGTTTTTAGGGAAGTGGGAAAAGAAAAAATTGAAAGATTGATAAGGAAGAACAGCTAGCAGCTGGTGTGTTCGATTGCTTCTGTTGGACATGCAGTTACACAAGCACAACATTCAATACAATCATCAACATTTGATGCAAAAGATTTTCCATCTTTTAATTCAAAGACGTCAGAGGGGCATACATCGACACAATCACCTGCTCCAGTACATTTGTCATGATCAATCTTTATTGTCCAATCATCCGAAACAAATTCTTTTATAGACATTAGTATCAAAATGGATTAATCTTTCTTATTTTTATACTTTCTTCACAAATAAAAAAAAGCTCCACAAAATATATGATATACATTGAGATTGTTGTATCATGGATTTCAAAGACAAGACTGTAATCGTCACCGGAGCGAGTTCAGGAATTGGTGAAGCGACAGTTAAAGCTTTCATAAAAAGACAAGCAAATGTGCTGATGGTAGCAAGATCAGAAGATAAACTCAAAGAACTATCAGATGGAGTGTACTCTAGATATTTAGCCTTAGATTTAACAGATGAAAAAGCAGCAGAGAAGATTGTAGGTGAAGCAACTATAGAATGGGAGAGGATTGATATTGTGGTAAATGCTGCAGGAATTCTTCAAACAGGTTCCATTATGAATACTTCACTAGAAGATTTTGATTATATGATGAACATAAACATGAGATCTGTATTTTCTATCATGCAAACTGCAATACCGTTTCTAAAGGAAACGAAAGGGAATATAGTAAATGTTTCAAGTGTTGTTGGATTGAGAGCTTTTCCGAACATTCTTTCCTATTGTGTAAGTAAAGCAGCTTTAGATCATCTAACAAGGTGTTCAGCTTTGGAATTAGCACCCTTCGGAATCAGAGTTAATGCAGTGAATCCAGGAGTTATTACAACAAACCTTCACAAAGCAAGCGGAATGGATGAAAAATCGTATGAAAACTTTCTAGAACATAGTAAAACAACTCATCCTTTAGGAAGAGTTGGGGAACCAGAAGAAGTAGCGGAGCTAATACTTTTCTTAGCTTCAGACAAAGCAGGATGGATTACTGGAGAAACAGTCAGCATTGATGGGGGAAGATTCTTAACTTGTTTACGCTAGCCTAAAACGAATTTTCCTCCAAGTTTTTTCACTACTGTATTTGAATGAAAATCTCCAAATACTTTAGGAGTCTCAGTATGAATAGGTATAAGTGTTTTAGGTGAGATTTGATCAACCATTTCTTTGATTTCAAATCCTGAAGCATGACCAGAACAATGAATTTGTTCATAAGGATAAAGATTGAATAATTTCAACCAATTATCAGCTTTCACTTTCTCTATTTCCATTTCCTCATCTACTGGTTCTGTAACAGATCTGATATACTTAGAACCCTCAGGAGGTTCAACATCAAACAGGAATTTCAACTCATAAAAATCACATCTAAAGATGTAGTCTGTTGGATTTTCTTTGATGTCTTCATCAGTAACACTATTTGATTTGTTAATTAATTCTGCTTCCCAATATTGATAATCTTTCATTTGAACATAGTCTGGATAATTGTCATCGTTTAATATTCCCCAACCTTTCCGTGGAATGAAAATATTAATCTCATCTAATCTAGGAACCTCAGCTCCACAGCATTGTTCTAGAAGACTCAAGGTGTAAGCTTGTTTCATATTTATAACTAGTTTCCTATCTACAGATTTTGCAGCAGCAATAAAAGATTTCATTCTGTCAGTATCTCTGACAGGAAAATTAACAATAATTAAACCAGAAATATCGGATACAAGAGAATAAAGTTTACGTTCGAGATCTAATTCACCAAAAGTAGTTTTATCACCGATTCTTGTCCCTTCACTCATCATTACTACTGGATCAAATTCCGCAGCTTTTTCCACAAATAATTTACTATAATTAGCTTTTCTCCCATGAAAACGAATATCACCAGTATAAACAATTGCTCCTTCAGATGTTTCTATTACAAATGAATTTGCTCCCGCAACTGAATGATCAACTGGAAAGGTATGAATGGTTAAATCATCTATAGTAAATTTTGGTTTGAATAGATTTAATTGTCTAGGAATAATAGATTTGTATTCCCTTACTTTTTTTGTAGGATCAGTTTTGCTATCCCGAATCTTGAAAGCTTCTTTTATCTTTGTGTATTCATGAAAACCTGATCCTGTTTCCTCTAAAGCTTGAAGGATGCTTTTGCATCCTGGTGAGCAATGAACTGGAATCTCTGTTCTGATATAAGATAAAAATCCAGCGTGATCTAAATGAGGATGAGAAAGAACTACCCCATCATATTCTGGTTCTGTTTTACTTTCTCTTAACCTATTTTCAAAATCAGGACGATATAGTCCTTCAAGGTCGGGAAGTATCCCCAATTTTGTAAAATCACTGATATAACTCCATTTGCGAGGTTGTAAATACGGTGTGAAATAACTCCCCCATTTTGAAAAACTTAAACCAAAATCTAGAAAGATTTTTGTATCTTTATCTTCGACAAGGATTTTGTTTCCTCCAATTTCTCCCGCTGCTCCATGAATAGTAACTGATGTCATCTATTAACTTCTAGAGTATTCAGTTAAAAAATATGCTGGAAAAAATGACTAATTTTGTCTTTGCTGAATATTTTAATAAACATTTGTTACTGTTTTACCATGAGTATTCTTCGATGCCCAAAATGCAATAATATACTTGATACATATATTGGAGTTTTAAGTCCAATGGAAGTCGTGGCAGCTGATATGCTATAAAAAGGGATTATCTTCCATTGTCCAGGATGTCATTCTCGAAATTATCACTCTTCTGACTTAACATGCCCACAATGTAACACTCAAAGCTTGGGTTCGTCAATAAGTGAAGAAAAGATTCCTGGTCAGATTATGAAGAAAGTTGAGGGATCAATTTATTGTCTTAATTGTGAGTTCAAATTAGCAGTCTGGTAAATAGTGTTTCTTAATCAGATTTATCGTTCAACTACAAGTTCAACTATATCGGTATCAGCTAAAGTATGATCTAAACCTACCTGTTGTCCTTCAAATTCAGCAGATGGTCCCCATACACGAGCGAATCGGAATCTGCTTAAGAAGCTTGTATGAATTCTTTCAGCAACATCAGTTATAGTACCACCTTCAGGAAGAACAAATGGTTGTTCTAAATCAGCTTTTTGTCCAGGTTTCTTAGTATAGATTCTTATTATTTCTAGTTGTTCAAATAATGCTTTTTTGAGATTCTCTAACGAATCATCGAACTTTATTGAGACAGGGCAGATAGGAAGAGAAGTAATTTCTTTCAACTTACTAAATTTCTCTTCAGATCCAGGTAGATCTCCTTTGGTAGCAATGATACTCAACTTATAATGAGTCTCACCGTCCACCACTAGTTTTGAATCTTCTAGTTGTTGCATTAGAAAATTATATTGTCTATCTATATCCAATGATAAATCTATAACCATCATAATAGCATCACTAGTTCTAGCAACACGAACAATTTGTCTGTTAACTCCCCAATCGTCTTTGAAATCAAGGAAACCGGGAACATCGATAATCTGTATCTTCAAATTCTCATATTCTAGAGTACCCGCATGTGCTACTCGAGTAGTGTGCAGATAAGCACCTATTTTGACATCAGTATTAGTTATTGCATTCATTAGAGTACTTTTGCCTACGTTTGAAAGCCCAAAGAGTGCGATACGTCCATCCCCTGAAGCAGGAATATGGAAAGGATCATGTACTCTAGTTTTCGCCTTAGGTTTTATTTTTAGTTCATCAATCATATTTTCTAATTCTCGAAGCTGAAGTTGAAACACCCCAAGTTTATCGAGTTTTTTATCGCGAATATCTTGGATTATATCCTCTAATTCGGCTAAGAGTTCTTTTCCTTCAAGATTCCAAATTCTTCGAGCAATTTTGAATCGATACCATTTGAGTTTGGTGTATTCTTTTTTCATTCAAACACCTCCATTTTCTTTTAATTCTATTTCAATTTTTTTCTTAGTTTTAGTAAATTTATGGAAAACTAGTAGCTTGTGAGTGTGATTGAATATCATTGAAACTGATTTAGATGAAAAATCAACGAAAACAATGACAACTACTCGCTACTAATCTAATAATATACAGGATAGTAGGAGCGAGTTCCCCTCGCATGAAGTTATTCTGCAAGAAGATAAGGTTTCATTGTTATCAAGTGAAAAACAACCTCCAACACATATAAATTTATCTAGAATTGAGTACAACTAATTCGGCTAAATATCTAAGAAAGGAGAACAGATTGGAATCATATTAAAATGGAACTCTAAAGAGAGGGAATAAATGTCTTTTAGTAAATTGAAGAAGAAAAAGAACTTAGCAACTTTAATCTTGCTATCAATATTGTTTGTTCTGGCATCAGTTATATTACAAGCAAAAGAGAAAAAGGTAATAGATACAATTGACACTACCGAAGGGATTTTCTGTTATACCTCCAATCTTAATACACTTTTTCTCTATTATGAAGTTAGAGTCGAACCGGGAGAAATTACTAATTTTTATGAAATCCTTCTGAATAGCTCATTACTTATTCCCTCTAATTGGGGAGTAGAAGTAACAGTTTACGACGATAAAAGTGAAGAAATCGAAGGAAACAGAATTAATAACATACTCACTTATCAATGCTCAACAAGAAATATGACTTTTATTGTTTATCAAAATTCTTACCTTCTTGTTTCTTTTACAATAGAAGTTGAAGCGTTTTATTATGAAGCTTCAACAATAATTCTATACATATTCTTATCATTTATTTTCATATGGATAAACTATTTGACCTATGTTCTGATAAAACGAAGAAAGGAAACAGAAAAATGGTTTAAACCATTTAGTAGATAATCACTATCTGGTAAAAAATGAATTCCAAAATTCAGTAAAAAAAACTTATTTCTTTGCTTCTAACTACACAGATTTTTAAAATTCATGCGAATTATTTTTCCTCTCCAAGATATCATATCGGAAGATTATTCAGAAACTCTATTCTCTTCTTCTGGATCTCATCTTTGTTTTCTCCTACCCACATGAAATGTCCCCCATGAACTTCAAAGAGTTCAGCATGTGCAATGTTTTCTGTTAGGTATTCTGCGTGGTGCCACTTCACGTCATTATCCATTCTGCTGTATATCAACAATGTAGGAAAGGATATCTGATCAACTGGAATTATATCGATTTTCTCCATCAATCTCACATCGTGTATTAATCCCTTCTTCCTATGGCTTAGTGGCAAGGTGGTATTGGTTAAATCCCGTACCCACTTCTTTCTGACCTCATCATTCGATACTAATTTCACAAAATCATCCAGTTCACTTTCCTCATACAATGTTTCAAGTTTAAGAACAGCTTTGAAACTGGCAGCAAAACTGATTTTCATGAAAACCGCAGTTAACCAACCCGTTAAGTCATCTAATCCTCTCATAAAAAACAGTCGTGCCCACCCATCCAGCATTCCCTCAGTACTATATTCTGATGCTACTCCAGCCTCCATTATTAGTCCATTTACCCTTTCTGGATACTTATTGGCGAGGAAAAGAGCAACTGGTCCTCCTGCAGAGGCTCCAACAACCACTACTTTTTCGATATTTAGACTATCCATCAGAGCTACACAAAGGTCAGCCTGTTCTTCATAGGAGAGAGGATTGAAAGGAGTTCCAAGATATCCCGTCCTGGAGGGTGCCAAGATGGAATAGCCTTGTTTTATTAGATATTCAAGCAGGAATCCCTGATCATAGCCACCAGGACCGCCATGTAGCACCAAGATTGTTGGACCTTTTCCTGCAAGCTTGTATTCTATCTTACCAAGCTTGGTTTCTGCTACGATCCCATCTTTCAATGTTGCCAATAATCCATTTTTCCAAGCGTAATAACGGAAGATAATAACAATTAACAAGATGAAAATGATTCCAAGAGTGATTAGTAAGACAGTTGATACCATCTTTGTTCATGTGTATCAATAATTCATCTAAATTAAATATTTCTTACCCTGAATAATCAGAAACAGAAAAATGGTTTAAACTATTTAGAAAATAGAAGCAGAAAAGATAATGTTTTGAAGTATGAAAATTCTATTTAAACATCCAGTTTTTGTTGCCATTTTTCATCTAACTTGTGAAAAATCTCCTTGATAAGATCAGACTTGTAACCATAAAATAGATAACAATCAAGCCACTTGTTATGATAAACAATCTCAATAACTGAAAGCTTTTTCCAATTTATTTTTTTAAAAGGAGGAATATTAAAATTTTTAAGCTCTTTGAAATTTATTCCACTTCTGAATAAAATATACTGAACTGCAGGAATTTCATTATCATTACATGAATCATCGATATAATTATCTAGTTCTATTTCTGCTGGAAATCTATGAAACTTTTCCATAGATAAAATAGTTAAAAGACTATATTTCCAGTCGTCTAATTTAAGAGAATTAGATATAACTAATTCATAGAATGAAGGAAAATTAAAATCAATTTCTCTATACTCTAGGTGATAAGTTTAAATTGTACCATCATCTTCAAAGACATCTATATCCTCTATTTTCTTATCAATAAATCTCAAAATGATTTCTTGATTTGCACTTCTCGCTACATCAGCTAACCTACCTTCGGAACTAATTCTATCAAGTGCTATTAGAGAGTTAATTCCTTCACCTTCCCAACCATGGTAAGAAGTCATTTCTGCATCGCTACTAAAGGTATAAACTACTCAAATTTTATCTTTCATAAAATCACTGAATAAAAAATACTAAGCAAATTATAAAGAAAAATGAAGAGAGAAGAGTTTACTGATCCACGCAGATCATTGTCATAGTGGAGCGTACTTTCTCTAAAACTCTAAGGTTTTCAGTCACAATCTTCTTTAAGGAATCAGTGTCGTCAGCTTCTATTTTTGCAATGAGATCATAAACTCCGTAAACAATATGAACTTCAACAACGTTTGGCATCTCTTTGAGTTGAGACATTACACTGCTTTCTTCTCCAATTTCACAATTGATCAATATATAGGCTGAAGCCATCTTTTATTTCACCATTAAAGAGAATTAATCCATCGTTTAATAAATTTTCCCTCCAACATCAAAAATGGTTCTGTTACTCACATTTGGAGAATATTATAGTATTTCAAGCCTAAATAATAGCCATGGAAAGAATTATAATTGTTTAAGCAGCTATTGTGATGAATCATATTTATGGTGAAAACAATGACAGATGTTCAAGAACTTGAAGCTGTAAAGAGAATTATTATGGATCATTATCATGAAGGTCATGCAAAACATGATTACAAGTATTATGAAGGAGCTTTGCATAAAGAATGGAAATTTTTCTTGCTAACTCCAGAGGGAAAACTAGCGATTATTGATAAGGAGAAATATTATGCTTGGTATGATCCTAAGGATTATGATGAAAATTTACATTGGGAAACTGAAATCTACAATGTAGATATAACAGGTAATGTAGGATCAGCTAAAATTCGACTAGAGTGTGAGAGAGTACAGTACATAGATTACTTCAATCTGATGAAAATTGAAGGAAAATGGTGGATAGTCCACAAAATTTCTCATGGAAACAAAAAAGAATAATGTTGCAAAGTAAGGGCTATTCCTCTACTATTTTTTCTAAATTTTTAGCATTCTTAATGTTACCTACTAAGTTTTTGGGATTAGGAACAATCCATCTTCTTCTCTTTTTACAAATCCAATAGAACGAATCACGAATCCTTGTTCAAAATCATTCATCTTCTATCACTTAACTAGCAAACATCTTTTTTATATTTAAATCTGTATCCAAAAGGTTTCTAGCATCTAGATACTCGAATTATACTAGAGTTGAAATCATATCTCCAATATAATTGAAAAGAGTTGAATAATGGCCCTCATTTGGATAAAATACTGCATTACAATGAGGGATTGCTTCTGCAAGCTGTCTTCCAATGCATACAGGAATAAGAGGGTCTAACTCTCCATGCCACACATATATACCTACATTCTTTGGAATTTCTTCTAAATCAAAACCCCAGTGTGTAATGTATAATGATCCTTCATCACATACACCCTTTATTCCAAGTGTAAATGCTTCCTTTATCTGGTTCCACATGATATCTAGGATTTCTTCATTTTTGAAAAACTCTAGATCCTGTTTAGTTAGGATTTTTTCAAATCTGGAATACATTTTTGCCTTTGATCTTTCTTGATTCTTGGAATTAAATGGACGTGCAAAAAAGAACCATAGAACAATTTTAACTAACCATTTCATTCTTCTTCCAGTAGTTAACAAAAACTTCACATAAGGTGGTACATGGTCTTTGCACATATAAAAAGGACCCAATCCTGAAACAATTCCCACAGATTTAACACGGTCAGGAATCTTGTATGCACATGCTAAAGCTGAAGCGGCACCTCCTGAAACACCCATAATTGAAAATCTATTCAAATCCAAATAATCTGCAAGTTCAGCAACATCATCTGGCCATTCTAACAGTTTCCTATTCTTTTTTCGATCGGATAAACCTATACCAGGGCGGTTTACAGAGATTATTCTAGCATTTGCAATTGGTATCAGAACTTCACCAAATTTGGCTTCAAAGCAAGATCCGGGCCAACCATGAAAATGAAATAATGGTTTAGCTTTTGGGTTACCTAGTTCAGTATAACATAATGTTCGCCCATCTTGTAATTTGAAGAATCGCATAATACTCTGATCCATTACCTGTCAACCTTATACTTACGCAATACAGTTAATGAATTTTTTCCCACTCTAGTTGAAAGAAAAAGAATGTAAAAAAATGGAACCTCTAAAAGGAAGAATTCCAGGAGCAGTAATAGTACCTTTGAAGGATTGTTGAGATCGAGAAAAATGTAAGAAAAGAAATATATATCCTTTTTTCCAAACTATAAGACAACACAAAGGTTCAACCATCTTTAAATCTGGTGAAGTAGATGAAAAGAAGTAAATTATTACTAGGAATAATAAGTACACTATTTATTGTTATAATGATTTCAGGAACAACTCAAGCAGTTATTTCCCCATATGTTGGAGTAGTGATAGGTGAAGAATTCGAATATGAGATTACAATTTTTCATATTAAACAAGATTTAAACAATGTAAATTATATTAACATAAATCCTTTTGGAATGGAAGGTAATAAAATAAAAATCAAAGTTGCCGATATAGTTGAGGAGGAGCAGAGTTCTTTTTTGGGAATACCTATGGAAAATCAAACAAAAATTAAAACAACTGAATCTTTTGCTGGTAAAACGTTTGAAAGTGAATCCTTTCTTGATGATTGGTTCGAAACATTCTTTTTCCTAACTTTCTATTACGAAACAAGTCCGATTACTTTTAATCCAGAAACATACGAATTCAATGAACCGAAACCTTTTAACGACAGCGATGAAAACTACGAAGGATTACCAGTATTTGCATCAACAAACGAGAGTTATTATCAGCAGTTAAACGCATCATTTTCAGAACCTGCTACATTTGTTCCAGTAAAGAATGAAGTAGAAAGAGATTCTCCCTTCCAATTAGCATATGAATCATATGAAGTAGGTTATTGGCCAGATAAAAATGAATTTTATCTCAACGTAAGCCTTTATTCGAGTAACACTGGTACAACATCAACTGATATTGGATGGGATTTAAACATAGGAGTCGATATAGTTACACACATCGATATAGCTAATGGTTTAGTTAAGGATTTAGATTATTCAATAAATGAGTTTATTGCAGTTGGTACCAATAGCTCGTTGATGAAGGCTAGACAGGCATTCAAGAAAGTAGGAGGAGGAAGACCAACAATTACACTTGATTATAATTTTATAGCACCCTCCTTAACAATGCTTGGTTTAGTAGCAATAATAGTTACTAGGAAGAAATTAGTAATAAAGAAATAAATTGGTGCTTCTTTAAGCATGTTTTATTTTTATTTTTTGATTTAAAGATTCATGTTCTAGCTGTATTATTCTAACCACTTAGTTAAGATTTCACTAGGGTATAATTTCCATGTCTTGCACCTTTGAACACTTCGAAGGTGACATTAAAATCTTCTTCCTTTAGAGCATCAGCGAATTCCTTAACAGGTTCGAATGCTACAATTCGATCTTCATCTCCATGTAACACTAAGTAATTGATATGATTCGCATTTCCTCATAAGTGTCGAACATCCCTTTAATTCGACTCTCGAGAGAAGTTAAGCCAGCTGAGCTTAGTTTGAAGAGTATGTGATCATGAGATTCCTTTACATTTTGGATATTCATAATCTTCATTTGATAATATAAGATCTGTCCATTCTCCCTCCTTAATTTTAAGATCTTTTATGACTTTTATGAAATCTAAAATTTAAGAATACTAAAAATATTTTTGCAAATAAATTTAAAAAAAGATTTGACATATATTAGCTATGCCTTTCGTAGACAACAATGGGATTAAACTACATTATCAAGTTGAAGGCGAAGGTTCTCCCATAGTTTTACAGCACGGTTTCATGGATTCCATGGATGAATGGTACAGACCAGGATATGTAGATTCATTAAAGCAAGAATATCAGCTCATTCTAATAGATCTAAGAGGTCATGGATTAAGTGATAAGCCACACAAAATAGAATCTTACACTCTGAAAATAATAGCTTCAGACGTCATTGCAGTCATGAATGATTTAAAGATAAATAAAGCACATTTCTGGGGATATTCGATGGGAGGAAATGTTGGGATGGGATTAACAAAATTTTACGCAGATAGATTTCTCTCTTTTATTCTGGGGGGAATAACTCCTCAGAGAGTAGATAAGGAAATGGAAGTAAGAGTGAAAAGATATTTAAAGAAGCTCCAAGGCGGAGCTGAAGCCTTTTTTTCGGGCTTTAGAGATATTGGTATGGAAATAACAAAAGAAATAGAAGAGATTTTCACAAGCTTTGACTATGAAGCTCTCGCTGCTTTCTGGTGTGGAGATATATTCTATGATAGTGTTGAGAGTCTTCAACAGTTAAAAGTACCTTGTCAATTATATGTGGGAGAAGAAGATGAATGGGGGCATTATCCAAGAGCAAAAGAAGCTGCTCGGATAATTCCAAATATTGAAGTTGTAACATTTATAGATCAAGGACATGGAGTCCATGAACAAAAGGAATTAGTTCTTCCAGAAATACTGAAATTCCTTGATAGCATGAAATAAGTCATTCTTCCAATCTTATGTTAATAGAGAAAAAACTATTGTTTCTCTAAAAGAATTTCCTCCATTACTTCAAAGATAGAATCTTCATAAATAGATGTTCCATAGATTTTCACACTTTCTAGTGTATCGAGGTAAAAGATTTCCGAAATTCGTTTGATTTTTTCCTCTCTTTCCTCTTCTGGAATTAAATCCATTTTATGTACCAGAACTGTAATAGTTGCTCCCATACATATTTTTTCTACACTTTTTAGTGCTAAAGCAAAATACTCTCGAGCTTGATAATATTCTTCGAATCTTTCTACATCAACAACGTAGAAGAGATAATTTAAATTTGTAAAGATTGTTTCTTCAAGAATATCGAAAATTTCTTCTAGATAGGCAATCTGTCCCCCAACATCTACTACATAATAATTGAACCCTTTTAGTTGACTATGTTCTCTTGTGTAACGAACTGTAGAAGGCAAATCTATAGTTTCTTCAGGTTTCATACCCTTAAACACGACTTGTATAATAGAAGTTTTACCTGTATGAGCTAATCCGGTTAAGAGGACCTTATTACCAATATCCTCTTCATTTACTTCATCTTTTTTCTCTTGGATTATAAAACTCATAAAGACAATATGGATTATAATCAATAAAATCTTTTCTACTCACCTGTTAGTTTAATTGAAATCAATTAATTGTGACATATATTGAAAAGAAGAGAAAAATTTCTATAATTTAATTTGTTTCTTCGATTGCTGCTAGAATTACATGAGTAGCTCGTCTACGGATTTTCAATATTTGTTCTTTAATCTCGTCAGCAGATTTCTTTACCTCTAAACTAGAGATTAATTCATCTATTTCTTGAAAGATGTATTCACTGTAAGTTAAGAGAAGAGTCCCATAATCAGCTTGAGTTATTATAATAATAGAAAGATTCTCAAATCCACCTCTAGCTTTTTTATTCTCAAGCTGAATAGCATGTACAAAGCCAACTAGACCTTCATTTGGAAGATTAAGTGCACTAGTTTTTCTTCCTTGATGAATATCTTCAAAACCAAGTGTAGAATAAGCTTGATCACATAGCTTTAATAGAAAATTTTCCGTTTCTAAGGCGAATCTACCTGCATAATCATAACTAAATGAATGGTCACTTAAAAGAGGAACGGGGCCTGTTCTTTGATTAAAAATACTAAGGATAACTCCCGGACAAATTTCATTTAGTTTCATCATTAAATCTTGTGAGGGTATTTTATTGAGATATTTTTCAAATGGTTTCCTTTTAGTTGAGAAGTAAATAAGCAAAGATACTAGTACAAGTAGAAATATACTCCCACCTATAATAGAATAAAGAAAAACAGGTGATAATCCTGCTTTGATTGTTTTCACTTCCTCCTCAAAATCAAAGGAGACAAATCCTAAGATATCAGATCCTTGAAAAGATGCTGAGATTGCTATAGATGAAACGTTTTCAGTTAAGAGAAAGTCTACAATAGCTCTCCCATCTGAACCTGTAGTATCATTAAGCATAGTATAATCATTAAAGTCTTCTCTGGCTGCTTCTACTGTTGATTGATCTGATTTGTAGAAAATATATATGATAAAATTTATTTCATAGCCAACAACAGGAGAGCCATCTATGTAAGTGAGAATACCTGTAATGGCAACTGTACTTCCTTCGACTATTTCCAAATTTGAAACTGATAATGCTAATTTCAGAGGAATAGGTTCGATAGTAATTTCAAATGATAAATTTTCGTTTGTGCTTCCGAAGTAAAAATCAGATTGAACACCTATTTGTAAAGTAAAATGACCTTTGCAATTTACTTGACTTGATGGAAAATCAAATTGATAATCATAATCAGCAATGTTTCTAAAACTCATTGAAGTACCATTGACTGAAATTTCAATTATGT
Organism: Promethearchaeati archaeon; assembly: GCA_013166775.1. Classification (GTDB taxonomy): domain Archaea; phylum Asgardarchaeota; class Heimdallarchaeia; order Heimdallarchaeales; family Heimdallarchaeaceae; genus UBA460. Next base: position 155,540 of record JABLTJ010000004.1, read on the forward strand.
TTAAATCATTCATCGATTCATCCTTCAGATTTACATCGATTGTTATATTCTCACCATAAACACATGAATTTTCGCTTGTTTTTAATATTGTTAGACTGCCTTCTTTCTTAATGGTAAAAGAAAATACAACCTCAATCTCATTTGGAGATGTTTCTTCTCCTGTACAATCTCGTAAGATGATTGTAAGATTATGTAATCCAATTTGTGCTGGAGATTCTATTAACCAAGGATCATTCAAAATCTGTCCATTCTCATCATTCCAGTAGTAGATAAATATGGATAAATCGCTGCTAGTTGTATTATCGTACCAAAGCTCTGTGCTAATAGTGATATAGTCATAATCCAAAGCATCAACATACTCTCCTAAATCTTCATCAAAGATATAAAGAGTTGAATCAGGAGGAGTAAAGTCTACTTCAAAGTTAAAGAAATAAGTATTATTGTTACCTACTACATCTTCAGTATAAATTGCTAAAGTAGCAATATCTCCTGTAGAATAAGGCGCTAAAAGGATTACATCGAAATCACCATTACTATCAAGAATAATTTCAAGTGAGGTCTCAGGACGAGCATCCCAGTAATATTTAACAAGATCAATAGATTTTTGTGATATATCATCAGCATTGAAAAGAAGACTTGTATAATCATTGATTGATGAATACTCAAATGGAAAGGTTAGAGTAATTTCTGGAGCTTGACTATCTATTGTAAGTATATAACTCAATTCAAGTTGATTACCAATAGAATCACTCCCGTTTATAATTAATAGACCTTCTCCATCACTATAATCTAAATTAATAGTATCAGTAAAGATTTGATAGAGAGAACCATCCCATGAATAAGTTAAGATGAAAATAGGATCATCATCTGTTGCAGAGATCACAATAGTAGAACCATAAGGGACATACATGCTAGCATCAGGTAAAGTAACTAAGCCCTCAATACTCTCAACTATAATTACTGGAGCAGAAGAATCAATATAGAATTCAATAAACTGAGATACACTATTACCTGCAATGTCAAAGACGTAAAGAGTAAAATTATGTAAACCATCTAAAAATGGTGATAAATCTAAAAGGTAAGGATCATTCAAAGTAATATTAGAAGATCCATCAATGGAAATAAGAACAATTAATTCTGGGATTTCTGTAGCGTTATCACTCAAAATAAAGATAAGATCTTCTGTATTTTTAAAACGTTCATTATTATAAATTAAAATACTGGAATCAATGACAGGATTTTCTGTATCAATTCTGAATTCATAAACAAACATGTGTTCTTTATTATCTATATCACCTACTAAGATAGTGAGGTAATGATAGAAAGAAATATCTGAGGGGAGAGTGTGTATTCCATCAAGTGTAAGAATCTGACTAACAAGAAAGGGAATACCATCATTAAAAATTCCATCATCCCATTTGAAGAGAACAGTACCATTGGTTCCACTTATTGTTACTTCAACAATATCTCCTCCTTGATACCAGGATTCATCTTGCATTGTCCTTAATTCTACTAAAAGAGTTTCACTACTTACATTGAATCTAAACATTTGTAAAATGAAATGTCCAAAAATATCCTCTGCAGTAACTGTGAGATTGTTGAACCCTTCTGTTTCTGGTAAGTATGTTTGATATATTGTGTCAACACTCGGAGTCCATGGTAAAAAGATGTTATCATTCCATTTATAATTGATTTCCAAATTTGTTGAGAAGTCTGTAATAATCACTTCAATTAATTTTCCAGCAGCTTGTTTCGTATCATTGGCTACATTATGAAGAGAAATCAAAGGAGAATTAGCATCAATTCCAAAATAGTAGTAATAGTACTCAATTTTGAATGTATCATTTAAACAAATAGATAGATTGTGATATCCTTCATCTATGGGAACAGAGAGATTATGACCTGACAGAGTAAGTAACTCTATTAAGGTCCCATTATCATCCCATTCGCATAAAATACTATTAGCTCCAAATGCAGTAAAATCTAAAATTGAAGCAGAATGTAAGAACGTATTATTATCTGCATTGTTTAGTATTAGAGAACTTTCTGTGGGGTCATAACCAATGTCATATACTTCAATAGCTGTATTATTATAATCATCATTTGCTCTCACCTCAAGATAGTGCCATCCTTCTGTGGTTGGTAAGTCTGTATTAGTTTCAGATGTAAAACTCGTATAATTATCTAAATTCCATCTGTAAGAACTAGATACAGCTCCAGTTACAGAGATTTGAATGTTTTTTTCTTCATAGTAATAAGTTGAATTTGTAATACCAGTTACTATAATTTCAGGATAAGTCGCACTTTTAAAATAAATCTGCATCCCTAGAATTTCGTTATATCCTCCAAAAGTGTAACTATTACTATATTCTCCATCACTTATGACCCAATCATAAGTTCCAGCACCTTTACGTGAGGAACTGAGCTGTACCTCACCCTGAGCATCTATATCATTAACTTTGGCTTGAAAAGTTAATTTTAGTCTATTACCAGCAGGAATAATATAAATATCATTTAGTATTAACTCAAACACTTTCTGATTAGCAGAATTCATATTATCTGGGAGAATTTCTTCGTGAGAAGCTATTTCTGTAATATTTCCATTACTAGGATCAAAAATTGATACATTCACTTTAAGAATGATTGTAATAGAATCAAAATAGGAAGTATCAAAATGGGATACAACATGAATTTTACCTTTAATATTTGTAGCTTCTTCAAAAGCAGGAGTAAACATACTTGATATTGTATATGGAGAATTTTCTTCTTTTAGTGGATAATAAACATCAACTTGATCTGGCCAGGTCTGACTCACTGTGTAATCCATTTTGAAGTATTTAGAGGTTGCAGAAGAAGCTTTATTTTTCATATCATCATAATCTTTTAAAACATAAACACTTCCATCAGCATCAAGACTAATAAATTCGTTATGGGTAAAAAAACCTCCTTTTACATAGTCTCCTTCAATAATAGTACTTGATAATACCTCTGGAGGTTTTTTTTCAAACCCATATTTTATTAATGGAGTTTCACCTATAAAATTCTGCGAATCGAGTTCTACTTCTTTCTTCAAGTTCGATTCTTCTAAATCTGGTATAACCAGTTCATAGTAGACCATTGAATTGATAAAGAATAAAATACACACAAACGCAATAATAGAGTTGAGATTCCTTTGCACGATAGCATCATCCGGATAGTGAGTGAACCCTTTGTTATTGAATCTAATTCAAGTGTTCGACATAATGAACACCCCATTATACATTATAAACCATAGTAAATATGCAAGCATATAACTTTACATTTAATTCTTAAGCCTTATCTGAAAGAAATAGAAGAATCCTGAGCAAATTAAATTTTGAAAAAGAAGTGATGATTTACTTTCAATTCTACATTGTACAATCTTACAATTTATTAAACTCAATAGAATTTACTTTAAATCGCACATATTGAAAATCTTCTTGAGGAAGATTCCATTCTGCGATGAAATAGGTAGGAATTCTAAATCCATCGAAATCTTTGTAATCAGAAAAGTTACCAGTCCACTTAGTTGGTTTTGGTCCCTCTTTAGTATCTCGAGCTCTAGTGGATTCATACTTGATAATTTCCCCAAGATTATTGAAAGTAAAAACACCTTCAGCTTTGACTCCCCTATCTCGTATATTTATCTTTACAGAGGAAGAATCGATTTCTTCCCACGAAATGAATTTTGCAGTCAAAAAAACACTCGGAAATAATGGTGCTTCTGAAACGTATCTCATTAATGAAGCTTCATCCATCTCTGGTCCTACACTCTTTCCTAAAGGAATAATTCCATTGAGTCTAATCTTCATTTCTCCTTTTCCTCGAAAATAGAAATCTCTAGCAGATATGGCTAAAATTGGAAGTGGTTTAATTATTCCTCTCCAAATGAAAGCAGGTTCATAAGCTAAGTAGTGATATTCACCTTTAATAGAGAACCATGGTTGATCAGGAGATGTTCTGAATTCCCCACCATGTTTGAGATTAGCATAATAGATTGCTTCCCTACCTTCTTCTAAAGAATTTCTAAGATAATATTGAACTATTTTAGGATAATTAGATAAATCCCTTAGAGAGAGTACAATCTTTTCTTTTTGTGAATCTAATGCTGCTTGTTGAAGTATTACATTTTTCATTAAATTAAATTAAAGTATAGTATTGAAAAATTTTTTTCAAATCATCAGTTTTATATATAGAACAAATTTCGTAAAAATAAGCTTAGGAGCAAAGACAAAAATGTTCAGATTACTAAAATACTCAAAACCTTATCTTTTGATGATTCTGTTTTCTATTGGTTTGTTATTTGCTCAAGCAAATTTGGAACTTGCGTTGCCCGATTATCTTTCAAATATTGTTGATACTGGAATTCAGCAAGGAGGTGTGGAAAGCAGTGTACCTATTGTCATTCGAGAAATAGAAATGGATAGACTCTTGCTTTTTACAGACACAGAAAATGCTTCCATGATTCTAGAAAAATATAAACTAATAGATGAAAACTCTTCAACGTATGAAGATGACCTAGAATTATACCCAATACTCCTAAGTGAACCAATCTACGTTCTAAATAAGCTAAAAAATCCAGAAGTTGAAGAACTAAATCAAATAATGATCAAACCTTTAATCACAGCCTTTATTTTTGAACAAGCTATAGCTAATCCGGAAAATGCTACAGAAATTTTCGATAAAATCAACTACAATCCTGATGATCCCCCTTTTGGAATGGGTTTATTCGAATATCTGGAGTTCGCTTTTCCTGAAGAAGGACGGATTGCATTAGCTGATGCACTAGCATTAAGCTTTGAAGCAATAGGTGAAACAATGTTAAGCCAATTTGCAATTGTAGCTGTAAGAGCGGAATATGAAATTATAGGGGTTAACACAGATAAAATACAAAACAATTTCATCCTTCGATCTGGTGGATTGATGCTTCTAATGACTTTATTAGCTGTTATATGCACAATTGCCGTGAGCTACTTAGCTTCAAAAACATCAGCAGGAATGGCTCGAGATATACGAAGCAATTTATTCAGAAAAGTTGAGAATTTTTCAAGTATTGAATTTGATAGTTTCTCAACAGCATCTCTAATAACTCGATCTACCAATGATGTCACTCAAGTGCAAACTGCAATTTATATGATAGTAAGAATGGTCGCTTATGCGCCCATACTAGGTATAGGAGGAATTATTCGTGCTCTTCAGAAAAGCAGAGAGATGTGGTGGTTGATAGGTGTAGCAGTTTTAGCATTAATAATTATGATTTCAATTGTATTTACAGTTTCTTTGCCTAAATTTAAAATTATGCAGAAATTAACCGATCGAATCAATCTTGTCGCTAGAGAGAATCTTACGGGGATGTTAGTAATCAGAGCATTCAACATGGAGGAATATGAAGAGAAGAGATTTGACAAAGCTAACATTGACCTTACTGCAGTAAGTTTGTTTGTAATCAGAGTTTTTGTAATCATGATGCCATTTATGATGCTTATTTTGAATGGTCTTATGATAGGAATCATATGGGTAGGAGCACAAAGAGTTTCTGAATTAAGCATGCAAGTGGGGGATATGATGGCTTTCCTACAATATGCTATGCAAATCGTAATGGCCTTTCTAATGCTAACAATGATGTTCATAGTACTCCCTCGAGCATTTGTAGCAGGTAATCGTATTAGTGAGGTGCTTGAAACAGATCCGGTAATCAAAGACCATCCTGAACCTAAGAAATTTAGTAAACCATTTAAGGGAAAAGTAGAATTTCGCAACGTATCTTTCAACTATCCAGGAGCTAAGAAAAGGGTGCTTGAAAATATTAGTTTTACAGCTGAACCAGGACAAACTACAGCTTTTATAGGTGCAACAGGATCAGGTAAATCAACTGTTATCAATCTATTACCAAGATTCTATGAAGTAACGGAAGGATCTATTCTAGTTGATGGTGTAGATATTCGAGAAGTTAAACAACACGATTTAAGAGAAGTAGTAGGTTTTGTACCTCAAAAGAGCTTCTTATTCTCAGGTACGATTGAGAGTAATCTAAGGTTTGCAAAAGAAGATGCAAGTGAAGAGGAACTTCAGTCATCACTAGAGATAGCACAAGCGACTGAATTTGTTACATCCAAGGAAGAAGGAATAAAAAGCGAAATAGCTCAAGGTGGAATGAACGTATCTGGAGGGCAGAAACAAAGGCTTTCTATTGCTAGAGCAATGGTTAAGAAGCCACCCATATACATTTTCGATGATAGTTTTTCACAATTAGATTTCAAAACTGATGCAGCTTTACGTAAAGCTTTGAAGAAACATACAGGAGATAGCACATTACTTATTGTCACTCAAAGAGTCTCAACGATCAAAAATGCGGAGCAAATAATCATCTTAGACGATGGAAAAATAGTCGGGAAAGGAACACACGAAGAATTACTGAAAGTATCTGATATTTATCGGGAGATAGCAACATCACAACTTGAACTGGAGGAAGCATCATGAGTCACGGTCCAAGCGGATCAGGAAGAAGGTCATCAAGACCTAGAGGACCAATGGGAGCTATGATGAAAGGAGATAAAGCTAGCGATTTCAAAGGAACGATGAAGAAACTAATCAGATATCTGGGGAGATATAGGGTAGTAATATTAATTGCGATTCTAATTGCTGTAGCTTCAACAGCATCTAGTATTGCTGGCCCAAAAATTCTTGGTCAAGCAACTACTATACTATTTGAAGGTTTGTTAGAAACTATTAGAGGAACGGGTGTTGTGGATTTTGATTCAATCAAGAAATTTATTTTCATTACACTAGCATTATACGTAGGTTCAGGAATTCTTAGTTATGGTCAAGGATGGATAATGGCTAGAGTTTCAACAAACATAGCTTATAGATTTCGAAGAGATATCGCAGAAAAAATAAACAAGATGAAACTCAAATACTTTGATAAAACTACACATGGTGAAGTTCTTTCTAGAATCACAAACGATGTTGATACCATTAATCAAACCCTAAGTCAGAGTTTATCTCAAATCATTACTTCAGCCATAACTGTAGTTGGAGTTTTAATTATGATGTTTACAATAAGTTGGATGATGACACTTCTTGCATTAGTGATTATCCCTCTATCTGGTGGAATAGTTGCATTTATCGTAAAGAAATCACAAAAACACTTTAACCAACAACAGGAATACATTGGTCATGTCAATAGCCATGTTGAAGAGATGTATGGTGGGCATGTAGTAATGAAAGCATTCAACGGAGAAGAGAAAAGTCAAGAGAAATTTGAAGGATACAATAGCACTCTCTACAAATCAGCATGGAAATCTCAGTTCTTTTCTGGATTGATGATGCCAATCATGACTTTTGTCGGTAACTTAGGGTATGTGGGAATCGCAATCATGGGAGGATGGTTAGCCATCAAAGAAGTAATTGGTGTAGGAGATATTCAAGCCTTTATTCAATATGTCCGAACATTTACACAACCAATTGCACAATTAGCTAATGTCTCCAATGTTCTACAGCGAACAGCTGCAGCTGCCGAAAGAGTGTTTGAATTTATAGAAGAACCAGAAGAAGTAGCGGAAACTACTGACCCACTTAAACTTGAAGAAGTAAAAGGACTCGTAGAATTTAAGAATGTAAGCTTTGGATACGACCCAGAAAAAATCATTATTCACAATTTTTCAGCAGTTGCTCAACCAGGTCAGAAGATAGCTATTGTTGGACCAACAGGAGCTGGAAAAACTACAATGGTCAAACTACTTATGCGGTTCTATGATATTAACTCTGGATCCATTTTTGTAGATGGAAATAATATCTATGACTTCACTCGTAAAGATCTGCGTGATATGTTTGGAATGGTGCTTCAAGACACTTGGCTCTTTAATGATACGATTCTAGAAAATATCAGATATGGCCGTCCTGTTGCAAATGATGCAGAAGTAGTTTCAGCAGCTGAAGCTGCACATGTTGACCAATTTGTTCATACTTTAGCAGGTGGATATCATATGGAGCTTAACGAAGAAGTGACCAACATATCTGAAGGACAGAAACAACTTCTTACCATCGCGAGAGCTGTATTAGCTGATCCTCCAGTTCTCATCCTAGATGAAGCAACAAGTTCAGTGGACACTCGTACAGAAATTCTAATTCAAAGAGCAATGGATGAACTTATGGAGAACAGAACAAGCTTTGTTATAGCTCATAGATTATCAACTATCAGAAATGCAGATCTTATTCTTGTCATGGATGAAGGAGATATAGTTGAACAAGGCACTCACAAAGAATTGTTAGCAAAATGTGGATTCTATGCAGAACTATACAATAGTCAATTTGAGGTTACTGAAGACTCACCTGAAACAATAGCAATGGAAGCTTGTGATTGAAGAAATAAGGAAGAAAAATCCTACGATTGATTCTCTTATAATTGCTATATGAAAGATAATTACACAGCTTTTCCAGCATTTTTTTGACATGATTTCAAAATCTTGTTAAACAGTATGTTTTGACATCAAATTTTCTTGTGTGTTATTCTTTACGTGTTAATTTAAATATAAAGAAAATATCACCAAAAAGTAAAAAAATGCTTACAACAGATAAAGCTATCCAAGCATTACCATACCATACCATTAGTCCAAATCCGTAGATTATCCCTGCTATTGATCCAGCGGCGATTAAAATACAAACTACAATTAAAAACCATTTTCTAGAAGTTTTTTCTGACATGTTATTAACCACTTTTAGATATTCTAGAATTTCTACTACATTAAAAGATATTGGGAACATAGATTGAATTCATACCGAAAAACATCAAATTCACATATATGAAGAATATTTGCATAACATATGTGGGTATTTACATTAGTCAATTTGATGTAACTGAAGACTCTCCCAAAGCTTCAGAAATGCAAGCGTGTGATTAAAGTAGATGCTGAAGAACTTCAGACAGATCAGTGATTGTAATAACGTCTTCTACTTCATGTAGATTATAGGGATTAAAGTAGATGCTGAAGAACTTCAGACAGATCAGTGATTGTAATAACGTCTTCTACTTCATGTAGATTATAGGGATTGAAAAAAATCGGAATCATCCCCACTTTTTGAGCCATTCGAACATCCATCTTCAAATCATCACCAACATGCACAATTTTCTCAGGATTATTTGCATTCATGGCTTTCAAAGCAATTTCATAGATCTCAATTTGTGATTTATTGTAACCAGTATCTTCTGTAAGGACAAAGATTTCAAAGAATTTCAACAATCCAAACCTCTCTAAAACAGTTTTACAAAGAGAAGGTGATGCATGTGAGATAAGACCTATTTTCAGATTAAGAGCGTGTATCTGTTCTATAGTTGTTCTGCAATTGGGGTTTAATCGAAAAGCTTTTCCTGTGGAAAATTCTTGTTTAAATTCCTCATTAACAAAACTTTCCGATGCTTCCTGGTTAATGCCCATAGCTTTGAGAACGATGGTGTTCAATTTCTTTCTCTGCACGATTGTGAAATTCATGTAATTGTCACTCATAGTAGCTGCTACTTCATTTTGTTCTTGCATCCCTTGCAATATTCGTGGGTCACTTGGTTCAATTTCTTTACCTAATTTTTGAGCTATTCTTGACCAGACTGAAGTAATTGAATGACGACCATCGACTAATGTACCAAAGAAATCGAAGTAAATACCGTTGAATTTAACTGACATATTAAGCAGTTCCTTTAGAGAGATGGTTTATTTTATAGTTTCTCCTTGAATGTAATAAAGAAATTATTCAGTAGTTATATCTTCAACATCTGCAGGAACTTCAGTATCAGCAATTGTCTCTTTTTTCTGTCTTCCACGAAAAACTAACCTATAAATCGAAAAAAAGAACAAAGCAGCAATAAGACAAATGAGCATTAAAAACAACACAAAGGATGCAATGGAACTCGACCATTCCACAAGTTTGATACCAATTAGTACTTCTCCTGCAACAGATCCAATAGCGACAACTCCCCATATAATTATTTCTCTAATAGATCTCTCTATACTCTTTGTTTTCTTCTCTTTCTGGGATCTTTTTGTATATATTTCATGAAATATCCCATAAATGGCTCCTATTAATATTAACACAATTACAATTATTACCGCTATATAGCTTCTACTATGCCAAGCCCATCCTATAATTCCTCCAAAAAGTCCGAAACCTGATCCAACTACAATTAAACAATAAAGCACAAGCAAACCAATTTCCTTCTTTGTCCTTTTTGACATAATTTTTCTCCTCTTGCTAAATAGTACTTTTTATCGTTCAAATTTAAAAAACTTCTTACTCCATTTAAAAGAATCTGGAAAATAAAAATGATTATTAGAAGTTTATGCACTGATTTTTTTTCTGGATTTTCTCAATAGAACTACTTCTTTATTTATTTAATTGATAGTACTTTTTTTGAGTATTCTGTAATAATTTTGCTTATTAGTTCAGTATCAATTCCTTCTTTCTTCTGTTTATAGAGAGCTTTCATGAGCATTTCTACTGGAACTTTGGGAAAATTCTCCATCTTCCAGTTGAAGTATTCCAAAGGAACCAAAAGCTTGTCATATTGATCTATGAACGGATTCCTCATTGCCTTAAGATTAAAAATTCGAACTAGCCATACAAGAAAATCCATTTCTTTCGCAGCAAAACCTCCTGTACCTAACATGATGGTAGCGTCTAGATTCCCCCCTTTGTTGACTAGATAATCAAAAATAGTTCCCCCACCTAAGGAAATACCTAAACCGATTACTGTTTGATATTTCTCCTTAAGCTCTTCTATGTATTTTCTTCCAAAGTCATAAAATAGATCAGCTGATTCAGCGCTGCATAATAATTCAGAGTTTACACCATGTAAGGGTAGTAAAGGAGCTTTAACATCAACTCCTAGTTCAGCTATTTTTTCAGTCCAATCTTTCAACTCAAAGGGAGCTGCAGATAATCCGTGAAATAAAAAAACGCAAGTAGTAGAATTGTTTTCTATAATTATATCATCGGAGAATTTACTCTTGAGCATGACAAGAATGTAATTTGTCACACTATCTTTATAATTTGCTATTTGCAGATAGTAATGCTAAAGTGATATTATGACATGGTTAAAGAAAGAATACATCCTTGTTTTACTTGTATTAGCATTAATCTCGGTACTTCCAGCTAATGTTCTATATTCAAGAGTGAATGTCAGAAACCATGTATCTGAACTGAATTACGAATTTTTTTGGAAAGATCCATCCAATCCACCTAGTTATTTACTTACACCTGATTTATGGATTAATAGATTTCTATTCGAAGTAGAATTACTAGAGTATGGACCTTACACGAGAGATATTGTAAATAGATCGGTTCATAAATATCAGTTAGGAGAGATAACAGAACATCATCCTTTTCAGAGTGAGATTGGAGAGTGGGGCTACTCATTTCATCATCTCTATGGATTAACTGATGGTTCTGGAAGATATCATGATGGGAAGTATCCAAAACCTCCAGATACACGAGAAGAAGCTTTGGGACATATCAGAGATTATCTATTAAGTATTCTAGAAAATATATCTAGACCATGGGCTGCGTTTAATGGGCATTATCCTTATCATCATTATGCTGCAGAATGGGGATATGATGTGATTGGGAGTGAGATAGGGGAAAATATCAATAATTATCAAATGCTTTTGGCTTTCAATCGAGGAGCAGCTAGACAATACCAAAAATCTTGGTTTATAGATGTTTCAGCATGGATGCAAGGAGGGATTACAGATTATAGTGAATTTAAACCCTGGGGAGAATCAGGAGGACCAAATAAAGGACATTCTTTATCACTCTATCGTCGCTGTTACTACATGTCATATATGGGAGGTACAAAATCAATAGTGGCAGAAGCTGGAGGAGTAAACTTCCTACTAGATAGTAAAGATGAAGATGATTGTTTTATTCCTTCTCCTTTAGGATATATTGGACAAGAATTCTATAATTTCTCGCGGAATTTTCCTGATCCTGGTGTACCATATACTCCATATGCAATACTATTAGATCATAACCATGGATCTTATCCAGGCTTTGGAAGAAAACTTGCATTGGATTTTTTCAAATATTCTCAAGGGGATAAGATGTCTTACAAGTGGTTGGATATCTTCTTTCCTGGGGGCTGGGAAATAAGAAGGGAGAACGATGTGTTAGTTAACAGTCAGTATGGAGATACTTGTGATATTCTTCTACAGAATGCTCCATTAGAATGTTTGAAGAGTTATCCTGTGATTATACCTTCAGGAGAGATACAATTCAGCATATCTCAAATTGAAGATCTTTTGAGCTATACAGATGCTGGAGGTATACTAGTACTTAATCAAGCATACTTACCTCAATTTCCTGAAGATATAACTAATAGTTTAGACTCCACAAGTCTGTATGAACAGAGAGATTGGGGAGAAGGTTCTATTATCATTTATGGACCAGAATATAATCCTAAAGTGATTGGACCTACTATAATCCAAGAACTGAACAATCTATTGCTTCCCTTCAGAATTGAAGGAGACATCCAGTTCATGATTAATAGAAAAGAAGCAAGCTGGGTACTCACACTGATGAATAATAATGGTATACGAAAACCTTTTGATGGAATTGCAAAAATTAATCGCAAAAAAGTAAGTGAGATTATTATCTATTTCAATCCTATACAAGAGATGGGAGATTCAAATGGTGTTCTAGATACAACAATTTATTCCAATAATATTAATTTGGAGCTAGTAAGCAATAATCTTTGGAAAACAAAGATTCCTCCTGGTGAGATAATCATTATTGAATTCAAACTCTGATAACAATCAAGTTAAGTTTATAAGGGTTCTTAGGTTTTTTCTTTTAACTTTCAAATTTTAGCAGAAAGGACAGTTATTAATGAGGAGAGAATATTGAGTTATAATGTAAAGATAACAGTTGTAAAACAATTTGAACCAAAGGATGTTATTGGAGAAGATTTCATTCGTGAATCAGGAAAACCAATAACCAAATGTTTCATGAAAGAAAATAAAGAATTTATTGTGGGAGATACAGGTGATATGCCAGAAGGATTCTGTCATCATGCTTGGTATGGAATTTACAAGAGTGTTGAATTTCTAAAATATGGTGGATTAGTTAAAGATTGGACTGGTGAAAATACCCTCTATGGTGTGTGTCCAGATGGGATAAGACCAGTAATATTCAAACTGGAAAGAATTTAGTTTAAAACTGGTGTTTATTTTATGGATGAGAATCTAAAACTTCAGAGGATAAAACTAATCGAAGATAATGTTGCTGCAATGTTAACAATCTGGAAAGATTTAGATAACTCTGAATTTGTTAATGATTCAACGAAAGTACAAATTGTTACAGGATTGCCTTTTGCTTTCATGAATTCAGTTACTAATGTAAATTTCTTAGATAACGATACAGATCAACAATTAGATGAAATAATAGCACTGTTTGAAAATAGAAAAGTTCCAGTACTATGGTGGATTGGCCCAAACTCGACACCCAAGAATTTAGATACATTTCTTGAAAAACGAGAATTCAGGAAAGTAGATGAACCACCAGGTATGTACATGGATTTGAATAATTTGGACTTATCCTCTCTCAACAGTTCTAACCTTAGGATTGAGTTAGTCAAAAACCTCAAACAAATAGAAGATTGGGTAAATGTATTCAGTGCAGGAATGGGAACACCAGAGAATCGTAGAGAACATCTACTGAAATCACAAACAATTCTGAAAGAGAAAGAAGACTATATTGGTTTCATCGGTTATAGCAATGATGAACCAGTCACTATTTCAGCTTTAATTCTTGATGACAATGTTGCAGGTGTATATTTTGTAATTACAAAAACTGAACAAAGAGGTAAAGGATTTGGTACATTAATAACATTAGCAGCTTTAAAGGAAGCTCGTGATCAGGGATATCATCAAGCTATTTTACAAAGTTCAGCAATGGGGTATAACATCTACAAGAGAATAGGATTTGAAGAATATTGTAAATTCAAATGGTACTATAAAAAATTTGATTGAAAATATTCATCAGTTAAATTTTTATTTTGTTATTTATATTAATATTAAAATGGTAAATTTCAATCCAAACAAGCTGAGCGTGAAGTATCTTCATTCAGAGAATCTTGATATTCTTTCCAGAAAATATACACTTACACACTCAGATTTTACTGGAGAACTTTTTCTATCCATCGATAAAGATTATGATTATCAGAAACTGAAAAATTCTATGTACGTTTAATGAGAGACGAGGTTCTTGCTGAATGGAAAAGAAATAATGAA
>JABLTJ010000054.1 GCA_013166775.1 Promethearchaeati archaeon
GTGTTTGTCTGTGTAACTGCAATACCATTAGGGATATTGATCGGTTTATCCCTTGACGATGGGGCAATTCATGACAATCAGTTTGCGACAGTCGAAGCACACAATTATTTTGTACTTGAGGATCTCTCATCCTACAAGATTTATGTGATAGATTACTGGGTAGAGTCTTCCTGGAATGTTGATATTAAGTTCTACATATTGGACGATTATGATTTTGCTGCATGGAATGTGACAGAATCTGAGCTTCCTCTAAATTATGAAAGAACATATAACCTGCATGAAAAATTTGTTTTTGTAAATGATCAATCAGGTTATATAGTATTTGTAAATGATAATGACTTTGATCTAGAAATAGGTTATCACTTCATTATAGCAGACGATCTCCTTATACCTATAATGATATTGGGAATAATATTCTCTCTATTCTTGACAATATTAATACTAAACACTCTTGGTTATTTCATTAAAGGTCTAATAATTATCCCTATCACAGGTGGTAAAGCTTTAGCTACAACTGATAGTGGAAGGAGAAATGGTTATTATTATGAACCTAAACCTGCTGTTCCCCCAGCAGCTCCAAAAGCTCCAGTTAAGCCAGGAGCTCCAGCACCCCCAGCTCCACCTAGAGCTGTTAAAACTGTAACTCCCCGTAAACCCCCTGTCCCTGCAATTAATGCTATTTCACAAAATTATGTAGTCGCAGATCAAGAAAAACAATATACTCACTCAAGAGGTTTCTTCAATCGAGTCAATCGAACATGGGATCAAACTTCCATAGCTGAAAGAGTTCTCGGTATTGTAGCTCTATTCTTCTTCTTGACTGGATTGGTAACTGTAACATGGTATCTAATAGTAGTCTTACCTCTAGTCTTGATTGGTATCGCAGTAATAGTCTTCTTCAGCGTTCGCAATAGAAGAGAAAAACTTGTTAGTATAGTTCAAAGCCACAAGGCTATCTATATTTCAGATGCTGCAAGAATACTCAATTCCTCATCCGATTTCGTTAGAAGGGATGCATGGAAGATAATCAAACTAGGACTAGGTACAATTGGATTAGATCCAGAAAGAAGCATCTTGTTTGATGTAACTCAAGTTGATCCTTCTGTACAGAAGGATTTATCCCCCGCTTCACAAACTATTCACACTCAGCTTGTTGCTGAGGTTGAAAAGAAAGAAGAGGTTAAGGAGGAAGTTGTTTCTCAAAAACCAACACTCATCAAATGCCCCTTCTGTGAGAGAGAAGACAACCCCTCCGACTCTTCATTCTGCATAGGCTGTGGAGCATCACTCAAACCAGCAAAATAACCTAATTATTTTCTTCTTTTTCTTTTTTTTTCTCTTTTTTTACTCGAAACAATTTTAAGACTTCATAAATTTATTTTCATGTTTTATCTGTGTGTAGAAGTCGGTTCATTTTTTCAAAGAACAAATGGATGAAGCAAAACAACTACGTTCTTCTCATAAATGTCTGATTTTCTTAACCAATAGGTTTAGAGATTTAATCTTTAAGCTTTGAATCTGATTATGATTGGTTTAGAGATTTAACCTTTAAGCTTTGAATCTGATTATGATTGGTTTAGAAATTTAACCTTTAAGCTTTGAATCTGATTATATAGTTCAATTTAGAAATAATCAATCGAAAAATTATGTATGCTTTAAGAGCTCAAAATGTTCGAAAAATCTATGAGAGTAAGAAGAAAAAAACTGAAGCTCTAAAAGGGGTAGACTTAGATGTAAAAGAGGGAGAGATTTTTGGCATCCTTGGTCCTAATGGTGCTGGAAAAACAACTTTTGTAAAAATCTGTTCTACACTTTTAGGGAAAACGGAGGGAGTGATTGAAATTCTCGGTATGGATATAGATAAAGAAGAAAGAGAGATTCGTAAAAGGATAGGGTACATAGGTCAAGATTCTGAACGTTCTACATATGCCCGTTTAACAGGTAGAGAAAATCTTGAATATTTCTCTGCTCTGTATAATGTTGATAAAGAAAAATTTCTTGAACGTTTAGAAAAATTTAAACGAACATATGAGAATGATGAAATCTTTGAAAAACAAGTTATGAAGCTTTCTGGAGGTCAAAAACAAGCTATTGTTGTAATGAGAGGTTTTCTCCATGATCCTGATCTAGTTTTTGCAGATGAGATTAGTAAAGGACTAGATCCTATAGCATCCAAAAAAATCAGAAATTTTGTAAAAGATTACGCAAAACAAAAAGGAAAGACAGTTATCATAACTTCACAAATAATGTCAGAAATTGAAGAATTATGTGATAGAGTAGCTATAATAGATGAAGGGAAATTTGTAGCTATTGACACTCCTCAAGATCTCGTTGAAGATTTAGATATTGAGATATTAGAAGTAAGATTAAGACCTGGAGAAATAGTAACAGAAGATTTTGTTGAAGAGCTTAAATCTCTCAAATCTGTATTAAATATAAGTAATGAAAATGGAAACTACAGACTAACGATAAGTGAGAGTACGTCATCTTTTCAAAATGTTCTAGATATAAGTAAGAAGCACAATCTTAATCCTATTTTATCCTATAGAACTGGAACTTTAGAAGATGTTTTTCTAAAATACTGTGCTAAAAAAATAGAATTGAGTGGTTAATATGTCTTTAAGATTTTCAGTACGAGTAGTTTTTAAAGGTGTTTGGAGAGATCTTAAAAATTATAGTAGATATAAGTTAGCTTTATTTGGTTGGTTTCTTGGGATTGTTGTTAATTTATTTGCAATTTCTCTTGTCAATACTATTTTTGATTACGATGCTTTAACTTCAGAAGTAACTGGTTTAGGAACAACAGAAATGTTAGCTTTTTTAGCTGGAAGTTTTGCATTAAATATGTTCGCAAATGTTGGTATTTGGGCACCATTAAATCAGATTGAACGAGATATAAATTATGGAACATTAGAATCAGTTTTTGTTAGCCCAACTTCTAGAATTTCCTATTTACTTTCACCTCTTCTTTCAGAATCTATTATAGCTCTACTTTTCTTTACGCCAGCTTATATTCTAGCTCTTGCAGTGAGTAATAATTTGTTAAATTTTTATGTTATAGCTACTACTTTGATAATTTCATTCCTAACACTTCTTAGTGTAATTGCTTTTGGAATATTTTTCGCTATGATTGCACTATTGATTAGACAATCAAGTTCCATAGCTATATTCTTCAGTATGATTTTTATGTTCCTTTGTGGATTTTATGTTCCAGTTCAAGCTTTTGAAACAATTCATTCAGTTGGAGGAAAGATTCTGAAATATTTTGCTATGATATTTCCGTATACCTATTGTTATGATTTAATGCATTTCTTTACATTTGGAGATAATTTCATCCCACTATTACCTATCTGGCTAGAATTTATTATTTTAATTGGAGAATCTATTCTTTTACTTATTATTGCGTATATCCTTTTGAAATCCGTCGAAAAGAAAGCAAAAAAAGCCGGATTATCAATACTATGAGGTGTTATGATGTCTATAAAAACCTATGTAAAAATTATTAATAAAAGCGTCTGGAGAGACCTAACTTCAATAAGCAGGTATAAAGGTCGTTTGGTTGGTCGTTTTCTAGAAACCGGGATAATGTTAGCTGGATTCTTGTTAATTGGAGGAGTATTCAATTTCAGTGTTGGGACAATTACTGTCACAGGCCTAAAAGAAACAGATGTATTCCTATTTATGGCATCAGGAGTAGCTTTAAACGTTTTTTCTAGTATTTCAACTTGGGCTCCATGGAGAAGAGTAAATGAGGATATTTATTTTGGTACTTTAGAATCTGTTTTTGTTACTCCTGCATCAAGACATGCTTATTTATTATCAGCAAGTATATCTGAAGCAATAATAAATTCGATATTTTTTATACCACTTTATGTTTTAATGTTAGCTTTAGTAGGCAAACTCACAGATTTTCGAGCAATATTGTTAACACTACTAACTGCTTTGATAGCAGTAATTTCTTTAGTTGCAATAGGTATATTTTTTGCTATGCTAGGAATGGTTTTTAGACAGACAGGAGCAATTATTAATGTACTACATGAATTAATTCAATTTTTGTGTGGAGCTTACTTACCTGTCCAGTCATTTGTTAATATAAATACTATTGGTGGTCCAATTCTAAAGTATTTAGCAATGTTATTCCCATACACATATACATTTGATTTAATGAGAGCTTTTCTTATTGGAGATAGTTTTGTAACACTTTTACCAATATGGGCTGAGTTTATTGTAATTATCATGAGTACATTATTATACTTAATATTAGCAAAAGTTCTATTAAAAACTGCAGAAAAAAAAGCAAAAAGAACAGGATTATCAATACTTTAAAAAAGAAGACATAAATCATCCATTTTTTTTCTTTTTTTCCCTTTTTCCCTTTTTTATCTAATATGTGGTCCAGGACAGGCTATTGGAGCTGTTAATCCATCTTTCATTTCTATACTGTCTATGAAAAAGTGATCAATTAGTTCTCCTTTGAGATTATAATATCTCCACCAAATAGAAGTTTTCATCTTTTCAATTATCTCTTCTTGAACGAATTCTGCTTTTGCCTCTTTGTTTGTCATAACTTTCCTATATTCTGGAGAATCTTTTCCTTCTTTGAAAGCAAAGTATTTGAGAAGATCACTATTAATTATAGTCTCTTTTATTTTCATCAACCATTCTTCAAATTCCTTTCTTTCAGGTATCTTCATCTCTTTTAGATTGGGAGGAATGTAAGTAACACCATACCCTCTAGCTCGTTCTCCTTCTTCATCATCAAGTATTGTGTAATCAACTTTATTTCTCAGGAATTTGAAATATTTAATTGGAGTTTTACCAGATACCCCTATACACATATAGGAAGTATTGTTTCTTTTTGATCTCTGATACATATGATCATGACCGAAAATAGCTGCAGCGATACCATAATGATCAAGTATTGGAGTTAAACATGATTGAGCTATGGCATCTGAATTGTTTCTAGCTCTACCAAAGAAACCTATAGTGAATATAGCAGAATGTAGATGAATTATACAGAATTCAGGTCCTTTCCCTGTATCTATTAATTTCTTTCTCCACTTTCTGAGTTCTTCATTTAACCAAATCCACTGTCTACTCTCACATGTTATACTTTCATTTCCCCACTTTAAACCTACAGAATCTAAATGAATCAACAAAACATTGCCTTCTACATGTGAATAGAATGCTCCTCCTTTCTCTCTTGGTGTTTGAACAAACATGTGGAAATGTTTCTGAGTTCTTTTCTTTCCACCAAACCAAGAAGCACGTCCCCATCCTCCATTGTAATAATCATGATTACCTATTGTAGGCAATAAAGGCATTCTAGTGAAATTCACATTTCCACAAGAAAAGAAATCTGCCCAATATTCATGATAAGAGCCATTATCGATATTATCTCCACTTGTGGAAAAGAATTGATATCCATAACCGAAAGTGTATTCCAATTCCTTAAAGTTAATGTTTTCCATTAAACTTAGCAATCGTGGATTGTTTTTAGCTTTGAACCACCAAACTTTTCCTCTCTTAAAACCTGCTTTGGCTCCACCATGGAGGTCAGAAGCTGTTACGTAAAAAATTGGTTTATTTGTTTTTTGCACTCCTCCAACAAATTTATTGATTATCGAAGCACCAATCAGCTTATCCTCTTCATCATAACATTCAATTCTATAATGATACTCCTTTCTTTCTTCGAGGTTCTCTATCAATCCTAAAAATAATTGAGGAGCACCGGTTACAGGGTGGAACCTAAATTCCGAAGAATGTTTCATTGGTATTTCAGCGATTTCACAATAATCAGAATTAAAGAGACGAATCATACACCATCCTTTTGGTTCACTCAGGAAAGGTTTCTTTTTGTTTATTTCAACTAATTCCTTAACTCTATTTGTTTTTAGATAACCATAGTCAACATAAATTGAGCATAGTAGCTTTGAAGAATCATCAACTATTTTCTGTAGATACACTTTATCGAGAACGAACCTAATTTTAGGGAGATCTTCTTTCTTTTCTTCAGTTGTATCATAAGGTCTATACTCTACTTTCTCAAAATCATCTAGCTCTAAAACATAGAAGTTCTCTTCTTCAGCTAATCTTTCACGAAGTGTTTCTTTGATTTTTACTCTATATGTCCTCGAAGGAATTCTATGCTCTGGAGGAATAATCTTTTCATGCATCTTAGAAAGAATTCAGAAAAACAGTCTTATATATTTTTAGGAGTGAGTCATATGTTCCTCAAGATGATGACATTCATTGATTTTTTCTATGATAAATTTGAATCTTACTCTCTTTTCATTATACTTTATAATGTTAATACATGCATTATATTGACTTAAACTTGCAAATAGATCTTCTGTTGCATTGAGAATTTGCTTGATAATTACTCTTGTACATCCACCATGCATCACTAGTAATAGATTTTCATCTTTTGGGTGATTCTCTACTATCTCAAGAAATTTTTTCCAAACCCTATTGTAAAATTCATCCATATCCTCTGCTCCTTCATCGTACATCCACACCTCAAATTCTTCCCTAGTCATAATTTCCATTTCTTCAGTCCATTCTGTTCCATCTAAATTTCCAAGAGAATGCTCTTTGAACTCTTGTACTCTAATAACAGGAAGATCTACTTCTTCAGCTATAATTTCAGCTGTTTTAAACGCTCTACTTAAATCTGAGCTATAAATTGCTGTTAAAACTTTATTTTTCATATATTTGGCAAGCTTTTCCGCTTGTTTAACGCCTTTTTCATTCAGAGGTATATCTTTCTGCCCCATTAAGAGTTTTTTGCGGTTGTACTCCGTTTCTCCGTGTCTAACAAGGTAAATTTTCATATAGAGCATGTAATGAGAATAAAAATAAAAAAGTTTGGGAAAGGAGCTTTATCTAACAACACGAGTTAGTTTCGCTCCGCATCTTAGACATGAATAAGTATCAGGAGGAATTTCTGCTCCACATGTTGTACAAAACTTGATTTTTCTTTCCCTTTTCTTATCAATTTTACCTAGTGGTTTTAGTAATATACCTTCATTTGTCATTTCCCAAGTATAAAGGATTACACCATGAAGCTCTAAAATAGCTTTTTCTGGAAGAGTTATTCTATTCTGATTATCTATAACCAATAATCTTGAGCTGTCTAGATCAGTTAAATCAATACCCTTCAGATGTTCTCCGATTAGAATTCCATCCCTAATTTCCAATGTTCTATCAGTAAACTCTCCTACAATGGGATCATGTGAACATATTAGATAAGAAGTTTCCATTTCTTGTGTTAGTTCCTTGAAAAGATCAAGTATTTGTGTGGAAGTTTCAGAGTCAACATTACCTGTCGGTTCATCTGCGAAAATCAGCTTTGGATTATTTGCTAGAGCCCTAGCTATCGCAACTCGTTGCTGTTCTCCTCCAGAGATTTTCTTTGGAGTATGAGTTCTTCTATGCCAGATCCCTAACCTTTCCATTAGTTCTTTGACTCTCGCTTTTCTCTCTGCAAAGGATTTATTAACTAGCCGCATAGGCATCTCAATGTTCTTCTCTGCAGATAAATATGGGATAAGATTCTGTTCTTGAAATACATAACCGATGTTATTTCTCCTAAACTGAAATTGTTGTTCCTCAGGAAGTTTAGATATATCCGTTCCATCTTCGTAGATTACTTGACCTGCAGTAGGTTTTAACATTCCCCCTAAGGAGAGTAACAAAGTGGATTTACCAGAACCGCTTGGACCAACGATTCCAAGTATCTCACCTTTGTTTATATCAAAACTTACACCACGTAGAGCAACAACTTTGTTTTGATGTTCTAGACCATATACATGATAGATATCAATAGCTTGAAGTGTCATCCCTTCAGGGAGAGGTTCTATTTTAATTTTTGAACTTACTTCATACATTTTCATCACCTAAACTGTTCTCATCTCCTCAACAACATTAGTTCTTGCTGCTATGCTTGCAGGAATCAAGGTAGACAATATAACTATACCAAATGCTCCTAGCACTGTAGCTATTAGTGGAATAGGAGGAAAGACTAACATTCTATTGAAAGTTGTTACACTGAAAATTCCAAAGAAATCATTGAACACATACCCTAATAGGAATCCAATAAATGTTCCGAAAAGAGTAGCGAATACAGCCATAGATATAACCTCCGTCAGCACTAATTTGATCAATTGAGTTCGAGAAGCACCTTCAGCTATTAGAATTGCAAACTCCTTCTTTCGTTGATTAATTATCATGAACATAAAAATGGACACACCAATAACAATACCAACTAAAGCAATAATGAAATTAATAGTTAGCAGTCCAGGAAAGCCAAAACTTAATCCTTCACTGTCCCTTTTTTCTTCTATTTCTTCTTCATACGATTTTGCATCAACTATCCAATCAAATTCAGAATTAAACTTAAAAGACAGATTCTCTTCTATCGGATCAACACCAGACTTTAGGTTAATAATTGCTCTAACGAGGACATTATTAAATGGTGCATAACTTTCAATGAATTGTTTGTCAACTAGCATGAAATAATCAGGTGAATCACCAAAATCCATGAATGTAAAAGCACCAACATCCATTAAGATTCCTGGAGCATGATCAATTACAATCGCAGCGTTTGCAGCGTATTTTGTTTGGTTATATATTGTAAAATTGAAAGAAGGATTTATGTCAATTTCCAGAGATCTTGCTGTTGATATACCAACTCCAACATTCTTTGTTGGATTGTTTATTAATACTTCTAATCCCTCTTTCCAATCTGGATAACCTTCAATGGAATCTCGATGCCATAGAGCTTCATCGCTATACTCTTGTAAATCTACTCCAAAACAACTAATCCATCTCGGACCTGATTGAAACATCGTGTAATAAATTGGTGTTACTGTATCTATCTTCTCTTCGTAACCTGTGAAATTGGAAGGAGTAATATCATCAAACGTACCCAGAATATCTATTTTCATGTCACCACCTATGAATGTATCTGCATGCCGGGGAATCTCAGCTGCGCTAGTTTCACCTTGAATTGCAGCAAAAATGCATAATGAAACAGATAAACACAACAAGACAGTCATTCTAGGGAAATTTTGATGCCTTCGAGAAAGACTCCCTTTCAATAGACTTCCAATATCCTTGAATAATTTCACAAGTATTTTGTCCAGTTTTTCTGGTACTTTAGTTGATAATCTGCTAACAACACCTGCTGCCCCATACCAGAGTAACAGAGGAGTAAAGGCTTGTAGCAAGTCTACTACAAAACTGAATGATACATCAGGGTTAACATCAGCTATGACTGTTAACAGAACACCAACTAAACCTAATGCAAAGAATATTACATCTCCATAAATTCTCTTAAACCATCCCTTCTTCTCCTTCTCTATAGTCTTAGCAACTGCTACTTCTTGTCTTATGAATGCATTAGTTTTCTTTATTGTTGTTATGAACAAAATTCCAAACGTAACAATAACCGTCGTAATTATACTCCAAGGTTTGATATTCAGATATGTTAAAGCATTAGCAAGAGATGGGAAATCTATTACCATAAAACGGTATGTAGATAATACTGTAGCAGCACCCAGAACACCTAGGAAAATTCCGATAATTTCACCAATTAATGCAATTATAAATACTTCTGAAAGAATCATTCTTCTTATTTGTTTGGGAGAGGCTCCTTGAGCTTTTAAGACCGATATTTCAAATTTCCTTTCTTGTAAAGCTAATTCCGCGCCTAGATTGATGAGAATGATTGATAATACGATTGCGGGGATATACAAAACAGTATCAATTAATTGCATGAAAATAATAATACCTTGATACCCCCAAAGTGCTCCAGATATTAAATTTCTCCCTTCTAAAGGAAATTTTTGCTCTATTCTAACTAAAGTTACATCTATAGCTTCATTAAAACCTTGAATATCATTAAGTGGAAATTCATCAAGATTTAGCTTTGTAGGTAATTGAAACATCTTGTAATTTGTAAGATTACC
>JABLTJ010000055.1 GCA_013166775.1 Promethearchaeati archaeon
AAGTTGCATGAATCCCAAAGTAATATCTTTTTGAATCCTATAAATCTTTACCTTAAAACTCATAGTTGATTGTTCATGAGTGGTAATTATTGTTTTACCAAAACTATTCTTTTCTGTTGAAAAATTTAGAAGGTAAAAAATCAAGTAATAGAAAAAAAAAGAGAGGAGTGGTTAAAGTGTTGTTCCGCAACGTTCACAAAACTTGTGTCTTGTTTTTGCAATTTCATTTTCTTTCTTCTTATCATTCACACATATCATCTCTTATTAATCGTTTAATGAGTCAATCTTTTCTCCAAGTGTTTATACTATAGCTCCGTCAATATCACAAATTGCAATTGAGAATATGTCCAATGACATAGAACCACCATAATCATCAACCCATGGAACTACATCACCAAACGGAATATCCCAAGTAGGGTCAAGCCAACACCAAGTATATCCTTCATCGTAGTATGGGTCAACTGAACCCAGTCTCCATAAAGGTGCTGAATAAGAACTATAATATTCTGTTGTATCTTCAATATGAACTAAAAGAGCTGCATGATAGAATGACCCGTAAACTGGGTGAGCTGGGTCATGAATAAATGTTATTGCTGTTTCAAAACCACAAGATTCTAAATAAGCACTAGCTAACATAGCTTGGTCATCACAATCTCCTAAAGTCCTAAATGCTGTTTCAACTGGGAACTTGAGATAATCCCAACTAGGAGAATCTTGCCCGTCTGTTATATCTGTATCATATTCATAGTCAATTTCATCAATACACCATTGAAGTATTGTTGGAATATACCCTAGGTTATATCCTATATCTATTCCCCAACTAGGTAACCAATCCCAAAAAGTCCAGTACATAATATAATCTGCTAAAGACATTGTATCGCTACCATATTTCAAACAATCTGAAAATGCGTTTGAAACTGTTTGGAATGAATTTTCTTGCCACGAATCATGTAATATTACGTCTCGGAAATACTCAGTACATGCCATATAGAAATCCTTAGTAGTTGGTTGATTATTGAGATATAAAGGCATGTAGTATCTTCTAACTGCTTCTGCAAAAACTGAATACTGTAATGGTAAAATCAGAGTTCGGATGTAGTCTTTGAGAGCGTTCAATTCGATTTCTAAATTATCAGCATAATTTTGCAACAGCGCATAATCATTCAGCAAAGTATTGTAATTGGCATTTAGTAAGTCATATTCAGTCTGCAATAAAGAGTATTCGCTTTCTAATGTAAGATAATCACTTTCCAAAGCAAGATACAAGTTATAGAGATCATCATATTCTGATTGGAGAACATTAAAATCATTAGTCAAAGCATCATAAGAGTTCTGCAAACTAATAAAAGAATCAAAGAGTGAATTATAATTTATTACAAGCGAATTATAGTCTGCTAATAAATAATCATATTCATTTTGTAAAAGATTATAATCTGCAAGTAAATTATCGTATTCATCTAGCAAATCAGAATTGTCACTAACCAGTATATTGTAGGTATTTAACAAATCTTGATATGTTCCTGATAATAGTTCCATTTCATTCAATAAACTTTCATAATTTGCCATTATAGCTTCATATAATCCTAACTGAGTTTCATACAATGCCAACTGATCTTCAAAATCTCCTGCCAATTCATCATATGTTGTTGATAATTGACTATATTTTCTTTGTTTAACAATTAAGACGCTTCCAACAGAAGAGCCTAATAATAAACCAACAACTGACACAACTATTAATGGCATTAATAGTCTATTTTTCATTTTTATCACCTTCCCTTGTAGGATCACATTCCACTTTTTTCATCAATATAAGACGTAATCCTCACAAATGTTTTTCCTTTTCAAAGAAAAATTCAAGTTAATTACTTTTTAGTTTTTAAAAATAAAAAGTTTTTGACTTTCTAACTAGGAAATAAAAATTCTGTTGATAAATTTAGAAGAAAAAAATCATTTTTCATTTTCTTCTTTAGATTTATCCATGGATCTAATTGAGTCCATAATTTTCCTGGATTCAAGTATATACTTTTGTATCAGTGGACTGTCTAAATTCTCCTTTAAACCTGTAATGAAAATCTTTGTATAGTTTACTAATCCATTCAATGTTTCGATAAATATAGGATTATTAGAGAATTTTAATGGATCATTAGTGATTTTTTGAGCATTAATATCAAAACCAACATAAAAACCCTTTTTCTTTTTGTTATCCATGAGTTTATGATTTGCGTTCAATTGTCCCAAAACATCTTCTATTTGCAAAAGGGATGAAGCAATATCTGCTACATTCTCATTATCTGTATCTTCGCAATCCTTTTGGATAATTTTCTTAATTTTTCTATTAGCTTCTTTTTCAGTAATATTTTTTTTCATAGATATTTCTGTAACTTCTTGTGCGTATTTAGTTACTTTTAACCATTCCATACGTATAAACGTACCAAACATATTCCAAAGATAAATTTGCTTTGTTATGTGATCTACTTGTATTAGTTCAATTATTTCATCGGTATCTTGAGAAATTCCGAGGAAAAGATCAAAAGCAATCCAAGTTTTAGCTAGTTCTTCGAATCCCAAAACAGCTAAAGAATATGCATGCCCAAATGATTCATTATCACATAGAACAATGGCATCTTTACTGAATTGTACAGCATTAGCTAGGCAAGTTTCAGCAAGTTCTAAATAAAATTCTTGTGATTTTTGTTTCATAATGAAGTTATTGTAAAAAAGGGGATATAAATATAAGCTATTCATTTCATTGAAAAATGTTGGTAAATTGTTTTCTTACAGAATTTAATTCCTTTTCTTATATGATATCGAGTCTTATCATACTTCCTGCAGCAAAAAAAAAGAAGATTCTACTTTTGATCATCACTGAAAAATGCTTCAAGAATTTTAATTACAATTGGAACCCAGTCTATTCTTTCTTCTTTCGGAAATTTTTCTATTTCCCTTATAGGATCTAAGGGTCCATCAGGAGTTCCTTTTCTATAATGAATTCCGTTTAAGCTTAATATAAATTCAAATAAAAGATGATGTGAAACTCTCGGACTTATAGGGTGTCTTGCATCAAATCTATCTAGTTCAAGTTCAGCTTCAATTTTTCCATTACTAAATCCCCGAACATGAACCTGACAGGATGACATTTCTTTAGCTTTTGTAGGACCATACCCTTGACATAACCAATCAATATAAGTAGCAAATCTTGCCATCCCAAAAACTTGATTTTCCTTTTTCTCTTGTAAAATGATGATATGTTGAAATCCAGCTTTCAACAAGCATTCTTCTAATTTTGCTAAATCTCTCGAATCAATAAATAAAGGTACCTTACTTCCCATTTTCCTTCAAAAAACAATAAGTGTTTTGATATTTAATAATTCTTTGAAAAATTAGTTCCTGGACCACAAGGATCCAGGAGAGGTTTGTAGCAACAACATTCTCTACTAAGAGATAGTAATCGTTTGTTAAGAAAAAGCATTCATGAATGCTTAATTAGAATTACTCGAGAGGTAAATTTTCCTTATTCAATATTAAAAACTTGAAAATTCCAGAGAGGATTGAATTTGCAGATAGATTTGTATTCATGAAAAATCATGCTGTTAACTTGTTCTCCTTCAAATGAGTATTCTTCAGGAAATTTCTTGATATAAACTTTAACTGATTTTCCTTGTTCCAAAGATTGTTTAATAGAACTATAGTTTCTTTTACTCCTTCCTGTCTGTGAGTGACTTCGATAGGTATCCATCCTACCTCTAAGATTTTTTGTTTTACCTATGTACAGTACTATTTCATCTACAACTAAGGCATAAATACATTGGACATCATTTTGTTCCTTATTGAATGTATGATTTACTTCAGAATTGCGATCTTCATCTTTAAGAAATGAACCAATTTTGCTAAATTTCTCTTCCTGTAAAGCTAACAAATCCGACATATAATCAATTCCTTTCCATAATTTTGAACTAAGATGTAGATTACACCTAGTTTTTTATTTTTCCTATAATGATTTTTTTCCCTCAAGTTGCATGAATCCCAAAGTAATATCTTTTTGAATCCTAAAAATCTTTGTCCAGTAACTCATATTTGATTGTTCATGAGTGGTAATTATTGTTTTACTGAAACTATTCTTTTCTGGTGAGAAATTTAGAAGAAATAAATCAATAAGTTTACATGTTTGGTGATTCCACCAGAAAACTCTAATTAAAGATTTTGAATGATTTCTCGAAAAATGTAATTAATTAGTTAGAAATGTTTTTTTTCTCAAGTGCTTATTATTATTTGTCTTTTGAAAAGGAGCAGAAAAGGAAACATGCAAGAAAAGAAATAAACAAAATTCTAAGTTAATAGAAATATTATGGAAGTAGTTTTACATGGAGAAGTTGTTCTTAATAACAAATGAATCAATAGATATTTACCCATTTTTTACATTTAAGAGAAGAGTATTTGTTCCCTATGATAATGAAATAGGAAGATTGGAAATAAAATGTAATCACGCAAGTTGGAGATCTAATTATCTTAATTCGGTCAAAGGTAAGTTTCCCCGAAAATCTGAAAAAGCAAAAATAATCATTCTTGAAGATATAACATACAAAGATGAGTTTGAAATTGAATGCAATTTTGCTAGAATAGATTTTGTATCCGATTGGGTTGATTCAAATATTCTGGTAATAGAATTTGAATTGCATAGAAATTTTCCTTCACCAGAAGAGCTCCATTCTATTACAATTGATAAAATCTATAATCTCAGGGATAAAGCTATTAATAATTTGGATATATCATTAGAAGAAATATATGAGTTGGATAGTATAATAAAAAATATAAAGTTATTTCTTGAGATAAGGAATTCAGTTTATCGAAATTATAGAAAACAAAAAGAATTAAATTTAGATGAATTTTTGGAAGTTTGGAGAGATATTGAAGAATTTATAATGAATGGGAAAATATTATTTTTCGAGGGTAAACAAGCACATATAGATAAATCAGTACCACAAGAAATTATTGATATTCTACAATTAGGTGGTTATAGAATTTCTTTAACTGGGAAAATTGATATTGTTGCAAGAGTATCTGAATTATTTGATCAAGGATTAATTGAATTTATAGCATTCATTGCAAAAGTTCATGATTCAGTAGACATCAATGTTATTGATTACTTGAAAAATGATATGCGTTTCATTATTGAACCTCTTTAGAATTATAGTCGATTATCATAATTTAATGTTAAAGATTGAAAAGAAATTTTGATATTGTTAAAAAGAAGAAATAAACCTATCGTTTGCGAATAATCTACAGTCAGTTAAATAAAAACTGATTAATGTAAAGCAACTGACATTAATTTGAAATGTATCCAATAACAGAATTTGAAAAGCACAAAGGAATTTTTACAATCCTATTAATTTTTGAAGAAAAGAAACTAAATTTAACTGAAATAAAGAAACTGACAGGAAAAGGTGTTAATGCAATTAGAAACTCTGTAGAAAAATTATTACAACTAGAGTTATTAGAACTTGTACCTGTAGAGAAATTAATGGAAAGAAGAGTTCAATTATCTGAGAAGGGTAAAAAACTGATCCCACTTTTAATGGAAATCAATGATATTCTCAAGAAATAAAAGCAAATAGGGAAAATAATTTGGTAATAAGAAGAAAAGTTACTATTGAGGATTTTGCTAAGGATCCAGTACCAGTCATTATTGGTAAAACAGAAGCCTTCAAGATAGAAAACAATATTCCAATGACTGTTTTTTATCCGAGTGGACCAATCCGTTTTTTTGAAGATAACTGGGGGTACTATGAAAAAGGTCAAAACCAAATGAAAGTAATGGTCTGCCCAAAATGTTTGCGAGCAATAATCATTGGAAGAGATTCTTTGCGAGAGAAATACCATCATTCTAGCAATCATTCATGGATTAGATTAACAAATGAATCACTCTTCAAACCCTTAAAGGGTCCAAAATCAATGAAAGAATATTATGACCATCTAGATAGATGTAAAAGAGTTTTTAGATCCTGCTGGCATGTTCCAGTTGGGTATTATGTAGAAACTAAGAAACAAAAAGAAGTGGCAGAGAATTTAGGTTATTACTCTATGATCAGTCAGTGCCTTTCCTCTAATCCAGTTACTCGAGAAGGATTAGAAAGAGGAGA
This sequence comes from Promethearchaeati archaeon, assembly GCA_013166775.1. GTDB lineage: Archaea > Asgardarchaeota > Heimdallarchaeia > Heimdallarchaeales > Heimdallarchaeaceae > UBA460. Next base: position 6,138 of record JABLTJ010000055.1, read on the forward strand.
AATAGTTTTGCTTCATTCAAATGATGATTGCCCAGAAGGATATGTTGCTTTTTATCCTGTGAGCTTTTCTGAAAATGAAACGATAATAAACACCTATGCTCTATGGGACATGTTTACTTTTCAAAATTTCAGAAGAAAGGGAATTGCCACAAAATTACTAAAACAAGGATTACGTGGATTAGATATTAATCGTGATTATTTTGTTGTCAAAACTCCCATCAGTCATAAAGCTGCCAGCATTATCATCCAACAAGGATTCGAGTCAATAATTCTCAAATACGGTGAAAGGTATCAAAGAATTACAATGAACAAATTTAGGAATTATTTGTAAGAAGATCATGATCCTACTATTAATCCTGGATCCAATAATTCATAATACTCCAGAAACTCTCTTGAGGCTCTTGGAATAAGATCAGCAATAAGCTGCAGCAATTCTTCTTTTGTCACCTCATCCCTCACATAATTATGAATGAGCACATGGATCAATGGAATTAATTCTAGTGCTTTAAACATGGATGTTCCTCTTCATTAAAAAATAAAGTCGCTGGGTATTTAAAGGATAATTCTAGTGATAGTGGTTTCCTAAACTAAAGGATTCTGTTGATAAATTTAGAAAAGGAGTGATCAATAGAAATCATATTTTTTGAATGGTTTATTACTAATTAAAAGTTCAGAAGTCTTTTTACTCCTGGTATTAATTCTATTAATTCCCAAAGTATATTGCGTTTCCAGCTGCAGGAAAAAAAATCCCTCATAGAGATAACGGATAATTTCATGATTATTATAAGAGAGAAAGATGCAGCAATCAAAGTTTCTATCCAAATCAAATAAGAAGTTTCTCAAATCGATATGATCAGAAATTTGGAAATCGCATTCATAGATATCCTCAACTAAGAAATAAGGTGGATCACAATAGATCAGTGAATTATCTACCGCATAGATTTTCAGAAGCCTTTGGTAATCTAATGATTCAATCACTACTTTTCTTCTGATCAGTTCTTTAGATAGAGTCATGATTTGTTTAATCGGAATTCTATGAGGTCTTGCTGCTTTTACTCGAGCAGATTTAAAGTGACCACATTGTGCAGCATAGGAATGATATAACAAGTAAAGCTTTCGATAGGCTTTCAGAATGAGATCGTTGGTTTTCAAATCCTTGAGATAAGCGAAGAGTTTCCGGGAGGGAATGGTTTGCTCTAGTTTTTTTAATAATTCAGATTTCATTCTTTGATCGAGTAAACAAATAAAAATAGCACTTAATCCATCATCAAGATCATTATAGATTTCGAGATCAACGCTTTTCTTATTGAAGAGGATTTTGCCTGATCCCCCAAAAGGTTCAATATAGATTTTATGTTTTGGAAAATATTGAATAATCTGTTTTGCTAGCTTTGCTTTTCCTCCTGCATAATTAAAGGTCTGCATGCATGACGCCATGTCTCTTTCTCTTATAAAAAAAGTATGGATGGAGAGAGCCCATCAAAATTAAAAAAATTCTATTGATAAATTTAGAAGGAAAAACAACTGTGAACAGAAATTGACAAATATAAGGAAGGTAAATCGCTTATTTTTCATTTAAAGTTTCTAGTTCTAGAGTAATAAGATCAAGAGTTTTTTCACTTAGTTCTAACAAAAAAGAACTAACTTGATTATATATTGAATTATTTAAACTTTCAAGTCTATGTTTAAAATCGGCTAGTGCTTGTGCTGAATTAAAATATAAGTCAAAGCGTTTATTTATTTTTATTTGCAAATGTTCAAATTCATAATAGACTCTATCAAGTGCTAATTGTAACGTATAATTATCTATGAGGTTAGTGCTTTTTAAAGAAAGAGTTTTCCAAGCACTTAAATTAAGATAGCTAAAAATAACACTATTTCTTACTTTCTCTTTTATTTGTTTCAAAATTTTAATATTACGTTCAAATTCATTTTGGAAACTTTCTAAGATTGTTCTTTTCTCTTTTTGTAGTAATTCAATTTCCTCTTGTTCTTCTTGTTTTTTTTTCCAAGACTCAAATTTACGATTAAGCCAAATACCTATTGGAATACCTAGACCCAAACCTATTAGTGTTGCTAATAATTCACTTATGAAATTTGGTAAAAATCCTTCCCAAGACATACATACACCTACTTCGCTAATTTCAAATGAATTTATAATGTTTGATTAAATTTAAAAAAATAGTGCAAATTTCATGATATACGATAACAGTTCTTATCATATATCATAAGGGATATAGAAAATACGTTCATAATCTATGTCTTCTTGTTTCGCATTATTGTAATATTTTCCACTGCATATTACTTTAAATCTAGTCCACTGTTTTGCTTCTTCTGGTAAATCGAAATTCAACCAAGCATATTGTAAGTTTCCTGGTGATAATTGATATTCCAATTTAGTTTCTTTTTGAAATTCTCCAGGATACTCCTTTTCAGTTTTTTCATCAATGATTGTTATTTGATATCTGAAATTTCCATCTCTATCACCATCGTTTGATCTAAAGTATTTCATCCTAACTAAACATTGAGCTATTGGATCAATTTTCTTAGTAGTATCCTTTTTTATTAATCCCATATCTACAATTGAAAAGATAGGTCCTTTTGGTTTTGCTAGAAAAATATTTACAAAGTATATCACACCTGCAGCTACTAGAAATTGTGCTAATATACCCGCTATTCCAATCCATAGATTTATCCAATCAGAATTTGTTAATCCCATTTTCCTTCAAAAAACAATAGAGGTTTTAATATTTAATAATTCTTTGAAAAATGGTTCCTAGATCAACTATAATAGCAGATCCAGGAGAGGTTTGTAGCTCTACAAACATTCTTTGGATAGGGTAATCTGTTTGTTAAGAAAAAATAACACAGGTATTCTGTTAAGTGGAATTCTTCGAGATTTCACTGAAACTATTCTTTTCTGTTAGTAAATATAGAAGAAAAAAGAAAAGAGAATGAAATATTGTCACAAAAAATCGGATGAATAAGAACGAAAAACAACTAAATCACAAAAAAACGGACGAGAAGAAAAACGAAGGCAAAAACGAATACAGAAACAAGGGAGGAGGTAACCTCTTTCAAGGAAAGAACGATTCCTAAAGCCCAACTCAGCAAAACAACCACATATCAAACCCAAACAACTGTAAGACTTGTTTCTCACTGCTGAAATCTTCGAACAGTTCCCTCTGATAAGTCTGTTTAGAATTTTTCTCAATCATTCCTATTCTTGTGTATTTTTTCAAACTATTGTTCAAGAAAAGATACTTTTCCTTTCTATTTTATGCCTACTTCCTTTTGCTTAAAAAGCAATTAATACCGCTTTTTTAACTTTATTAGTAAGTATTCCATACCCTATTATTTTTTAAGTAAAAAAAGAAAATACTTGTATGAAAGATGATTTTACTGATGATCTCCCTTTGTTCATTTATTGTGATGAACCAATTGCTGTTATAGTAATCGACAATAAACTGATCGCATTAGAAGAAACCCCCTTGAATAGAAATACTTGTTGGTTAGCTTATCACTTTTTAGGAAAGTTGGCACAAAATGAACTAACTAAAGATGTTATCCCAAAACAAATCATGAATCAACATGAAACGAATTTTGGTAAGATTTCTCCTCCATGGCCTTGTATTGCTGGAATTATAGATGAAATGGGTCATAACAGATGTCTATCAGTTAAATTGACTATCAATGAAAAAAGTAATGATAAAATAGTCCATTTGCATGATTTTGCATTTTTACAATTATATGGAATGAATATGTATGTAAA
>JABLTJ010000056.1 GCA_013166775.1 Promethearchaeati archaeon
ATAGCAAACAAACAAGATTTACCTGGTGCAGTAGAAGCTCCTTTACTTATTCAATTACTTGGATTGCATCTTGATATGTCTGAAAGAACTTTCGCAATCTTTGATGCAAGTATTCTATATGGTAGTGGTGTAATCGAAGCCTTTACTTGGGTAATTAACCAGCTAGAAATTGCAGATAAATAGAAATCCATTAGCATTTCTAGATTTAGAATTACATCAATTTTTTATTTCACATAATGTTTATGTATCACTCTAAGATAACTGTACTTAAACGATTTTAGTAAAAATGGGTGAAAAAAATGAGTAAAAATAGATTTCATTTGATTTGTATGAATTTTCTAATTGTTCTGATACTTTGTACAAGTTTTTTCAACGCTAGTAATCCTATTCATGCACTTCAAGAAGAAAATTCTTCAAAGCTTAATCTAGAGTATAATGATTTTTCAACATGGAGATGGTCAGATTTAGAATTGGTTTCAAGTGAAAGTATAGATGACTCTTCTGCTCCTTCCTTTGCAATAGATTCATATGATCAAGTTCATGTGGTATGGAAAGATATCTCAGGATTAGGAGGATCATCTGAAGAAATATACTACAAATACAGGAGACCAGGATTAGGCTGGAGTACAACTGAGGTTATTTCAACGGAAGGTACTGGTTTTTGTACCCTTCCGGATATTGCAATTGACAGAGATGATAATGTACACATTGTTTGGCAAGACGCATCAGATGTTGGTGATCTCGGAGGATTAGATTATGACATCTTTTACAAAATGTGGAATATTACAGATGATACTTGGTCTACCACCAAAGTGATTTCAGAAGAGAGTGACCAGAATTCCCAACAGCCAAGAATAATGATAGATCTTTTCCAGAATATACATGTTGTTTGGGAGGACTATTCTAATTATGATGGTTCTGGATTAAGTTGGGATATTTTCTATAAACGTTGGGGACCTCTATCGGGGTGGACATTAGCAGAAGTAGTATCTCAAGAGAGTCTTGGATTTGCGTTAAATCCTTCAGCAGATGTTGATATGAAAGGAAATGTTCATGTAACATGGAATGATGGTACCGATTACTTAGGTTCAGGAACTGACAATGATATCTTTTACAAATATTGGAATGTAGTTTCCCAATCATGGACTATTGCTGAAGTATTATCTACTGAAAGCGATTTCGATTCCACTTATCCTGTTCTCAAAGTTGATTCTGTAGGTAATATTCACGTTTCTTGGCGAGATATATCTGAATATCTTTGGGCTGAAGCAGGATATGACATCTTCTATAAGAGTTTTAAGCAAGGAACCGGTTGGACAAATTCTGAAATTGTTTCTACTGAAACAACCGATGATTCTCATAACCCAGAACTAGCTGTTAACGATTTGGGGCAAGTTTTCGTGTCATGGACGGATGAAACTAATTTTGGATCTAATGGAATTGATACTGACACTTTCTTCAAAATCAGAGATCCCGTGCTTGAAGGATGGCATGGGTTTCAAATATTAACTAAGGATAGTACTTCTGATTCATATAGTCCAAGACTAAAACTGGATAGGTATGGTAACTTGCATATGGTTTGGTTTGATGCAACAGCTTTCTTAAATTCCGATACTGATTACGATATATTCTACAATTCTTTTGGAGCTCTTCCAGTTTCTCCTGCTTTAGCTATTATCAACCCAAATCCAACAGGAAGTGACGAGATAAGTCTCGAATGGGAAGAACTCTCAGATGCCACTGAATACCATATTTATCGTTCGAGTGAATACATCTGGAAAACTAAAACGTTAACACCAATTGGAGCATCAGATTACGGTGGATATACAGATACACTTCCATTACAAGGAACCTACTATTATGTTGTTGTAGCTGAGAATTTGTACGGTAATGGTTCGATTTCTGAATGTAGATCTATAATGTATGATGTACCTTCTCTTTCTGAGATATTAATTCCCGTAGGAATTATACTTGGATTCTCGACGATTATGTTTGCAATTCTGTTGATTAAGCGTAAGAAATAGAACCTCTCTCTTTCTTTTTTTTTTCAAGATTATTTGATAACATATATTAAGAACTGTGATATATTCAAACAAATCACATGAAGGTGGCAAGTTCTGTTCAAAAAATCAAATAAGATTACAAAATTGTGCATAGTTATATTCCTGAGTTCTTTTCTGATTTTTAGTATACCAAATACCTATAGTTCTTCTGAAGATACAAATAATTTTTTAGACAATTATAACATTTCAGATAATCCAAAAATAAAGCAAATACCATTTTCTCTAGTTGATTTAGAGGATTTTTGTAATGGTTATATTCTCGACCAACTAGACGAAAACGATATTGGTGGAATGAGTATTTCCGTAGTTAAGGATGGAGAGCTGTTTTTCACTAGAGGATATGGTTACTATGATAGATGGCTTCTAGAACCTGTTGATCCAAACAGGACTCTTTTTAGAATTGGTTCAATTTCTAAAACATTTAACGCAATTGCGGTTCTTCAATTAGTTGAGGATGGTATTTTGGATTTGGATACTGATGTTAATGAGTATTTGACAGAATTCAAAATTCCTGATACTTATCCTGAAGCAATCACTTTAAGACACTTACTCACACACTCAGCTGGATTTGAAGAATCAAGATTTGCAGTAGTTTTAGATTCTCCAACTTATCTGGAACCATTAGAAGAAATTCTAAAAAACGGAATACCTGAAAGAGTAAGACCTGTGGGTGAATTAACAGCTTATTCAAATTATGGAACAGCTTTAGCTGGATATATTGTTCAATTGAAATCTGGAAAGGATTTTGCTCAATATATCAAGGATGAAATCTTCACTCCTCTAGGTATGAATAAAAGTTCATTCGAACAACCATTACCATCTGGTTTAGATGATGCTATGTCTAGAGGTTTTGATGAAAATAAAATACCTGGTTTCTTTGAATATATCACAGTAATTCCAGCAGGAGCAGGAAGTTCAACTGCAGTTGATATGGCAAAATTAATGCTAGCTTTAATGAATAATGGTACTTACAATGGAGCAAGAATCCTTGAAAATGAAACAATGCAATTGATGCAAGAAGATCATTTTATTGCCCATCCCAACCTTCCTAATGTGAATCTTGGCTTATATGAATTGGACATAAACAATAAACATATTATATCTCATGGTGGCGATACAATCTTCTTTCACAGTTATATGTTCATGTTTCCTGAAGAGAATTTGGGAGTATTTGTTTCATACAACAGTGTTAACGGAGTAATAGCTTCTAGAGCATTCTTCAGTACTTTTGTAAATAGATATTTTCCATTTCCAGGACGGACTGTTACACCAATGATAGGTTATAATAAAGGACTGAGAAATTTTGCAGGATTCTATGTTCCTGCTAGAAGATATTATTCAGATACAGAACATATTAGGGAGTATGATTTTCTAGAAACAGGGTATGAAATAAGCATTTCAAGAGGAAAATTAAAACTTTCTATGCTAAACAGTATAGACTTTATTCAGATTGAACCTAATTATTTTGTTGAATCAACAGGTCAATACGATTTTAGATTAGCATTCATAAATGATAGTAAGGGAGATATCACGCACCATTATATGAACTTCTCCCCAACAGTAGTAGCATCAGAAAAAGTCCATCCACTTTACGAAAAATCAGAGGGATTATCTGTAACCATAGCTGTTATCGGAGCATATATCTTCATGTCTTTAATCTTCTGGGCTATTACTGGTTTCACAAATCGTAAAAGGAAGGAAGAAAAAGCTCCTACAATCCTGAGAGTAGCGAAGTGGACGGTAGCTGGAGTGTTTATCCTTACTACTCTAATTTACTCTTTATTCCTAACATATTCTCTTTCAACTATACTTCTAGATACAGAACAACTTATTTACTCTCAAGGGTGGTTAGTAGCTTCTATAATAGATATTATTCTAACTGTAGGTCTAATAGTGTTTACTGGACTTTCATGGTTAGGACTAGGTAAAGTAGAAAACAAACCATATTGGTCTACTTGGGGAAAAATAAACTACTCAATTATGGCTACCTTATGTATTGTGTTTACTTGGAGTTTCGGATATTGGAATCTTTTGGGAATCTAAGATTACCCTAAAATTTCTTTCTTTTTTCTTTCATAAAATTCCATCATATTCTTAGCATAGGTCTCATGATAGATGCCTAACTCACGGAATCTTTCTACAAGGAATCTTTCAAAATATGAAATCATATTATCCATTGTCTGAAATAGATTCTTACGAGTTAATTCCTTTACCATTATTTTATTAAAAGCTTCAAGTCGTACTTCATCCAATTTTTTCTCTATTCTACGATAATTTTCCCTTTTCCTCTGAGCTAAGGTATCCTCAAATTCAATAAGATATTTACGATAGAAATCTACACAATCTAATGCATCCCAAAATTCTCCTCTTCCTATCTTTGAAATAGTATAACTCAATCCCATATAGAAATGCTGAATCTTGTTTCTAAGATCAGATAAATCTATTTCCCAAGTAAGTTTAGCTGATTCTTCAACCATTTTTGCTAGATGATCATCTGGATCATAGATGATATCTATATTCACTTTATCTGGACGAGGAAGAGGAGGAATCATACTAAAAGAAAAGTCGACTTTTATTTCTTCTTTTTCATATAAAGTAACATAAGTATAGGGGAAAATAGACATAGCTTCAGCTTTCAGTTCACCAATTTGCTGTGCAATTAATAATCTGTCTTCTTTCATACTTTTTCTATCATCCTCTGTTTCACATATTATGCTCAAATCTATATCTGAATACTCATCAGCTGTTTGAGAACCACTAATATAAATTCCTCTAACCCTTTTGTCTTTTATTAGAACAGTATAAGCTCTATCAACGAGATCCTGATGTTTAGGAAGGTGTGAGAATTTCTTAATTTTACTCATAACAGCCCTTAGCAATGCTTTTAATATGAATTGTTCGGTGAATACGTAATTCCATAATTTCGAATTCTTGTCTTTATTATGAGACGTAATATTTAATATCTCATTAAATAAAATAAAACTGGGTATGATAATGGAAAAAGAAATCTTTTACCTACCTGTTGATATTCTTCACTATTTCATGATAGATGTTTTCAGAGGTTTAGGCTATCCTGAAGAACAAGCTCAAGTGAGTGCTGACGTTTTAATAGAATCTGACTTAAGAGGAATACCTTCTCATGGGGTCCAGAGGTTGAAATATTATTACGATAGAGTGAAAAATGAGCAACACCTTATCAGGGATTTTGAGATTATAAAAAACAAAGAAGCAACAGCAGTAATTGATGGTCATCATGGCAATGGGCATTATATTGCTAAGAACGCTATGCAGATGGCGATAGTTAAAGCTAAGAAATATGGTCTAGGAATGGTTGTGGTCAGAAATAGTACTCATTATGGTATTGCAGGTTATTATGCTCTTATGGCAACAGATGAGGGATGTATTGGTATAACTGGAACAAATGCACGACCAGCAGTTGCTCCTACGTTCGGTGTTGAGCCTATGTATGGAACAAATCCTCTAACCTTCGGATTTCCAACCAACGACGATTTTCCCTTTATTCTTGATTGTGCAACTTCTATAATTCAACGAGGAAAAGTAGAGATAGCTGCGAGAGAAAAGAAACACTTGCACAAAGGTACAGTAATCGATAGAAAGACTGGAAGATCTAGGATTGATGCAGCTCAATTACTTGTAGATTTCGTTGAACAAAAAGCAGCATTATTACCATTGGGAGGTATTGGTGAAGAGTTGTCAGGACATAAGGGATATGGTTATGCAACAGCTGTGGAAATACTTTCTGCAGCATTACAAGATGGCAGTTTTCTAAAAGATTTAGCAGGTTTAGATATACTAGGAAATAAAATCCATTTCAATGTCGGACATTTCTTTATAGCTATAGATCCTGAATTCTTTATGGGATTAGATGCGTTCAAGAGTATCGCAAGTGCGATTTGTGTTGGACTGAGAGAATCAGATAAAGCACCAGGTGAAAAGAGAATCTTTACAGCAGGAGAAAAGGAATTTGAAGCAGAAAGAATTGTTAGAGAGAAAGGTGTTCCCTTGAACAAAAGCATACAAGAAGATCTTATTTTCATGAGAAACGAATTAGGATTAGATGGGTATACCTTCGAATTTGAAGAGAATTAATTTTGCTATTCACAATCCTTTTAAAGAAAAACGTTAATAATTTAAGGATATGGAAACCAAAATTGATTTCTCTGATACTAGTAGAAAAGAAAAACAACGAAAAAGAAAATTAGGTTTAGTAGTAACTGCTCTAATTTTTTTAATTCTAGCAATAATAAGTTGGAATATACATTATATCCGTTGGCTTCTAGTTTTTTATATATCTATTTCTGTATTTGTGATTTGTTCAATTGCGTTTTTGATTCTAAGGAATCGATATAAAGAAAGCTTCCGACCTAAAGAAGAAGCTGTATTAGAATCTAAAACAAAAATAAGAAAATTAAAACCAATTCTGATTTCACTATCGATTATTGATTTAATTTCAATTGTTATGATTGTTCTATCAGTTCCTCAATTTGATATAATTTGTTCTGGAATGGTTTGTATAGGTCCCTTATTAACCTTCATTGTTTTATTAATTATTTCAGGTGGATTTACTATTGTAAAATTTGCACAATTTCTTGATATTAGAAGAGTGAGTAGAACATAGTTCAGAGTTGAACTAAATAAGATAATATAGAAATTAATCCATTATTATCTCTTCAGGAGGAACAAAGGGAAAAACTCTTCTCACTATATCTGAAGCATCTTCAAAGATTCCCACTGCTCCATCAAATTTATCAATCGAAGGTTTGTACTTGAGATAAAATCTCTCTGTGAAATGTTTAGCAGCTGTTTGAAGAATGAATGAATCGCTATCACAAACTATAAGAGTAGTAAGATTCCTTTCCAGATTTTCAACAATAAGCAGTTTCTTGTCTCTAAAACTTACCTTACGCAAATCTGTTCTTGCTCCAGTGGTTTCAGCAATCAATGATCTCAAAGCTGTTATAATACCTGAAAAGAGAATATCTTCTCCTATTTCAGGTTCTCCTTTACCAATTCGAACTGAATAGAGTAGTAATCCAGCTTCATTAAAGACGAGTATTTTATTTATTTTAGCAGGGAGAAGATAAACGTAGAACGGATTAGCGATAAAAGCGATAGCTAAAATACCAAAGGTTATACTGAAAGGAATAGCTCCATAAAACTGTAGATTTTCATTAACTTGAATAGTCCATCTTTCAAAGATTTTAAGTGTAGCAAAAAAGAAACCAATACCAAAGGCTACTGCCATAGCTAAACTTATTCTTCTAAGTTTACGATATTCTACTTTTCTGATATCTTGGATGAAAATATATAGAGCTTCAGCAAGTACAAAAGCTTGAAGGATATTGAGAATTATGCGAGAACTTCTATATTCTGCAGCTAAAGAGGATTCTAAACCAAATGATAATTCAATAAAATAGACAGCTAAATATCCACCGAGTAGAACTGATGCAAAACCAAGTAGAATCGTACTGGGTTTTTCACTTCTAATAAACTCCAGATAAAGGAACAAGCCAAATAGAGCTATACCCGATGGTATCATATGTATCTCTTGAATAGTACTACTGCTGTTGATTTTTCCGTTCTGTGTTGGGAAAAATATAGCGATTTCTATCAATGATTGTAAAACTATAAAGGAGAATAATGTAATGAACCAAGTAAAACCAGTTATTCGATCCTTTAGCCTTCTATACAAGAAATATGCTAAAATGATTAGAATAATAGCTAACTGAGCGATTTTAATGTACAATTCTATTAATGTAGCTGCCATCTCTTAAAAGTAGAATCACCTTTTTAAAAGTTTAATTCTAGTAACGTTGAAATCTGTTTTATCAGTATAAAATCAAAGGGATTTAAGATATTTTTGAGTTTTCTTACTTAGATCTCCTTTTCCATAAAAGTCCAGTGTTCTAGAAACTCTTTAGGAGCTTCTGTTTCAGGATATGGTTCACGCTGGATAAAACCAAATTTCTTGTATAGACCCTGTGCTGCAATGTTATATGGTCCTACATCCAGATATATTTTTGAAAAGCCAAAATTCTTAGCATCATCTGTCAATTTATCAAGAAGAGATTTTCCTAGTCCTTTCCCTCTATAACTGGATTTTACATACATTCGTTTGATTTCACAAATTCCTTCCTTAATCTTACGAAGAGCTCCCATCCCAATATAATTATCTCCGTCTCTTATCAAATAGCATATTCCTTTTGGGGGAAAATAGGAAAAAAATTCCTCTTTATTATTTTCTACATATTCTTCTGGAGTTCCAATTAGTGGAATAACATCTGTGTTAAAAGACTCAATGAACTGATCCCAAACCCATTCAAAGTATTCAATGTTCAATTTTACGAACGCTGTTTTATCTTGATCAGTTTTGATTGTGACAAAATCTATCATAAAGAACAATATTCTCAAAATTATATTAAATTAACTTATTAACGAAAAATCAAAACAGAAGAGCTTTTGTGTATGCTAAAACACAATAAATACTATATCTTTCCGATGTAAAATTAATATAGGTCTAAAAGAACAGATAATTAATGGTATCCAACACAGAGAAGCAAGATTATGAATTGCTTCTACTTCTCAGTACTCTGGGAGCAAATAAAATCAGAGCAATTCTAATCTTAGCTCATCTCTACCCAAAAGCAATAACTGCTACACAACTCTCTGATATCCTCGGATACTCAATGAAAGCAAGAACAATATATCGAGGAATTCTGGAAGATCTACAGTTAAAGGAACTAATCTATCTGGATAAGCTCACACCCAAAGTAGCAAGTATTAGACTGAATCATGACAATCCTCTGTTGAAAAGGTTAATAGATTTAGCTAAGAATCATGGGGAAAACTATCAACAAATAATCAACGAACTGATGGTGAAAGAAGATGTCTGAAAATAAGAACTATTTGAGATCAATACTCAAAGGAGATCCTATTAGCAAGAAATACTGGAAGAAACTAACCTTCTATTCAGTATTAGTGATATTTCTATCTCTACTGATAACATCAATATCTGTTGTGAATTATTCACCGGAACCAGAAACCTATAATGGGAATGGACTAGAAATATTAACCGTTAGAGATGCTTCTGGAATTGCAACAATAGAGATTCCAAGATGGGCATTTATTCTGTTCGTTATTGCGGGACTAGGAGTGTCAGGAGTATTTATTGGGTCTTACCTTGAAAAAACACTTTTGTTTAAAGACAAAGAATGGCTAACAAGCTGGGATAAAGTTGGAGAAATAAAATACAGAAGATTCGGGAGAAAAGCAAGAATTTCTACAGAAAAAGGGGATATAATAATCTCAAGAGCTAGCGAAACATATATTTTGGAATTACCTGTCATAGAAAAGAACGATATAACCAAATTTGGATTCTTAAGGATGAATGGAGATTATCTTACACTAACAAGTGATGAAGAATTATTCAGTATTTTACATCTATTCATTGCCATTACTAGTTGAAATTTTTCAAATACTGGAAGAAAAAGGAAAAATGAAGAAAAATTGAGCTAGTCGTTAATCATACTGGTTAAGACCCTGTGATCAACTTCATGAGCAGCTAGCTCACAAAATTAATGAGTTTTGAGTATATAAACTTCTGAAATACAATAAATATTGGTTAAAAAACATTTCTTCGAATAAAAAGGGAAAATGCTTATATCTTTCACTCTTATTGCCTATTATTCTTGATTTGAATAATTTCGTTTTATATAAACGCGATTAGAACAAAAGAGTTGATATATTGAAAAAGAAAAAAATATCATTATATTTCTAATTTATATTGAAAAAGAAAAAAATATCATTATATTTCTAATTTATAATTTTCAGATAATCACGAATCTTCAAAGCCACCCTAGCTCCCTCACCAACTGCTGAAGCAATTTGTCTTGTCGATTTACTCCTACAATCACCAATTGCATATATTCCTTGGATATTTGTCATCATATTTTCATCTGTTTTAATAAATCCATTTTCATCTAAAACCGCAAGATGTTCTACGATTTTAGCATTTGGTTCAAGCCCTGCAAATATGAACACTCCATCCGGTTTGAGAATAACTTCTCTTTGATTAATTCTATCAAAGCAAACTACTCCCTTTAGTTGTTTTTTCTCCCCTGTTTGAAATTCCTTAATTTCATAACTTGTCAAAGTTTTTATTTTAGGATTTGCAGATATTTCTTTCTGAATAACCTTAGAAGCTGTTAATTCATCCATAATCTCTACAATTATTATTTCTGAAGCAAAACGAGACAAGATAAGGGATTCTTGTAGAGCAGAATTTCCTCCTCCTACAACTAAAACTTTCTTATTTTTATAGTATGAACCATCACATATTGCACAAAAATGAATTTTGTACCCAGTTAAATACTCTTCACCTTCAACACTAAGTTTTTTGTATTCGGTTCCAGTAGCTAAAACTATAATCTTTGCTTTTAAAACATCCCCATGAGAAGTTCTAACAATAAATCCTTTTGCTTCCTTTTCAATTTTAGTAACTAATGTAGCTTTGAGCAATTCTACTCCAAACTTCTCAGCTTGTTGAGTAAAAGCTAATGCTAGATTCTCACCAGTTACACCTTTAGGAAAACCAGGATAGTTCTCTATTCTTTCAATGTAAAATAATCTTCCTCCTAAAGCACCCTTTTCAATAACAATAGTACTCATACCTTCTCTAGCTGAATAAATGGCACAAGTTAATCCGGAAGGTCCACTTCCAACAATTAGAACATCATAATTGGTTTTGGAAGGTTTTGATACTAAATCTAATTTCTCAGCAAGCTCAACATTTGTTGGTTCTATAAGATATGTTCCATCAGAAAATTCTATAGTTGGAACTTTTCTTTTACCATCATTAATTTTTTCAACTATTTGTGCAGCTTTCTCATCCTCTGCGATATTGATCAATTCATAATCTATTCGATGTTCAGCGAGAAATAATTTGGATTTCTTACAATCAGAACACCAAGGAGTACCATAAAATCTGATTATTTTCATCATTCTTGCGAAGAAGAGAATATCAATTCAATTTGAATATTTGCCAATGACTGTAAAAAATACACATAATAAACTCTAACATGAATATTTTTCTCGTATCTGAAAAGAATTATGCAAAGAAATTCTGAAATAAACAAGATATTCTAGTTTTCTCTTTGGAGACTTTTAGAAAACCAAGATCCTAAATATATCTATATAGCTAAGATACTTGTTCTCTAACACTTACTTTACCTACTTCTAATCATAGGTAAGTAAGTACTCTAGAGAGTACTCTACCAATGCAGAATTGTCCTTTGTTCTGCAATGTGCGTTTCGCACTGCTTGCTTTTTTATCTGTAAGCTACTGTTTTTCCACTACTACCGTTACTGATGTGTTTGTAAATAGCTGCTCCGTTACCGTTGGTGTGTCCATTGGCATAGTTACTGTTTCCATTACCAATGTGTTTGTGTAGATTGACTTCACCAAAGTTACCATTTTTGTGTTTTTCTTCTATAACAGTAACAACACTATTGAATAACCAATCTTCGTTAGTTTTCCATTCAGAAGCGTCCCAATCGAAGTTATCGATGTAGAACGGCCACCACATCCCATGCTTCCCAAAGAAGTCCAGGGAGTAGATTTTGTGATTCTTGAAAGTACTCCAAATCAAGTAAGATAACTTGGAATCGTAGTATGGAGGAAGTGATAATCTAAGGAAAATACCCCGATCTAAGAGCTCAAAGCCTGTTTGAAAAGGTGGATTTTCTTCATTCAAAAAGTTGTAGAACTGGTTCTTTTCCTTTTCAGAAGCATCTTCAATAATAAAAGCACGTGTAACATGCTCCTCAAAAAGCTTCCTACTAAAATTCCATCTAGGATTAGTTATCAGATAATTCTTGACTACGTTGTAGTATTTTCGACCAAAATCGACTTTGGTGTTGTGGCCATTGCGGGTATCAAAGAACTCCCCAAGATTGTAGTAGAAGTTCTTCTCAGTGTCTGAAAGACGGATTTTCTTACCTAAGTGTTGGTAATATTCTCTGTAGTATTCAATAAGATCTGTTTGCTTGGTACGGATACCTATTTGTTTTCCATTTTCAGAGTGACTAGTAAGATCACGTAAGAGTAGGAAATGGAAAGGCTCGATAGGTTTTTCTCCTTCATCAGTAACAACAACAATTTTGCCGTTTTTAACAGTAACAGCGCTTCTAACTCCGTTAACTAAATCAGAACTCTTTTGTAAACGTTTTTCCCAGAAGGAAATGATATCAAAAGGTTCAGGTTCAGATGTGTAATTGGGTAAGGGAGCTGGTCGTGAGAAACGATGACCTGTAGCTTTGAAAATTGTATAGTCGTCACAAAATTCTTCTTCAACGAGATATTCTAAGAACTTATTAAAAGCTCCATTGACGTTTGTAGGTAGATCGAATTGGGCATAAATGCCGAATCTTTCGCCGTAAAAACGATTGTATCCGCGTATATAATTGTGTTCAGATATGGCGCTTTGTAAGAGCGTAAACTGGTGGAGTTGGGAAATATTGAAAACAACACCATATCTGGCAAGACCTATACGTTCGGGAACGAAAGAGGCAATAGGGTTGCGAAGAATACCTTTAGTTTTTAGTGATTCTACTCGTCGAATCATGGTTTGTGGAGAAATGTTGAGTTTCTTACCCAACGAAGAATATGGCTCCAGTGGATAATTCTGCAAGACATTCAAGATTTTTCTGTCAAGTATGTTGAGTTGATCCATTTTTTTAGACCTCAAATTTTTTCATTTGATTTTTTTCTATTTTTGTACGAGAGAAATTAGGAAATCCATAAGAAATAGAGATGAATGTACAAAACCTCTGAACGAAACTCTTGTACAAGAGCCTGAAGAGAGAGTTTTGTACAAGATCTCTAGTTGAAACACCCAAATGAGACTTAAGCCCCAAAGGAGTTCACGTTTATAGACCTCTAAATTACTTCGTGTGGTTTGACCCCTTGCTATTAAGCTTATACTAAGCTGGTTGATCAGATAACCCCAGTATAAAACCTATGGAGCGTCGTTGACCCCTATGACGCCCCCAAGGTTTCTTTCACTACGCCGAGGAAAGGGGTGGGGTTTTCTGGCGATTTTTTTTTGTTATCGTGATTTTTTTTATAATGTTCCGTCAGCAAATGAACCACCGATTGGTTCATCTGGATATCCTCCATCAGGACCTCCGCCACTTGCGAAGTTTCCACCGATTGGTTCATCTGGATATCCTCCATCAGGACCTCCGCCACTTGCGAAGTTTCCACCGATTGGTTCATCTGGATATCCTCCATCAGGACCTCCGCCACTTGCGAAGTTTCCACCAATAGGTTCATCAGGATACCCACCATCAGGACCTGCGACTACAATTGCGCTTGCAACTACTGCAAGTAACGATACTAAACAAACGACTCCTAATAATTTTGTTTTAGCCTTCATTTCTATTATCCACCAGCTTTTAATAATAAAGCTCATGTTACAATTTTCCATAGTATATATAAAGCTTTGGAAAATCGTAACAGCTACCCTCTGAAGTACCCTTAGACTGCCTTACTTGGTTTTCTAATTTAATTTGTGTCGGCAGAGAATTTTACTTAGATATTTACTTAAGTGTAAGGCAAATCAATTAACAATGTGCTTTCATCGTGTAACATTGCGGTATATATGGCCATAATATTCACTTGTCTTTTTCTTCATTTAAATATAAAAACACCTAATAAAATCTAAAATTCTTTTGATTAATTTCTTATTACTTTCAGTTAAGTTATTCACTAAATTTCGACAAAATAAGCTAGGTAGTACTCTCATTTGTGTAATCGATTGCACATTCGTTTTCATTCTTTATTTTGCGATCTAATGATATTTTTTCGCAACTAATATGACACTTAACAATTCTTCAGTTTTCATTGTAGGTGAATTTATTATCCATTCAGGTAAATCTGGAGGATTTGAATCAACCATTTCTTGCCACTGTTCATCTGTCAGTCTATCATTCATTGGGTGTTTGAATTCATAATAAGAGAAAGTTCCACCCTTTGTTAGTCTCAGATTTCCGTCGTGATCTTGTACAACCACATATATGATAAACGGGTCACCCACTGCAACTTCTAGTATTTGTTCTGTATTTACATCTGTATATACATCTGCAATTAGAGCTAATCTATTAGCTTCTCCAGTTGATACATCTCCTATCTCGGAATCTAGTATCTCTCCAAAATTCTCCCCAACGTGACCAATGAAACGTACATCACTCTCATTCAAAGGTATGTTTTCTAATTCTTTTATGGAGATTTCTGTCAATCTATCGAATATACTCTTACATTCTAGTAACTTATCGTTAAAAGTTTCATTAAGTAATCCTCTTGCTGTCAATCCGTCATACATGAGTTTCACTAAACTGCTTAATCTAGAATATACTTCAGGAATTGGTTCTACATACCCATCCTTTATATGAGGACCTGAATAATAAAACGAATATGCTTGTTTTGCATAAAGAAGTGTGTCATGCCTTAATTCTACCCATGAACCCAATGTTGTCATGAGAGATTTATCTTCCCAAGCATCATTCAACATGAAACCAGGATATCCCTCAGAAGCATGATTTAGAAGTGGAAAGAGATTGTATAACCACATCCAATAGAGGTTTTGAGTCCAATCATAATCAGTCAGGTTTCCAAATTCAGTTCTTAGTTCATGTATTTTTGAGTTATAATCAGTATATGTGGTATTTTCTTCTTGTAAATGATAAGCTGCTCTAGAACTTCCAAAAACCGAAAAAACATCTAATGCTTTTGGGAAATTCCTTAAAGTTACTTTATTATGTACTAATTGCTGAAAGATGTACGAATCTGGGATAAACCTTTGTCCAAACAATCTGAAGCTTTTAGTTACATCTTCAAATTCAAATTTGTCTAAAATAAACATTGAATTGATTCTAGGATCTCTATAGTTCTTAGCATCTTCAATCATTGCTAAGATTAATGTCTCATCACTCAGCTCATCCCCTTGAACAAAACTATGATTTTTCCATATCTGAAAATACTCTTTTGGAGTTAAATCATCGCTTTTCCCAACATAAAAGGTAGTAGGCTCGTACATCTTATCCCAAAAATCCCAACAAGTTTCATCTCCTATCGTGGAATTAAACGAAGAAACAAGTAACATTGCCATTCTTGTTTGTTCTATTCCCATTTCTATTCCCATTTCTATTCCCCCCATTGGATTCTGCAGATGAAATCCCATTCTTCCTGCATACATCATTGCTTTGAAATATTTCTTTAGAATCTCACTTTTAGTGTAATGTCCTCTGGGTTTGTATTGACTATAATCTTCTATATATCCGAATATTGACGATTCAGCTAAAGTGCTGCTGTTTATTTTATCAAGTTCCGAATTCGCTAATTCCGAAACTTCGATAGGAATTACATATGAATCATTTAATAGGTACAACATTACTGAGAGATAAGCGATATTTTTCCTTAGAGCATCATAAACAATAGGTTCTGTTACACTTGAATTTATATTAAATTGTGAATCTCTTAAAGCACTTAATATTGTGATAAAATCGTTATAAAAATAATCAGCTTCTATTATTCTTAAACTATAATCAAAAAGTGAATGATATGTATGTAAACATAAATCACTAGTTACAAAAAACGGATCTTCATTATAGGTATTATAGATTTCAAAGATGTCTGTAAATCCCTCATCTACAATTACAAATCCGTATTGAGAAATTATTTTTTTCAAATCATTAGAAAGTTCAGTTCCCTGTAAATCTACATTACTCAAATCAGAATTGATTTTTATAGGAATTATAGATGGTTGATAATCCAATTGTTCAGGAATATACTCACCAAAACTTGTTTGAACTGATTCATCAATTGAGTAAGCTGCTGCTGTACCCTGGAGTATTCCCATCCCTTCATAATTAATTACCCATTCATTATCTAAGGATTCGTTCGGTTTTAAAGGGAGAAATACAACCAAAGTAGAAATTATTATACATATTGAAATCGCTGAAAAACTATAGATAATCAGTTTTTTTGAGATTTTCATTTAAACCACTAAACTTGCTTTTGAAATTACAGACCACAGTAATTCACAGCTTACAATGATTCAGACACTAATAAACTCTCTTCAAGTAGGGAATTTCATCTTGTTTTCCTTCTTGAATTTGGGTGAAATATGAATACTGCATAATCAGAATCTTCTTCTTTGTTTCCTTTTTACATGAACATGAACTAAATACATGATGCAAAAACAAAAAAAGGTATAACATAATTCGATTGTTGTAATGAAGAAACAATTCTAGTTTCATCGTTGTAATCGAAATAGTAGGTTACACTGGTTTCAGTTACATCAACATACATTTTTTCTATAACTACTGGAACAGGAGAAAAACTGCAGTTAGTGTAATCAAACCACATCTCATAGGTTCCCAAAGGAAGACTCTTATTTAGGTAATCTTCTACTTTGAAATATACATACTTAGTCCTATTTCTATAATAACCAGGAGGGAGCGTTAGCTCATCAATTGGCCATTGAAAAGTAAACTCATGTTTTACTATCAAACTCTTATTTCGTAGATTGGTTCTCAAATAAGGAAAGGGAAGAGGAGAACATACATAAGGAATAGTGATGGGAGATGAAGTCGGATTCACAGTCTGTTGTTCTAGAG
>JABLTJ010000036.1 GCA_013166775.1 Promethearchaeati archaeon
AATCAGGGAATGTTGTTTGCAAAAGATTGTTATAACTAGCATAGTAGTTACTAAAATGCCCTGAATAAACAAGAAATGTACTTATAGTTGAGAATAAAAGAGGTATAAAAAGTAAAAGAACTGTTTTATTTCTACCTTTTCCCTACATCATCTCAAATCCATGTTATATTTATCACCAATTTAAATATTGCCTATTTACTTTGTACTTCCTTCTACAATCTATTGAAAAAGAAAAAAAAGAACAAAAGCTTTTACCCTTTCATTCTTAATTTTTTTTTGATAATTTAACACTTTTATGTATGATAATTCAATGTTACCTTAAGGATTAAACCATTATAGTAATTGCTCCAATATTTCCTTCTTCCGTCTAACCAATCGAATTTCAGATAGCTATTTTCGTATGTTTCAACTTCAATATAAGGAAAATCCCATTCAGCATAAGTCCATACATCATTGAATTGTCTTTCTCCAGTTGTATCTGTATCTTTGACAGTTAACCTTGCTTTGAAAAGTAATGCATCTTCTCCATTATCTTCATCCCAGACTTTAATTATCCAATCCAATAGTCCAACATTAAGTCGAATGTTATTATACTCTTTGTCATAATATCCACTACCATCGAAATCATTGTTATTCAATACATGTTCTGCAGATATACCATCTTCATAATCATCCCAAGCAGTCTGTGATGTTTGAGTTGTTTCGTGTGATATCGTGAAATAAATATCTCCTTTACCAAAATCTGAATCTTGAGAAACCAGTAAAATACTGCTAGCTCTATAAAAAAATGGAAAAAATACTTTTCGCTGACAAAACACTTCCTGATCCTTTGTTATGATATAAGGAGAATAGAACCAGAGAACAAGGACGAGGAGGGTAATCAAACCTATACTCAAAATTACTCTTAGCAATGGAGTACTTAATACATCCCTTAATTTAGTAATAAAAGAAGAACTAGCTTGAGAGAAAGAAGGAAGGATTTTGGTAATCAACTCTGGAAAAAGGAAGAAAAAAGCTGTTAATCCTACAATCAAAGTAACAATATAAGAAAAAATAGATTTTATCCAATATTTTGTAATTCGTTCATTTGCATCAGAATCTGATGAGTATGAGGAATTCCTTTTCTTGTTATACTGATTTCTGGAATCCTTCATGTTCACCACTTGAGTGTATAGTTTATTCAAACCTACTGATTCAACTAAACAAGAATATAAAAACACATCAAGAGGTAAGAAAATAAGCTAAGAAAAAAAAGTTAGTATATTGTTTGTAATATTGGTGCAGACAAGAAGTAATATAAATCTCACTGGGCCATTCTTCACTCTCAAAAATTTAGTAACTCCAGGTGATGCTTTTAACTCTGGATTTCTTATTATCGACTATCTCAACGATATAAACATCGATGCCAAATTAGAAGTAATTAACTATGACTGTAACAATCCTGATCCTTCCTAACAATCAACAAAAATTGGGATTAAACAATTTAATATCTTTTTCTCGAAAAAAACCGAATAAAAGAAAAATCAGTTCGATTTTTCATTCTTCAAATCTATTAGTTCTTGAGGTACAATAGTTTTTATTCTCCTTGGGGCTACTTCAAATTCTATACTCCTTGCTCCAAAACTAACAATCTCACCTTCAACTTCTATTGGTAGAGGTTTGTCTACTTCTAAACTCACTTTCTTGCCATTATAGAAATTAACTCCTTTCTTACCAATATGCTTACCTGGTTTTAGAACATTAAGAAGATAAAACTGGTAAAGTTTTCTTACATCTCCAGCTATAACTATTTGAAAATCATCTCTAAAACCATAATTATTTGGTAAAACATTGAATCCTGCTCCAAATCGGTTCCCAAATCCTGCTGCCATAATTACTAACTTTGTCTTAATTTCATCTAAGTCATCAATCTGAATTCTTGATGGAACTACTCTATATTTTGCTATTCCTTTAAGAGCAAGGTAATAGTATTTGACAAATCCTCTTAACCATTTAGCATCTGTGAATGACGATACTGAGATAGTTGCTCCAACTCCTGTGTCTACAATATTTATAAAATACCGTTCATTATCCTCACATCTTGCTATTCCTACTCCAAGATCTAGCATTTTAAATTCACGTAGAATATTCAAACTCCTCATGTAGTTATCATCATATTTATGCCCAAAAGCAAAATCATTGCCATTTCCTAAAGGAAGAACCCCAAATGTTCCATCTATTTCATATACACCGTTTGCAACTTCATTTACTGTACCATCCCCTCCTGTTGCTACTATGCAGTCGAAATCTTTTCCTTTATCTCGAGCAATATCAATTGCATGAAGGGGTTCTTTTGTTAGTTCTACCGAATAATCAAAATTTTGATTCTTAATATCTGATTCAACCTTTGGCCACAACTTACCAATTTTACCATTTCTAGCATTAGGATTGACTATAAATAAATATGAAACCATAGAACAAACTGAAACCAGCTATATTTAAAGTTTAATGAGAAACAGAATGGAGCCTCGGAGGGGACTTGAACCCCTGTCCTGTGGTTGTCTCTTTCAAAAATACGAGACCACCGCTCTCAGCCGGCTGAGCTACCAAGGCATGTTCATTCATTATTTGGTACAGAATATAGATAAAAAATAGATATGCAATAAGAATCAATCTAACGGAAATGTTGCATATCCTCTGAATTCAATCCAATCCTTAAGCCGTTCCTCAATTATTTCCTGAATCGCGTCTTGATCTAAGCTTCTTGCCATCTCTTCGTCTTGAGTGAACATAGCCATAATATAGCGATCTCCGCCAAATCTTAAATCCCTTAGGATAAAGATCTCATTAACATCTTTGTCTAATGTATATCTTCTGATTCTTAGAAATGGTTCTCTCATATTTACTATGGTTTCAATAGCTTCATAATATGCTGTATGTGCTAAATCCTCTAATTCCTCTTGTTCTGAGTACTGAGCGAAACACACATTACTTCTAAAATCATATAAACCAAAGAAATCAGCTTTAAGCTGCTTAGCAGCCTGTTCTGATGCATCAATAACTCCATGCTGTATAAGTGATATATCTCTAAATATGTGAGAAAAAGCTCCTAAAATGGAAGATCTTATCTTTACGCTTGTTCTGAATAAATCTTTAGCAGAATTAAAGTAGGGACTATTGTTTGTCATATATTCAATAATTGAGCTAAAAATCTCTGTTGTTTTATCATCAATTTCATATTCAGGGTCAGATTTATGAAAGAATATTTTCCAAGGTACCTTGAGTTTTAAGGCATTTGTAACATTTGTAATTTGCTTCAGATATTCAAAGCTCTCTTCAAATCTGTCTTTAGCTTGTACATCAACAACATAGATTACAATATCTGTTCCGAGGAAGTATTGCTGAGGATTATTTAGATAATCTTCACGATAGACGTTTTGTCCTCCTAGTTCATGAATATGTACATCCATACCGAAAACTTCGATTTTGCTTCTCAACAGTCCTCTCGTCGGTGTGAGAGCATATAACTTTTGAAACAATAATGATAATGCACCTCGATGCTTTAGAGCTATTGATAATGAAGTTTTACCTGCATTATCTGTCCCTACCATTACGATTTTAGCACCCGTCGTAATTTTATCAGTATCACCAACTAAAAGAAGTCGGCTAGCTGCTATCCAGCTGTTTACTCTCTCTTTTGGAATCTTCTTGATTATTTTTTCGTAATGCTGATCCCACTTACTAGCTAAATCATCAATAGTTTCTAAGTTCATTTCTTTCAATAACTTATATTCTTCTTCTGAAATGTCAAGCAAAGCAATTATTGGGAATTTCTTAATATCTTCTTTCTCTTTAAATTCGTCTTTTAGGAGTTTGTTCCTCAGCTCAGTCATCTTCAATCTTCTCCAGTATGATGAAGGGATTAAACAAGTTTCTTGATTACACTTATTCATAAGTCAAATAAGTATTTTGTTGACAATCATATGATAGTTTCTTTATCTTCTTTGCATAAATAAAGTTTAAAAAGGCAAAAGCTAGCGCTTTAATAAATTGAATGGAGTATACGAAATTGCGAAAACAAAGAATTAGATTTCTGATTATCTTATCAATGATAATTCTAGGACAATTCCTAGCAAGTAGTTTAGGAACTTCTTTTATGTCAACAGATACTAAAAGTAATGATAAAACATATGATTTACAAGGCAATATTGTCTATTTTAATAGTACTGAACCTGTGATAGATGGGATTTTAGATAGCTATATAGGTGAATGGGAAAATGCAACAGTCTACAATAGTGAATTTGGTAAGAATCATATTCCAATAACAATTCGTGTTCAAGCAAATTTAACTCATCTATTTATGGGTCTTAGTTATACAAGTTCAATTTATATTCCAATTAACACAACTATTCCGGTAGGGGATAGTTATAATAATGAATCTCACACATGGTATACAATACTATTTGATAGAAACTATGATCGATCAATCGGATCTGAATTATCTCCAGATGATGCAATTGCAATAAATTATCGTATAGAAGGAGCTCAAGATTCTTATGTTAATGGAACTAATGATGTAAATTCATTTGTAACTGATTTAGACATTGGTGGAGAAGAGAATTCTTTTTCTGCTCTGACTGAAGAAGAAGGTGATTTCAATGAACATATTGTTTCTATTGAATTAGTCAAAGAACTAAAATCAGAAGACATTCAAGGATATGATATTGAACTCAATCCTAGTGATTCAATGAATTTTGGATTAATCGTATTTCAGAACTATACTGCATCATTTAACTATACTTATTTGTTCGAAAATAGACCAACAATTTTGATGACCTTCACCTTAGAACCCCAACATACCTTCTTTTCTCATATTGAGGATTATTCAAAAATGGATGTTCTTACTTATGCAACACAATCAGACAAAACAGCGTGGGAGAATATGACATCGTTTTCATACTTCCTCTCTTCTTATGATATGAATGTAACACATATCACACCTAATGATAACTATGTATTTACTGCTAAAAGATTAGCAGATCTTGATCTTGTTATATTGGCAGGTTCATTGAGAAACTTTGAGGATGATGAAATTGAAGCATTAAGATCTTATGCAGCATCTGGTGGTAGTTTGATGATTCTAGGAGATGCAGGAAGAAGAGGTCAAAGAGTGAATGAATTACTAGCTTATTTTGGTGTTGAAATTTACAATGCAACTCTATTTTCAAAAGAATTAACTGTTAACTCATCCATTTCCGTTGATAATTCAGCACTTTATAATCTACCTTACTTATCCAACACTACGGCATTTACAGATCAAGCAATAGATTTGATTGAGTATGATGGGTCAGCAATTAATTTCACTTTGAAAACTGGAGAGGGAATAATTCAGCTGCAAGATGGGGATTTATACCCTACAATTGAGATTCTTGGAGATTATTTCATCGATTTAGATAAAGATGGAATGTTTGATGCAAGTAATGATAAATCTATAAATGATTCAGCTACACTGCAAGCAGGAGTTGAATTATTAAGGGGTGGAAGACTAATCATCACAGCTTCTTCTGACTTCATGAACAATAGTTATGTTGCCAGTGCATCAAACAGGTACATGTTTTTAAGACAAGTTCAGTGGCTTCTTGGTTTTCAAAACACAATTTCATTTGATACCTATAATATTTTACAAAACGAGGTTGTCATAGATGAAGCAATAGATGTGGAAATTTCAGTAACAGGTGATAATGGAACAATTTTGGACAACCTTAGAGTATATGTAGCTGTGCAAGAATTGAAAACTGACATAAATAAAGCAAATCTTACAACAGTAGATGACACTAATTACAATGGCTCTATTATCCCACAAACAACTAGGGATAAAGCTAAATTTATTGATATTGTAATACGCATGCATCAAAGAGGACATGGATACAATGAAACATCTCTTTACCAAATCTATGTTAAGCCAATAAATGAAAATCCTCTAGAACCTGATATAATAGCATTAATACTATTCATCGTATCTATTGGTCTTGTAGGTGTAGGAGCATTTGCTATAAAGAAATACAAAATTATTGAGAAAGATACATAGTATCTTTCTAATTTTCTTCATTTTTTAATATTTATTGAATAAATCTTAAATTGGTTGTTCTACAATAATTCTATAGTGTGTATAGTCAATGATTACATTAGCAATATTTTCTGATGTGCATGCCAACTTAGAAGCTTTAGCTACTGTAGTTGACTATATCAATGATTTATCACCAGATATTATCATTTATTTAGGTGATACAATAGGTTATGGACCTAATCCAAAAGAATGTATCGAAATCGTAGAAAAAATAGCTCAAATTCATGTGGTGGGAAATCATGATTATGCCATATTCACAAATAATTTCACATACTTTAATCCCCTACCAAAAATATCACTGTCCTGGACTAAAAATCAAATTTCAGAATATGAAATACAACTATTAGGTTCTCATCCTTTTTTCTCCATTTTTCCTCTTTTTGTTACAGAAGGCAATGCTATGTTCGTTCATGGTTCTCCAAGAAAACCTTTACGGGACTATGTATCTCCCAATTTACCTTCTTGGTCATACAACATGTTTTTCGAAATAACTCGTGAATATACAGAAATTGATTTTCTTTTCTTAGGACATACACATAAACCCCTACATATCGTTAATGAACAGAAGCATCTTCTTAATCCAGGTTCTGTAGGTCAACCAAGAGATAAAGATCCTAGAGCATCCTTCATGATTTTCAAAATCAGAGAAAAAACCAAAGAATTTGAATATGAGCATATTAGACTTGAATATGATGTTGATACCACTTGTAAAAAAATGGAAGAATATAACTTTCATCCATTTCTCATAAACAGACTCAAACGTGGAATCTGAAGAAAGGGAATGATTACTCGTTCTCAGTTTTACTTTCTCCTAGTTCTTCATCTTTTTCTATTTTTTCAAGTTCCTTTTCTTTAATAAAGATAGATGAGATGGCTGCTGTTGAGAGGGTTAATCCTGTCCCTACTAGAGTTTGATATATCACAACAGCTGCAGCTATTGCTGAAGTAATTGTTGCAGATAGACCTTCAAGGAGTGCCTGTGCAGTTATAGTTCCTGTTCCTAAGCCAGCTGGTGTGATTATGCCTGCTAACAAAGTAATTGATGATATGCTTGCTGCATCAATGAATAAAATAGGTTCACTAAACGCTAGTAAGGTTAATTTTAATGAATAAAATTCTAGTACCCACCGGAGAACTGTAGTAATTACTACTCCTGTCGCCATGAGCTTTTGCTTGTAAAGATGTTTCAGTGATATATAATAATTTTCTAAAGCAGGATGGATTACTCTCTCTAACCATTTTTCTCCTTTTGCTGAAAATTTACCAGTTATCACCTTAAGGATTTTTAATGCAAAATAACCTATTGGAGGGAAAAATAAGATAAAGGATAATAGAATTGTTACTCCTAAAGATGCATAAAATATTATTCTATAGATTATAATATTTTCTGGGTTAATTTTGGGAATTGTAATTGCTAGAGCAACAATAAAGAAAATTAAAACAAATAACATGTCAAGAATTCTGAAAAAAACTATGGCGGCTATAGAAGAAGAACGGGGAACGGAAACAGATCTCTTATTTATCTCAACACTTACAATTTCTCCTGATTTAAGCGGACCAATTGTGCTAAATCCATATCCAACAAAAAAAGGAATAAGGAATCCTTTGAATGTTAAATGATCTGACGATGCCCTAAGCAGTATGTAAAAACGGTATGCTTTGACGAAAAGACTAGTCACCATTAAGAGGAACGCCAATACCAACAAGTAAACTATTGTTTCTCTATATGCTAGAAAAGTATCTGCTAATTCACCTTTTAACCATAAACGAAGAAAAAAATATGTAAGTGTGCCAATCATGATAAGAATGACAATAATCCGAAAGAGGTGTTTTTTAAAAAAACTTGCAATGCTCATCGGGTTAAACCTTCATGAATATGAAATTAAATCCGTTAAACAGAATCAACAAATGGGAGGAGAAAGGAAGAAAAATAAATCTATACCTTTTCTTCTATTAACCTGCTGAAGGTTCTTCTGGAAAATATTCATAAGTACATTCTTTACAAACAATTTTCTTCCTGTATATAGGTTGATGACCGAAGTAAGCAATTGGTTTCGATTTATCCTCCACTTCTTTGAGATTTTTACTGTGACATTTAGGGCATTCTTTCGCCATTTCTAATTTTCACCTTTAGAATTGTTTCTTGCGGTTTATTACCAATTCTTCATTTAAAAAATTTGTGTAAGTTTCCATCTGTTAAATTAATATAATTTCTAATTCTACAAACTAAATCTTAACAAAAATGTTACTTAAGAGAATTTTGTCGGAATATTTATTGTTTTTAAATTTCTAACCTGATTTAAAACTAAAAGTTGGTCTAGAAATTATTTTTCAGACCATAATCTAAGAATATTACCAAAAGGATCTTCAAATGTAGCACAAAATCCATGTTCATCAGAAATCTTTGACTTACCTTCTAGAGTTTTTCCTCCTGATTTTTCTATGCTTACTAATGTATCTTCTATACTTTCAGTACTAATATAAAGCATGAACTCTCCTTTCATTTCTCTTTCTGAAAGTTCAAATCCTCCCCCTACTCCTTCTTCTGTGTCTTTGAAAAATGCATAAGTTTCTCCAGTTATTGTTACCTTCCATCCAAAAACCTTTTCAAAGAATTCTTTTGCGATAGTCATATTCTTAACAGGAATTTCCATATGGACAATTTTATGATTCTTTTGCAGAATATCACCTCTAAATTTACAAACCATGATGTAGTTATATAAGAATTGTTAAGAATGGAGAAAATAAATCATTTTTATGGATACTATAGGAGATCTTTATGATGATTTAATTCGTAAAGATACAAGTTTTCCAGATTCCAAATATTTCTATGGGGCGATTGCTAAAACTTATGGAGATGCTGTTGATTTAGCTTTTCAACTACCAAGACTTGATATAAATGAGGTTCGCATGGAAAAGTTGAAAACCATTTTAAGAGGTTTTCATAAGAAACTTGGGATTCTTACACCAAAAGTTGAAGAACATTTAGAAATGATACAAGATGGAGTTGTTATAGCTGGACAACAAGCTACTATTTTTGGAGGATCAGGAATAATAGGAAATAAAATAGCAACAGCTGTTAAGATATCTGATATTAGTAAGAAAAAAGAAAAACCTTTGGTTCCAGTTTTTCTCATAAATACTCATGATGGAATACAATCAGAAATTACAACTATTCACCTGATGAATAATCAATCAGCAAATAGTAAAGCTATTCATCTATCTGATTTAGTTGAAGGTGTAGCTGCTAATACAATTAAAACTGATAATTATAACTGGCTAAATGAGAACTTAGATATTATTAGGAATATATTTAGTGAATTTAAAACATCTTTAGAAAAAACTGAATATAAATTATACTCTGAAAAAGTAGAACATCTCTTAACATTTCTTAGAGAAACATATCGCACTTCAAAAACTATTGAAGATTGGATAGCTTTAATTTGGGGAATTCAATCAAACATTATCAATGATTGGGGGGTCATTTATATTCCATCATCTAATCCTGAAATAAGGAAGATGACTGCTGAAAGTTTTATTCCCTTCTTAAGAAATAGAAATGAATACATAGACGAGTTCAATCAAGCTACAAATAGAATAGCAGAATTGAATCTTCGTCCAACCACAGCAAGAAAAGAAAGTGATTATTCTCCCTTCTTCTATGAATGTCCAAATGATGGTTTCCGGGTTACTTTTTCTTGTTCAGAAGATAATAATGATGTGGTTTTCCAAGGTAAATGTCCTCTAGATAAAGAAGAATATAGCATCAAAGTCAATAAGGATGACATTGATTTATCAGATTATGCTACTAATCTATCTCCAAGATTAGATACAAACCAAGCTCAACTTCAAACAATTTTACCCACATACATCAGAGTTTCAGGGCCAGGAGAGATAAACTACAATGCTCAAGTAATACCTGCTGTTAGAAAAATAGGAATTAATTATCCATTATATGTAAAATATAATAGAATACATTACAATACTCCATGGATAGAAAAAATATCAAAAGATCCTTCACTAGAATCACACACCTTATTTTCTTCAGAGTTTTTCAAAACACTTGGAGTTTTATCTAGAGCTAGGAGGAAGGATGAGAAAGAAGAACTGCATAATGCATCCAACTTACTTTCTGAGAAACTAATTTCAAAGATTACCCTATTAAAATCTATTTCTGAAGAACCAACAAATCCAATATCGAAATACAAATCTTGGCAATTTGGTATGTATGATGAATTTCATCAATGGCAAGAAGTTAGCTGGCCTTGGTTTGTAATGGCATCAATTTCAGGAATAGGAGATTACCTTGCTTCGTATTACAGATATTACTCCAAAGACTCATTAGTTGGTGGTATTGGTTACATAAATACCAGATTATAATTTATCTAAAGTTTTCGAATACCATTCTACATATTTATCTGCAATTTTTGATGATTCGAATTTTTCAATAACTTTTCGTCTTCCTTTTTCTCCCATCTTTTTTACAAGATTTTCATCATCTAGCAATGCACTCATATATTCAACGAATTCCGTTTTATTGCCTAATTCGTAAATGAATCCATTTATTTTATGATCTAGAACTTCTGGAATGCCCCCAACATTAGGAGCTATCACTGGAGACTCACACGACATAGCTTCAGCGATAGTCAAACCAAAACTCTCGTTTGTGCTTGCAGATAGAAGAGCTGATCCGCAGTTATATATGGGAGTTATTGATGTTCTTACTCCTTGGAAGCTAACATGTTCTCGAATTCCAAGTTTATTAGCTATATCCTCACATTTCTTCCTTTCGGGACCTTCACCAACCATAATTAATCCAACTTCAGGATAATTTTTTACAATTTCAGCAAATGATTCTACAATGAAAGGAGCGTTTTTAATTGGTCTAAAGTTGGAAACATGGACAAAATTTTTCTCATATTTAATTCGAAAATCACAAAGTTGTACATCTATTTTCCTATACTTTTCTGTATCAATTGGATTGTAAAGAACTTCAATATCATTCTTAGCAGAAAATTTTGCTTCAATTTCTCCTTTTAAATAATCAGAGACAGTTGATAGGCCATCAACATTTTCAAAAACATGTGATATTACAGGATTATATGCAGGATCTACTCCTAATGTATGAATATCTGATCCATGAGCTGTTATTCCTACTGGAATTTTAGTTATATTTTTAGCTATATAAGCAGATACTCCAACTGGGATTGCATAATGAATATGCAAGAGATCTAGATCCCATTTCTTAACTATATTAACAAGTTTAGAAGCTGCAAGTATTGTATAAGGTGCTCCGATGTCCCTAAATAGAGGATAGGATAGAATATCAACCAAATCTAAGGTAATGTTAGGGTGTCGAGAAGTACGCAACAAAAAGGGTGTATCATAACTAATTAAATGAATATCATGTCCTTTTTTAGCTAGTTCAATTGCTAATTGTGTAGCAACTATTCCAGATCCACCTACTGTTGGAAAACAATTTATTCCAATCTTCATAATGTATGTAGTTTTGATAAGGCATTAAAAAAAATTCTGTATGTAAACATAAATGATGTAAATTTGAACATTCTTGCAGATTTAGTTATTATCATACAACTTTGAGATGATTTTTGTTTGGATTTTCACAACATCTTTACTACTCTTTGCTTCCTTATAGGCATCTAAATACTCTTTATTTATTTTATAAAATTCTTCTCCCCATTTTACCAAGGAGAGGATTTTCATCGCTTGTTTCTTTGCTCCCAATATTATAAGAGAAGCACTAATAGCTTCTAGAGTACTCAATTTTGAAGGTACTCCATAGTTTGTAGGATTTGCTGCAACTAGAAAGGGAAGCGCTCTCCCTTTCCCTTTACTTAAAATCTTTTTCCCACTCTCAATATCATTCCATGAGCAATCAACGCCTACTATTCCGAATTTCTCTGCAAAATCTTTGTCTGCAGGAGATAGAGCTATATCTGAAAAGGGAGTTAGAACAATATTATTAGTTCGAATTTTATTTGAATTAATTTCTACAGCTTTATCAAAACGAAGAATACGTGAGGCAGTACATATCTTGGGATTACATGTACGTAGATTGCAAATAAAGACTCTCAATTCTTTTTCAGTAGGGGAATTCATTATGACCATTTTATTATGAGATTTTTTTTCTTAAAGAAAGATGGCAGTCCCGATGCGATTCGAACGCACGACCCTCTGCTTAGGAGGCAGATGCTCTATCCAGCTGAGCTACGGGACCTTATTGTTTTTCTTTTTTCTCTTTTTAAGAGTTTTACTTTTCATTCTTTATCATTCAAAAATCAAGTGAGGATAAATCTTATTCTCTATTATTAGCAAAATAATACAGTAGTTAAGTTGCAAATGGGTCATATTCTGCAACCTTCTCCTTCAACTTATCAATCTTTTTAGTTATAATTGTAATATCTTCCTTAGATTTGAGCTCTTTGAACATATCCAAAGCATCTTCAAACGATCTTAGAGCTGATTGCATCGTCTCTGGTGATTCCTTTTTTAGATTCTTCTCAGCACTTTCGATATACAAATTAGCTATCCTAATCATCAAATCTTTCTCTTGTTTCTTATTTTTCATCAATATTGTGGTTTCCAATGCATCTCTTAGAAATTTTGCAGATTTTTGGGAATCTTTCTCAGCTTCAGCTAATTCTTCAAAATGTTTCATGCTTTTAATTAAAGCATTTTTTGCTTTTGTAGGATCTACACATAACAAACATTGTCCAGCTATGAAAAGAGCTTTTGCTTTTTCTTCTGTACTTGTTGTTTTAGCTTCAATTGATTCTGCTAATTGTGCTCCGAAGCTAAGTGCTAAGTTTCCTATTTCTAGAAAAATTCGTGACCTGTTCATCAGATTCTTTTCTTTCTTCCAACAATCAGCAGTTCGATAAGCAAAATATATAGCTTCTTCTGGTTCATTGTTTTTAATAGCCAAAGAAATAAGATGTTCAAAAGTTCGAGCAGCATCTTTGAAACGATTAGCATTATAATTTGCATTAGCCTCTTCAATTAATATGTTCATCTTCATCTCAATATCGGACATTTGTCTCTAAATATATTCTCAGACCCACTTCTTATTTCTTTTGAATATACTAGTTAAAAATTTCTGAAGAAGGAGTCTAATAAATAAATTGAAATCGCTTCTTGCTAGATTTTTGGCCATTTGAAAGCATTTCTCAGATGCCAGAACCTATACCAATTACTCGGGTCTACCTCTTCTAAAGGTGCATATTGTACTCCAAGAAAATCCAATCTTTTAGAGAAACGAGAAAGACGTCCTCTGAAATCTTTGTAATTTCTCCTTTCTCTTAGAGACCAACCTGTTTCTGCTATTGCAGAGAGTCTTGGAAAAACTTGCCATTCCAGTCTTTCGATTGTAGGTATCCATTCAGTCCAAATAGTTGCTTCAACACCAAGAATATTTGTATAGTATTTTTCATCCAAATCTTTAGGAACTGGTTCAAATGCATATGTTTTCTTCAAGGGAGTTACGATGTAATTGTAATCAAGATAATAACGGAAAAATCTGGATACAACAACATTTCCCCCTTCCTGAATATGCGTCATTACTTGTTTCTTGTTCATTTTCCACCAATGAATAATTACATTTCTATCAATCTTGTTATGTAGAATTTCGTTCCATCCCATTGTAATTATTCCTTTGGATTTCAAAAAGGATGCAATTCTATCAGTAAAATAATGATGAAGTGATTGAACTTCATCGATGTTCTCATTTTTCATTCTTCTCTGACATTGACTGCATTCTTTCCATCTCCTCTTTGGTACTTCGTCCCCTCCGATATGAATGATTTCTGAAGGAAATAGAAATATTACTTCTTCAAGTACATCCTCTAAAAAACGAAAAGTCTCTTCTTGTCCTGCACAAAAGATATTTGAAAAAATTCCTGGTTTGATTGCAACATCTAGAATCTCTTTTCGACAACTTAATTCTGGGTGTGAAGCAATTGCAGCAGTTGCATGACCTGGCATCTCAATTTCAGGAATAACAGTAATAAATCTCTCTTGAGCATATCTCACAATTTCAAGTATATCTTCCCTTGTGTAAAATCCTTGGTGGGGTTTACCTCTATACTTTTTTCCAATATGTTTCACAATTTTGGAATCTTTTCTTTTAGATCCTTTCTCTGTTAGTTTCGGGTATTTTTTAATATCAATCCTCCAGCCTTGATCATCCGTTAGATGCCAATGAAATACGTTCATTTTCATTAATCCCATAAGATCTAATAAGTGCTTAATAGTCTTAATTTCTTGATAATGTCTACTAACATCTAACATTACTCCCCTCCATTTGAAACGAGGTTTGTCTTCTATTTTTATGCAAGGAATCTTCCATTCAGTATTTTTATTGAAAGAAATTTTTTCACACTCTGGAGGAAGGAGTTGACGTAATGATTGTAATCCATTAAAAATCCCATGAGGACTAGTTGCAGTCAAACGTACGAAATCAATTGTTACTATAAGTAAATAACCCTCTGATTCCAACTGAGATAATGTTTGATCTATTTCAAAGATTATACATTCCTTGTCCTTTTTTGATGATGTTCTCTCCAATATCTTATCTGTTGAATTTAGGATGAATTCTATGAAGAAATCAACTATCTCTTCTAATTCATCATCAAAGAAAATTTGTGTTTTTGAGTTAATAACAAAGGAACCCTCTTTGTAAAGAATCTTTTCAGGTAATGGAATCATGAGTAATAGAATAGTAAAATCGTGGGTTATAATATATTTCGCAAAGATATTTCTTTAGATTGGAAGATAGTAAAAGGTAAAGGTTTTAAAGTACTTTAACTCAAAGCCAATGATAATATGTCAGCCGCTGATTATTTTCTAGATATATGGAATAACCTCTTGGGGGGAGATGTTACAATAATTATTGGTATATTAATTGCTTTGCTAGGATTACTTTTCCTAGTAACTGAAATTAGGACAAAAATCAAGCATGGAACTACTTCTGAAAATATGATGTTGGCTTTAATTGGTCTAACATTCGGATTAGTACTTATCTTGATGAGTGCTTGGCTATTAGCTATCGCTTTAGCATTTTTTGTTCTTGCTGTTTATCAAACATATCAGTTGCGAGAATCTCCAGTTTGGCGAGAATTAATGATAACTTCAGTTGCTACATATTTTGTCTTTCTCGTAGGAACAGTTGGTGACAAAATCTATTTCTTGATCAAAGGTGAGGAAACAGAGATTTTCACTGGTTGGGCATATAATTTGATGATTTATGTATTTCTAATAATGGCTTTAATCTTCTTTGGAAGAAGATTTATCTTAGTAAGTAGAATGATGTCTCCGCAACTTCTATATCTAGTTCTTTTTGCATTAATCTATGTAATATTATATACAGTTACAAATATATTAGAAAATACTGGAACTATAACAGCTGAGAATCTCTCAGTATTTTATCTATCTGCTGCAATTCCTGATAACATAGCTGAAAGAATTATATTCCTTACAATTGCACCTTATGAAATTATTATTCTTCTTGCGTTCGGAATGTATTTTATTTCTGGTCCTTTATTAACAAAGCTCCTAGGAATAAAAAAGATAGATGATGAAAGAGTTTTAGGAATTGTAGAAGAAGTTAGATTAAAATTAGGTATAAGGAAGAAAATTAAAGTCGGTTTCGTTGAAGCTCCTATCCTAAATGCAATGGCTTATGGACCATTCTTTGACCAAAGGGTTGCTTTAATAGCTAGGGACTTATCAGAATTTAGTGATGAGGATATCAAGGGGATAGTTGCTCATGAACTAGCTCATAATTCTAGACTTCATGTTGTGTGGCTTCAATTTATTGCAGCAGCTGAAATGGTGATAAAGAAAGCTTTCTTATTACCAGCAACAACTTTGGATTATGCTGCATATCCACAAGAAGTCCCATTTGCAGTTTACTTCTTGATAAATTATGGTATTCTTGCTATATTGCTGATATTCGTAAGAGTTTTGGAAGGAGATGCTGATCTTCAAACGAAGAAAATAGGATATGGTACAGAACTAGCACAAGTTTTATACAAACTGGAAGGTTTTTACCAAGGAATCGCAGGTGATTTTGGTATCAATGTACAACTGTTAACAGGTAAAGAGTTCACAGAAGAGGAAAACCAAAGATTTCTTGGAGAAGCTGGAATACGGTTATACAGACATCTACATAGACCAGGTAGATGGGATATGTTTGCTAATATTTTCATGTCACATCCAAGATCTGCATATCGAATTGTAGCAATGATTGACGATGAAATTTCTCCAATTAAAGGAGCACTATTACCATACTGGCTTCTTTTACCAAATTTTATGAGAAGAAAATCTTTGAGGAAACTAAATAGGAAGAGAGATGAATTTGTTGAACTTATTTCAAATAAGTACAATTCATTCTATGGTAAAGATGGAGTAAAATCTTTTCTTGAAATTACAAAAATGGATAAATTATTATCAATGCTTCATGGTAGAACTATTGTAGCTTATGATCACATCGATGATATCGTTGTTGAAGGAAAAGTATCAGGCATTCATATTAGTGATAAAATAAGCAGACCAATTTTTCTGAAAATTCAAAGTGAGTCAGAAGAGAAACAAATTCAAGTAACAGATTTCATTATTCATGATGCACAATTGAATGAACAATATATTCTCCGAAACGGAAGAATGGGAAAACTAACATCATGGAAAAAATATCCAAAGAAAAATCAACCATTTTTTGTCTTTCAATCATTGGATGATGAATCTAAAACATTCGAAACAAAATATACAGGTAAACCTGTTAAATTCTTAGAAGGACTTACAGGTAAGGAAGTCTTCTTCTACAAAGAAGGAACTGACAGAATAGCACGTCTGATTAAAACAAATATTGATAATAGTTTTCAAACATCTGAATTCACATTTGAAGTTGATGAAAAAGGAGAATTTAAGGAACTTAAAATCATGGGGAATGATTTAATTGTTGACCTACCACCTGTTCTTCTAAGATTTTCCAAAGAGAAAATGGAACATCAAACCAATTTATTAAAATCCCTAATTGGACAATCTGTGATACTGTATACAAAAGAAGAACTCGAAATAGGAATTGCATGTGAGATATCAGATATTACTGAGGACGAGATAATATACAAGATAAGAGAAAAAGAATCTCGAGTATACAGAAAGAAAGTTGATTACATCTATGTCTATGTTAATGTTCCTAAGATAATGATAAAAAGTCATGTATCTTTTCTGGATAGATTGTTATTCAGAATTTCAAACTGGAGAGATATGAGACACATAATGGGATAATCAGAAATTTTCACTCAGAAAAGGTGTAATACATCTTTACACCGAATTCTCCTATTACAAGTTTTTTGTCAATAAAATGATTTTTTTCATGTTTTCAGCATAATACACTGATATTAAGGTTTGTTTTTAATAGAGACACAGATTTTAAACTGATGAATGAACAACTGTCTGTCATCAATTATGTACTCAAGAAAGAATTTTCCTTACGAAATGAAACTGTAAGAGAGAATGCCACCTTTAAATTAGGAAGGCAGAAGTTTGTAATTGATTTTTACTTACAAGGAAAGCAAATTGGTATTATTACAATGAATTGGAAACGAACAATTCCAACAAATAAATTATTACAATTAGAGCAACTGATCAAAACTCTAAATCTGAAGAAATTGGTTCTAATATGTAATTCAATCAGTGGGAACGCTAGAGAATTTCTAGCAAGACGTGATATACCGATTCAAGTAGTTCATCTAAATGAGGTTATATGCAAAGAGAAAGGAATTGATGATTTTATTTCCTGTTCTTAATTAACCAAAATATGAATCTAATATAGTTTGTTTTGATAATGGATATGCAGTGAACCCCCTTCTTCGTAACTCCGCAGCAAATCTTGTAGTATGTCCATACACTGTGAAAATCTGCTTTGGATCACATTTTTCACATATTTCAATTAACTCTGAAAAATCTGCATGATCACTTATTGGAATCCCATGGTCAACTCCCATTCTATATCTATAATTCTTTGATATCCCCCATCCAGAAAAAGCAAAAAGTTTGACGCCATATTTTTCTTTTAAGTAGGAATAAAACTTATCCCTTCCAGATTTTAAAGGAGCAAAAAGTATCCAATTAGCTTTCTCAGCAAGAATATTCTTCTCCTTTGCTTCTTGATAGGATATAGCTTTTATGTAACCTTTTACTCCATTAGATTCAAGAAAAGAATTAATCTTAAAGTTCGCTCCATGCAAGATTATTGTCTCTGAAAGATTACCAAACGCATGATAAAGCATTTGAGCTTTACCCAATGGGTAACCCATTAACACAACTGGTATATTATTGTCTAAATATGTTCTAATCTCATCTTTTGTCTGTTCAATCACATCATTATAATGTGGAAATTCATATTCAGGAGAACCAAACGTACTCTCTACGATAAGTGTATCACATTTTGTAGGTTCAAATGGTTGTAAGAAACCTTTATCTCTAATAGAAACATCTCCTGTATAAATTAATTTTCCGTCATTTGAATCTGCAATAAGTGCAGTAGACCCAATTATATGACCACTCGAGACTTGATTAAATGAAACATTTTCTTGTGTAAAGTTCTCATAAAATTCCGCGTCTTCATAATTTGAAACAAAATTATTTAGAAGCAATTTTGTAACATGTGATGTAATAATGTTCGTCTTTGGAAGCTTCTTGGGTATATGATCTGAATGTGCGTGACTTATAAACGATAATGGATAATAATTCGAATTTGTACTATCACAAGTGATCTTCCAGTTTCTTCCTTCAATGTGAATTGCTTTGGACAAATATACTTTCATTTATTCCTCTATCTATAATAAATAATTCAATATTTATACATTTATTATTTCTTCAAAATAATCAAGTAAAAATAATAAAAAAAGAAAGAAAATGCTTATTATTTATAAGGCATTATTTGTATAGCGATATTTTCGTCAGTTAATTCTACATCTCTAGCTGCTCTTTTGATAGCTTCTTTTGCAATCTCAACCATTTCCTCAGTTGTAAGATCTTCATTGTATTTTTCTTTCAGATAAGCAATTGCTTCTGAATCTCCTTCTCCCATTGCTTTAGCTTTGCATGAAGCTACACTACCTCCAGGATCAACAAATTGTAGATTTGGTCCTGTATGATCAATTCCTCCAAAGAGCATTCCCACACCAAAAGGTCTTAAACCTCCTTGTTGTGTGAAAAGTTGCACGTAATCACCTATTTTTATGGCTAAACCTTTAACATCAATTGGATCTCTATAGGTCAACCTGAAGATTTCAGCTTCTAGACGAGCTCGACTTATTAATATTCGTCCATCTGCTGCTACTCCTGCAAAAATAGCTTGAATATTTTCTGAAATTTTATGAATTTTCAGATCAGGTTCATTTAGGTCAACTACTCTAAGTAAGCCTGCTAAAACAACACCGCTCTTGCTTTTGATTCCTATAGCGATACTTCCTCTTCGAACTGATTCTCGAGCATATTCTGTTTGAATAATTCTCCCTTCAGGAGAATACATTACTGTGCTTCTGTCATATCCCATCGATTGTGGACCCAACATTTTATTCTTCCTCCAAAACCTTAATTATATCTTCAGAAGTCAATCTTCTAACTCCTTTTTTGTTCACGACTGCTACGTCCATTCCGTCACCAGTTGCTGCATCTCTACTAATTGCTGTAGCTAAAGCTTTGATAGCTATTTTGAGACCTTCTACTTCGGTAAGATTAGCTTTCCATCTTGATTCCAGAACACCAATAGCGATTGGGGATCCTGAACCTGTAGAAGCAAAATCTTCATCACTGATTCCACCTGCCATATCAAGTGTAAATACATGTGGTCCTTCATCATCAAGTCCACAAACCATCATATTTACCCAGTATGGAAAGTACGATCTATATTGTTCATACATTATGGATGCTAACAGATTCCCTGCCATCTTTGTCGATGGTGCATAACCTCTTCCTAATTCATAGAGGTTAATATTTGCTCTAGTTAGGTTAACTAGATACTGAGCATCGGAAACCATACCTGCAATAGTTGCTACTGTATGTTTGTTTAATTCATGGAGTTTTTCAGCTTTCTTTGAAGCTACAAATGTACCCATTGAAGCTCTTCTATCTGCTGCTGCAATTATTCCGTCTTTTATTCTTAGTGCTACAGTTGTAGTACCATGCTTTGGTTCC
The DNA here is from genome assembly GCA_013166775.1 of Promethearchaeati archaeon. Lineage (GTDB taxonomy): Archaea > Asgardarchaeota > Heimdallarchaeia > Heimdallarchaeales > Heimdallarchaeaceae > UBA460. The sequence continues at coordinate 20,327 of JABLTJ010000036.1, forward strand.
ATATATTGATTATTGGGCATTCCATTGAAATTTGGATTATTCATGATATTACCTCATTTTTTCCTTTTATATTGAATATAAATATTTAATGTTTTTCTACTAAAATATTAGTTATATGAATTTTGATTAATCTCTTCATCGATCTCTTCAATTTCTGATAGAATATCATTTTGATTCACGATTTCGTTTTTTATCCAATTTGAAATATAAGTCATTTCAGAGTAACTTGGATGTTTTGTTCGATATTCTATATCAACATCACCAAAAGCTCCTATGAAGAGGTGGACTTGGTTATTTCTACCGTCTTCCCAGCAAAGTTCTATACTGTTTTCCAGATTTTTTCTGTAAAGATATCTAAATTTACCAAACCATCTTCTTTCCAGATAAGATGCTATAATATCTTGATCAATAGGTGGAATGATTTTCATTCTTTTCCAGTTTGAATAAGATAAATTTTCTTGTGTATTGATTGCTCTATTCTTGATTAGATCTCTAAGAAGTTCTCTAGTTCGTTTACTCCCCAAATCAGTTATTTCATATGTACCATTATCTTTCTTTAGAAGTAATCCTCTATCTTGTAATCGCTTAAGTGCTTTAGTTAACTGATGTTGATGAAGGGAAGTTGTTTTTCTTAAACCAGAGAATGTGTAAGAAACTTGTGAATCTGATAAAATCAGAAGCAATTGAACCTCAGGTATAGTTAGATAGTTGTAATCTGTATTATAGAAATAATCATACGGCAATTCATCTAATTTTGGTATCGTACTCTGACTCTTGTCATAGAAAGGTATATCTTGATACCCTTGGTCCATATTCATTTCTCTTCACAATGTTTACGATTATTTAGCTATATAATGACTCAGTTACAACAGATTCTTAAGAAACTTCAATAATCTCTTTGAATTAATATTGAGGTTCTTTTAGTTTAATCTTCGTTTTCTTCCTCATTCCTCAACTCTTTTGTTGTGGCCGCAGAAGTGGGATGTAAGTAAACCTCTCCATCAAGAATCGTGTAAGGTATCCTTCTTTGATCTATCCATGAAGCTGTTTCTCTGAACTCTTTAAACATATCATTGCTTACAATCATTGCATTCTCCTCTTCTGCAAGTCTTAGTATGAATTTATCTCCATCAACTCTAGCAGGAAGCATTTTCATTGCACCATCTTTTACTAGTTTATCTAATCGTCTTTGATTGTCTATTTGATACCTTAAAGCTGCATCTGCAACAGTTACAATCTTCTTGAAATTCGCTCTACTTAATCTATTAATCATAGCTTCAATATTATTTATTTTTGGCTTGTCACTAGAGCCTTTCTCTTCCCAAGCAATGTTGCTACCATCTAGAATAACTGTATCTAGAGGATATATTACTTCGGGAAATTGCCTTTCTGAATCTAATCTACCCTTGGATGATAATCGCTTTATAACGTCTCTAGAGAAATATATGATCCCAATCAGCATAGAAGCAAAGATGATACCATAAGCATAATATAGATTCATCCCATCTGAAATCTCACCCATAGGATATATGATGATAGTTCTTATGATGGATGAGATTAACGTTGAGTACCATTTAGTTTCCGTTATGGTTGTCCACTCAATCTCTATCCAAAATCTTAAGTTTGCAGCTCCTTCGGTCGTTGAGTTTGCATCTACAGTGAAGAAATGTACCCCTGAGCTGACTTTGATAATATTAATCTCTCCATTCTCATATTCCAATTTTTCACAATCTAGTCTTGGTGCAATAAACAGTGATTCATCTTCTTCATTGTCGACTGTAAATGAGATAACATAAGTTTCTCCCATAGTAGCATTCGATGGTATTTCATAACTATCCAAATTCAAATAGGGGTTAACAATGATATCTAGCGGATCGCTAATACCAATTATCTGAACTAAAGGTTCATCAATCGTTCTATATGAATACGAAAAAGAATATTTCTTATAGAGATATATATCAGGATCAAAACGTATATTGCCTTGATATGTTTCTCCATCTGTTAACTCTAATTCAAAAACATCTATGTAGATTTCGACAGAACCTATTGTACCTGAACTTTCAATATTTGTTAGAGAAACATTTGTAACTGTTGAACCACCAATGTTAGTTATCGCGTAATTCACTGCGTTACTCTCATTTCTGGTCAGAAAAGAAGGATTCTCAGGGAAAAACATTCTTACTCTCCCAACAGGAAGAATGGTTAATTCAAATGTCCTTTGAAGTTGATATGTGTCTGTTGTAGAGCTATTTGCCAATGCATTTACAGAATAAGTACCTGCATTTAGACTATTGAAGTTTGACCAGATAACGGTTTCATTAACGTAATCTGTTGTTAGAACAGGAATGGTTTTCTCATAAATTAATGAGTCAGAAGCGGATGTAATATTAAAATAAATGTCAGAATCTGGAAGAAGTGAAGAATCATTTTCATCAACAAATCTAAAATGAAGTATTAAATCATCCACTCCTCTTGTTATAAAGCTTGAATTTAGTAATAATTCAAAAGTCGCATTTCTTGATTGATCGAAATAGTAATTATCGTTTGTTGTTCCTAGATTCCTTTGGTCCCCTAAAGTAGTAATTGGATTCATGAAGCCAAACAGCAGAATGAAACCGAAAATAACTAAATTTACTCTAGAGGACCATAACCTCCTAAACATCAATTGACACTTCTATTCTATTCTATTCTATTCAAGACTTATTTAGTTTGTCAATATAATAAGTTTATCTAGTAATATCTGTTTTTCTCCTAAATAAATTTCTGAAAAGAAAAAATAATGTAATTGGACGATGCGAAAATACCCCTGATTCTGTTTGGAAGCCGTCAAGGACCTTCCTGGCAACATTCGTCTAAGCACTTTACCCGGCTCAAAGAGCCCTATTTAAGCTTGCTCCAAGATGCTTGGCCGTTTCATCGTTCCCTATATTCTCCTCAGCAAATTATCTCAATAATGTCACCATTATCTTCATCGCATCATTGTCTCGGAATATAGGACGTGTCGTTTCTGTTCCATGAGCCACACTCTCGCATGGTGGAAAGTTTCCACATCTGATAGAGGAGTCAGGAGGTTCCTCAGTTTTAAACCGATGGTTGCCCTTTCGCTTCGTCCAATCATCATTATCTCAATTATTAAAATAAAGCTAGCTATTGTAGTGAGGTTGTCTTTATTTATACATTAATTACTCAAATTTGTGGGGTTTATATAGATTTATTTAACTCAGAACAGCGAAAGTAATGACGTTTTTATGGGGAGATACTGAAGATGCGAGAGATGCTAAGAAAAACTCATTTGAAAGAAGATTAGCGGTAATATTAAGTGAGCAAGGAAAAATTCACATAAACGAATTGATGAAAATTATGTGGGGTGGGCATTATCTATTAACCAATTTTCAAGGAATTCTAGAAATGGTGAAACATTTAGTAAAAGAGGGGAAGATTATTTTTAATGATAATTATATTTCTTTAGCATTAATGACTGTTTTTGAAGATGGAGGGTTTAGAGAAAAATCTGTTTGGGATATTATCCAGAAAGAAGAAGATGTGGAAGAAAAGAAAGAAATAATGAGACGATATAAAGAAATTAATTCACTAACTTGATTAGAATTTATGTTATCAAATAGGTTATATCATCGAAAAATATTTAGAGGGTAGTTTTAAGAACAGATTAATTCCAATAATCGTAAGGAGTTAGGACCAGTAGTTCAGTGGATAGAATGGCTGCCTGCGGAGCAGTTGGTCGTCGGTTCGAATCCGATCTGGTCCGCCAATTTATTTTTTTGCCTTATCAGTTTTTCATAACTCTGAATGTTTTATCTTGTAAAAGGGACTATTTTTCTTCAGAGGAATTTGCATGAAAGCTTCAGCATATTTGACAGATGCTTGAGTACCTCTCATCAAAGTTCTGTAACGATGAAAATTAATGTAAAAATCGTCTCCACCTTTGTGTAGTTGTGATTTATAACATCTAATAGCTTTCTCTTTCTTTTGATAAAATTCAGTTATATCGATAAATATATGGGGATTTGGAAGCAAAACTGTAGTTTCTGAAGTATAAAGTTTGGATACAAGGTGGGGATTTTCATATTGTGTTTCATGAGCTGCCCATTCAATACATTCTCTAACAATCTTAAACGTTGATTTATGATCAATATGATAATCCTCCTCAATATGAGTAATGATTATATCTGGTTTAAAATCTAATATAAATTCTATAAGCCTCTGTGTTATTAGTTGTTCATTTTTATGTACATCAGGATAATCAAAAATAAGATTCTCCTCAATCCCCAATGCTTTAACTGCTTCGAAATATTCAGATTTCCTAACACTATCTGAAGATAAACAAACAGTAATTACTTGATCACCTTCTGCTGCGTACTTAGCTATTGTCCCACCTGTGCTAAGAGATTCATCATCAGGATGAGCAAAAATAAATGCAAGTTTCACACTATTATAGCTTTAACTTGCATATAAAAACAATTCCAAAGAATTTAGTAACTAATCTTTTTTCTTGAGTGAATTTGTAGCATGGTATCCAGTTTTATATCCATCACCCATCAAAATTGGGGCGTAATCTAATTCTCCTTTAACAGTTCCTGCAGCAAAAACACCCTCAACATTGGTTGAGCCGTTCTCATTTGTTTTGATGAATCCTTCTGATGTCTTTTCTAGATTTAGATTTGCGAATATTGAAAAATCAGGTTTATCCTTTAACTCAATGAATACTCCATTAACAGATATGTCTTTTACTTCATCATCTTCTCTATATCTCAACCCTTGAACCATTTGTGTTCCAGAGATTTCTATTGTACTCAAATCTATTCCTGTTTTTATTACGATGTTTTGAGCGAGTTGTAATTTTTTCAAGAATCTTTTATCACACTTGAGTTCATCAGTTGGACATAGAAGTGTAATTTTTCTGCAATATTTCCTTAGAAAAAGTGTTCCTCTTGCTACAAAATTACCTTTTCCAATAATGGCAACTTTCTTTCCGCGATAAAGAGCACCATCGCATACTGCGCAATACGATACTCCTTTATGTTCAAATTCATCCTCTCCTTTAATTGTTTGTTTGAGTTCTGGTACCCCTGTAGATATTATGATAGCATTTGACTTAATGGTTTCTTGTTCAGTTTTAATTTCGAATCCTGATTCACTTTTTGAAACAGATGATATCATCTCATTTGTAACAATTATCTTTGGGAAATCTTGTTTCATTTCCTCAGGTACTTGAGTGTCAGATGTTTCCTCGGCTCGTTCTTCACCTAGTTTATCTTGTGCAAATTCAAGGTTAAAGCTTTCAACTTGTTGAACAAGTTGTTGGATGAAATCTACTCCAACAATCTTATTTATTCCAGGAATATTCTCAATCTCACCTTTTTTTGCAGTATTAGAATCAAAGGGGATTCCAAATAATTTAATTTTTAAATCTGGATTTCTTGAATAAGCTGCTATTGCTGCTGATAGTCCTGTTAAGCCAGAACCAATGATAGCTAAGTCACAATTATTATTTTCCATATCTATAAAACTAGGTAAGTTTAAAATAAATTTATCTATGGTAAAAAATACAAATTTAGAATGAAAAAAAGAAAAAAGGGCTTAGTTATCGTTATTTACGATGAAATAAAAGACACTTCTCATATCTGAAAGATTACTTCGTTTAACGATTAAACCAAGTTCTATAAGTCTCCTTAACGCATACCTAGCTGTTCTAGCTGGTATTGCTGAAGCTTTTATCAATTGTTTCTGGGTTAAAGGACCCTTCTTCTCTAGAATAGATAAAAGTTTCTTCCCTGATACTGGTATTTCTTCATCTGCCATGCATTATCCCCTTGCTTAGTTTGTAATACCACTGTAGTACTTCACGCACTACCTTTATAAAAGCAATCTCAGATTTTCATCCGCGATTACTTCGATTTCTTTGCGGGGGGAGTTTTTCCGCAATACTATATAATCTTGAACTGCTTTTAATAGTGGATATTTTTCTCGTATTATGATGCTATATAGGTGATTTACTTAAGTATTTAAACCTAAATCATGTAAAAATCATTTAAAAGTAGGTAATACTCCAGAATTTCAAAGTTTTGTAAACTCATTATTTGATACCTTAACAAAATACTAGTAGAAAATTTAATAACGATAAACAATCCTTATGTTTTTCTGAGTGATGTTCTAGTGAGTCACACTAATGAAAGTTCCCCTGAAATTTACCATTTAGCAAATCAACTCCAAAGAATTAACTATCTTGGCAATGTCCAAACTATTCAAATCGAGTTTGAATTTATTGCAGAAGATAGAAAAAATGAATTAGAAATAGTTTTTAATGATTCAACTGGTATTGGCAAATATAAAGCCGATATGATTATTTTAGAACAAATATCTGGTAGGGACATGCTAGAAATTATTAACACTCTACACAGCATTGGAACAGTTTTTGGAGATCTATCAGCAATAGATGGTATAACAGCTTTAGTTGAAATCAACTATAAAGGTGAAACATACTTCGTTGTAGTATCTTATAACCCATTAACAAGTGGTTTGGAATTAATCTCAACATCTGAAAGCAAACTCTATTTTGAGTTACTGAATTTTATAAGAACCAAATGGGCACTCTCTAAAACCTTCCTAAAGTGATAACCTCTTCTAGATTGGGTTATAGAATTACGATTCAAAACTAAATGGTTTATCTCTGAGTAATAAGAAGAGAAGTTTTAGATTTTGCTCAAGTTTTTCAGATTGAATGTTCAAATTATTCTCCATTATTTTCTCACTGATATCATATAGCAGATATGAAGCAACATGAAAATCGATTGTTAACCCACTAGGATATAAATCGAAGAGACTGAAATTGGAACCTATATTTTCTAAGGCAAAATTATATCCCTCAATAAATGCCATAATATCTTTCTGTGTTTCATCAACAGTTCCATATTTTCTGAATTCTTTGATACATGGTTTTGCGAAGAATGTTCCTATATCCTCTGATCTATCTCTCCCTAACATTACAAATTCTGGATCAAGGATATAGATTTTTATTTTTGGTGGAAACTCACTCAGTATCTCTTGTATTGGAGCTGTTATTTCTGAGGAAAACAAAAGATTACCTTGATGAAAATCACCATGTATCATAGTTGTTCCTAGTGACTCTTCCAAAGCTATGAAAAAGGGAAGAGTTAACTCAAGAATTTCTTGCTCAATGCTATAATCTTCTATTGCAGATAGAAGGTATAAAATGAGTTTCTTATATGGCTCACTTGAGAAGTTACCTTTTTCCACTCCATGAAAAGCAGCTAGTGTTTGCCCTGCAAGTTGATATTTATAGTCTTTTTCCATTTGTGTTTCTCTGAAGCTTTTTCCTGATACTCCTTCATATATTATGCATCGGTTTTGAGAGCTTTTGTAGATTATTTTAGGTATGTAAATCCCAGGGAAACGTTCTGGAACTGAAGAAATAAGCGTATGATTCTTAATCTCTTTTTCAAATCTAGATTCATCTGCAGAAAATTTCACAACTAGGTTTTCAGTTTGCTTACCTGTGTCTGTATTAAGATAATACGTTACAAAATGCACTTTTGATTTTGAAGTTCCCTTTTCTACTGACTGAACATCCTCAATTGAGATTAAATTCGGTGATTCTCCTGTATTCTCTAAAATTTGTTCCTTAAAGAAATCTTGCAAACAATCCCCTATCTGTGTAAATAATGTTCTCATTTTCTGTTTCTTTCTTACAGAATCCGCGGATGTTTCTTCAGTCACAGTTTATACTCTCTCTTTTCTACTTTATTATTTTTTTCTAATAAAAAATGTAATCATTTATTTACAGTTAGATAAAATTGATCAGAAGATATGTATTAGGTAAGTAAATTGAGTGGGTTTACCATACCAATTATTTTCTCCCCATCAACAACGATTAGATGATTAATCTTTTGCTCTTTCATTTTTAGTAGAGCAGAGGAAATAGTTTCATGGGCTGGAATTTTTAATATTGGTTCTTGCATAACATCCTTTACTTTCACTTTCTTCAAATCATCTCCTTTTGCAAGAATCTTTACGATATCTTTTGATGTAATTATTCCAACTGCTTTTCCATTGTCAGAAACTAACAATGATCCTATATCAAACTCAGACATAATCTTAACTGCTTCTTCAAGATTTTTTGAGGATTTAACAAATAAAATACCTTTAGTCATAACACTTGAAACAGGGTCATCGATTTCATAGGTTCTAAGCGTCATCAAGATAACTTATAATGACATAAGTTAAATATTTCGCATATTGCAATTATCAAGTGAAAAACTAGCGGAAGAAATAATTAGCTTAAAAAAATAATGTTCTCAATGGATGAACCAATTCGCATATTGCACTTCAGCGATATTCACTTTACAGAACGCTCTCTATTTATTCAGAAGAGCTATAATTCTGCTGTTGAAGTGATAAATTCTACTCCACATGATTTTGCTGTTTTTACTGGAGATTTAACTCAAGATGGATTGAAAGAGGATTTCCAACTAGCAAATGAATTGAGACGAAAAATAGTTTCTCCCAAAATCTATTGGATTATTGGTAATCATGACAGTAGAAGTGGGGGCTTTGAAGTGTGGGAGAACATGGTAGGACCAAGAGAATTTCATGAATATAATAATGATATTCTATTCATCGGTTTGGATTCATGCATACCTGATCGTGATGGAGGAAGATTCGGAAGAGAAACTTTAGAGTACACAAAAAAAGTTCTTATGAAGTATGGGGATGCCAAATTAAAGCTTGTAGGTTTTCATCATCATCTTCTTCCTATTCCTAAAACAGGACGTGAGAGATCAAATGCTATTGATGCAGGAGACATGTTATCAGTGTTGCTTGACCATAATGTTGATGCCATTTTAACAGGTCATAAACACCATCCTAATGTATACAAAGTGGAAGATACTATTATTATTTCTGCAGGTAGTGTCTCAAGTTACAAGACTCGTAGTGGAGAACCTAGATCCTTAAATTATGTTGAAATTAAACCAGAGAAGGACATTAAAGTCAAAATAATGGAAACTGATGGTAAGCCTATCAAGGATGAGCTCAAGACAATAACAAGAAGGTTTAGAATGGTAGATTCTACTGGAGGGATTTGGATGAGAATAGCACAAATCTCTGGAACCGATTTTGGATCATCAAATGGACAACAAGAGTCTTTATTCGATAGAGGAATGAAGCTTGTAGAAAAGACTGAACCAGGTCTGATTGTTCATTGTGGGAATTTAACTGCTAAAGGACGAAGAGCAGATTACGAAGAAGCGGTTGAGGCGTTTTTACCTTATTCTGATAGATTTGTTTTATGTCCTGGTCCAAACGATCTTAAGGGATTTGGAGATACTCTTCTGCATAAATACTTCGATACAGAAACTATTCTTGAGAAGAATGATTCTTGCTTTTATATTTTGAATACATCTGCTCCTGAGACAGAAATAGGTGTAGTAGGTAGAACGATACAAAATAGATTGGAAAGGTATGTTTATCACACTCGTCAAGAACACAAAGAAAAATTCCATACAATACTTATGCATCACCATCTTATACCCATTCCAGGTACAAGAGAAAAATCAGCACTGGAAGATGCAGGAGACGTTCTTAGGTTATTAGTAGATACAGGAGTAAATCTTGTACTCTCAGGACACTTAGGAAAATCATTCTGTACCAGAGTAGAAAAAACAGCTTTCGTTAATTGTAACACAATTTCATCATCAGAAACTTCCTCATTTGAAAACAGTTTCAACTTAATTGACATTTCTACTGAAGGAGCTATTGTTGTATCAGAAATTAATGTTCCTTCAGGTTTCAGAAGGATTTTAGGCATATTTCCAGGAATACAAACATAAGCAGGATTTTTTCAAAAGTAGAAAATTGTATCAGCCTTTGTCGAAGAATATTTAAGATATATATCTTGTACTAAAATAATGATGCTTCCTAGAGTAGTAAGAAAATTAAGAAAATTTTCTATTTATGTGTCTGTTTATATTATGCTTACAATATTCATGTTTTCACCTGTTGCACAGGTTTATTCAAATTATATACTTCCAAGAGAAAATTATGATAAGATGATATTAGGAGAGGGCAATTCGCAGATTACAGATATGGAAATAATAATTAATAATCCAAATATAAAGAAAGAAGTTCGACCTTCTGAAGCAGGATCACCTTATACACCAATTACTTCAGCAAGTGGATCAGGTGATACTTTTAACCCATCCCCCTGAGGACAAGGAGGGGAACAGGCAGTCGAGAAC
>JABLTJ010000012.1 GCA_013166775.1 Promethearchaeati archaeon
GATAGCCGTTTGTGAAGCCTGGGCTGAGCTGGGCGAAATTCCTTCAGAATAGATACTCCTTTTCTCTCTTTCTCAAATTAGATTTAATTTTTATTATCGTATTATCAGGAAGGTAATTGCCACATTCCTTACATTTAATCTGATATTTCTTTAGAGAGAATCCACATTTCAAGCACGAGATTCTTGTCCGAGATGTAATTCTTCTGAAAATGTCCATAATTTATGGTTGTATTTTCAAAATATTTATACTTTGGCATAATTAAACGAGAAATTTTCATCTATCCATGAGCCTATTAGAATGAAATTATGATGAATAAATAACAATCAAAATCTCGAAAATTAAGAATTACTTGTCTGATGGGATTAGATAAGTTTAAATTAATTTAATCTCGCTAAAAAACAATGATTGACTTACGTTCTGATACATTTACACTTCCTTCCAAAGATATGATGGAAACAATAATGGCGGCTGAATTAGGTGATGATGTTTGGGAGGAAGACCCAACTGTCAAGAAATTGGAAGCATTAGCAGCTGATAAGTTAGGGAAAGAAGCTGGTTTGTTAGTTAGTAGTGGTACTCAAGGTAATCTTGTAGCTGAAATGACCCATCTTAATCGAGGCGATGGTGTAGTTTTAGAAGTTGAGAGTCACATCAATTTGTATGAAGTTGGCGGATTAGCTCAAATTTGTGGAGCCTATCCCTTTCTTGTCAAAGGTCAAAATGGACTGATGGATCCAAAAGATGTTGAAGCTATTTTCACTCGAGCTTACAATGTTCATTATGTTGAACCTAAACTTCTTTGCTTGGAGAATACACACAACCGAGGAGGGGGCAAAGTTATTCCACAAGAAAATATAGATTCTTTAGCTAAAATTGCTCACGATAATGGAGCTTCTGTTCATATAGATGGAGCTAGAGTTTTCAATGCAGCAGTAGCTTCTGGAATTCCTGCTTCCCGAATCGTTAAGAATACTGATAGTGTTCAAATATGTTTAAGTAAAGGTTTAGGATGCCCCATTGGTTCTGTCATTGTAGGTTCAAAGGAGTTCATTCATAAAGCAAGAAAAAACCGTAAGGTTGTTGGTGGAGGAATGAGACAAGCAGGTATAATCGCTGCACCTGGAATTTATGCGTTAAATAATATGATAGACAGACTAGAAGAAGACCATAAACACGCTAAAATCATTGAGAAAGCGTTTTTAGAAATACCTGGTTTGAAAGTAAAGGATGTTGATTCAAATATTATTATTGCTGATCTCACTGGAACAAAGTGGACACCTGAAAGAGTTACTGAAGCTTTCAAGAAAAAAGGTATTTTGGTTTCTAAAATTCCAGGAATTCAGCCAATGGTACGTTTAGTGACTTACTTTGGTATTACTCGAGAGGATGTTGAGAAAGTTGCGGAAGTTATACCAGAAATTTTCAATTAAAAACTTAATAGAATGAAGAATTATTCTTTTTCTTTTAATTTTCTTTCTAAAGATGTAGAAACTATCAAATAGACAAAATTCTTTTTTGATATAAAATTGAGAAATATCATAGACTTTTTATATTTCCATTTTGGAGTTAACGTGATACAAGTGTCAATCGATGACTATCTAGATGGTTTACTTTCTGGAAGTTCTGAACCCTCCAGAAAAGCTATTATGAAACTGACGAGACTAATCGAGAATTTTGGTGCGATTATGGTTAAATCCACCGAGAGGATGGAGGATTATATTAATACTTTAGATACAAGAATATCTACTATTGAACAATCCCTTGGGATTGCATCACAAAGATTAATGGTTGGAAGAGGAACACTCGCAGCTGCACCAATGGCAGCTCGAACAGCAGCACCAGTAGCAACAGCACCAGTAGCAACAGCACCAGTAGCAACAGCACCAGTAGCAACAGCACCAGTAGCAACAGCACCTTCTGGAGCACCAAACTTAAGTGCAGCACCTTCTGGAGCACCAAACTTAAGTGCAGCACCTTCTGGAGCACCAAACTTAAGTGCAGCACCTGGTAGTAATGTTGCTGCTCCTTCTTTAAGTGGAGGTGGAGATAATATTCCTGCACCAACAATGCCAAGCGGACCTGGTTCAGGAGGTATCAGCAGTGCTGATCTCATGAATGCAGCAGCTAATCTTCAAAAAGCACCAGAACAGCCAGCTCCTGGAGATCCTGGAGCATTAGGACCTGCACCAGTGTTTAGTCCATTTGGTGTAAGTGCAACAGATATACAAGACGTCAAATCTGGACTTACAAAAGTTGATCCTGATGAACACAGAAAAGAGAGAGCAGCAGCAACAGCAGGTGGTTCTATGCCAGCTTCACAGGTTCTAAATATGGAAGTTAAAGAAGCTCTTCAAAAGAGAAAATCTAAAAGTGAAGATGATGACGAAGACGACTTTGAACCAGCACCTGTAGCACCAGCAGCACCTCAGAAATCAACTAAACAGATGAAGGAAGCATTACAAGGAGAATTGCGAGACGCCTTTAGCAGTCTTCTTGAAAGCGATACTCAGGATGAGGAAGAGTAATTACATTCTTTTCTTTTCATTTTATATTCATTCTATATCATTACAGATAGTTTTTAATCCTAGTTGAAATGAGTAAGTAATAATTTAATTAAGAGATTTATGTGAAAATTATGCAACAGCTAATAGATTTCAGTAAGCACGTTTTATCCAAAACTTCGAAAAAAAATTACAAAATCCCAGAATTGAAATCCGATTTACTTGAAATTATAAATGAAATAGAGGAATATTCAGAAAAAAAAGATGATCCATACTATATCATCGATAATAAGATGATCAAATCGTTATTTGATCTTTCATGGCTTAAAGAAATTGAGAACGATGATAAAAACCTTGAGTATTATTTAATTGGATTATTCTTATTTGATTGTATGAATATTGAGCTTTATAGATCTGTTATCCAAGAGCTGTTTTTTACCAAAAATAATAGAAATGAATTTTCTGTGCTTCTATATTGGGTTTTTGAGAATAAGATTCATGATACTTCTTCTGGTGATGAGCTTAATTTCTCTTCATATCTCGATTTTAGCAGATTAATAGGTTTTAACCCAATACTTCCTAGTGATTTCACTGAACAAATGTCTAAAATTTTACCCAATTTTGAGGTGAAAGCTGAGGAAGTTGAAAAGGAAGAGCAGATAGAGAAGAGTGTAAAGAATCTTACAGAAAGAAAAGAGTATGTTGAGGAGATATCTAATTACTTTGACAATGCTTCTTTACCTTATCTTGACTATTTTATTGAATACAGTATATTGAATCAGCTATCATATAATATCACAAAGAAACAGAGTAACAAGATTGAGCTTAAAACAAAAACTTCAATTGCTGAATTTCAAAAGAAAATTGAAAATATCTATCATGAGGAGGGATTTCCCGTAGTTCCAACAACAGTTGATCCCGTCCTTCAACCACACCTTACAAAAATTGACGCAAAATCAGTTCAAATGGACAAACTTGCTACTTTACCAAAAGAGCTGATTAAAGAATTCGTTTCAAGCAAAGCTTATTCAAGTCCTTCCAATGCACACAAAATTAGAATCACATTTTTGGGTGGGGGAGGAATTGGAAATATGGGAATTGTTGTTCAACATGATAATAATGCTATTCTCTTAGACTTCGGAATGAGTGTAGCAAATAACGCAATTCCAAGATGGCATCCTTCTTTACAGTTTGTAAAGGCAGTCTTAGTTTCTCACGCTCATTTAGATCATTCTGGTGGTCTTGCGTATTTGATTAATTCAAAGAATGATAAGAGATGGTACGGTAGCCCAACAACCAAAGTATTGGTAGAAAAGCTTCTCTACAATACTTCCAATATCATTAAAGAGAAAAAGAGACAACAAAATCAATTCACTCCTGCAATGCACTCTTATCTACAGACATCAAATCTCATAAATCTATTCAATGCTTTTCTTCCATTAAAACCTAAAAAGACAATTGAAGTTGCTCCTGGTTTTGAAGTTACTCCTTATCCAGCTTCCCACCTCTTTGGTAGTTATGGATATGAGATAAATATTTTTGGAAAACGAATTTTCTTTACTGGAGATTTTTCTACTGATCCTAGCGAATTATTCTCAGGAGCAAAGTTCCCAAAGGATTGCGATTTAACTATTTTTGATGGAACCTATTACAACGGTCATATTCCAGAAGAAGATCCTAACACACAAATACTTCAAGCAGTTGAAAGAAACACTCGATTAATTGTCCCTGCATTTTCTGTTGGAAGAACTCAAGAGATGATTAAACGTCTTCATCGACTTGGTATCTCTAAAAAGAGACAAATAATTACAACTGGTTTAGCTGCTGAAATAACTAAATTAATGGGTATAAAAGCTGAGTATGATATCAAAAAAAGTTTCCAGCCAACAGATTTTGAAGAGAATGATATTGTTATTGCTGGACATGGAATGTTGCAAGGAGGAACTGCGAGAACATTATTAGACTCAACAAAAGAGGATAATAAAACAGGAATTATCTTATGTGGTTATCAAGCTCCAAATACACTTGGATTTGCATTAAAAATATCTCATCCATTAGCTAAGCAACAGTTTCATCAAGATGTAACAAGTGCTCATATTAGCGGACATACTACACCATCATCATTAAATGAGTTTATTGCTAATTTAGAGGGTAAAAAAGTGATGATTCATACTCCTAGGGGAGTAAATACATTAAAAGAACATAAGGAAGTCACAATTCCATCTTATTTAGAAGAAATAGTAATAAAAAACTAAAATCTATCTCTAAACTCAATTTTCATCTTTTTACCTCAATTGTAGCAAAATACATAGTTTTATAAGTTTCGCAACTTAATACTTTAGAGTTAAAGATATTCTAAATTATCTCTGATTTACTAATCAAAAATAAAACGGGATCTTCAATGAGATTTTCTGAGCTTAAGGACCTTGATATTGCAGACATTGAGGATACAGACTTATTTAGAATTTATGTAAATTATTTACTTGCTATTAGTAGAACAAAAGAACCAAAAGAAGCTCTCGAGCTTATAGAATTATCAATTAAAAGAAGTAAACAACTTAATGATAGTAGGTCTTTAGCTGTTATCTATTATATCAAACATATTCTTATTTTTGGTTTTGAAGATACGATTGCTGAAGTTAATGATCTAAGTGGAAAAGTAAAGAAGATTTCTGAGGAAATTGGATTCAAAGAAGGGGTAGCCTTAGCTGCAATTATGAAGTGGGGAACATACAAACTTGAAGGGAATTATGAAGAAGCAAAACAAGCAAGAGAAAAAGCTATGCATATAATGGATTCCATTGGAAACCCAGAACCTGTTTACTATTATTGGGTAAAATACTCTTTCGCAATTGGTGAATGGACAGAAAATCAAAATCCTTTAGCTGCTGATATGATTAAAAAGTGTAGAGATTTTTTTAGGCGAAAAAGTTTCTACATGTCCGAAATTAAAGCTTCATCTTTGCTTTCGAGAATATATTTCAGATTAGGATTAGATGATGATCTTCAAAATCTTGTGCAAGAGTTAATGGTTAATGAGGAATTGTTTGATTATTATCCAAAAACAAGTCTTGCAAGATTCAATCTTCTACTTGGTCAAATTGCATTAGATTCTTCAGATAAAATAATGGGTGAAATGTATATCTTTACTTCTACACAATTATTCCAGAAATTTGGGTATGAAGGAGAGTATGTTTATGATTACCTTTGTGGATTATCATATCTTACCAGAATCTATTCATCAACGGGAAAGTTTAGAGAAGTTTATAATATTTTAGAGGAACTTAAGAGAGTTCTTTCAAATCTCAAAATGACAATCCCTAAGAGATTTATTAATAAATTAATTGGATCATTTACGTTTTCATATTTCTATGTTTCTTCACATAAAGGACAGGAAATAAATGCAAATGAAGAATCTGCTCAGTACCGAAAAAAATCAGCTAAGCAACTGATGTTACATCCAGAAATGTTGAAACAATTGATGGTTTACTCTGGTCTTACAAAAGATGAACTGAAACAAACAAAAGAGCTAGATGACAAAGATAGTTATCGTTTTTTCAAGAAAGTAATTAATTTCCTTTTGGAGCTGGAGAATCCAAAGATTAGAAATTTCAACACAAGAATAATGAATGCAATAAGAATTCTAGCAATTGAAGAAAAAAGTGAAGCTTTGGATAGTTTTGAAAAAACATTCAGTGAACTCATTATAGCTAGACTTTATCTCTCAATGGGGAAGAATGAAGAATTCAAAAAAATCATGAAAAATTATCTTGGAAAAGAATCGCAATATGAAAATACAACTCTCAATGTTTGGATTAAACTGCTTAATGTTATTTTTAGTTATTTGCAGGATGATAACAGAGAAAAAGCTCTTACAAAAATAGAGGAAATAGGTTGGTTCTGTCTGGATAATAAACTTTCTCGCTTACATAAAGAATCCATATCCATCTATAACCTATTTCTTAAGGAGAATTATATGACTTACTCAAACCACATGTTTGAGAATCTTATGTTTCATGATATATTTATATCATCAGGTGATTTTCGATCGAATCTGCTTCAACAAATCAATGCTGAAGCATAAACAATAATTTGATTCACTTTTCTCCAAAGTTGTTCAGAGATGTTTATAAATAGAGAAAAGGTTAAAACACTATGTCTGAATATAAAATTTCTATCGTTGGAACAGGTTTCGTTGGTTTAGTTACTGCTGTGTGTTTTGCTGATAGAGGAATTAAAACAATTTGCAGTACTAGAAACGAAAAAAATGCGGAAATGATAAACAAGGGGATTCCTCCATTCTTTGAAAATGGTTTGGAAGAACTTCTGAAAAAAGTGGTTGATGAAGGCAATCTTGTTTGTACAACTAATAGAGAAGAAGCAATTCTAAAATCAGATATGACTCTAATTATCGTTGGTACTCCTTTCAATCATATTGATAAATCAATCAATCTTGATTACATGGAACAAGCAGCCATAGACATTGGGAAAGCTTTGGTGAAAAAAAACAGTTACCATTTGGTTGTTGTTCGTTCTACTGTAGTTCCAGGCACTAGCAGGAATATGGTTGGAAAACAATTGCAAAATCACTCTGGAAAAGAACTTGGAAAAGAAATAGGATTGATTATGCAACCTGAATTTTTAGCAGAAGGGAGATCTATTGAAGATACTTTCTGGCCTGATAGGGTTGTAATTGGAGAGTATGATAAGAAGAGTGGTGATTTGCTCCAAGAACTTTACGAAGAATTTTATGGTGATCATATCGGTGAAAAGTGTCCTATTATTAGAATGAACGTAGAAAGTGCTGAATTAGTAAAGTATGGTAACAATTGTTTCCTTGCTACAAAAATTTCTTTCATCAACGAACTCTCAAGGATTGCTGAACTTGTTCCTGGTGTTGATATTGGCAAAGTAGCTTATGGAGTAGGGTTGGATTATCGCATCAATCACCGTTTCCTAGGTTCTGGTGTTGGTTGGGGGGGAAGTTGCTTCCCAAAGGATTTGAATGCCATTGTAGCATTTGCTCGATCTCAAGGATTAGAAGCTCAATTAATTCAATCAGTTATAGATGTTAATGACAGACAAGCAAATCATGCAGTTACACTAGCAGAAGAGCTACTTGGAGATCTGAAAGGAAAAACAATCGCTCTTTTAGGTTTAGCTTTTAAACCGGGAACTGATGACATGCGATATGCTCCAAGTCGAAGAATCACAGCTGAAGCAGTTTCTAAGGGAGCTGTAGTTAAAGGATATGATCCAAAGGCAAAAGAATCTGCACAAGAAGCTTTTGAGCAAGATAAAACTGTTATAACTATCACAGATTCAGTTGTTGATGCCATCAAAGATTCTGATTGTGCAATTATTTGTGCAGAATGGGATGAATTCAAGAATCTAGAACCATCATTCTTTAAATCACATATGAGAACTCCTTGTGTAGTTGATGGTAGGAGAATTTATGATCCTATATTGTTCTCAAGTGAATTAAAATTCAGGATTATTGGTTATAAGCTCAAAGAGGATTAAAAGAATAATATCTCATATTCTTATTCTTCATGACAAATTTTTATTGTCCAGTCTACCAAAGGTTCTAAAGCTTTTGAAAGATTTTCTCCTTTTTCTGAAAGTCTATATTCAACTTTAGGAGGAAGTTCTGGATACACTTCGCGAAGCAAAAAACCTTCCTTTGATAGTTCTAAAAGTCGAGTAGATAAAGTAGCATCGCTGATTTTATCTTCTTTCCAACCTAAATGGAGAGATGACTTTAGATCATTATATCTAAATCGTTTGCCTTCTCGAAGTAGATAAATTAATTGAATACTCCACTTCTTGCTTACAAGATTCAAAATTCTTTGAGCAGGCACAAAACATGGGAAGATTCTATTATCGTTATCACAACCATTTTTCTCCATTTTTTTCACAATACTCTGTATTTCTTTAGTTAATTAAGAACACTTTAGAAAGTGTTTATATATAAATACTTCTAAATCTAAAGTAATTAGCTTTACAAATTGAAGTGATTGAAATGAAAACAAAGAAATGCAGAGAACACAAACATGAATGCGGTAAATTTACTGGTGGAGAAAGTAGAGAAGAAAAATTAAAACATCTTAAGGAATGCAAACAAGGATTACGAAGTCAGATAGAAAAAATCGATAAAGCTATCAAAGATTTGGATTAGTATTAGTTAATGCCCTAAACCTATTCCTCTATATCTTATTCCTTCTTCTCTCATTTTTTCATAATCATATTTTCTTCTACCATCTATGAGTATAGGAGATTTCATTTTCTCTAAGAAAATTTCAATAGGGAGATGAGTATAGTCGCTCCATTCAGTTACAAGAACACAAGCATCTGCTTCAGTTAAGGCTTCATCTGCTGATGTAACAAATTCTAAATTCTTATGGTTTAACATTTTTTTAGCTTCTTCAATGGCTATCGGATCTGTAGCGACTACTCTAGCTCCTTCTTTAAGAAGTAAGTTAATTATGGGAATGGAAGGAGCTTCTCTCATATCATTTGTATTAGGTTTAAATGCCAATCCTAAGACTGCTATTCGTTTGTTTTTTAGTTTTTCTTCCCCTAGTTCTTCCTTTAGAAGCCTAATAGCTTCAAAAGGCTGAGCTTCATTTGTATCTAAAGCAGCTTGTAATAATTTTGAGGAAATCCCAAATTCTCTAGATTTATGTAATAAAGCTCTGATATCTTTAGGAAAACAAGAACCACCCCACCCTATTCCAGCGTTCATGAATTTCTCTGATATTCTGTGATCCATCCCGACTGCTTCAGTAATTACAGAGATGTCAGCTTCAAATTTTTCAGCTAGATTCGCCATTTCATTAAAGAAGGAAATTTTAGTTGCTAGAAACGTATTAGCAGCATACTTAATCATTTCAGCAGAAGTAGGGTCGACTATAACAAAAGGAGCGATGAATCCAGCATAGCATTGCATCATAATATCCTTAGTATTTTCATCTGAAACACCAATTACAACTCTATCTGGATAAAGGAAGTCATTTACAGCTACTCCCTCTCTTAAGAATTCAGGATTCATTCCTAGACCGAACCCAAATTGAACTTTTAATCCACTTTCTTGTTCTATAATAGGACCGACATGATTAGTTGTTGTTCCTGGAATACATGTACTCTTTACAATAATCACTTTGAATTTTTGTTGTTTTTTGAGGATTCGACCTATGTTTTTTGCAGCTTCCTCAACATACTCATAATTCATTGAACCGTTAGGTAGAGAAGGAGTACCAACACAAATGAAGATGACGTCTGAATTTTTGATTACGTAGTCTACATCAGTTGTCGCTTCAAGCAACTTATTTTCTAAAGCTGATTGGAGCAAATCATCTAATCCTTCTTCAAAAATTGGAGAGAAACCTTTGTTTATAGAATCAATCTTTTCTGGAATTATATCTGCACATAGAACCTTATTCCCTTTACTAGCAAGACAAACACCAGTTACTAATCCAACGTAACCCGTACCTATAATCCCAATATTCATTAACATCCAGACTGCAAAAAGGAGTATATCAATTTTTGTTTATTATTTATTTTCGTGAACCCAAAACATTATTTTATAGTTAATATTACAATCCTTCAATGACAGTTTACAGATCGATAGCTGACACAGTACACAAATACATTGATGTCCCTGAAAAACTCTTTATAGATATTATAGATACTGGAGAATTTCAGAGATTGAGACGAATAATTCAACTTGGTGGAGTCTCAATTTCATATCCTTCTGCCACACATAGTCGTTTTATGCATAGTCTGGGAGCAAGTCATGTAGCAAATGGGCTTGCATCAGAGTTAAATCAACGACACCCAGATATTCTCTCCAAAGACGATATAGCTTTAGTTAGCCTCACAGCATTAATTCATGATATTGGTCATGGGCCTTTCAGTCACATGTTTGAGGATACAATTAGAATGCTCTGCAGAAATTCAGAAAATCCCAATTGTACTGAGAAATTCACAGCTTTTGAGAGACATGAGAATCTATCCGAACAGATAGTTTTAGATGGCATCTCAGAGATAGCAACAATTTTGGAAAAAGAGGGATATAATAGACATAGAATTGCGGATTTAATTCAAGGAAGAAGTGTTGAAGATAAACCCTTCTATAATCAAGTGATAAATTCTCAATTGGATGCAGATGCACTGGATTATTTGATGCGAGATTCAGTGGCCACAGGTGTCTCTTTTGGCATGTATAATCTTGAAAGATTGTTTGCTATGCTAGAACTTACACCTAAGGGATTAATTGTTATCAGAGAAAAAGGATTACAATCAATTGAGCAGGTAGTTATTGCACTTTACATGCAATTCACAAGGGTCTATTTCCACAAAACTGTCAGATGTTGGGAGTATATGTTAAAACTATTCATATCTCAAGTACTTCAAAAAATAGAAGAAAAAAATAAATTAGCTGTTTTACCATTCATACAGGACTTTGTTGATAAACCATATTGGAAATCACTAATGGGACTTACCGATGATATCATTTATACACAGTTGCAATATTCAGCAACAAAAGAAGAAAACGATCCTTTCATTAGAAAATTAGCAAAGGATATCTTGCATAGAAACCTCTACAAGAGCATTCCTTTGACTGAGGAAATGGCACAGAATATAATCGAGAATGAGGATAAAATCAATTTCATTGTTAGAAAACATGGTTACCCCACAGTGAGTTGGGAAGTTGATCAATTTATGAGTAGATACTATACTACTTTCGATGAAGAAGATAGATTTGCCATTATGTTGAAAATGAAAGATGGATCTCTTAAACAACTATCAGAAGTATCTGAGATTGTTGCAGGATTGACAAAGCCAAAATATAATAATCTATTAATTTTCCCTGCTCCATGTAGAGAAGATATAACTAAACTTGTAAAAGAATTTCTAATATAAAGAAAAAAAGAAAAGGAATGATTAATACTGATTAGAGTAATTTGAATAAGCATCATCCTTTTTTTCAGGTTCGGATGGTTTAAATTCTGAAAGTCGAGGTTCAGGTGGTTTCTGTTCTGGAAGTTGAGGTTCAGGTGGTTTAGGAGCTGGAAAATCTGGAGGATCTGATTTAGCTTCAGAAGGGAGTTTTTCTGGCCTTAGAACATGTCCGCAGTTTTTACACAGTGCGAATTTCTTTTTAGTGGTTTCTCCACAATAATGGCATCTCACATATCTTCCAATTATTAGAAGATTAAATTGCTTCCAAAGTAATGCCCACAAGATACCCAATGAACCGATAACCTGCACTGCAGTAGATTGTAATGCTTGTTCTATCCAAGTATAAACTTTCTCAAGTGTTCTCAAGGGGATTACGTTTATTTCAAATACCTGTCTAAAGATAAAGTTCCCGAAATTAGTATCAGATACAGCAACTATTAGAGTTGTATTTCCAGTCTTTAGATCAGCACTTTCAATAGTTAGGGATGCAGGAAGATCAAAATCCTCTTCAATCAACTCATCACCTAGAAATATATTAGCAGAAGGGTCTATAATACTAGCTGGTATTTGAGTTTTAACATCGATATACAGATTCAAATCACTGAGCTCCTTAATTTCAAGGGGGGAAGGATCAATCTCTACAATTAGTGGATTCAGGTATATTGTAACTTCTTTAGATAGCTCTGTTGATAAGTAACCAATCTTTGATGCGTTTATTATTATAGGGATTCCTATTTCTGATACCTCTTGAGGAACATTGATCCCATTTAAAATTTCTAATAGATCAATATTAATATCTACATTACCTGCATTATCTGTTTGCGTTGGAGGAATAACAATGGGAGAAGGTAATCCTCCAAGATCTATACGAATTTCAACAGCAGCATTTTTAACACTTAGACCTTGCTCATCCACACATTTTATTGTAAATGAAATTTCATTCTTTACTCCTTGAGTCACTGTAATATCTAATGGATCTGTTTCAATTCGTATTTCTTTATCGATATAGAAATAATAAGTAAAATCAGATATAGGGAGTAAAGCATGATAGAAATCTAGAGTAATTTCATGATTACCTCCGAGTTCGGATTGGAAGAACAATTGCTTCAGATAGTATGTTCTGTTACGGATTCCATTCAAAGCTGTAGTCTTAATTTGAATATGAGTTGCATAAGACACATTTAGGTTTGATTGAGAGAAGATATTGTATTCGAAATTATATGGAAGTATTGAAGCACTACTCTGATAGATAGATGTTGTTTCAGCAAATTCTAGATACAAATCAAATGAGGTTAGTTGAAATAATGGTATATCATGTGGAGATACTAAGTATGTGAGTATTGGGAATAATTTTGTAAACATTGTAACTGCTTGAAAGTTTACCATGATTGGATTTTCATACAATACATCCCATTTATTAAAAATTATTGTACCTATCTCTGAAAAACCTGCTTCAAATGCAAGTGGAGCATCAAAAACCAAATCGATCAATGTAGAAAGTAAATCTAAATACCTAAACACAGAAGGCAGAATATTAAAATCTTCAAATCTCTTTCTCTGGAATTCTATAACCTGTGATATAACCATACAGTTCTCATAAGTCAATGCATCAGGTGATAGAGTGAAAGCATTCAAGTCATATCTTGAATGTAGCAGATTAGTTGTTGTACTATAGAAGGCATCAAAAATAGTATTTTCTACTAAATCAGCAAGTCCATAGTATTCTAAGCTTGCAGTATTATTTGCTGCAATCCTTTTCTGATATGTACTATGCTGTAGAATGGCAGTACTCATGTACACATTTCCTTGTATATCAGCTTCGTTATCGGATGCAGCACCAGAACCAAGTGTTGTTTGAAATAGAGCACCAGAACCAAGAGCTGATCTATTACCGTTTGCGATATAGGTATCCACAGCTGTTTTTGTTTGAGAATAAAATAGTGTGTTATCATTCAACAAATAATTCGCTATAGAGAATAAACCTGTCGCTTTTGCAGAAGCAAAAATTGAAGCTCCTTCAATCCAAAGAGTGATTTCATCCAAAAATAGTGTACTATTTATTGTCCCAGTTGTTGGAAAATAGAAAATATCGAGTAGATTCGAAAAAGTTGTATTCGCTAAATTTCTATAAAGAGTCGTATCTGTATCACCATTAACTTGTAAAGCTTCAGCTAATCTAGCATATGCAATAACCAAAAGAAAATTATCTGCAGCATGAAGCTCGTATTGATTAGTTCCGGTATTTTTCCCTCTTATATATGATCCATTGACATCTAAGTAAAGATTTTGCAAATGAAACTTCGCTTCATTTATGAAAAAGGTTTCATTTGTTGTATAGAAAAGATCAATATATCCCAGTGCCATTTGAATTCTTGACATGTCATGAAATCTAGAAGTTGGATTCGCTGTTGGTTTAAAATTATCCCAGGTGTGCCACTCTACTGATTTAGCATATTCAATAGAGGAACTTTCAATGAAAATCAAATCGTAATCTTGTCCCACAGGAGGTTGTCTTTTGATCATAGAAGAATCAATTTCAGTTTGGTAAGAGGTACTCTTTTCACCTATTTCTATGATAGAATAAGCATTTTGTGAAGGAATACATGGCACCACTACCAAAGCCAATAAAATTAAACTTAGAAAAAGTACTTTTTTAGAATGCATATTGGAAAAAAGTAAGAAATGAAAAAAATGCTTCGTAATATTACAGTAACATTGGAGGCTATATTTAGATATACAATTTCTATTAGATTATTGGAAGATTTCTATATACATTATACTTCTGGCAGTAAATAGATCCTGATCATCTTTGTCCTCGAGAGTAAAATATCTAAATAAATCTGCAAGACTTATTAGAAGAAGAATTGGGTAGAGAGGAATTAAGAGTATGTAAAGAGCAATTGATTTTAGAATAAACATCATTTTATTTTCGATTTTCGATGGAAGGGATTGAATGAAAATTATAGTAAATCGGTCATAAAATAGGAAGAGATTTGCAAAAAGAATAAATCCAATAACAATGTACACATATTGAACATAGTCTACCAAAATGACTCCTTGTGAAAGAAGAATGAATAGAACAATCACTAGTGAACTATGTAAAATCTGTACTATACTGTAAAGCAATTTATTTTTCCAGTTGGAATAAAAATCTATTTTTGCTTGTTTTCTAGCTTCTTTTCGTTTAGCACCATCATCTTTTCTTTTAGGCACTAGAAGTACTATCCACAATAGATTGAATAGGTAGGAGACTAAAACAACGAAAAATCCAGCAGCTATTAGAAAGAAAACAGTTTGATACCATATAGCTTGATCTACTTCCAATGGTCCATAGAAACCTCCAATAAAAGCTAATGGACCGAGTGCTAAACTTATAGCTAAGAATATTCGATGATTATACCATTTTCTGTTCAGTGCTTGGATTGCAGAGACTATCTCTTCTTTTTGATTGTCTTCGATCATTATTTCTTAGGATATTTGGTACGATAATAAATCTATCGACAAAACCAGAAAATCAATTCACAATGAGAGTTAAAATAATATATGGGAATACTAAAAATAATTTGGAAAAATGGAAGTAGATGACAGAATTCATGGGATTTTAAATTTTAGTCAGCTGGAATTCTTCTGTAAAAGATTCAATATAGAACCTAAAGAACTTCATGCTAATTTTGATGGATGGAGGAAATTGATTTTATATACTGAAGATAAGGTTTTTCTTTTTCCCAGAGATCCTAGTGGTATTTTTTGGTTAGATATGGAAACGACAGCATATGAATTATTTAATGATTATCCAAATCTGCCTGTTCCTAGATTTCTCGAGAAAGTTGAGGATGATAAAATAAGTTACTTTAACTTTACTGTTGCTTCAAGATTGACAGGAATCCCTTATTCAAAATTGGAAGATGATGTTAATTTTGAAATGCTTTCAAGGATGCTTACCAATTTATCATCTGTTTTCACTTTATGGCATGAGATTCCTATACAGAAACTTCCTGAAAAAATCAAGCAAAGAATAGAACTGTTTGACGAAAATCAATACAAATGGGAGATTCAGTTACTAAATCCAGATACAATGCCTGAAGCAATAGATTATGTTCACCAGAAATTTATAGAGTATATAGAAAAATATCATAAAGATTTACTGAAAATTCTGAACTCACATCAGACAAAAAATATTTGGAATCAATGTTTGGAAGAGATAGTCTCTCTACCTCATACTCTAATTCATGCCGATATTCACGAAGATCAGATTCTTATTGAATCAAAAGATAATATGAGAATCACAGGAATTCTTGATTGGGAAACTGTAATGTGTGGAAATCCAGTCTGGGAATTTAATTTCTTTGAATGGGGTCTAAAAATCTGGAACTGGTGGAAATATTTCACTGAAATTAGGAGAAGTATGTGGAAAATTTACTTAGAAAAAAGAGGAATTGAATTAAGAACATTGGAAGGATTGGATCTTTTTTACACTCTCTCTGAATTCTTGATAATATTAAAGCCTGAAAAATCTTTGAGAAATTTAATTGGAAATGATTTCTCGAGCTCGCTAAAGTTATGTTTAGAAAAAGTAGTTAAAATAACAGAAAGGATAGCTTTTGAATTAAAAAAGTAATAAGAAAAGAGGTTTTAATCACCATGCATTTTCTTCTTTTCTTTCTTCTTCATATCTCCCAGTGTATGCATTGAGACTGTATCTGTTTCTTTACCATTTGCTATTTGTAACAATATCATTTTTACTTCATTGGGAGCTTCTTTTCCAGTTCTTTCTTTAATCTGTTTTAGCATCGTTTTTATTTCTTTAGGAGATTTTCCTTTTGCATTCTCTTTGATATGAGCTAACATTTCTGGGGACAATCCTCCAGTAGTCATATGTCCCATAGGAACCTTCATAGGTTGTATATGTTCTTCCTCAAGTTCTTCAGGTTCAAGTTCCTCTGGTTTAATATCAATTTCCTCCAAACCTTGATGAACATAATAAGTGTTGTAGAGATCGGCATAAATACCATCTTCTTTCATCAGCTCATCATGTGTCCCATTTTCCACCAGTTTCCCTTCTTCTAAAACAATTATTCTATCAGCGTCTTTTATTGTAGAAAGTCTATGAGCAATTACAAAAGTGGTTCGTCCTCTAAATAACTCTCTTTGAGCAGCTTGAATCAATGATTCTGTATATGCATCTAATCTACTAGTAGCTTCATCAAGAACTAGAATTCTAGGATCTGCAAGCATCATTCGAGCAATTGTTATTATTTGTCTTTGTCCAGAGGATAGCTTTTTACCGCCTTCAACAATCATGGTGTCATATCCATTTGGCAAAGCATCAATGAATTCATCAGCATTTATCTTCTTAGAGATTTGTTTGACATCTTTTTCTGTTGATTTTGGAGCTCCATACAAGATATTTTCCATGACAGAACCTGTAAATAGAAAAGGCTCTTGCGTAACTAAACCAATTGCGTTTCGCAAGGATGATTGTGTAACATCTCTAATATCTTGTGATCCAATTCTAATCTCACCTTCTTGAACGTCATAAAACCTTGTGAGAAGAGATGACATTAATGTTGTTTTACCTGCACCAGTATGACCGACGATTGCAATCATCTCACCAGGTTGTGCAAAAAAACTCACATCTTCTAAGACGTTTATGTTCTTCTCATACGCGAAGGTTAGATTTTCAAAATGAACACTATCATCATCTTCTTGTAAAGGTCTAGCAGAATCTGAATCTTCTACAGCAGATTTCGCTTCAAAAACATCGATTATTCTATCCATTGCTCCAAAAGCAGCTTCTAGTTGTGGGAAGACCATAGAAAGCATTACTATTGGAAATAGAAATTGTTGAGACAGATTGACAGCAAGATAAATATCTCCTAAAGGAATTGTGGTGGTTTGATTAATCCACCCACTGAAATAAATTATCACTGTAAATAGTAAATAGCTTAGAGAAGTCATCGTTGGCATAACGAACATCATTAACATACCGAATTGTTTAGAATATTTGTAATGTTGTTGATTCAATTCTCGGAGTTCAGTTGCTAGTTCCTCTTCCCTATTAAATGATTTTGCAACTGCGATTCCAGTAAGACCTTCTGCCATCTTGCCAGAAACAACACCAAACGCTCTTCTTACTCTTAAGATAATTTTGCGTCCAAAGTAACTTAACACTCTACTCATCGCAAAAGCGATAGGAATAGCACAAAGAGAGATAAGAGCTATCATCCAATTTGTAAGAAGAAGAATTATGAATGATCCAATAATTAATAGCAAATGTGAAACGATACCTGTTGAGAGTTGAACACCTGTGGCCAATTCTCCAGTATCTGCGGTTACTCTTGCTGTTATATTACCTGACTGTTCTCTCTTTAAGTAAGCCATATCTGAATAGCTTAATTTGTGATAAACATCTGCCCTGACCTCATGCAACATTTTTGAATTCATTTTAGCCATTATTCTAGTAGAAAATGAACTTATTATCCACCCTGTAATAGTAAGAGCGAAAAAGATTATAGATAATGGTAAGAGAGACATGAAATTCACCTCTCCTCCTTGAATAGCGTTTAGACCATGTCTAATTATAAGAGGATTAATTAAAGCTGTAACTGAATAGAGAATGGAAAGCAAACCTACAACTATTATTGTCCATATGTACTTCTGAAGATACACCCATAAATTACTGACCAAGATTTTAGTTGATCGAGCTCTCTCGTATTTTTCAAGTCCTAATGCTCTTCCAGGACCTCTTCTTTGACCGTGTGCCATTATTTAGAACCTCCTTCTAGAACATCAATATCACTATAAACACCCATGCTTTCTGCCATTGGAAGATGCTGACACATAAACTGATAGTCGACACATCTCTGCAATAATTCTTCATGGGAACCAATATCGACTATCTCTCCTCTTTTCATAAGAATAATAATATCAGCAGCAACAAGTGTTGTAAGCCTTTGAGTAACAACAATACTAGTGCGATCTTTCATCAGTTCCTCCATAGCATAACGAAGTCTAAGTTCTGTTTTTATGTCAACAGCACTTGTACTATCATCTAAAAGCAGCAGTTTAGGATCTGATAATAGAGCTCGTGCTATTGCTATCCTTTGTCTTT
The DNA here is from genome assembly GCA_013166775.1 of Promethearchaeati archaeon. Lineage (GTDB taxonomy): Archaea > Asgardarchaeota > Heimdallarchaeia > Heimdallarchaeales > Heimdallarchaeaceae > UBA460. The sequence goes on from JABLTJ010000012.1 coordinate 18,578, forward strand.
GACCTCCAGAAAGTGTAACTCCTCTCTCACCAATCACTGTTTCATATTTGTTGGGTAGAGTTTCTATAAACTGCGAGATTTGTGCTCTTTCAGCTGCAGATTTAATCTCTTTATCAGATGCTTGTGGTTTAGCAAAAGTTATATTAGCTCTCAACGTATCAGAGAAAAGGAAAATATCTTGCTCAACCATTGTTACATTCGATCTTACATAATTAGTGTGTATTGAGTCTAGTCTAGTTCCGTCAACTTCTATTGATCCATTTGTTGGATCATAGAGTCTTAAAAGAAGCTTAAGGATTGTTGATTTTCCTGAACCTGGACCTCCAATCAAAGCAACTTTTGAACCTGTAGGTATTGTAAAAGAAATGTTTTTCAGCACTACTTTCTCAGTCCCAGGGTAAGCAAAATTTACATCTTTGAAATGAATATCTTTTTCCCAATCGCCCTCGATTGGATTTTCAGGTTGCTGTAGTGGATCGTCGAAAGTCATCATAGACCATAGTCTTTGAGAGTTTTCAAGACCTGCTTGTAGCATGATTAAACGTTGGGGTATCATGAAATTTTGTCTATTAAGTGACATAAGTAAACCTAAGATTGATATTAATACTCCTATTGTAAAAGAAGTCCCAGTTGAAGATGTTACCATCCAGAGTCCATAAGCAAATGCTCCAGCTGTAACAACAATAGTAATCAATGCTGGCCAATAAAAAGCGCTAAGAAATCCTTCTTTCTTCATATCTTCTGCATATTCCAAACTTTTCGCATTAAATTTGTTAATCTCTTTTTCATGATTATCAAATGCCCTGACAACTTCCACTCCTCTAAACATTTCTTGTGAAATAGCTGATAGATCACCAAGATCAGTAGCAAGTTTTTGTCTAATTGGTCCTACCTTTGCAGCATATCTCCAAGCAATTATTAGATAAATAGCAAAGGATACAGCTAAAACTACACCAACTATCCAGTCATACTGTATTAAGAGAACAGTTGTAATAATAATGGTAAACATAGAGCTCAATAACATTCTAAAACCTGGGTGAATAGCCATTCGAATCTGATTAATCTCGTTCATACCCATTGACAAAATAACACCAGAATCATTGATATCATAAAATGCCATTGAGTGATCCTGAATTACTTCATAAAATTCTTGTCGCATGTCTCTTTGTACTCTGAAGGTTGCATCAGCCCAGATATAAATATTCAGACTAAGTGACACCCAACTAATTAGAACGAAAATAATCATTCGTACTATAAGCGAGTTAAATTCGGTCGAAAAAATCGTACCTGCATTGATATCAATCAAAAGGATATCTAATACATCTCCAACAAGAGCAATTGTTTTTGTTGTTAGATACGTACTTGCTACGAGTAAAACCAATGCAAAACCATACATCAAAGGTTGTCTCTGAAAGGCGGACCAAAACCATCGTGTAGCTGATTTGTATTTCTTTGTAATCTCTAGTTGAATTTCTGGACTATACTGTGTTTTCTGTTTTTCAATAGTTGATGTTGCCATTTAATTCAGCTCCTTCAAGAGTTTGCTTATTGATTCTTTTCTTTCAACAAGTTTGATTTTAAGATACTCTTTAGCTAGTTCTCTCTCATCCTCTGATTCAATTCTGTCCAGATGTTCTTTAACAAGACCTGGATGCCTCAGAAAAACTCGAAAACTTGGCAAAGGCAAACCATGTTCCATAAACATTCTTGAAAATGGTCGTTCATTTTGCTTTCCTTTATGATGAAGCAAATATTTTCTGTCTTCATGAGGGATGTCATCTGCTAATCGTCTGAACACATCTCCAAAAGGATTGAAGAATAGAACTTTTCTTTGTTTTTTAGGCATAAAATGTTTATCATCTACATGGAAAACAAAACCTGTAATATCAATAATATTGATTAGTAGCCTTGCTAATGTGTTTCTTCCCAGCTCTGTAATTTGGTAGATTTTCTTTAATCTTCCTCCCTCTTTGTCATCTTTGACATACTCAATCAAACCACTTTTCTCTAAGGATTCTATTGCAGGATAAATTCCACTAATATTGCTCCAAATTGTGGTCATTGATTTTATTTCTTGAACAGATTTTTCCAAATCCTTAGTTATCTCAGAGAGGTAAGCTAAATCCTTTTTGATATTGTCTTCTTTATCCCTAGTTAGAAGGTTCTTTATCCGAGGATTTAACTTGAATATTGGGCAGTCCTCAATACTCTTTTCTATAGCTCTCCTCTTTGAATTATACTCATCTGTATTAATAATATTTTTTGTAATTAGTTGTTGTAAATCATGAAGAGTCTTTATATGATCATCAATGAATTCCAAACTGTTTCTTCGTTTTTCATATAAAATATCTGAAGCTTTAGAACACATCTCATAGGCATGAGAACCTTCAGGAGAACGAGCAAGGTGTATTAAAATCGCAATTTCCCCTAATTTTCTTGCTAGCTTCTCTTCATATTTGCTTGTTAAATTTTCTTTCATTTTTTGCTTTCACCAAACAAAAGTTTATTATCGAAAGTCGCATTAATATTCTTTTTATATAATATTCAGAAACCTGAATATTAATAAATCTTACCATATGTAAGAATTAGAAAATACTAAATAAAAGTTCAATCACAGCTTAATTGCTTGTGCTAAAAGATCTACTATCAGCTCTGATTTGATGTCGCTTAAAGACTCAACTCTAATGAATTTAATCATTTCATTCCTTCCCTGTAATAAACTATGAGAATCTTTTATTTCTCCTCTAATCCATATCATAAGATTAACATGATCTTCGAAGGAGTTAATTGAACAAATCTTTTTTTCTGTCATATAGACTGGGATACAGAATTTGATGTCCTCATTTAAGAACGAAAAATTTGATAAAATAATATTACGTAATTCTTCTACAATCTCTTGAATTTCAGTTGGAAATTGTATTATATATTCTCCAATCTCCATTCTATTACCAATAATCACTTTACTCAACCATTTAGCTGTGAAGGATTTTATTAGTAATCCTTTATAAATTTGATAAAATGACAAAAAAACTATTGATTGGAAAATTAGAAAAATAGAAAATCCATTAATTTAAGAAGGTGGATAAGATGAATAAAAGAAAATTTGAATATTAAAACAAGTTTATCCAATAACAGCATAATCAGTTAGATTATTTTTTGGTAAAAAACCAAAAGAATTTTCGTTTCTTTTTCGTTTCTTCTGAAACAGTTTTTCTTAATTCAATAACTCCATCACGTAATGCAAGTTTATAAACTAAGTCTCTAAAACCTTCAGGTTCCTCTTCTTGTTCAATTACATACACCAAAGGTATTCGTTTTCTTTCTGTTTCTAAAGCTCTAGTTATCCTACCAGCTTCATATTTTTCCTTAACTTGACTATCTTTTCCTATCCAGACGAATATTTCATTATAAGCATCTAAAACAAAAGCATCATCTGATTTGAAACCTCGATAATCTATGGGAATTTCTGTTGTAATAATCTCACCCTTATCATTTTGCTTGATTTGTAGGAGTTGATAGTCTTTTTCAAATTTCTTCTCAATTTTCTTCAGAATTCGTGGAGTATCACCTTCTGTAATCTTGAAAGAAATTATTTTCTTGAATTCTTCAGGTTCTTCATTTTCAGATATAGTTTTGATTTTTAAATCCTTTTTCTTCTCTTGAAGGATTTTTGCTGACCAAATTCCAGCAAATTTATCATCAACATATGATTTTGAACCCAACCATAACCAAAAAACACTCTCTGTTTCTACAATATATACATCTCCTCTATAGAATACATATGGTTCATTTAAAGGAACCAAATCATTTCCTACTATTCGAAAAATCTTCATAAGGTTTTTTTTCTGCAACGCATAAATACTTTTGCACAACAAGTTTTTTACTGATCTTAGAGTATTTATTTCATTTTTGATGAAAAAGAATATATACAGTCTAGAGATAAAATAATTATGGCTGAAAATTCTGATTTTATTGGATTGTTAATTCGAATTTTCAATCTATTTTCTGGAATAATCTATATTATTACTGCAATTCTATTATTTGCACAGATAAATCTTAATACTCAAAACACTCTTTTATTTATATCAATCATTTTAATATTTATTGGCATATTACGATTTATAAACGGAAGTTTAAACACAAATCTTCAGAAATACTTAAGAATTTCTCGAATAATAGCTGGCATCATTATTTTGGCTTTAGCAGTTTCAGCAGTTGCTAGAGGCTCTATAGAATCAACTGCTATAATTCTGCTAGCAATTGCTGTTCTTATAAACAGTATTCAAAAATCGCTAATTGGTGTTTTTGAAAAACATTATCCAGTTTGGTTTAGAGCAATATCAATATTAGGAGGAACAATAACAATAGTATTAAGTCTTCTTGTAATATTTGGGACTTCTTGGGACGTATTTATTTTGATAATCTTATTCGCAATTGTGTTTTTGTTAAATGGAGTAAGCAGATTAATTAATGCTATTTCTAATCCCATAGAAAAGAAAGGAAGAAAAGTCTCAGCTCGCTGATTCTTCTGCAATCTTCTTTTCTCGCATTTTTATTGAATACCATAAGATTATGTACCCAATTATTCCAGCAATAACAGAAGCTAACAAAATTCCAAACTTCGCAGTATCAAGAAGATTGTCTGTATCAACAAATGCTAAACCTGCAATAAAATTAGACATTGTAAAACCTATTCCTGCTAGAAATCCAATTCCTGCTAATTGCATCCAATTTACATTTACAGGAAACTCAAAGATTTTAGTTTTAGAGTACAAGAAGGAGAATGTCAACATACCCAAGGGTTTTCCTATTAATAATCCTAGAAATACTCCAAAGAAAACATTAGTTGAAAAACCTCCTCCACCTAAGGAACTAAAATCTATTCCAGAGTTAGCTAATCCAAACAAAGGAACTATAAAGAAGACTACCCAATTAATCAATTTGTGTTCAATAATTTCAAGCGGAGTCAGTATATTAGAAAAACCATCTTCTAATGCTTGTATCGAAGCTTTATATCTAGAATATACAATACTATCGCCTTCACTCAACTCTATTTCAGATATATATCCTAGTGTTTTTGTACTAATCTCATGAAATTCTGACACATCTATCCTTTTGGTTGCAGGAATAGTTGTAGCAAGGAGAATTCCTGTAAGGGTTGAATGAACACCTGATTGAAATATAAAGAACCACAGAAGGATACCCGGAATAATATAAATTATACTTCTACGCACTCCAATCTTGTTTAAAAGGTAGAGAATACCTAAGATTAAAGCACTTACTAACAAGAAAATCCATTGAATCTGACTTGAGTAGAAGATTGCTATTACTAAAATTGCTCCAATATCATCTATAATTGCAATAGAAGTTAAAAGAAGTTTTAATTTCTTTGGAATGTTGTAAGTAAATAATGCTAATATTCCTAAAGATATAGCAATATCTGTTGACATTGGTATACCCCAACCGTTTACACCACTACTTTGAGGAGGATTAAAAATCAAATAAATAATAGCAGGAAAAATCATACCGCCAAGAGCTGCGATAATTGAAAGAGAAGCTTCCTTTAAATCTGTTAAACCGCCAACAATCAATTCACGTTTTAATTCCAATCCAATTATGAAGAAAAAAACAGCCATTAAACCGTCATTTATCCAATGTAGGAGTGATTGATGAAAATTAAAAGAACCTATACTGAATCCAATATAAGTATTCCATAAGCTAGTATAAGTATCACCAAAAGGGAGATTGATCCATATTAAACCAATTAAAACACAGAACAATAAAATATGGCTTCCAGATGCTTCTTTATGTATAAATCTCTGGAGTGGAGAGATTATTCTGACTATTGGGGGATTCTTCAAAGTGTTATAGATTTTTTTTGGAATCTCTGACATAAGAAAGATTTATCATTAGTGTTTTTTAATTTTTTTCCTATATTTTCTTTTAAATACTATAAGTTTCAGTTAAGATTTTTTTTACCAAATTGCTTTTCTTAACAAACTATGCTCTAGAATGCTTTTTGTCTATTCTTACAAATCTTTAAATAAAAAGAAACGATAATAATACAATTACAAATGGAGGTTTAAGTATGTCAAAGAAAAAGAAAGATTTACCTACAGATATGTTGATTGTTAAATCAAAAGTAAAAGAGTATGTAAAAACACTTGGTGACTATAATGTTTCTTCAGAATTCTATGAAGTGTTTAATCATAAGGTTGCAGAAATGATAAGAAAAGCAGCTAAAAGAACTAAACACAATAATAGAAAAACAGTAGCTGCAAGAGATGTATAGAATTCATTTTCCTTTATCTTTTCTTTTTTTCTCGGATTTTAAATAAAATTTAATAATATTCGATAATTTAAAATATCAAGAAGCTAATATGTTGGTTGAAAAAAATGCATATAAAGAAAAAATATATAATTTATAGTATTCTCTTGAGTATCTTCAGCCTAGTAGTTATACTCTTTTTCTTTAGTTATTTTAAAGTAAATAATTTTATTGAGAATGCCTTTAACAATGCTTTTCCTCAAGAAGGAATAGAAAATCCATATCACTTATTTTTACAAACATATATTTTATCATTAATCATATATGTTATCATCGGTGTAGTTTTGATATGGTTGTGGAGATTATTGATAAGAGCGATAAAAGCAAAAGTTTCTCCTTCAATTCTAAATACCTTGAAAATCCTTGGAGATATAATAATTATCCCTTTTGTTGCTATAGCATATCTAAATAAGTTCGAAGCTCTGAGTGGAACACTGATTGGTGTAGCTGCTATCGTTGGGACAGCTATTGGTTTTGCTTCGACTACTACTGTAGGTAATTTAATAGCAGGTCTTTATCTAATAGTAAGTAGACCCTTCCAGATAACCGATTACATTATCATACCTGATATGAGTACAGAAGGTGTTGTTAGAGAGATGGGTATAAACTACACAAAAGTAGATCAACCAGATGGAAACACAGCGATTTTACCAAATAGTGGATTATTGAACAAATGGATCTATAATACTAAAATTGTAAAATCAGTAAATGACAATGACAAAAAAAATAGTTATTTCCATAAAATAAAAAAGAAAGTCTCTATAGTGTATTCATATCCCTTAAAATGGGCATGTTTCTCTGATGATAGTCATAAAGAATGTGTTAAGGCAATTGAAATAACATCAAACCAGTTTGAAACAAAATTGCTGGAATCTGTAACATGGTTTATTGTTACCAGGGATCGCTTTCACAGAACTTATCAGATGAATTTAACAGTGGATGATTCATATCAATTAATAGATTTAACTGGAGAATTTATGAATGCTCTAGAAGCTAACTATGAAGAAATAAAAATAAAAGATTCTGTAACTAATGTATAAAGTTTCTTTTTTCGTAATCCAAAGACTTTATAAATTATAAAGAAAATTAGGAATTTGGTGAGAATTTGGCAGCAATAGTATTTGCTTTTAGTGCTGTATGGTGGGAGTGGCTCATTTGGGCTGGAGAAATAGTTTTTGTATTTGGAGTTCTTCTTTTAATTGAATTTCTAATAAGTAGAAAAGAGTTCAGAAAGGATTTGGTTTGGAAATCTTTTGTCACTGCAATTTGTATCATAATCTTTGTTGTAATAACAGGATGGATAGCCTCATTCTTTAAATTCGAACAAAATCAATCCTTGTTTCCATTATCGATCGTGTTAACTTTTGCTTTATCAATGCTACTTATTTACAAATGGTTAGAACCTCAACATTTCAATATTTCACTTGCGATAACAACTATAATATTGCTAGTTATCTACTTACTAAGAATTCTATTAGATTTAAGTCTTTATCTAACTTAAAATTAAAAGAAGAGTTTTTTTTTTTGAAAAAATTTTTAAATTTAAAAACGCATCTAGAACTATGAAAATTAGAATGGATTTCGAAACAGAGTGGGGATATCTCATAAATCCAAAGAATTTTCAAATATTACGAATAAAGGATGATATTCCTGAAGGATTTTTTGTTATACTAAAACAGAGAGAGTTTGTTATAGAAATTAATAGAACAGTAGTTAAGAATACTTATGGTTTTGTCAAGAAGAATGCACTACAAAAGTTGGATAAGAGAAAATTATCAGAATATTTAGCTGCTGCATGTGCTGATTTCATTCTAAAGAATACTAATTTACCTCCGAATGTACTAATTGAAGGAGATCTAAAATATATGAAACCTGCAAATCTTGCATTTTCTGTAACTAGCTATGATGTTTTTCATCTAAAAATAGATTCAGTTCTTCTAAAAGGAGAAAATCCTAAAGAACTACTTGAATCAATCATGAAAGAAAGAAATCGCAGCTTGTCCTTCAAGAAAAAAGAGATGAGATGGAAAGTGGAATATGCTAAAAGTAGTAGAGCAACATGCAAAAAATGTAATAACAAAATAGAAAAAAACACTCTCAGGATAGGAGAACCAAGTTATTATCAAGAACATCTTTCATTCAAGTGGTTTCATGAAGATTGTGTAGACTTATCCAAATTTGATGAAACAAAATTATCTGGGCTTGTAGAAATAAAACCTCATGATAGACGGAGAATAGAGAAGAAGCTTAAGAAATAGTAAGGATTGCGAAATTTGTTTTCTAGTATATTGTACTAAGAAAAATAATCAATATAAAGATTTTTTACTAGATTTCAGAAAATAGAAAAAAACAGAAGAAATAGTTTAGGGTACAGCTTCTGTTGGAGTATATCCTGCAAGACCATACATAATTCTCGCTATTCCATTGAATATGAAAGTTAAAGATAGCAACAATATTAATGTTATAAATCCGTAACTAGTAAAGACTATTACAACTATACCAAGGAATATAGTAATCAAACCAACAATGATTAGTAAAACTCTGAACCAACCAGGCAATTTATCCTCAGTTCCAGCAACCATTATTCTTAAAACACCATTTGTAATCAATGCACTAGCTAACAGAATTATTAAAATATCTACACCTAGAGAAGGATAAGCAATTACTATTATTCCTATAGGCAGCATTAAAGTTCCCACAACTATCTTTAGTATTCTTATAAACCATGATTGTGTTTTGTTGAAAATTCCATCTCCAATCCTGGACAAACCAAGAATTAATAATGAAATGCTGAGCAAGGTCAAAAGAGTTAAAGTTGCAAAACCAAAGTCAATTATTACAATAAATGCTAGTATAAGGAATATTACTCCTGCAATAATATTGAATAATCGCATCCAGAAAGATAATTTTTTTGTAGATGACATATAATAATAATTGTATAATATTTATATAAGTTTTTTTAAGAAAATGAATGTAAGATTCAAAAATTTCTAAAAAAGTTTTTATGAGAGAAGAACAATAGGATATTATGAGTTCTGAAGTAAATTTACAAACTAAAGAAAAAGTAATAATTGAAACAAAAATGCCTGGATGGTTAAGATTCTACAACATAGGCTTTGGATTAATACTTTTTGCAGGTGCTTTCGTAATCTTATTATTTCCTGAAATTCAACCATACACCGTAATTGCTTTTGCGACTTTGATAGTAATAATTGGAGTTTCTAGATTAATCAATGGACTTTTTGATAAAGGTCTAAAAGTAAGCACAAAAGTCTTCAAGATAACAATCGGATTTATCTTAACAGGTTTAGGTATTGTTACTTATTTCGCTCCAGATTTTGGAGAGGACTTCTTTATTATTTTCGTTTCAAGTGCTCTAATCCTAAATGCTTTAACTAGAATGGCTATAGTCGCTATCCGAAAAAGACTTCCAGATGCAGTAAAAGTGTTATTATTATTGTTAGCATTATTTATGTTTGCAATTTCTATAATAATTCTGCTAGTACTATTAACAGGTATTCTATCAGTTTTAACTGATGATCTATTAATAGGGTTGTTAGGTTTGACTGTACAGTTTTCTGGAATAGGAAGACTCATCTCTGGAGTTTCAGGATTTAGATTAACAACCACAAAAACAGAAGAAGAATACCAAAAACAACAAAGAACCAAGAAAGAGAAGAAGAAACAAGCTAAACTGGAAAAAGAATTACGCAAAGAAAAACGAAAAGCAAAGAAATAGAATAATAATCTTCCTTTTTCATATTTTTTCTATGTAACATATTTATACTTTAAAGAAAATTCATTATTATGTTTTTTCCCAAGAAGAAAAGAAATTCTAAAGCAGGTTTACCTCCTGGAAGTATAGTCTATACAGGAGAGCGAGAGGCTGAAAGCATATATCTAACTGCATTAGGATATAATGAAAAAGACATAACACACAAGAAATTAGAAAAAATAGAAGAATTTTTTGAATTAAAAAAAGAATCAGCACAGAATTGGTTAATTGTCGAAGGAGTCCATCAAGTAGAAAATATTGAAAAAATAGGGGGAGAATATAATTTGCACCCTCTTGTACTAGAAGACATAGTAAATGTATTCGGAAGATCGAAAATAGATACATTTGATGAATATCTATGCATTATTATGAAGATGTTCCAATATTCTTCTGAATCAAACCAGTTAGAGGAGGATCAAATTAGTCTTTTACTTACTCATGATAGTGTAATCTCTTTCAGCGAAAAACAATCAGAAATTTTTACTCCCGTAATCAACAGAATAATAAGTGGATATGGAAGAATTCGTAAAACAAAAAATGATTATCTGCTATATTCTCTAATAGACATAGTCGTTGATAATTATTTCTTGGTTTTAGAGCAAATTGGTTTAGGATTAAGTGATATAGAGGAAGAATTAGTTTCGTCTCCGAATCAAAATACCCTAATACAGATTCAATACCTAAAACGGAACATCATACATCTTAGAAAGACAATTTTTCCCGTAAGGGAGATTCTAAACAGTATAATTAGAGGGGATGCAACTATAATCGAGGATTCTACTATGCTCTATTTTCGAGACGTTTATGATCATGTAATAAGAATAATTGAAACAATTGAGTCTTACAGAGACATGGTTTCAGGATTATTAGACATTTACCTATCCAGTGTAAGTAATAAAATGAATGAAATCATGAAAGTATTAACTATAATTGCTACTATTTTTATTCCGTTAACATTTATTGCAGGAATTTATGGTATGAATTTCTTGTATATGCCTGAATTACAGTGGCAATGGGGATATTTGTTTGTCTGGATAATAATGATTATCATTACAGGTTTCATGATATTCTATTTCAGAAAGCGGAAATGGATTTAGTACTATTACTGAAAATTAGAAGAATTCATCACTAAATAGAAGATAGAGAAATATCTGAAAAAATTAATATATTTTATTTATTTAATCTATATCAGGGATATATTCTTCTTCCTTCAAAGCAAGATCAACTAGCTCGTTGTAAGCTTTCTTCACATCTTCATCTTCTCCAATAAGTAAGAAATGTAATGATCCTTCACCTGAACCAACACCACTCGAACCTATTTGAAACACATTGATATCTGGATAGAGTAATTCAAATGCTTCGAACTCAGTGAAAACCTCTCCAGGGATTGGCATTATACCTATTGGTAAACCCATGGTGTATTCTTTGTCTATTGCTTTGTTGCCAAGAATTTGTGATAATTCCCATACACTATCATCAATGGATCTAGACAAACTGATCGGAGAGATAATACTTATTCCTCTTGCTATTGCAATTGGAACAATACCACCAATAGTACCTCCTTCAGGATGAGCAAGATATACGCCTGCTATACCATCGCTTCCTAATGTGTTTCCTCCCTTGAAAATCACATCTCCTGGTTCAAAAGACTGTAAAGCTTCTTTAAAGCTATCTACTTCCTTCTTTACACCTTTATCGATAACGACTTCTTTAAGTCTTTTTTCTCCTTTCAAGCTTCCTAATCTAAATAAATCTCTCTTTTCTCCGGTTACTTGACCAGCAACATAGTGAGATTTGTTAATTGGTTCTCCAAGTAATTCTTCTAAAACATAAGCTGTAGTTGAACCTCGCGAAACAAATATTTTACCTTTTTCTAAAGCTTCTTGCACTTCTGGGTGTTGTTTAATTCCTCGTGCAATCAACCTTTTACATTCTGAATGAGTTAATACTACTAAAGCACGCATAATTTTTTAGTTCAAGATAGAAATAAAAATGTTTCCAGAAAGAAGAAAGAAAAGAATACTCCCTTTAGAAGTATTCCTCAAAGTTTGTTTGAGTAAAAGGACGTATCGACTCAAGATCTTTAGTTAGAATATAAAGGGTATTGAAAACAAATTTCTCTTTTGGTTTTACAATTATATTTTTTGTATCACTGCCCAATGTGGCAAAGGAAAGATCAGGTGAGTAAGTACCCACATTCACATATTTTTGATTAGAATAAGCAACTGTACCAAAGGTGTAATCGTTTTCAATATTTTTGTATGCAGCCCATTTCACGTCATAATCTTGATGTCTACGAGCATATGCTTGAAAGTCACTAAGTTTGAAAGTAGTGATCTTTTCCTTAACCTCTGTATAGTATTCATCCTCAGGCTTTCCACTTGTTTTCATTTGTGCATCACTAAAGATTGAAAAAGTTCTATTAGTTTCAGAGTGATTTTCAACTATTTGTTGAAAAAGAACAATAGGTGAGGTGGGCAGAGTCAAATAGTTATTTATTACTTGTAATCCCTTAAGTTTCGATGAATATTCTATTATCTCTGATTTGAAGGATATACCTTTCCAATACCCTCTTTGAATTTTGGACCCCTCAAATTTAAGTCTATTATAGTTATATTCATCTCTTTGTGGTGCAGAATAAATCTCACCACTTAACCCACCATAAAATTCATTCCACCATAAAAACGGTTTTACATTAGGATAAAAGGTTTGTAAGTAATTATCATTATTCTCAACTGAAAGATGATACACTTGACCTCTGAATGAGGAATCAGCTTTGAAATGGAGAAATCCATTATCCACTATGAAGGTTTTTTTCGAACCCTCGATTACTTCTTGAACAGAGATTTCTGTTCCCTCATCAAAACAACATATTGCAATCGGATATTCATAATTTAATGATAATGTCTTAAAGAGTAGTTTTCCTGAGTAGAGTCTTTTAGTTAGTTTGTCAAAGTTAAACAGAACCTCTAATTTACTTGTTTTGGTTTTATTAATTATATACTCTTCAGGAGATATATTCAATTTTGGAAAATTCAACCCAATACTTCCTTCAAATCCTGTTTCTTTCTGTGTATCAATAGAAAGGACTACATTTTGATTTGATTTAGGAAGAATTATACCTCTACATAGGTATTTTAAAGTAGAATCTGAATACAATCCAATTGCTTTATAATCTGAAGGAGATCTCCAAAGTTCAAGTCTTTTTTCTGCAAGATTCAGATATTTTTCTTTCCATTTAAGCTGAATCTCTTGCCATGTATCAGCGAAATAGAACCAAATCATTGATGTTTCATATGATTCATTTACTCTAAGTTTTGGAATTTTTTCCTCAGTACTTTGGAATTTTATTTTATCTAATCTATCAAGATTGTATAAACAGCCGACATACCCTTCAGGATATTTTCCAGCATTCCATCCTTCTTGAAAATCTTCAGGTTTGTTTGGATCATCAATCGGGAGTTCTGGTAAGTTAAAGTATTTTATTCCTTCTTTGAAATGGAAAATAAGTTGTTCCAGCCTATCTCCTCTCCACCACCAGAATTCCGTTTGGACACCTAAATCACCCATTTCTTTATCTGAATTATTATCTAGTGTAAAGCATAAACCTATTGGCTCATCATCATTTGGTACAAATATCTTGCGAGTAAACTGTATTCCTTTCTTTTCAGTTGAAGAAGCACTAGAATGCAACCAAATTCCATCTTCTGTAATATTAATTGAGTGATCAAGATTTTTTGTGTAAAATTCACTTCCTTCAGTATCAAAAGGATAACCAAGAACCATGGTGAATCCAGTTCTTTCAAGATTTCTTTTCTTATCCCTAATTGTTACTAAATTTTCCCCTATCGAGTATCCTTTGTAATAACTCGCTCTTACATCTCGGTTTTCGATGAATACCTGTTGATCAATTTCATAACTAATCGCTTTGTTTTTCTTGAAAATTATAATTGGTAATTTCTTTGAGATTATTTCTGTTTTGTCAATTGAAGAGACTTTAATCTCGAAATAATCTACATTTGTACTAGATTCTTTAATCTTCACTGGGATGTCTATTTGTGAATCATATTTTGAGAGTTTAATATTGTAATTCTTCTTTTCAAAATAGAGCAATTTACTATCTGCAACTGTAATTATTATTTCTCTTTCTTCTTCAAGAAAATTCGAGATTATAACGGGAAGGGTTACCTCTGTATTAGATTTTGATATGAAATTCTTAGGATCAGTCTGAATATCAACAGCATTTTTGGGAATTTTACCCAATGCAATTGGAAAAGAAACACCATTTAAGGAAAGTTGAAACACTAATTCATTCAAACTATAGATTTGAGGGAAAATCTGAACATCTAGTTCTTCTGTATCAGAGAGAAAAGATCCTGTATAAGTAAGTTCTTTCTGTTGATTTGTTAATAGTTCTATTGTTGCTTGTTTATCACCAGAGAATTTCAGACTGGATGTTGAAGAAGCTGATAAAGAAATCTTAACGTTTTCTTCACTCTGGTTCTTTAGTAAGAGATTAAATGGAAATTCATCAATTCCAACAAAAGCTTGTGAATTAGGTGTTTTTGCTTGAATATGTAAATCAAGGTTTTTGAACTTAAAGTGAAAACCACTTATTCTTCCTATTGAGCGATCGATCCAAACTCTCAGTGATTCCCCTTCTTCTGTTTCAAAATAATATTCATAAATATGCATTTCATTATCTAGTTCATTATTTTGTTCTTGATTTATTACAGGTTTAAAGATATCATACCAAGAATAGATTGAAAAGAATTCTCTGAAAAGGGAATAATTTAGAATTTGAGGGATATAATTTTCCATATATACAGAGGTTCTTGGTCTCCATTTGTATCCTTGACGTTTGTATAAAGGCATTGCTTTGAGATTACCTCCCCATGTATGTAATCCGATAAATCGTGCTCCCCGTTCCATAGCATACTGTGTTGCTTTCAGAAGGAGTGCTTTTCCTAGTTTTTGTCCTTGATAAGCTGGATCAACACCTATTATAGCAACGTACCATCCATCAGGTGTATCCCAACTTTTATTGCAAATGCAAACACCTACCATTTTATTTTCATCATCAGGTGCATAAACAACAAAAAAACTACTCATATCCACTGATTTGTAGTAATCTTCAGCCCATTCTGCTGTAAAAACAAAGGAACCACCGAATCCTCCTGGCCATGAATCAGAATCCTTGAAAGAATTAAAACATCTTGCTAATTTTTCATACTCTTTCTGAGTTTGTTGCATATTTTTAACAAGTTTATTTTTCTCATTGGGTGGAAAGAGAATCATGCACTTTCTTCCATAAAAATAGTTAATAAGATTACTATTTTGTAGAGAATTTCCTTTTACTTCTTTTTATATCGTTTAATACTACAACATACTTTTTAATATGAAAGAACCTACTATACATTCTGAGAGTACTTATTCGGTGCAATCATGAGTAAGAATAAAGCGAATGCTGAAAAACTAGCAAAAATACCAAAAAGACCACCATTATTACGTTTTACTGTCGTAGATTTAAGTGGGTTAACTGTATTCCATCGATCCTTTGTTAGTGAAGTTTTAGATGAAGTTCTTTTCTCAGGTTTTAGTGCTGCAATGATTGCTTTTTCAAGAGAACTTGGGAGTGATTTACATTCAATCAGAATGGAAGGAGTAAATTACTTTTTTCAAACAAGGGGGGATTTTATCTTTGTAGTTGGTATGTATCCAAGGGTTCATTCAAATAGCGCAAAACGTTTTCTCAGACTTATCAACAATCTCATTGCTTGGGATGAACTGGAGGGATATCTAAACAAAGCGATTTATTTTCAAACAGAGAATTTTCAAGATGAAGCTGAACAGTTAATACTAGAATTTCAGATTAAATTTAAACATCTAATTCATACTTAATAGCACAGTGAAAGAATTCACAATAAGTTTTAAAGTAATAAATTATAAATTATAACACAACATTAGGTGTCCTTGCATGCTAATAACAGAGAAAAAATCCCTCAAAATTCAAGAAAGGGACATGACTAATATTCTCAAGTTTAAAGAGAAAAACGAAATTACTGATCTAAATGTAAGAAATAAGAGAGTACTCGTAAGAGTTGATTATAATCTACCTCTAGATTCTGACGGAAATATAGCTGATGATAGAAGAATCAGATATACTCTTCCTACAATTTACTATCTTCTAAATGAGAACTGCAAGATAATTCTGATGTCTCACTGGGGAAGACCAAAAGGAAAGATTGTAGAAGAATTGAGACTTGATCCAATAGCAAGAAGATTAAGAGAATTACTGCCATTATACAGAATTTACAAAGTTGATGATTGTATAGGAAATGAAGTAAAAGCTATGGCAAATAAGCTAAATCAACAGCAAATACTATTGCTTGAAAATACTCGTTTCCATCCTGAAGAACAGAAGAACGATGATGATTTTGCTAAGGAATTAGCAAATTATGCAGATGTTTTCATAAATGAAGCTTTTGCTACTGCTCACAGGGAACATGCTAGCACTTGTGGAGTAGCTAAATTTATCGAGGAAAAAGCAATTGGATTCCTCATGGCAAAAGAATTAAAATTTCTATCACATACAATTGCTGAACCTAATCGTCCAATGACAGCTATAATTGGAGGAGCTAAGATTGAAGATAAATTACCTGCTATTAAAAATCTGATTGGTTTAGCAGATAATATTCTTATTGGTGGTTCAATTGCTTTTACTTTTCTTTTAGCACAAGGTTATGAAGTTGGAATGTCTCAAAAGGATTTAGCATATATTGACACAGTTAAAGAGTATGTTCAATTAGCAAACGAAGTAGGTACAAAAATCTATATTCCCTCAGATGTGGTCGCAACTGAAGATCTAAGAAGAATCATACCTGTTGAAATTGTATCAACTAAAGAAATGAATAAAAGACAAATTGGTGCAGATATTGGACCAGAGACTATCAAGGAATATACAGAAGTATTAGGAAATTCAAAAGAAGTTCTTTGGACAGGACCAATGGGAATATTCGAACAGAAAGAGTTTGAAAAAGGGACAAAAGAACTAGCTCAGTTCCTTGTAGAAAACAATATAACTACATTTGTAGGTGGAGGAGATTCCGCAGCAGCTTTCGAGAAATTTGACTTTGAGAAAGATATTTCATTTGTATCAACAGGAGGAGGAGCATCTTTAGCGGTCATGAAAGGAGAACTCTTGCCAGCTATTGATTATCTTTAAATTCTTTCCATTTCTCAAGTAGCTTCTGTTCTTTTTTAGGATTTAGTCCACCTGCAAATCCGTAGTTGTATTTCTTGGGAGCGATTTTTTCCCATTCTAATATATCGATTATTGTATCCTTAAGTTGTCTAAAAGCTAATCCTTCAGCGATAGCTTTACCAATGTTACAGCTATTTGTCATTAATAATAACTGGTCACTAGTTGTCCAGAAAGGTAATTCTCTCCATTGTCCAATCTTGTTTTTCAGCAAAAATTCATTAGAGACCCAAGTGAATTCCCCTTTACTTTTACTTACCTCTTTGCAAGTGTTCAAAATTTGACCAATTGTTAGCTTGTAATCAGGTCCTGTAACGTTGAAATCACCGCCTTTTCCTTGATTAATCATCTTGAAAACCCAACGAGCTATATCGGAAGCATCTATTAACTGAATAGGATATTCATAACCAACAGGAGCAAGAATTTCACCACCTTTTTCAACTCTCTTCACCCAATAAGAAAAGCGGTTTGTTTTGTCATATTTACCTACAATCAAACCTGCTCTAACATTCAATGCTTTGGTTCCAAATACGCGATTATTTATTTTTTCAGCTAGTGCTTTATTTACTCCATATCGTGTAGCTAATGTTTTCTTCTGATTTACTCGTGTAGGTGTAGTTTCATCAAAATTAGGTTTTACTTCAGAATAAGTTTCAATGCTTGAAATAAATGTGTAGTGTTTGACTTGGTCTTTAAGTAGATGAGTAGATTCTTCAACAACTTGAACCAAATTTTTCATATAACCTATGGTATCAATAACACAATCCCATTCTCTTCCCTTAAGAGATTCCAAATCCCCTTTCTTTCTATCTCCAATTAATTTTTCAACATCAGGATAGATTTCTCTGTTTGATTTTCCTCTATTAAAAAGAGTAATCTCATAACCTAGATTTAGAGCCTGTTCAACGAAATGTCTTCCAAGAAAATGTGTCCCCCCTAGTATTAAAACTCGCATTATGATCACTTGACATTCGATGTTTTATGCAATCGATAAAGGAAGAAATAAACGGACATTTATTTAATTTGTGCTGTTTTGAGATTTGTTTTATAATAAGGAGATTTTCGAATTAAATATCTTCTAATAAAAGAACGCAACAAGAAAACAAAAAAACGCGAATATCGCATTTTATCATTTATTTCTGCAAGAAAATCGTCAAATGAATGATGTTGGTAATTCAATAATTTCTGCGATTCTTCAGTTTCTAACCAATTAGTATAATACCAATCATCCTTCGTTTCTGGTTCTTTGAAAACTGCTTCTGGAAGCATCCCAATTCCTAATACTTGAAAATACTTAGTCAGAAAATCACGATTTATATACTGACATTTCTTACCTCCACCAAGCATCATAATTCTTCCTTCAGTTTGAAATGTAACAGCATTAGCAAAGGCAAGTCCTACATCATAAGTATGAGCAAATTCTATTTTTTGTCCCATAGGTATTTCATATAGAAGATTCATTGCATTATCTCTAAGGGATAGTGAAGGAACAGCAGTGGTTCTAAAAATTATCCATGGTAATCCACTTTCTTGGATGATATTTTCTGCTTCAGCTTTTGTTTTAGTATAAACATCTGAGGGATTGATTGGATGTTCTACGGTTCTAGGAGGCAAATCTGGAGCTTGAGGACCATAGATAGATATCGAACTTGGAAAAATAATCTTTGGTGGATTCTTTTGCTTTTTCGCTTCTTTCAAAAGAACTTTTGTCCCTTCAACATTAATTAGATAAGCAAGTGCAGGTTTTTTCTCAGTAAGTGGAGGAGTTATACCTGCTAAATGAATTATACAGTCTTGATCTTTTACTGTTTCAGCGATTAAAACCTCATTTAGGATATCTCCAAAAATTGTTTTGAAATCATACTCTCTTAGAAGTCGTTTAGCGAATTTTAGATTCTTATTTGTAAGCAGGTCAAAGCAAGTAACACAGTGTTTTGCTTTTGCTAGAAACTTCAAAGTACTCTGTCCCAAATTCCCATATGCACCTGTAAGGAGAACATTCATAATTAGAAGTATTCTGATAAGAAATTTAAGCTTTCTTAAGGAAGAAAAAAGAGAAGAAGATTATTTCTTACGTTTCGATGAGCTACCTTTTGTTAGTGAATACGTAATAACAGAGACTATTATCTGCAAACCTAGAACAACGCCAGCCATTATTAGAATCTCTGATAAGCTTAGTGAAGTGAATAATCCAGTTTTAGTTTCTTCAGCAATCTCTACATATTCTACATTTGAAATTGCACTGGTTCCATACTCGTTATTTGCAAGGATAGCATAGTAATAAAAACCAGTTTCGTTTAGTGTATCAGTAAAAGAAACATCAGTAGTAATAGATAGAGGTTCCCTTCCTGAAATTGACCAGATGTAAGAAGTATCACGATAGACAGCATATTCTTCTGCACTCAAGATTTCACTCCATTCTAAAGAAACATTCCCGATGGATGAAGGATTAGGTATAATTGGAGATAATATTGGAATAGAGGGAGTACCAGCAAATTTACGATAACAGATATCAGGATCGGTTCCTGAGCTGTCAAGATCTTCCTGTTCAATCCAGACGCAAGAAACAAAACCAAATGAATCTACTTCTAATTCTGGTTGATGCGATAAATCATTACTCTCCACAGATACGACTTCAGTTATAGACCATTGATTTATACTTGGATCCCTAAACTTGAAGAATATGTCAAAATCCGTTCCAGCCCCACTATATTCTGTTGCATCATACCATGCAACAAAAACAAAACCGTTTTTGTCTACGACTATATCTGGATGTTCAGTACTATGTCTGCTTTCACTAGAAACAACTTCAGTTAAACCCCAAGAATCAGAAGAAGTATAGAGCTTTTTGTAGAATAAATCCTGATTAATACCTGAATCTAAATAATCAGCATAATCAGCCCATATTACATGTATATCGTCATTTTGATCAAGAGCAATTTTAGGATTATATGAATTTAGGTCACTAAAAGAATTTAATAGGTTCAGATCAGACAATGTTGAAGTATAAACATTCCATCTTCGATAAAAGATATCACCGTCAGTGTCAGCTCCGAGTATATCAGTATAATCATACCAGACAAAATGCACATCACCCGAGAGTGAGTTTGCTACAATTTGAGGTTTATAGGCATAAGCGCTACTTTCAGTTGAAATCAATGTAGTTGATGACCATGAAGAAGCTGTATCATTGTAAAATTTCAAGAAAATATCGTTATCTCCATCAGCTCCGAGAATATCTGTTGGATCTGACCACGCAATGTATAAATTATCATTGTTGTCTACATAAATAGTCAACTCTTCATGTATCGTTAGAGTACTATCAGTTGAAATCACAGAAGTAATAGTCCATGATCCCCCAGCATTTTTCTTTTTGTAGAAAACATCTCTATCTGTATCAGCACCTAAATAGTCAGACCAATCTGTCCAAGCAATATGTATGTCATCATTTGTATCCACTGCTATTACTGGATGAAGAGAGGTATCAGTACTTTCTGAAGACACTAATTCAAGAGGAGACCAAGTTTCAATCTCTGAGTTATATGAGATATAGAATATATCCGAATCTCCACCAGAACTAAGTAGATCTGGTGTATTATCGTACCAAACAACATGAATGTTATTATCTGAATCTATTGCTATTTGAGGACTATATGCGTTAGCTGTACTGGTATCTGATAAAATTTCATAGTTAGACCAGAACCAGGAGGAATTTGCATTTGGAAGAGAAGGATGAGCATCATTATCAATAAAAGCTTGAGGTAGAATACAACAGGAAATCATTAAGGACAAGGTTATTAAAACAGCTAAAACTAATCTAAAGAATATGTCTATTTTTTTCAAATTTTAATCACTAATTGAAAGGATTCTCAATAGTAACTATAAATTTTGTCCAAAAAAAAAAGTAAAAAAAAGAAGAAACTACTTCTTCTTACCTTTTGAGGGTGGTGTCTTCAGAATTACAACCATCGTTAGTGTCAGAATTATCTGTAAAGCACCCACTATACCAACGATTATAATGACTTCTCCCCAATTAAAATCTTCAAAGAATCCTTGTTGATCAGCTGGATCATGAACTACGACTGATTCAACATTTGATAAATCACTATCTGCATAATCATTACTCGCTATTACTGAATAGTAGTAAGTTCCGCTTGCATTCAACTCATCCTCGAAAGTATTCGTACTAACAGAAGCTATTGGAGTTAGAGAATCAGTGGTTGAGATGTATGATA
Source organism: Promethearchaeati archaeon (assembly GCA_013166775.1). Taxonomy (GTDB): domain Archaea; phylum Asgardarchaeota; class Heimdallarchaeia; order Heimdallarchaeales; family Heimdallarchaeaceae; genus UBA460. The sequence continues at coordinate 40,177 of JABLTJ010000012.1, forward strand.
AATCTCTATAGATGTCATAATTTAAAGCACCAAAGGATTCTTCCCAATCAATTGTTATATTTCCAACTATTGATGGATTAGGTGAAATTGGGTATAAAGTAATATCCTCAGGCGGTCCTACGAATTTTCGATAGAAGATATCATAATCAAACCCACAACCATCATAATCTGTCTCATCATACCATACAATATGAACATGACCTAAACCATCTACAGCAATAATAGGAACAAATGAATTAAGTGTCATTTCATTGGAAACTAGTGTTAATGATGACCAATCATCAGAAGGTGAATTTTTAAATTTATAATAGATATCATAATCAGAACCAGTGCCTGGAAAAGGTGTTAAGTCTTCCCACGTAACATGTACTATTCCCTTCTTATCTACTGCTACTGTAGCATAAGTAGATACGGTTGTACTTTCGATGGTGATAACTTCAGTCGTTGACCAAGATGATAATTGAGGATCATAATATTTGTAAAAAATATCTTTATCTACACTAGACTCTTCATAGTCTGTTATATCTTCCCAAACAATATGTATCTTCCCTACATTGTCAATAGTCATGGATGGATGGCGTGAATCGTCAGTACTTTCAGAGCTGATAAAAATAAGTGGTAACCAATCTGCTTCTGCGACCATGTATTTTTTATAAAAAATATCTTGATCAGCCCCACTACCTAAATCAGAGTAATCATACCAAGCAAAGTGAATATCATCATTATCAGCTATAATAACATCTGGATTATATGAACCAGTATCTGATTCTGTAGACACTAAAGTCATTCCCAACCAGGTACTTGTTAATACAGTTAGACTATTGTAAAAAATATCATAATCTGAACCTCCAAGATCACCAACATCTGTTTGGTCTGTCCAAGCTATAGATGGATTTCCACTATTATCAACATCAATTGATACCTGCTGTAAATTTGCTGTACTATCAGTGGACACTAGTTCTGAAGTAGTCCAGACCCCTGCAGGAGTTCTTCTTTTGTAGAACACATCACGATCTGAACCAGCACCAAGAATGTCTGTAAAATCTACCCAAGCAACGTGGATATTGTTATTTTTGTCAATAGCTATTGCTGGGTTGTCAGAATTTCCACTACTCTCAGTTGATACAGTTTCAGGATCTGACCAAATTTTTGTTTCAGAGTCCCATCTCATGTAAAATACGTCTCTATCAGAACCTGATCCATCTAAATCACTAGTATCATCATTGAATACGAAATGAATGTTATTATTATCATCAATTTTAATGGCTTGACCATGAGAATCATCACTAGTTTGAGATAGAACCTCAACAGATGGCCAGAACCATGTCGATTTGTCACTTTGAACTACTTGATAGACATTGTTCGAGATATTTTGTTCACCTTGAATTCTAATTAACAAAGAGCTAGAAAACATCATAGTTGATAAAATCAAACTTAAACAGAAAAACAGTTTTTTTCTTTTTACCATAATAAAACCTCTAAAGCTAAGATACTGTAATTGAACCTATAAGTATTTTCTAGAAAAGTTAGATTTCAGAATTAATGAATTAATTTATAAATGCTTCAACTTACCGCTCATCGCAAGAGAGTCTCTCTCTTTTAAGAAAATAATTCGGTGAAAAAAATGACAATTAAAATTACGGTTTTAAAGATGCTTAATCCAAAGGAAGTATTTGGGAAAGAGATAAAGAATCCAGAAGGAAAAACTGTTCCTACATGCTCTGCTTTCGAAGAAGGGCAAGAATTTCTAATTGAGAAACTAAATAAACCGGAAAATTTCTGTGGATGGGCATGGAGAGATATCTACAAGGATTTATCTGTTTTAGATTTTGGCGGAGATTTTAGCTGGTCTGAACCAAATCAAGCAATAACTTGCTGTACAGATGGTATGAGACCTGTGATTTTCAAATTGGAAAGATTGGTAGAACAGTAATGATAAATGAAGAAATTCCACTCATAGAAGAAGCTCTTCGAAATTATGGTGAAGCATTCCAAGAGTGGAACATAGAAAAATTATCAATTGCTTTTCACCCTGAAGCTATGACTTATTGGTTTATTCCAGAGAGAGGAGGTTTCATCAAGGGTTATTGTTACGGATGGATTAGAATGTTCTTGAGAAACCAGAAAGATAATCCAGGAACCAATTTCATACCCTTTCCTGAAGAAATTGACTATGAGGGAACAGCAGCTTATGTTAGATTGAGATTTCTTGTTGAAGATGCTCAGGATCCAAGAGATACTACTGATTATCTAACACTACTGAAGTTCAGAGAAGGTTGGAATATCATTCACAAATCAGGTTTTACTAGGAGTATTTCTTTAGAAGAACTTAACACTATTCTTAAAGAGAAACAGGAAACAGTCAGAAATAATCCTGAGGAAGTAGAAAAAATCGAAAGAGTTCTAAAAACATATGCGGATGCATTTCATGAATTAGACAAGAATAAAGTTGTTCAGGTTTTTCATAACGATATGAAAGTCAATAGTTTAGATGTTGAAAATAATAAATTCAGGAATCGGTTCAGATCTCTTGCTGATTGGAGAGAAGTTATTGATAATCACAAAAGAATGAATATATCTTTTAAAACAGAAGTAGAAAAAATAGATCAGCTTGGCAGTTCTGCTGTAGCAAAAATGAGATGGTTTGCTTTTAGAGAAGATGGAACATCCGAAACTGTTGATTTTCTTACTTTGCTTAAAGTTGATGGAAGATGGCTAATAGTAAATAAGACTTGCTATAGTCAGTTTAAGCCAAAAAAAGATTGATTTCTTATTGAGGTGAAGAAGATAAAGAATAATAATTTAACAGAAATTCAAGAAATCAAGAATACTGTTCACGATTTCTATAATGGAATCTTTGAACATGACTATGATAAAATCTGTTCTTTTTTTTATTCAGAAGGAAAATCAATGGGTTACAGTTCTAGAAGAAAGGAGATTGGTATTGTTTCCAGAAATCATTGGAAAGAGATGTTTGAAAATAATCCAATAGATCCTAATCAGAGATATCACTTTGAGATAGCAAATATTGAATATTTCAAAACTGCAGCAACAGTTCAAATTGACATCTGGGAGGAATTTGATGAAACTAGGATGGAATACAGAGATTTTCTATCTCTACTTAAATTGGAAAGTAAGTGGTTGATTGTAAACAAGGTTTTTCACAGCAATACTATGCAAATAAACAAAACAGCAGTGAAACAAAATGGGGAAACGGAAATGAAACATAAACAAACAGATGATATAGATCTGATAATTAAGACAGTTCAGTATTATATAGACGCTGTTACTAATATTGAGCTTTCTAAAGTGAAAAAAGCTTGGCACACAAACGGCCAAAGAATATTTGTTGATAAGAAAAGCAATGAAATTGTTTTCTTAGAAAGTCCAGTGAAAGACGATGTTAAGAAGATAGAGTCTGCACTTAAGAACACAAAACAAAGATGCATGATTGAGAGCATAAATAAGAGTGGTACATCTGCTACTGCACGAATTAAATGGTTTGTTGAGAGTCCAGATTGGGTAGGTACTGAGATAAATTTCTTGTCACTTCTCAAAAGGGAGGATAAATGGGAAATTGTAGGAAAAATTGCTCACAAAGATTAGAGATATGCAATTTCTAGAGCTTGTAATAGTTCAGCAGGGATTATCCTATCCTCTGCAAATTCCCAAAGGCTTGGATCTCTGCGTTCCATAGAAGGAGGATTAACAGCTCTTCTAAGAAGGAAGTATAAAATGTCTTTTGAAGAAATAAAAGCAATTGTCCAATTCTCATTTTTTATTGCTTTTTTGGCATCTATAACTTCTGTCCACTCTCTTTCGAATCTTGCTTCTTCAAATAATTTCATTGTAATCTGAAATAGATCTTTTGCTCTAGTTTCATCAGCTGGTAAATGTAATTCAGGATAATCTTTAAGTCTGTGAGTGATTGGTAATCCGTTATCAAATCGATTTTCAAATAAAGCAAGCATATGCAAATTCTCTTCATAAGCATTTTTTGCCCAAGGAGTTTTTGGAGGTTTACCCATCATTTTAATGAATATTCTATGCTCAGGTTTCCATTCCCACTCTTGACATAACGTGATTCTGTTTTGAATAAACTGTTCTTTTTCAAACCAAACTTCACAATTTCGTAGAAAGGAGAGATAAAGAGATGCTTGATAAATATCGCTTAAACTTTCAATCTGCTTGTTCAGTGCTTTCATCATATATTCTACGTCATGAAACCATACATCAAGAATCTTACCTTGAAATTCATATTTTTTATTATGTATAAATGGAGTTTGATTTGTTCTAATCACGACTAAATCAATATCACTAAATTCTTTAGCAGTTCCATCAGCCCAAGATCCCACAAGTAACACAGCTAGAGTGTTCTCATCTAGTAAATCTTCCAAAACCAGATTTTTTAATTTAGTAAGAATTTCGGATTCAACTGATTTCTCTTCCATCGTGATGTGAAGGAATTTCTAGAATATTAGTTTATCTGAAAACAGTAGCATCATTAGCAGTTGGATTCTCTACTAAGCTTACTTAGAACTGGATATTAGAGTTTCTAACTGTTACCTAAAGAGTAAACTTGAAAAATCAATAGAAACTAATTCAATTGTTTCAAATTGGTTGGAAAGTGAAACAATTTAGGTGATCGTTTAAAAATAGTTCAAATTTATGGTGAGGTCTCTCTATGTCCACAAGGCAAATCCTCCAAGAAGTACTTGATATCATGAATGATATTCATACCACTGTAACTAATATCAATTGGAGAGATTATTCGGAAACTCGAGTGAAGATTTTAGTTACCAGGAAAACTGATGAGCTGAAACACATTATAAGTGATCTACCGGATGAAGATATTTTCAGCTCTGATGAAGCATCAACGTTTTTTGAAAAAATCCTTGACAAAATCACAAGAATTCTAAGTAATTTACCTTCAGATAAAATGCCTTTACAATGGTACGAATTAGAACTATGGAGGTTAAGATATGCTTCTATGTATGCTTTACAGTGGGGACATGGGGGTGAATTACAGGTGGCAGGTACAGCTCATGCTCTTGCTAATGTTCTTATTGGAATTCAGACTATGGATGTGCAGGATCTCATCGTAGATTGGGATCATCCTGAATTTGAAAAACGAAGGAAATTAATTTTGAATTATCTCAATTCTGCTTATCTTTTCTTCTTTAGTTTGTGCACATCTCTTAACCATATTTACAAACATGATGTTGAACATTGGTTATCGGAAGGAGTTAAGGCAAGTATTCAGTATCTAAAATATCTGGATTACTTCTGGAATGTCCCTAAAAATATCCAACTTGAAAAGAAGAAATATAAGAATGTAAGAGATCCTAATTATTCCCCATATTATGCGACTTTTGCTGGAATTGATTACATAGTTTCTTTCCTCTTGGATTTACAGAAATACTTCTTCAGAGATAATATAAAAATTGACACTAAAGAAGAAATCATAAATCTCAGAGAACCTGAAAAATTTCTTGAATCTCTTCAGAAGCTGGTAGAAAAAGGAGAAAATTATATTGCTGATTTCAAAAAACATGTGGATGAAGGATTTTTTGACATCAATGAAGAGCCATTGAATGATCCAGATATAAAAGAAACGATTTACGAATTATATGTATCCAAGATCTGGATAAAAGGTTTAATCGCAATAAATGAGCTAGTCATTAATGAGAATGAAGATGAGATTACTTCTTTAGTAGAATCGGTGATTCCTGAGTTATTCAAGTATGTAGATAAATATAACCATCTCTTTAGTGAAGAGGATTTCATTCATAGTCAAATAGCTGATGGGATTAATTCAATTCTCAACGAAGTGATTTTATTTTCAGGAGTCATTGCAATAAAAACAGGGAAAACTTCAGATATAGAGAAAATTGAAAATGATTATAGAATGTTTTTCACTGAAGAAGCTATGAAAAGATATCCAACACTCAATGGTCTTTTTACAACATTTAAAATCACAAATTCAATCATAAAAGATGAAATCATCAATCTAGAAAAATATGCTCTGAAACTAATTCAACTCTCCGAGTATACTTTATACGAATCAAGGAATTCTTTTTCTTATTCTCTATTAGGTAACATGATTCTCTTAATTCTTGGTTCTATTTCAAAAGAAGAGTTCCAGAAAAATGTTAGAGATAAATTTGAATATTTGTTGCCTTCATTTTCAGAGAGCTTGATTTCAGAGATAGAGATTTATCTAGCAAATCTTAATCTAGCACTGAACGATGAGCAATCTTCTTTCGATATGAACAGATTACTAATACCACAATATTTTGACCCTTATTCAGTTTTCATTCCTGAGTTAGGTATGCTAGCAAAGAAGTTTGAATTTAAAGAGATAGTGTATTTACCATTTAATCTTCAGAAGGACTACTTAGCTGATTCTGACCAAAAAATGATGAAGCAAATTGATACAGCTATAGAACAAACTGAAACATCCGTAGAACAACCAGATACACTTTCAGATTGAATAATATGGTTTTTAATCTTCATCTACCTTTTCCGTTAAAAGCTCTAAATCTCTTTTCCTATTTTCAATTTCCTCTTTTTTCCGTTTGATTTGATCATCTAATTCCTGAATCTCTTTTGAGATTTTCTGAGCTTTTGAATAATCCTCTTTATCATCAATGGAGCTCAACAAAGTTTTTTGTATATCTAATTCAGCTTCTAATTCTTTGTATAAAGCATTTAATTGCTTATCTTTGAGATCTAGCTCCTCTTTTGCTCTTTCCAATCTTCCTCTCTCATTCTTCATTTTGGTTATCAAATCTTTTAATTCTTCATAACTTTCTTCTAGTTTTCCTTTATCTTCTGCTATATTATCGTGGCAATCACAGACCTCTTCATTGAGTTTTTCTTTTTCCTTTTCATACTTCTTTATCTTTTTCTCATCGTATTCATCCTTGATTAGGCTATTAATCTCTTCTATTCTCGCTTTCTTTTCATTAATCTCGATTTGTAAATCATTAATCTCGTCGCTCATTTCATTTTCTTTCTTCTCGTGTTTCTCAATTTCCTTTTCAATGTCTGAAATTCCAGATTCTAAATCTTGCATCTCCTTTTTCTTTTCTTCAGAAGTTATTTTCAATTGTTCGATTTTTTCATTTAGATTTGTGATCTCTATTTCGATTTTATCTATTTTATCGATATCATCTTTTAGTTCAACAACTTCTCTCAAGGTCTGTGCATCTTTCATCTTCTTCTTAAGTTCTCTATTTAAAGCTAGAATTCTCTTTTCTTTTGCACCCCTATCCTCTTCAACATCTACAATACGTAGATTATCTTCTTCTAATTTGATTTTTAGAAGATCAAGATCTACTTCTGTGTCTTTAACCTTATGTTGAGCTATTTCCAATTTTTCGTTAATTCCGTTAATTTCAGTGAGAATATCTTGGAATTTCTCCTCATCCCTTTCTTCAATTTCTATCGTTTCGAGAGAATTCCTTCTTTCTGTTTTCTCTTTGAAAATTTTCTTCAAATCTTTTACATCATCTTTCTTCAATTTCAGCTCTTTAGATAATAAATCGATTCGTTCTTCTTCGAACATTATTTTTTCATTTAATCTTGTAATTTCTTCAGTTCTTTGATCCTTCTCTATTTCTTGTTTCTGTATCTCAGAATTAAGATCTTCAATCTCTTTTTCGATTTTTTCAGCATCTTTCATATCATCAGATGAAGCCCCTAAAAGAATTTGGATGGATTTTTGCTTTTCTAATTTCACTTCCATTTCTTCATATAGACTCTTTAAATCTCTCTCCTTTGAGCGGATATCTTTCTCAAATAGATCCATTTGTCCAATGTCAATGAGTTTCTCTATTTTTGTGATATATTTTTGGATGTTTTTAATTCTTATTTCTCCATCTTCCAAGGATTTCCTAAAGAATAAAGCTAGATTGGAGTTTTCCCCGAGCTTGAGAATTAAAACATCTATTTCATCAGTATCAAAGAGGAGTTGATTATATCCTTTGTAATTATAATTGCATATTTCATATAATGTTCTCAAATTTGAAAGAATATTTGATAAATCGTTTCCTAACTTAGGTATGTTTACTGACTCCTCAAATTGTTCAAAAGTAGTCTGATAGACAATACCATCATTATAAAACATTACAATATGCTCTACTTCAGGCAGAGCTCTTTTTATTCTTTCTATTGTTTTTAGCACCATTTTTTCTCACATTATGATATAATTAATGACCTAAATTTATTGATCCCTCTGTTAATGTTAGATTTTATCTGTTCACTTCCATATTTTGAAAATATAAAAAGGATTCCAATTGTTGCAAAAACCGCTAGAATTAAGATCAGACCTATTAGATATGTTCCTCTTGAAAGCATTGTGAAGTAGATGGAAACTATGAATAGTTGTAAGATTGTCGTACTGAAGCCTATCTTCCAAAAGGTTTTCATTTTTATTGGTCGGTTATTTTGTTCAGCTATGTTGAGAACTAGTATATTATCTCCTAAAGGTGTCAAATTATCTCCCCAGTTTGCTCCGAAAGAAAGGGCATAGTAATAATCATTACTTGGTGACATGATTCCAACAACAGGTATCAAAATCTTAGTTATAGGGATATTATCAATCATTGAGCTTAGGAATGCTGAAACCCAAATAACAAGTATAAGTTGAAATACGGGATTATTTGCTCCTAATCCTTTTAGTAAATTTCCGATTAAAGCAACGATTCCAACAGCTTCTAATCCCCCAGCTAGAACAAATATGCCTAGTAGATATAGAATAAGTTCAAGATCAAATCTCTTAATTATTTCTTTTGGTTTGAGTCCTAGAAATGCACTGAAAATTGTTAATAACATTGCTACACTCATCGCGAATATATCTATAGGTACTTTATCTGAAGGGATAACTGGACCAATGAGTATGAATCCGATAAATAATATTCCTAAACTACTCATTGAAGCATATAACAATCGTCGACTTTGAACGAAGTTCCACACATTAAATTCATCTAAGGTTTCAATCAATTTTCTTCCAGGATCTCTGAATTCTTTTCTATATAGAAAGATGAAAAATGTAATTGTTATTCCAGCAGTTAAAATCGAGAATAAACCTACATTTACAAAGAATTCATTGAATTTTATGTTAGTTTCAGTTACAATTAAAATGTTTGGTATTGATGAAATAGAAAAGAAAGTACCTCCAATATTAACCATGATTGCTTCAGTGATAATATACGGCGTTGGATCTATTTTTAGAATACGTGAAATAGTAATTGTCAATGGTATTAGAATCATAACTGTTAGAATATTATTGATAATTGCAGAGAAGAAAACTGAGATTATACACAGAATGGTCATCAGTGCTATAGGTTTCCCTTTTGATAGTTTAATTGCTAGAACACCAAGAAATTGAAAAAGCCCCACTTCGTCAGAAATTTGTACAATAAACATCATCCCCAGTATTAGTATAAGTGAGTGTAAGTTAACAAACCCATCATCAGGAGTTCCAAACAATAAATCCACAATAACAGAAAAATTTTTTTTCTCAATAAAGGTCAAGACAAAATAGGTGATAACTGCAGCTGTTATAGCAGCAACCGCTCGATTTAATTTATCTGTGAAAATTAGAACAATGACAGCAAGGAAACATAAAGATATAATAATCTGACTCGCTAGAATTTTTGGCACCTTTATCTAATTTTCTCATTTAATTCCAAGACTAGTTGCTTTTTATGCAATTTCTAACCGATGATTTGTCTTTGTAAGTAATTTCAAAACTACAATTATAAAACAGTTTTGTCATCTTGTTACCTCAAGTGGATAAGTCATCAACTTGAACTACATAGAAAAACAGTTATTTTATATTAAGAGAAGATTTCTTGTGCCCATTTTTCCATAATGTCACTTTTTTCTTTTTCCAGATATCTACCTGTAAGAATAGTATGACCAAAATATTGCATAAATGAAGAGGATACTAATTTACTAGCGAATGTTTCTACTTTCTTTCTTGCTGAATAAGATGAACCCTTGAAAGCATAACATACTATGATATTTTCAATATTCTGAAAGATAAGAAGATAGTTTTGGTGCTCAATTCGTCTAATTAAACCTTCAGTCGCGAATATTTCTTGAACAATGTTATTTATCGCAGATAAGAAACCAGATAGAAGAACCTGATCTACTTTTGTATCATCACCAAATTGCATCGAAAATAACGGAATACCATTTTCATTCAAAATAATCAACATAACAGGTATATCATTTTCTATTTCGTCAAGCTCAAAAGTGGCTCTATTTATCATATTAAGTACTAAGTTATCTATTTTTGATTCCTTAATTCTATCAGCAAGACTAACATTTTCTTCGATTAAATTCTTCCATTTATTCACTTCTGAAAGCAAATTATCATGGTCATTCGAAATTCTTCTAGCTAAGTTTTCTAAATCCTGTCCTTCAGCAATTGCTTGAGCTTGCGATAAGAATCCACTAGCTTTACCTATATCTGTATCAAGCAAAGCTAGCCTCCCCTTTAGCCAGTAAACTTCTGCAAGTAGAGATTTAGAAAATTGTTGCTGAGCAATTTTCAGTATCTTATTTGTCAATTCCTCAAGATCTGAAAGGATAGTTCGATTATCGGTGAATCTTAATTCATGTAATAGAATTTCACAGAGATTTAACATTGCATGAACATTGATTTCTTGATATACTAGATTTCTCTCAATTATACTTTGAAGAATTTCTTGAGCTCTCCCTAAACTGTAGAATCTATTAATTTTGCGGAGTAATATTGCTTCAGATAAAATCGAATAGTAAAAAATCATTGTTCCGGAATGTTCTTTACTGGTTTTTTTTGATAATTCAAGATATTTCTCAGCTTCAGCAAACTGATTCTTATTTGATAGAATATTAATTAGATAATAGGAGGATTCAACAACAGTGAATTTGAAGTTTATTTCTAGAGATCTTGCCAAGCTTTTGGAAAAATATTCTAAAGCATTATCAAGATCACCTTTACTATAATATACAATCCCCACATTATTGTAAGTAATCGCCATTCCATATATATTACCAAGTTCTTGGTGATAAATCAAAGCAGTATTGTAGAATTGAAGAGCTTTACCAAAATCTCCCTTGAGTCTGTAAATCTCTCCAATAGCCACGTTACACTTCGCTACAATGATGCTATTATTCAGTGCTCTTCCTTTTACCAAACTCTGTTCAAGTAATAACATAGATTCTTGTAAACTTCCTTTGAATGTCAGAATCTTTCCTTTACGATATAAACATTGAGCATAGAGATCATCATTCTTTGTAATTTTGGATAAAATGAGACACTCATTTAAGTATTCCAAAGATTTTACCAAATCAACGAAACAGAAAACAGATCCTTTTTGAAATAAGATTTTGGCAGTAATTTCCTTTGAAGAAAGAGAATTAGGATCGTTAATTTCCTTTGTTGCAAGGTATTCTGCTTTCTCAATTATAAGTAGACTATCTTCAAATCTACCCTGTTGCCAGAGAGATTCAATAATGTAACAGTAAAAATCACATTTTTGTTCGAGTGATAAGAATTTCTCTTCGAAATTGTTAAGAATTTGTTGAGACAAAATAATGCTTTTTTCAAAAAATCCAAGTTGAGTGTAGATACGTGATTTTGATAAAGCTAATTCAACCAATGAACTATCAGAGATGTCAGGAGTCTCCTCTAAACGATCTATTTCATCCAAAGCTTCTTGAAATTTAGATGTCGAGATGAATGATTGAATTATTTTCAGTTTTTCTTGTTCTACGGAGAATTAAATCACACTCACAGTTAACAATTAGTATTAAGCATATAAGGAGTCAAATAAATATGTTTCATTTGAGGCTAGTAAAATGAAAAAGAATAAATTAGATGAAATTATTTCTTTTTGTTATCTTTGATCATTAGATATTCCTTTACTATGCTTTCTAATTCCTTTTTTGTGATTCTACTATCTTCCTCGATTTTCCCATCCAAGAGTCTGATATGTCTAAAACCTGGACGAAGCAGAGATAAATCGTGAGAACAGACAACTACAGTTGCTTTATTTATTCGTACAATATCCATGAGGAGATCCATGATTGTTCGAGCTAGTTCACTATCCATATTTGCAGTTGGTTCGTCAGCTAAGATGACTATTGTTTTTCGAGATAAAGCAGCAGCTAGAGTAGCTCTTTGGATTTCACCTGCTGAAAGCTCGTTTGGATATGAATCAAGCTTGTGGTCGATGTGACATTCTTTCACAATAGAATTACTATATTCCACATCATACTTTTCACCAGAGAAGAGATTCGGGATAAGTAGATTGTCCTTAACTTGTAATGGATCAAATAGATTGTTGTGTTGTGATATGTAAGCAATGTTATTTAATCTGTAGAGTGAAACCAAGCTTTCTTTCTCTTCTGTTATCGGAAACTTACTCACCTTAATTGTACCTTCATTAGGTTTTATCAGTCCTGCTATAAGATTAAGAAGTGTAGTTTTACCTACACCAGAAGGACCAGACAAGAAAACAAAGTCTCCTTTGTCGATATTTAGGTCAATTTTCTGAATAACTTCATTGTAACCAGCTTCAGATTTATATCCTTTTGAGAGACCTTTTATTCTTATGAGTGGTTGAGCTTTCTTAGGAGGAATAAATTCTCTACTTAAAATGGCTTCGACATCTTCAAATTTGACTCTCTCTATTTGTTCTTCTATGTCTTCAGCAGGACTGGTTAATAGATTGTAAATTTGATCTCGAGTGATGATTTCTGGATTCCAGAAGAGACCCATTTTTTTCGAAGGGTGCATATCAAATTCTATTATATCACTCAAAGCTGCTATTGATTTTATTTCATCAGGTATTCTGACAAAATTTGAGGGATCAATGTAAGCTTTATTAATCTCAGAAGAGTGCATCAGAAATTCTAATTGATCTCTCCCCATATCTCTACTGATACCTGCTAATCGTCCATCTCTTAATATGAAACTTTTTTCGAAGATTGTTCTGTAGCGAATATCATGTGTTACAACAAGAATAGTTGTACCTAATGACATGTTTACTTGCTTGATTGTCTCAATCATTTCACGAGTGTGTTGACTGTCCAATTGCCCTGAAGGTTCATCTGCCAAGATAATTTCAGGTTTTTTAGCAAGAGCTACTCCCAGAGAGAGTCTCATTGCTTCTCCTCCAGATAACTTTGCAACAGTATTATTCTTGACATGTTCTAAGTTCAGTAGTTTAATTAGCTCATCAACTTCTCTGTTCGATTGCTCTCTAGGTAGGTAGAAGATTTTCTTAGGGATAAGTAAATTCTGTCGTACACTTAGATGAGAAAAGAGATTTTCACTGATGAATTGATTAATCATTCCAACACTATAAAATCTGAACTCTCGTCTTTCATACTCATTCAGCTTGTCAAATCTTTGATCCTTAATGTATAATGCACCACTAGTTAATTCATCGACTCCAGCTATCATATTAATTAGGGTGGTCTTTCCTGAGCCACTTGGACCGATAATACTTACTAGTTCTCCTTCCTTTATGTTAAGATTAAGCCCTCTTAAAGCTGCAACTGAAACTTCTGTAACAGAATCTTGGTAGATTTTTATTATATCTTCGCATCTTATCATCTTTATCACTCCAGATTCCTTGGTGTAAACCTCACAAAGTTTATTTTCATTGCTACAAAGAAAATTAAATAGAACAGAATAGGTATTCCCAGAAATATCAGTAACATTGCTGGATAGGGATAAGGAATAACATAAGGAATTGATGAGTATGTAAAACTCAACATCAAAAATCCTGTTAATCGAACTAATCCGTAACCTGCTACTCCACCAAGAAGCAAACCAGGGAGGATTGCAGAGATTAGAAGTTCTAATCCTGTCATGAGAATAATATTATTTGAAGGGATACCTATTTTTTTCAAGACATCATGTTTAATAATACGTTTTTGCAAAATCTTGATTGGATTACTTAGACTTGTAAATATAATTGCTACCAAACAGATTAGAATTCCAAAAACAAATTCAGCTGTCATCAACGAATAGAATGGAAAATCTCTGATCAACAATGTATCAGCTTCTTCTTCTGTTGATTCCACATTTATGTTGAGATCCTTCTCAAGTTGTTCTGCAAACTTAATTTGATTTATCGTTGGTTTCAATTTAATTAATAATCTATCAATTGTATTCCCTTCGTATTCATGAGTTGACTCATTAAGTTTCTTGTAATTTTCCTTATTAGTTACAAAATAATAATCACTGGGAAGGAGTGATTCTTGTTCATCATAAAAAATCGGATAGAGGTTAAAAGTTGAGGAAATAGTAAATGTAAATTCTGCTGATCCATTTGAAAAAGTATAACTAGATTCTTCTCTAGATACAAAGTTGAAAAATGCTCTTGAGACCATCATGGTATCTAGTAAGTCTGTTTCTTGAACTCTATCGTTCCAGTCCTCGAAGATGTACTTCGGTGGTTTGAATGCTGATGATAGATAATCATTAATGTTATTGTAGACAAGAGTATATAATGACGTATAATAATAGAAATTATGATATACAGAGATATTAGATATGCTATCAATTTCATTATAAAGATTTAATTTACCCAATATGCTGGAAGTATCAAGATCTTGCCAATTACTAATATATAGATCACTTCCTCCATGAAGTAACGTTTCGTTTTGAATCTTAGTTTGGATTGCTATCGGTGACAAAATGAATGGCATTATTACTCCTATAATGATAACGTAAGTTAAAAAAGTGTTATTGAATAAATTGATATCAGAACGTACATCAACTAGAGAAAGAGAAAATTTGGTTTTCTTTATTCTCCAAGATATTTTACTTAGAACAATCATTAGAATTTTATGAAGATCTTTCATCAATAATCCGACGCCAAGTAGAGCAACCATTACTCCTATACCCATAAGATAAATGAAGATTAGAGCAAAACTTGCAATGCCAGGGACAGCGAAACCAAATGCAAACATACTAAATAACCAGATACCTATTCCAGCTATTATCCCTCCAAGAATGATAATAAAGATGTGATTTAATCTAAGTATTTTAAGTAATTTAACTAGTCTTCTTGGAGTTTTTTGTATTTTCTTCTCAGCTTTTGACATACGAACTATTCGTGGAAACGAAATTAGTATTAAAAGAATCAAAGTTATACCTACTGAGAGAGGAACACTAGTGAAACTTATTTTTGCGGGTGTTTGTTTAAATTCAAGAAACTTGTCTACCCTTATTAATGGAGGTAAAAGAGCTAGAGTTATTAAAAATCCAATTAGAGCTGAAAGTATTGCTTCTATTGTTTTCATAGAGAGATAAATGAAGGAGATATTACCCGTTGATAATCCCTTGGATCTTAAGATTCTTATTTCTTGTTCGAAACTTAATCCAAATAATTCATTCACTTCGAAAATTAGAAACCACGCTAGATATATAATTGGTACTAAGATAAAGAGGACAAGAATTTGAGCTGTTGCTAAAGTAGATTCTATACCATAAAATGCATATAAGAATTCATTATTAATTATCCAAATACTTTGAGGGAGATGAGAAAAACTGTAAGGACTTCTGCTTACCAAAGTATTCAGTTCTTCATTCAAAACTGAAATTTCATTTGGAGAAATATCTGAAAAATCATAGGAAAACTGAATATTACCTAGTATATAAAGAGAAGAACTTGTTACGTTTTCATAAGTCTTGAAGAAATAATCCACAGGATTTAATGCAATATTGTGATTAGTTAGGAAATTAACAGGATCTTTAGGTAGATTAAGTTCTTTACATAATGAGATCAAGACTGAATAACTGGGAACACTAATTATTCCCTTAATTGTCAGATTGTTGTCAGAAAATGGCAAATCAATAATTTCACCAAGTTGAAGATCAAGTAAATCTTGAAGATATGAAGAAATGAGAATATCTCCACTATCAGTTGGAAGATTACCTTCTTCAAGCAAGGATTTTAGAAGTGGATTATAGCTTTCTGTATATGCATGATTTTCTATATAATCATCCAGACCTACTTGAATTGACAAAGATGAACCTAAAGAATAATAATATCCTGTGATTATTCTAGAAAACAAAACTGTGTTTCTCTCTATTGAATTTACTATTTCTTCTATCGCCATTTCTGTTATGTTCTTGGTTAAATCACCTATGGTTACACCTATAGAAGGTATACTGAAATATACTGATGAAGTACCGTTATCATATATATCATAATTAGAAATATAATCAAAAACTAAAGAATTTCTTTTTGAATCATAAAGACTTGCGCTTGCAATAATTATTGTTGCTAGGATAGTAAACCCAAGCAAATTGATAACCAAACGTTTCTTATTAGTTCTCCACAGCACAAAAATCAAACTTGAAGCATTTAGAAAGAATAACCAGATATTAGTAAATACAAGTTTTGCTTTTGAAACATCAGCAATAATGGGTCGAAGTAAGAAAGCTTTCAGTTTCTTAATACCTCTGTTTATTCTTTTGTGAAAGATTGCATAAGTAAGACCAAAAACTGCAATTGGGACTGCCAATGCGTACCAATATTTTAACCAAAAATATGCAAATGCAGAATAATTCTTAAGACCAAATAGTAATGGTTGTTCTGGGTAAAAAATAGAGAGATCAGAATACAGATTCATTGCAATTACGAACTTACCTAGAAAATGAAAATTGGAAATTTGCTTAGTGCTCAAAGATGATGTATAGCTTACGAGATAAGACCCGTTTTCAAAAACATATGCAGATGCTGAATAAAACGAATATCTTACTACTCCCCTTTCAAGAGTAATTTCTTCAGCAGATAAGGTATTTTCTTCTTCTGTTATGATTGTAATTTTCCCAGTAACACTATAGTCATACCCATATCTAGATGCATCCTCAATATAGTATACATCACTGAATTCATCAAATACATAGTAAGTAGCATTCTCATAAGAATGTACATGATATTCACTCATATAATACTTTTCAAGAGCTATAGACGTAAAAGATGATTCAGATATTGTTTCATTTATATCGAATTCAGCGGTATAAAAACTTCCATAGGACACGAAAGAAATATGGAATTTGTTATCAGATCCAACAGCTAAATCTGATTCGAACCAGTCCATTTCAAGTGTGATAGAGGTAGAATTATAATAACTCTCTACCTGATATCCGGTACTAAATCCAACTACAGTAAGAGTCATATTATAATGATCTTGACCATAATTAGAAAACTGAAGTAATCCAAATAACTCTCCATTCATAATTGCTAAGGAGCGTAAATAATATGGGGAAAATGGTAACTCATAATTCTTGTTTATTACTGAACCATTTGGATAGATTGCTCTATGATAAATAATTGAGTTGGCTTCCCAATTCTCGTCAACATACAGAAGATGAATGGCATCGTCTTCTACAAAGAAATAAGCAGATTCATGATACTCTTGAGAAATAAAGATTGAAGATATTTCAGAGTTTTCTTCAGTCCATTCATAGAGTCTTAAGATTGTACCGTAATGTTGACCACTAAGTGAATAGAAGAGATAAATCCCATCCCCTACAGTTCTAGCTTCAAAAGTATAAGAAGCATAATAATCGCTTTCAATGACTCTTTCAATTTCATCATTTACAACATGTAAGATAACAAATGAATAATTAAAATAACTAATCTGAACAAAGTAATGAGTCCTATCCTCAGAATCAAGCAAAGCTCTTGTTTGTATCCAACTTATATCATCAGAGCTTTTTGTATACATTATTGGTTGGTCAGTAACAACATCGGGGAGAGCAAAAGAATTTGTGGAACTTAGAAAAGTCATAAAGATAACAATTGCCAGAGCAACAGTAAGAATTTTTTTCCTTCCAAGTTTTAACATTACCATGGTTATCACTTACACTATTATAAATCTAGGTTAAAATATACTAATAAACTCTAAAAGATAATTGTGTATTCATTAACACAAATGGATTAGGATTCATTATTCCTACAACTTCTTACTCTAAGAAAATGCATCCTTTGATTCTAAAGCAAATTCTTGAAATTAATTTTAGGGGTTCAAAACTATATTTTCACACAAAATCTTATAATCAACTATCACATCTCTAGTAAAAATCTTTCTCTTTCAAACGACTAGGAGAGGTTTATAAAATGAGTAAAATTATCAATGATTTTCGTCATTATCCTAAATGGATAAAAAACATCATGAATAGATTTATGCATAGATTATTGTTGTCAAAATATGACTATTCCGATTTAAAATTCTTAAACTATGGGTATGAAAACTTAGATTCTGAAAGAGAAGATCTTGAATTAGAGGAAGATGATGAGTCGGAACGTTATTGTCTTCAACTCTATAATCATACTATAAGTGGAGTTGATCTTAAAGGGAAGGATATCTTAGAAGTTGGAAGTGGACGTGGTGGTGGTGCATCTTTTATTACACGTTACTATGATCCAAATTCGTATATTGGTCTAGATCTTTCAAAAAAATTGATTCGTTTTTGTAATAAGAACTGCAATCTGCCAGGTCTTTCATTCGTCTACGGTAACGCTGAGAACCTCCCATTTGATGGTAATTCATTTGATGCTATAGTGAATATTGAATCTTCTAGAGATTATTGTAATGTTGACATTTTCTTGACTGAAGCATACCGAGTTCTTCGTCAAGGTGGCTTTCTACTTTTTGCTGATTTGAGAACAGTTGAAGGCAAAGAAATATTGAAAAATCAAATCAATGAAGCAGGTTTTGATATAACAGAAGAAGAGGATATTACAAAAAATACACTGAAAGCTCTTGATTTAGATTATAAAAGAAGATACAAATTAGTTGACGACAAAGCTCCTCGTTTTCTGGAAAAACTAGGAAAAGAATGGTCGGGTCTTAGGGGTACAGAGAGATATGAATCATTTGCAGAGGGTTCTTTGATTTACCTAAGATATTTATTAAAGAAACCATAAACTATGAATTATATTTTAAGTATAATTTTAAGAATTAAAAAAAAGAAATAAAGAGAATTATTTTTTAGACTTCTTGAAAGAAGATGTTGTTTTAAGCACAAAGAAAGTAGCAACGCTGAGAATTATTTGAAATCCTCCAAGAATTCCTGCTAAGACAAGAATTTCTCCCATTCGTAATGCTTTAAAGAAACCTAATCCAGATACGTCATCATTTATTACTATAGAATTTACATTAGACGAATCACTTTCTCCAAAATCATTTTTAGCTACAATTGAATAATAATAGGTACCGGTTTCATTGATGGTATCGAAAAAACTACTAGTAGTTACAGAAGCAATAGGAGTCAAACTTGAGATTGACCAAATGTAAACTTCTTCTCTATAGATATCGTAATCTGTTGCACTTAGGGAATCACTCCAATCAACACTCAAATCACCAAGTGGTGCAGGATTTTGAGTAAATGGAGCTAAAATAGGTATTTCTGGTGGTTCTACTAGCTTATTATAGAAAACATCCCATTCAGATCCAGCACTTAAAACATCTTCATAATCTGTCCATACTACATGTATATTTCCAAGAGAATCAATTGCTAGCCGAGGAGCTTCATTAGTTACAGTACTTTCAGTAGAAACAAGCTCAAAACTAGACCAGGTTTCAGATGCATAATCCCAATTCATATAAAAAATATCAACATCTGAACCTGAACCTGCAAGATCATTTGTATAATCTTGCCAAACAATGTGAATATTGTTTGAATCATCAATTATCATCTCTACATTAAAAGCATTCGCATCTCCTTCAGTTAAAACTTCAATATCTGTCCAGAACCAATTAGAATAATCAACACTGCTTAAAGATATTTCAGAGTTTTCGTCACCTGCATAAGCTAAAATATTACTAGAGTAAATTAGGGGAGAGATAAGAATAACAAAACAAAAATCTGTAAGAATCTTTTTTTCAGAATAAACACCAATATCGACATGGCTGCCTCTAATCTAAAAAGATTATTCACAAAGAAAAAGAGAAATTTTGATTGGATTCCTATATTCGAAAGAGTAATATTATTAAATAACATAATGATGTTTATCTGATAATATTGAAAAAAATTATTAAAGCAGCTCCTGATTATTTACCTTTAAGTATTCTTGAATTTATAAGACATTTTGCTAATCTTCTTACTCGAAAAAAGTATAACCTCTGGATAAATTACGACTATTATACAAAGATAATAGGATATTCATGCAGGTCACTATTTGAAGTTTGTATGGAGTATTTTCACAAAGATGATTTAACAATCGCTACCTCACCTTTACATCACACTTCTTTTAGAAATATAATTGAAAGATTTGTAAAGCCTGAAAATATACACATAATCAAGTTAAATAGTAATTATAATGAAATTGAAAAAATTCCTGAAATGGAAAAATGCGATTTAGTAATTATAACTCACTTATTTGGTCAAGACATGGATTTATCTTGTTTATTAGAATTTAAAGAAAAACATAACTGTATAATTATAGAAGATAGAGTTCAAGGTGGAACTCTTGATTTAGAATTCAGTACCGATATTGTTGATATCTCTCTTTATTCAATGGCTATGGATAAAAGACCTGTTGCTCTAGGGGGAGGATTCATGAATATTATTAATAAACGTGAAAAGTTAATTGAAGATGCAAAAAAAAGGATTGAAACATTACCAAGAGAAAAAAGAAGGAAGAGGTTTTTTGATTTACTAAAAAAAATCCCTACTTATATAATATATAATAGTAGAACGTTTCTATTCATAGTTATGAATATAATCAGATTTCTAAGTGTTTTTAGTAGAAGAATAAGTTTATTGAAAATTACCATATCTTATAGAACTAAAAATCCAGGTTTTAGTCATTTTGATTATATGCTGAAACCATCAAATGCGTTATTAAAATCAATGTTTAAAAAATTTGAAAACTATGAGAAAATGGAAAAATTATATAGAGAGAAATTTACACTTTTCTTTAATTGTTTTTCTCCAAATATAATTTCCTACTTCTTCCCATGGATTAAGGATTATGCCTGTCTAACACCATATAATACCATTTTGATAGAAGAACATCTAGTAGATCAATTTCTCGAATTTTTAAATAATGATTTTGTGTTTTGTATCCCTAAACCTACTTATAAAGTGTTTAATTTTTCTTATGAGAATGATTCAATAGATAAGAAATTCAATATTGGAATAATATATCTCCCTTCACTTGCAAATATGAAACTGAAAGAGATTAAATATCTATCTAGTAAAGTAAAGGAATTTTATGATACAATTTATTCTGAGAAAGAAAAGAAAAAATAGAAACGGTTTTTCAATATTTTCAATTGTATAAGGAGTTTTCTAAGTGAGATTATTTGTTAAGATTTTACTTTTCCTTCTATTTCTTCTTTTTCTCATAACGTAAATTGTTCTTATAATTGTTTAAATTTTTAGTTCAAAATTCCTTGTTTAGTTCCCATTTAAAAGGGAAAAGATGAAGTATAGGTTATATATCAACACAGAAAGCTTTATCTTATTTCTTCGCTTTTAGGAGATACCAGTGTTTATGAATTTCTGTTAATTTCACTTTGAATCCTATAGCTTGAAGCATTTCTTTAGTTAACTCTGCATTCTGTTTTTTTGATGGCACACCATAAGCTGTTCTAACAGCTGTTTTATCTGGAAAAATAACCTTTATCTTAATCAGAAAAACACCTTCTTCTTTTGCAATAGATGCATCCCATATCCAAAATTCTCCTTTTTGAGAAATGACTCTATAGACTTCTTTGAACACTTCTCTTTTATCCTCGTTTGACATGTACATGATACTGAAAAAAGCTGTTGCGCTATCAAATTGTCCATCAGAGAATTTCAGATTTCTTGCATCAGCTAGTATCCATTTAGCTTCTGGAGCTTTATGTTGAGCTTCATCTATTTCACTTTGAAGTTTATCTACAACTGTAATTCTGTCTCTTCCAATTTGTGCAATGATTCCTTCTCCACCTCCACCAATGTCAATAACAGAATTTTCTGGGATCGATTTGATTTCTATTTTGTGTGTTCTTTTTATTAATAGCTGAAGGATAAACTTTGCATAATTGGATTTCTTAGATTTTTTCGGAGGTGTAGTCATATTGAAAGATAATTAATTCAGCTTAAAATTCTTTCTCATTATTTTGTAATGTTTCAAGCTGATTAGCTTATTATTTCATGAAGCTAATAGAGAGATTAAGATTAGTATTAACATTATCATTTTGTTAGTTTTAATAATATCACATCTAACAAATCATGAATTTTATTTCACAATATATAAAGATATCTTGGACAAAATGAGATAGAAAAAAAAGAGCTCCCGTTAAGAATGAAAGAGAAGAAGAATTACTTCTTCTTTCCACTTTTAGGTCTACTTGTGGATTGAATTTTACTACTTAGAAGAGCGTATGTAAGAACAGAGAATATCAACTGAAATCCCAGAACTATTCCTGCAAATACAAGTATCTCACTAAGCTCAAGTGAAGCGAAGAATCCTGTACCTCTTACTACTTCAACAAACACAGTGTTTGAAATAAGACTATCTCCATAGTCATTTGTAGCAACAATTGCGTAATAGTAGATGCCTGTGGTATCAACTGTATCAGTGAAGTATGAATTATTAGTCGTAGCTATTGGGATTAATCCTGTAACTGAAGAGAATGGAGAAGTTTCTCTGTAGATTGAGAAGTTTTTAGCACCTTGTATTGCTGACCAACTCAAAGCAATGTTTCCAACAGAGCTTGGATTTGGATTTATTTCTTCTAAGATAGGTTGCATCGGAGCTCCTACAAATTTCTTGTAAAAGAGATCTTGATCGGGACCAGCTCCTAATATTGAAGAAGTATCAAGAAATATCATATGCACATGACCTAGTGAATCAACAGCTAAAACGGGGAATGAAGCTATTCCTTCATGATCATATGTAAGAACACTTAGGGACGACCAAATATTTGTATTTAAATCAAGATATTTGAAAAATATGTTATCGTTGGAACTTGGACCTCCAACATCTGTAGTGTCTTGCCAAGCTAAGTAGAGATAATCTGTACCATCGATTTCGATTTCTAAGTTCCAAGAATTTCCAGTACTCTCAGTTGAGATAACATCTGTTATAGACCAAGAATTTGAATTGGGATTATACTTCCTGTGAAAGATATCAAAATCTACTCCAGAATCTAAATAATCTGTATAATCGTACCAAACAAGATGAATCATACCATCAGTACTTGTTGACATTTTGGCTTTGTATGATTCACCATCGCTAACAGAACTGATTAGTTGAGTTGAAGACCATGTCGTAAGATCGCTATCAAGTTTTCTAAAGAATATATCTGTATCTGCTCCAGCGGCTATAATATTTGTAGAATCATGCCAAGCAATAATTATGTTCTCTTGAGAATCAAGTTGAATTTCTGGGAGATACGCATTCATTGTACTCAGATCAGAAACCATTTCAGCAACTGACCATACTCCCGCTGCTGTTCTATATTTGTAAAGTATATCTTGATCAGCATCAGCATCAATGAAAGTCGCAGGATCTTCCCATACTACATGAGCAAAACCATTGGAATCAGCAACAATTGCTAAGTAAACAGAAACATCGACACTTTCCGTTGAAACAACTTCTACTACACCCCATCCTGAGGAGGTTTTCTGTCTATAAAATATATCTGGATCTAATCCTGAACTTAAGATATCGTCTCCTTCACGCCAAGCAATATGCACTGTTCCTAAAGGATCAACAGCAATCACTGATATTTCAGAATAATCTGAACTACCTTCAGATACAAGTTCTAATTCTGACCAGCTTTTAAGCTCATAATCATATTTCCTGTAGAACACATCTCTATCGGTACCTGAACTCAGAAGATCATCAGTTCCATAGGTTATAACGTGTAAGTTATTATCTGCATCAATTGCCATATCAGATATATAGTTTGTATTATCGAACTCAGCTGTGAGAAGTTCTACAGGTTCCCACCACCATGCAGAGAAATCGTTACTAAATTTATATTGTTCTTTTAGATTTTCATATAACATTGCATTAGTTTGTGTTGAAATTGGTATAATCATTATCAACACTACAATAATGCTCAAAGCTACTTTTTTTGCTCTAATAAAAATCACCAAAAATATGATTATCACTGTTATCTATAAATATTCTGCAAAAACTTACATCTTTAAAGGAGTTTATTAGGAATTTTAAATTTTTCACTAAATCGAAGGTTTAAATATCACTCAATTACATTCTCTATAATGTCCTTCAGAATACTTGATATTGACCCAAACAGCTCTCCAAAAAAGATACTGGACAAATACGTAGCTTTTTTCGATAAGCTTCAAAAAGAGCATTCACCAAAGGATCCTCTTACACCAAAAGAAATTCAACTAAAGAGAATGAAAGTTGAAAGAGCTGGAGAAATTAGAATTAGAAAAGCTGTTCTTTTTGAGAAACGCAATATTATAGTTGCTAGGCTCTATATGTTATATTTTACAGAGGAGAGTCATGAATTTGAAAAGAATAAACACATCGTTTATTTGGACATAAATATTCTAAAGGAGTTTAAAGATAGTGATGTTGCACAAGAACTCCTTCTATCGGCTTTAGAAATAATAAAACAAAATGATTTGATTACTACACTAGAAGTATGTTCTGTATATCAAAGAGATTGGGAATTCTGGGAGAAACTTGGACTTGAGTTAACAATCGAAGAAGGAGTTAACAGGCTTTATCTTGATGAAACAAATTGGGATCTAATGAAAGAGTGGGTAGAAGAGGGTCAAAAAAGAGCTCAAAAGGAAGAAATAGAGATTATTGCTTTCAAGGAATGCCCTGACGAGTTAATTGAAGAGTATACAGCGCTTTATACTGAGATTTTAAAACTTGTTCCATTTGGTGATTCTGCTTGGGCACCTTCAGATATATCATCTAAGACACTGAGAGAAATTGAAGAAAAGCATAGGGAAAGAGGTTATGACTGGTGGATTCTTGTGACAAAAGAAAAGGATGGAAATTTAAGTGCAATCACAGAGATTTATTTTTCTCCTGATACAGCACATCGTGTCAGTCAAGAGTTAACTGGAGTAAAGCTAGGAAATCGTGATAGAGGGTTAGGGAAATGGTTGAAAGCTGAAATGTTGTTTTATATTAAGGAGAATCTTCCTAAAACGATTTTTGTTCAAACAGGAAATGCAGATTTTAACGCACCTATGTTGTCCATCAATGAGAGAATGGGATTCAAAAGACATCTTTCAGAAAAATGCTACAAGATCAAAATAGAAGAACTAGAAAAGAACTTGAAACAGCTCTAATTAACAAACCGATAAGCTAAAGTTGAGTTGAAATCTCATCAGAACTTCTTATCTGTTTGAAATCCGGATATTTTGAAGAATCTCGAGAGCAACCATTCGAAAGAACCTTTGAAATCAAACAAATTCCAAATAAACGCAACTATGAACCAGAATATTACCAGGAATAAACCATAGAGAATGCACGACCAGATATAATTATTCCAACCGGGAATGATGAGATTCAGGATCAGTGCAAATGTTTCTGAAATTGGTCTCTCTAACAAGAAAAATGTTAGAGAATTAGTACTAAACCTTAGGAAAATTGTTGAAATTTTCTTTTTATCTCGGTGAGAAGGATTTGTCTTATCTCCTCTCTTGTTGAAAAAGAGCAGTAGTATCGGTATCCCTACAACTATAAAGAATCCAATTTCAAACATAACTATAATGTAGTCAAAGAAAACATCATCCAGTAATCCTAAAGACTCATAGATTGAATCAGGAATGATGAACGCTACTATTGCTGCTACAATCCACCCAACGCCTATCCAGATCAGCCTTCTTATTTTCTTTTTTGATGGATTGTAAGTAAGGATTATACCAAAATATGCACCTATAAGTCCAAACCCAAGATAAGGTAATAATGGAAAATAATTTCCTGCTACAATATCAATAAGATATGCAACAATATAATTTTCTCCATCAATCGCATTACTAAAATCATCATACAGATATATTCTCACAAAAGACACCATTATGATTACAATTCCAAGAATTAGTAGGATTATTCTCCTCTTCTTCTCTTTGAATTTCTGTTCATTTTTAAAGAGAAAAGTAAAGAATAAACCCATTATAATCAGATTCCATCCAAGCATTGAAAAAACGGAACCTTGAATTATTTTTGCAGGTGCAACAGAGTAAAATTGACCCGTTCGAATTACTCCAGGCAAAAGAGAATGACTGATGTCTCCTGTTACAAAATCAAGTTGAAATGGACCCACAAGATAGTTGTAAGCAATATTCATTATTAGGAAAAAAACTCCTAGAAAAATCCATCTTATTCCAAAAGCCTTCCAGGAAGGTTTTGATATGTTGTTTCCAAAGTTATTTTCTAAACGCTTAAAGCTTGAATAGGTGTTTACAATCGCAGAAATAAATGCGAATAAACCAGCCCAGTTAAGAACCACATATATTATCATGAAAAACGGATTTAGATTATCCAGATCTATTGATTGAATTAAACCATAATGGTAAACTATTCCATGAATAAAAATAATCATTATAATACCTATCGCACGGATATAATCAAAAAAGAACCAACGTTGAGTTTTCCCTAATTCTTCATTAGAAGGTTCAATATCTGTCGTAGTTAAAACATTAGAATCTGAATTTGTCATACGTATTCAACATCAAATCCGGCTTCTACTAATTTAAAAATCTTCTTTGAAAGTTCTTCTTATTCTTCGTAATTTTGCATCAAAATCATGAGCAATTATTGTATAAATGAACTCAAGGTCTGGAATCTTGCTATCATGTTTTGAGAAGATATTTGAAATATTCTCTTGGATGGATTTTTCAATATCCTTAACGAATGTTTCTTTCTTCGAACTTTTTTCTAGTTCGGATTTCAATTGAAGTTTAATAGATAAATTTGTTGGAGAAGTTTGTATAGCGTTGTATTCTTCAATATAGTCTGAAGAACTTACTATAGACCTTCGTATGAAATCAGGTAAAATAAATTGAAAACCTTCTTCTGTTTTTTTTGCACCTATTACAACATCATCAGCTCTACCATGAATTTCTTGTATAGCACGAAAACTCGAACCGCAAGGACATGCTTCTTGAGATATTGTTATTAGATCATTGAGCCGATATCTGATAATAGGCGTCCCATATTTGATGAAATCTGTAACAACAACATAACCAGGCTCCCCAGGTTTTACTGGTTCACCTTTGTTATTTAAAACTTCTACAAATGTGGTGTCTTCATTGATATGCAAATTGCCCTGACTACATGGAAGAGCAATGAAACTTTCTGATGACTTGTATACCTCCAAGACGGAGCATTTAAAACTAGATTCAATTACTTCCTTGATATTAGGAGTTAATATTTCACCATAAGAGACCAACATTATAGGATCAAATTTTAGTGTGCCCTTCTGTTTTTCTTTTGTTAATACGTGCAGTACAGAAGGAGGACCAGAAATAATATTGGGATTCAGTGAATTCAACTTGTTCACTATTGCTTCGAATGTATCCAAAGGATTCACATAAGAAATCCTGATTTTAGCACCATTATGACTGAAACCAGGAGAAAAGACTCTAAGGATAAATGCAAGATGTATTTTTCGAACCTTTGGGAAAGGGAATCTATAGAATACCAAGAGTTGCATTAGAAGAGCTTCCATTTTTGTTGCAAATTCTATTCCTCTGTTTCCACTAGTACCTGTAGACATTCCTACTAGATATCCTTTGTAGTATTCACTGAAATCTCGACTACTCTCTTTTTCTAGACAATGCTCAATACATTCTTCTTTTGTCAATCCTTTTGTGTTTAATTCAGAAAAATTTTCCATGAATAACTGTTTATTCATAAACGGTAATTTGCTGAAATTGGTTATATCATATCCATTATAGAAAGATGAATAAAATTTTGATTTCTTTGTTGCAGATTTTACTAATCTCTCTATTTGCTTTTCTTGATATTTCCAAATATGATCAGCATCCCATTTCTTGAAGCGATGGTTAACTCTCCAAAGAAATCTGAAGGGATTGAACATATAGAATAATTTATGTCATATAATAAATCAGTTCCGCTTATTCAGAAAAGATTTGTTTCTTCATATGACTCACGAGTACTATTTGGATTAAGAGATTAATGTTTATTAATACTTCAATTAGACATAAATCATGACCTATGAGATATTTCATATCGTTTCAGATGAAATAGAGGAGAATTTGGTAGAATCCATTATAGATTATCTGCAAACTATTGATAAAATGGATTATCCAAAAGATCCGTTAACTCCTCGAGAAGTGATAAGAAAGAATCTATTCAAAAAAAGGAAAGGTAAAGTAAAATATCAGAGTATTGTAATCGATAAAATAGAAACAAAGTTATAGTTTTTGTTCACATATCAATTCTGACAAAAGATCATCCTGAATTTGATAATTCAAAACAAATAGCAAAAATTGATTTATCAGTTCTGAAGGGATTTACTCACATAGACATAATTGAAGATTTGTTTGTTTCAATTTTGCAAAGAACAAAAAACTATGACTATGTCACAACAATTAAAGGATGCAATATCTGGGAAGATGAATGGAATTTATGGTTAAAACATGGCGTATATCACTTTGATACAATTGAAGTTAATAGATTATATTTCGATGAAGTAGATTGGGATTTAATGAATCAATGGAAAGAGGAAGGAAGGAGAAATGCAGAGATTGCAGGTATATCTTTGCTTCTTTTTGAAGAATGTCCAGAAGAAATTCTTGAGGATTTTGTAGACTTGTATACAGAAATTGGTAATCTAATTCCCTATGAGGATGAAGTAAAAGATGAAGAGGATTTTCTAGAAACGTCAACTTCCAGAAGGGGAAGAGAGGAAATAAGAAAGAAGCACGGAGAGATATGGTTAACTGCTGTTTCAAAAGAGAAAGATGGTAAGATAAGTAGTCTTACTGAAATTGTTAATACTCCAGATAAAACTCATATTGCTAATCAATTATTGACAGGAGTTCAACCACGATACAGAGGAAGAGGATTAGGGAAATGGTTGAAAGCTGAAATGTTATTTTTAGTAAGAGAAAAGATACCAGAGGTTATAGTAATTCATACAGGTAATTCGAAAGTCAACAATCCAATGTTATCAATAAATGAGAGGATGGGATTTAGGACAGTTTTAACTGTAAAATGCTTTTCCATAAATATTAAGGAAAATCCTTTGTAATTACCTAAACATCTACTTCAAAGTAATCCTTAATTTGATGAAGATCAATATTACATGTTTCTTTAACCAGTTCTACAAGAAAAAGTGGATATTCAATTATAGTTTTGAAAAAATTCACAGTTTGTTCATTTTCATTTGTTATTGTTAGATTGTTAATTATGCTATAAAATCTTAGAAAGTTATAGGTGTTGGTTAATATCATGAAATAGGGTAGATTTTCTACTTTACTCCCCGAAATTTGATTAATAATTTACAAGTATTAATAAAGGTTAAAAGAATATTTCTTAAGATTCTAAAAACTCACTTTTTCTTACTAAATTATAAAGGAATTTAATGTTATAATAACAGTATTTGTTATCCAAACAATAATAACATCAAACCTCAATAAAATTTGAGCTGTTTGGTTCTGTATAATATCTAAATCGACTACTTGACTATCATTGTCAAGAAAATTAAAAGGTATTACAACGAAATTGTTTTCTGGCAGAATCAAGTTTATAGTTCCTTCAGTAGTTTTCACTTGAATCTGTTCATCAAGGTATAGGAAAACTGCTGAATAAAAACCCTCTGCAATATCAGCAGATTGGAGAAATTTGCTAGTATTAACTCCTTCATATAAATCAAACTGATGAGAAATTCCAAAAATGGTGAAATTGTCCGTACTTCTTCCAACTAAACCAATTTCTGTAATAGTTAGCCATACTTCTAATATAGTATAAGACTGGTTGATTATAGGTAGTAGTGAGAGTTTCAAATTTCCTGTTTCAGAATTAATTTGTTGAGAAAAATTACTGGAAAAAAAGATATTTAATGTGCCTTCTTTTTCATTAAAATTATCAATTTCTTGTATGATAATGTCAATATTCCTGATTGTTATAGTTGTTGCTAATGTAAAGTTAACCAGTATTAAACAAATCAGGACACCACTAAGTATATTTCTTCTATCCATTTTTCTCACATATATGTTCTCTTGCTTTCTTTTATCTTATTTGCCTTAATTTTTTAAGGTTAGTTGATTTGATTTTTTAAGAACCCAATGTTATATGGGTGTAAATTGTAAGATAGATATAATCAATAAGTATTAATGAAGATGTAATTAATAATGCATGAATTTTTTTACACTTTGAGATGATAGAAATTCCTCCAGAGATTAGAAGAATCGACCAAATTTTGCAGGCTATCAATAAAATTGTTAAAATGATTTCTGCCCAGATTGGAGTGATTGTTAAAACTAGAAAGAATATACCTGCTGGGATAAGATAAATTAAGTAGGGTAATATACCCACCAGAACTGCAACACTCAAATCAACACTATTAAATTGCTTTTTCATCAATTTAAGAATCACTACAATCAGAATATAATATAAATACCAGTGAATTAAGGAGATAACAGCATTGATTATAGTTCCACCATGAAATAATGTTGCAATAGAACTGAAAGTACTATTGGTAATACTAAAAAGCCAAGCTACAAGTATTAAAACTACATTTAGCTCAATGAAACTTCTGGTTTTTGTACTTATGAAATAATAAACTATGTTAGGGGAAGTAAGCCGACCAGTAATCCTTTGGGAACTATCTTTTTGGTCAATTTGTTTTTCTTTAAAAATATATTCTTGTTCATGAAATAATGCATTACAGATCCTTTTCCCATTATCATTCAAACGATAGAAATTCTGACCATCCCTTTCTAAATAATTTCTCATCATTTTTAGATGATAATATAAACCTCCATCAGAAAGCGATAAGTCCTCCTTCAGTTCTGAATATGATATAGACCCTGAAGTTGAAATGTAAACTAATATCTCTCGTCTAACTTCACTTGCAAAAATTTTCATCTCAGCAAGCTTTTGTTTATCGTTTTCCATTAGTATATTATATAGAATTAGTTATTTTATTAAAATATTTCCTTCAAAATCTCAACCTTAATTTTTTTAGGATGAAACCTTGGAAAAGCAAAGAACAAGATATTAGAAAAGTGATGAGAAAAACAATATGGTGATTTAATGAAATTACACAAATATTACCTCGGTTTAAGTCTGATGGTTTTGATTTTGTTTTCAGCAAGTCAAACCTTAGCAGATGAAGGAATAGGCTATCAAGAACAAAATAATGTAGTAACCTTAACAGTCGATGATCTGACAATAATGGTTAATGCAGGTGGTCAAGTACCAAAATTCCACTATCAACTAGAAAGCGGATTATCATTTAACATAATGTTTAAGCTTTTAGCAGAATTCTATGATTTCAATGATGATGGTGTTTTTCAATACAATGAAACTAATGTATGGGGATCTGAACCTCCTGCGATAGGAGAAATAAGATATAATACTATCCTTGCTTTACCTAGCATTATCTGGGAGTTCAGTGGATTTGAAGCTGAAGAAGTAGAAGAAACTACTGTTGCAGTTCACTTCAACTTTACATCTATAAACATTTTAGATCCTTTTTACGCAGGTCTAGAATTAGCTATTGTAGCACATCTCTATTTTGAAGACCAAACTATTAACGGTTATCAATTAGAAGGTGGAAGAGAACTCAAATTTGATTTAATTGTTAAAAATTGGCCATGGCAAAAAGATGATTCTAAGCTTGCTATAAGATTCGACATTTCTACAGACAATGATGAAGACGAAATTGAACAAGAACCTGGAAAACCCATTGATACTGGAAGTAACACCACTGGTATGGAACAAAAAGCTAAACACACAGAAGACGTTAAGCAAGCTGTCTCCATTAATCATGACGATGTAGAAGGATATTTTGCATATGCTACTCAATCACAAAATCGAATTAACAATGAATATCAGACCATGGGTGTGGAAGCATCTTATTGCACTGATGAAGATAATATCCAATATTATCTGTGCTTTGAACATTTTGATGATGAGTTAATTTACGATCCTTCAATAGGATCTATAGATAGTGAAACTGCTGGAACAACAAGCTTGTTTTTCATAAGTTTTGGATCTCTAATTGTTTTAGCAATCTATTTCTATAGAAAGAAAAGGAACTAAATCCTTTTCTTTTTTTTTTTTTTTAGAATCGTGGCTGAAATCCAATATATTATTTATTTAAGCCTTAATTTTTTAAGGAAAATTCCTTATTAATTGTCACTCATTACGTTATATGATTAAAATGAAAAAAATCTTGCTTGTTATAGGAATTTTAGCAATAGTAGGTATACTATTATTTCTACCTATTATGATCTTTGGTGGATTTACAGTTCAAACAGTTGAGGGAACGTTGACTTTTGATAGTACATCAACTCTAGCATTGAGCAAATCCCTGAAAAGTCAACCTATAAAACACTCGTTAACCGCATGGAATATTGAATTACAGAATAGCTCACAAAATGCATGGGCATATGCTTTTAGTGGTATAGGTGGAAGAAATGATGTAGAAAACGATCAGCCAAATGTTGATATTTCATTAGAATTTTCCATAAGTTTTGTTATAAAGAAAGATGGTGAAATAGTCAAAGAAATCAATATAGGTCTGGTTCATGGTGAAGGGCAGCACGAAGTATCTGTTGTACTGGGACCAAGTGAGGGATTAACAAGCTCAGGTACTTATGAGTTGTACATCAACATTTCATTAAAACTAACAACACCTGGCACTGATTTATCTCTAGATATAGAACTTGGGCCAGTTAGCATCTTTGTGGAAATCAACTAAGTTTATTATTTAGGGTACTCACACTTTTTTCTATTTCTTCAATATTGCTCTATTTGATGCCATATGAAAAGAAGGGACCGCTTTGTAAAAGCCATATACATGCTTTATTCTGATTTATTTAAGAGTTTTTTTAGAATTTAAATGGAAATTAGTTGTAATCATTGTTGCAATGATTGTAATAGTAATAATTTCATGTAACTTTTGTACTACTCTAAAAAATTAAAAGTTAGCCCTTATTTTTCTAGAGAAGATACTTCATTATTTCAAATATTAACTAATAAGAATGTTAGCGTCTTAGTTATCTTGGTAAAAATGCTCGCGATTTCCCCCACAAAAATATATAAAAAATGGCAAATTATAAGGAAAATTGAAATAACTGCAGAATTGGAAAAAGAGATTAATAAAATATTAGTCAAACTAATTATTATAAACATAGATCTATAGTTGACGGTATATAATATTTAAATTCTGCATTATCACAATTGAGTAAACAATATCTCCTTAAAATCCTTAAAATCGTGAGTTTAATCTTTTTTCTACTCCCAAAAACATCTATAATTATTATTCACACAATTTTAATAATAGTTCGACTGAAAAAAATTTACCCTTTACAAAGTATTGGGATACTGCTATTTATTAACGGAGAGATATCAGTTAGCTTCTTGTACTTTTAGATATTCTTTGAAACCTATATCAAATTTATATGTAGCTTTAATTGCAGATGTTGGGCATACATTTACACATTCAAGGCACTGAATACATTCTGTGGAAGTAACTCTAGAGCCTTTTGCGGAATAGTCCAAGATCTTTATATCCATAGGACAAGCTCTTTCACAAGCACGACACTGGATGCATATTTCTGAATCAACGGAGATTTTCATGATTGATGCTCTTGTGCCTAATTTCATTATTGGTGCGATGGGACAAATATACTTACAGAAGGCTCGGTTATCTTTGAGTAAAGCTGCTAGAACTATAGCTAATGTGAAGTAAATTAGGTTCCCAATTAAAAACCACCAAAATTCATGGATTTGAAACAAAGAGGACTTTAGATGCTCTCCACTATAAGTTCCAGTAAAATCAACTATGCCCCTGGTTGTTGAAAGTGTGTAGTTAAAGACAAATACTAGTACAAAAACAAGAATTGTACTCAGAGCAAAGTGAGTGTAACGTAGAATACCCCAGTTCTTCTTACGACCTGGACTTCTCTTCCAAGGAAGCAAATCTAAAACAGCTGCAGTCCAGCAGGTCCAGCCACACCAACCTCTACCAAACAACGTTGGTCCAAATATTTTTGCAATTGAATAATGTATTACGCCTGCAGCAAATGTTCTTGAAAGTAACCAGAACCAAAAGCCCTCTAGTTGCATATTCTCTGGTTCGAGGAATCCCCAAACAAGGTAAATTACCCCAAAACCTAACCCTATAAACATGTAACCGCCGACAAGAACCTGACTTATTTTTCGAGCAATGTGTTTCTTGCTTTTTTGTAAAACAGGTCATAATCCTAAACCTAATGCTATTGATGTACCAATTATCATGAAATTAATTAAATAGAAGATATTGTCTAAAGTAAGCCATAATGTGATAGAGACGGTATAGAATATAATTAGAATAAATATCATCATGCTGTATTTCTTAAAAAACACAAGAAAGGAGAATCGCTCTATCTCATTTTGACCATCATTAGTTTCATTATTCTTGCTTATCATGTTAGTCTTTCTGGTCACATCATCAAACCCTTTAATATCATATGACTCTGTTTCCGATTGAAATAGTTTTTTGTGAAATAAAAGTCATATTTCAGAGAATATTCAAACATTCATCAAAGTAATAACAAAAGATGATATCGTTGAATCATTTCATCGATTTGCGTAAAATTATATTTGAAAAATATCTAAGCAAAAAATGTTTAAAGACACAAGGAAATAATAACTTAACATGGAGTATATGCTTGCACCTATGGAAAAAATAGCAGATTCTAGTTTCAGATATATTTGCCATAAATATGGTGCAGATCTTACTTTCACAGAACAGATTAGATTTGAAACACTGGTTAAGAAAACTAAATCTGCTTTAGATAGAATTAAGCTTTATGATAATACTCCAACGATGATCCAAATTATGGGAAAGGATGAAGGAAAATTAGATGCGTTTCTGAGAGATTTTTCTCCTGATAAAGGTTTTCAAGGATTCAATCTTAATCTTGGATGTCCTTCTCAAACTTATGTTAGACAAGGTATTGGAAGTGCGATGATTAAAAGACCAACAAAAGTCAAGCGAATGGTAGACACTATCAAGAATTATGGTTACAATGTCAATATTAAGTTGCGTCTTGGACTAACTAAAACTGAGAAAAGAGAAAAAGTATATCGTAAATTAATTGAAAAAGTTGAAGCGGATTTCTTTGTGGTACATGCCAGGTATAGATCTGAGTCGTATGAAAGGAAAGCTGATTGGAGTGTTTTTCCAGAATGTGTTAACACAGGAAAAGCTATTGTTGCTAATGGAGATATTCAAACTAAAGGGGATGTTGAGAAAATGAAAGAAATAGGTTGCATAGGAGTAATGATAGGAAGAGCTGCAGAGAATAATCCTCTGATATTTGGACAATTAAGAAACCTGAAACTACCAACTTTAAAATCAGTAAAGCAAGAATATATTGAACTTTGTAAAAACAGAGAAGGTAGTTATCGTGAAAATGTGTCAAAATGGATAATATAACCAATTACATAAACAAATACACAAATAATTTTTAATAATGTCAGTTTGTTATTAAATCAGATATTAAATTTCTTTGAAACGTGAAAAAACATGACAAATTTATTAGATGATATTGACGAAATTTTGCTAATGGGTCCAGGACCTTCTTGTGTCCATCCCGAAGTGTATAAAGCCCTCAATCGTTTTACTTTAGGGCACTTAGATCCCCATTTCATCAAAATAATGGATGAGATTCAAGTATTACTTCAAAAGTTAATGAATACTGACAACAGAATGACAATTCCAGTATCGGGAACAGGATCCGCAGGGATGGAAACTTGTTTTGTTAATTTGATTGAGCAAGAAGATAAAGTCTTAATATTGATAAATGGAGTTTTTGGAAAACGAATGCAAGAAGTAGCTACGCGTTTAGGTGCAGATGTGGACGTCATGGAATTTGAATGGGGGACACCAATTGATCCTGAACAAGTAAAAGAAAAATTATCTGGTAATTCTTATAATCTCATTGCAATGGTCCATGCAGAAACTTCAACTGGAGTAAAAAATCCAGTCGAGGAGATTTCACACCTAATTAAAGATACTGAGAGTTTGTTCTTGGTGGATGCAGTTACAAGTCTAGGGGGAATTGAGGTCAAAGTTGATGATTGGAGGATTGATGCCATATATAGTGGAACTCAAAAATGTTTGTCAGTGCCCCCTGGTTTAGCCCCTGTTAGTTTTTCAGAAAAGGCTTTATCAAAGATAAAAAATAGGAAGACCAAAGTTCCAAATTGGTATTTGGACATGAGTTTGGTTGGAGAATATTGGCAGAAAGATCACAAAAGAGCATATCATCATACAGCCCCCATAAATATGCTGTACGCACTATATCAATCACTCTTACTTTTCTTTGAAGAAGGAGCGGAACAAGTATTTCAACGGCATGCAGAATGTCACAATAAATTAAAAGTAGGATTAGAAGAATTGGGTTTGAAAATGTATGTTGAAGGTAAGTTTCGTCTGCCTATGCTTAATGCAGTATCCATTCCCGATGGTATTGACGAAGCGGAAGTTAGAAAAAAACTGCGGTTTGAACATAAAATTGAAATTGGTGGAGGTTTAGGACCACTAGCAGGCAAGATATGGCGAATAGGATTAATGGGACATACTGCCCAACCAGAAAATGTTGAAAGATTCCTTACTGCGCTGAAGAGTGTTTTGTAAGTCTTCTTATCATTTTCTAAAAAAAATTATAAGTGTCTTAAAATCTCATTCACCATGTCGGATTATGTAATTAAATCATATGATGAATCTTTTTTAAAAAAGCAAGTAGAAATAGGAACAATTTATTCAAAGAAATGGTTAACTTTTACACAATCTAACGTAGAAAAACTAAGGCAGATATACTCTCAAGACAACTTTGATTCCGATACTAGATTGTATTGCTTCAAAGATAAAGAGATGGTTGGATATATAAGCGCAACTATCATCATCGATGAAGAAAAAAATACCAAAAGAGCTAACACACGTTTAGCTTTTGTTCTTCCAGGTCATGAAAAGATGTTCTATACCCTTTACTCTCAATTGGAAGAAATACTGAAAGAGAAGGGAGTATCAGTTATCACAACAACTCAATCAAAGATGAATGATAATTATTACGAACTCGCTGAGAAAATAGGTTTCATCTATGAGAAAACTAATGTTGAGATTTTTATAGGATCATCTAACTCATTTAAAGAATTTGAATCAGATTTACCTATCTCTGATTTTAACAGAGAAATTAATTATAATCTTGCATTGAAAAAACTAAAGGAAACATACAAAAACAGCACAGAAGAAGCACTTACCAATTATCTCAACCTTACAACTACAACACATAAACCAATCTCATTCAGAGTTATGAAAGATGGTGACAAGATCGTAGCTTTCTGCAGAACTAGAGTATCCTCAACCGATAGATTCGCTCAAATTGATCTTCTGCTATCTGAGGGTTCGGAGTTTAGAAAACAAATCATTTCAGATGCAATGGTTATTTGCAAAAATAAAGGGTATGAGGAAGTTGCAGTTCGTTTAAGCATACATGATCAGAATGACATTGAAAATGCAAAAGATTTCGTGTCAGTTGGTTTCGAAAAAATAACTATGGAGGATAGACTTGTTAAGAAACTATAATAAGCTATTTATTTTTCTTTTTATTTAAAAACAAAAATAACTTCAGACTTTTTCTTAAACAGATTATTGCATAACCTTCCAGGAAAGGTATTAATTCCATTTGTGCAAATTATACAAGTAGTTAATAAGGTAAAAAAAGATAATTTCTAGATGTGAAGAGCTTTTACCGGAGAAATTTCATCACTTTTGAGTTATTATTGCTTATGTTTTCATCAATTTTTTATATATTATTCATAATGTACTACCCAAGAGCTTATTGTTATTTACATATTATTGATTTAAATTTGATATTGCCAGCTTCCATTTTTGGTCTAGAATCATTAATAATATCTTTCCTTGTTTTTATGAATGATTTCAAAACTACCCCAAAATCTAAGTTTAGAGAATTTACAGCGAATAGGTTAATATTATTTTCTTTAGGTTTGCTTGTCTTTGGAATAACCCTTTATCTTGTTATACGGTCAGATTGTTATCACAGAATTTCTTTCTCATTTCATATAGTACCATATTTTGTATTTTTATTTTCATTAGTAATCCCATTAATCGTCATTATATTACGAAGAAGATTCATGAGAGATGAATAAATAACAAAAAGGTAGGAGCTTTTTAGATGTGTGCTATTTCCAAGGTTTTGAAATTAATATCCCTAACGAGAAGGATGACTTATCAAGAACCTTACGGATTTTAAGAAGGAAGGTACTTACAAGAAGATATCTCTAAAAACATCAGAAAAAGATATAGGAGTTGAAACGTACACGTTCAATTGTTGATGAGAGTTAGAAAACGAACTATTGCTATACTTATAATAATTATCTTAAGTACAGTCGTTTTTCTCTTCTTTCCTCCAAAAACATGGAAAATAAATCAGATAACAATAGGTGGTGATTTCGGTTTTACAAGATATAAATTTCCTGGTAAAGGAACAGCTGATAATCCCTATATTATAAGAGGATATACGCTAGTAAATCCAGAAAGAGGATTTACATTTAAAACAGGGATTCATATTTATGGAACAACGAAACATTTCATAATTACTGAATGTATTATTTCTTTCTTCTACAGAGGGATTAAAATCTATAATGTTAAAGCAGGTACCTGTAATTTAATGAACAACACCATACTTGAAGGGGGGATGTCAGATAGTGGACCCGCACATGGTATTGAATTAATGGAGTCAGATGAAGTAATCATATGCAATAACACCATAGATGCTTACTATGATGCTGGAATTAACCTTCACTGGTCAAACAACTGTACAATTGAAGGAAACAACATTGCTGATTGTTCAAGAGGTATTAGAATTTTGGTTTCATCCAATAACAGAATTTTAAAGAATAATCTTGAAAGAAACCGGTACGGAATTACTTTCTATAAATCTAATGACTCACTCCTTTTTGATAATTTTTTTAACAATGAAAATACCAACATTGGATTAAATGGTTATGGAAATAGTATATACAAAAATACTTGTTTAAATGCACTTATTGGAATAGAAATTTTAAGTGAAAGCAAAGACTTTGATATTGCATTTAATTACATTTCTAATAATACAGAAGGTATAGTTTCAGAATGTTATAATTGCTCAATTTACGAAAACAATATTTATCGAAATCTTGTTGGAATATACCTTAAGAGAGACAGCAGAGATACTGTAATATACTTTAATAATTTTATAGAAAATTATCCATTGCTAGAATCAAATCAGTCACAAGCTATTGATGTTGGCTTGTTCAATATATGGTATCATCCAATTCTACTTCAAGGAAATTACTGGAGTAACATTGGAACAAATTCTACTTATTTGATCGGAGGTACAAGAGGTTCTGTAGATAAGTATCCACTCTCAAGTCCCATTGCATAAAAATAGGCAAAAAATATAAGTTTATGAAACGTAAACAATAGAAATATCTATGGAAAGTCTTTCAGAATGAAAAAAACCACTAAAGTAGCTTTAATATCAATTCCTACTCTCATTATCATTTTTGTAGTAGGTTTTTGGTTACCAATTTACATACTTAGTCCTCAATTTGGAAAACCTAGAGTCAAGAACATTATTCAAATCTATTCTGACACTGATTTCGAAAATTATGATTTTACAGGAACTGGTAATTCTAATGATCCATATATCATCGAAAATCGTGTTCTTGGAGTTAATACATCAGGAGTTAAGAGAGGGTATTATGGTCTTGATGTTGCTAATACATCTAAATACTTCATTGTTCAGAACTGTACATTTTTTGGTGGATTAAATGCTATTAGATTAGAAAATATTACAGATGAAACAGTTCTAATAAGAGGTAATAGTTTTTATGCTATAGCACAAAGTGAATGGGATAATCCACAAGGTAGATCAGGAATAGAAATAAGAAAAACTAACCAAGTAACTATCAAAAACAATACTTTTGCACCTGCAAACAAATACGTTGATTATTATTATATCTTAACGATTTACAAAGTTAATAACGTACTATTTGAAAACAATACATGTGAGGGATGTTTTTTGGACATTAGGAGATCTACAGATGTTCAACTTGTTGGAAATCTTTTCGAAGAAGCCTTCTATTTTGAAGATCTCTATAATTTAAATTTCGCAAATAATATTTTTTACGGAGAGCATGATTTTATAGAATTTACTAATTGCTCATACTCATTTTTTAAAGAAAATATTTTCTACGAAAGAATATCTGTTTGGAAAACTCTACATACTGTTTTGAGTTGTAACCGATTTAATAGCAATAGTGGTCTTCATCTCATTGGTAGTTCTTATATGGAGATATCCAACAATTCATTTGTATGTACAACAGAAGAAATCTCTACTTACGATGTTGGTATTCTACTCGAAAGAGAAAGTAAGTATTGTATCATTCAAGCAAATAGCATTTACAATTTTTCAAATTACGGTATTTATCTGACGGAAGATTCCAATTACAATATAATTTATCACAATTCAATGTTTGATAATTTTATCATAAATTCTACATCACAAGCGTTTGATGAGTGTTATGGGAATCTTTGGAATAATCCTTCTCTCTTTCAAGGGAATTATTGGTCTAATTTAGGGTTGAACACGACATATGAAATTGATGGTTCAGCGGGTTCAGTTGATTTATATCCTCTATCTTCTCCCTTGATTTGATTTTATTTTTAAATCAATGATTATGAACAGACAAGCTTAAATTGAGAGAGAAGTACTCAAAATTGTGTTAGATTTAATACAACTTAGAGCTGTTTGTAAAGACCCTTTTCATCTTCTTACATCTAAAGATGGTACTGAACTTTTTCTTCGAGAATGGAAGGCAACCAAAATGTCTACAACAGCCTTTCTCATTTTCCACGGAATTACTGCACATAGCGGATTATATGGCATGATTGGTAAGCGTCTCTCAGAGATGGGGTATTCCGCATATGCTCTAGATTTGAGGGGACATGGATTATCAGAGGGCCCTCGTGGTGATTATGTTAGCAAGAACAAACTCTCTGAAGACATCGAAGCAGCTCTTGACTTCATTAAGTCAAAACATGAAAAAATAGTTTTAATTGGACATAGTCTAGGAGTTGTTACTAGTGCTATTACAATAAATCTATTCCCAGAGCTAGTAAGTGGTTTAATTTTTCTAAGTGCAGCAAGAGAGGTGAGAGAAGGAGCTTATGCAAAAAGAGCATTTACAACAACAATTAAGATCCTATTTTGGTCTATCTTTAAACCCAGCAAACCAGTAATCCACTATTACCGCGAAGGGATGCGAGGGAAGGGAGATCCGCAATTCAATTTTTACTATACACTTAGATTCTTAAAAACAATTAATCCAAATAATTTTGTTCTACCGGAAAAGATGACATATCCAATTTTTGTTGGTGTGGGGGAGAGTGATGAATTATTCTCAATTGAATCCACAAAAGCGTTTTTTGAAGAAATTCCTAGTGAAACCAAGGAATTTGCGATACTTCCTGGTGCAAAGCATGCTCATTTCGAAAAGAACAGCTTTGATCCATTGTTTAATTGGATAAAAAACACATTTAATATATAGTTTCAATTTAAATTACTGGTCAAACTTAGGCTATCACAAACAATGGATGAAATTCTGTTTCCCTATCACCTGAAAGAAAAACTTTCCCAAACTTTTCATATTTCTTTTTCATTTCTCAATCCTCATGTAAGGCGGC
>JABLTJ010000057.1 GCA_013166775.1 Promethearchaeati archaeon
TTTTAGATATCTTGCTTCAGTAATTCTTGAGTTACATTGGTGATTTAAATGATTGACCCAACACATTTGCAGGTTCAATTCGGTGCTCAATAGGCCTATACTTACCACTTAAGCGTGTCCTTCCTGCCCCGGACTGCTAGCCCTTCAAGAAGCAGTGTGAGTCCTGAGCATCAATTTCTATAGATAGCTATGTTAATTCAGCAATTTCATATCCAGTGAATTGAACATTATTTTTTCGATGAAAATTGATCCTCTTAGTAAGTATGAAAAATATTTCATCACACAATTCAAAATCATAAGCACCAAGATTTAGTATTCCTTTTCCTTTAGGTACTGTAAGAGTGATCTCCAAATGGCTTGCTTGATGAAATCTTTCTATTTTCACTGTATGAACTTTTGTAATTTCATCAAAATAAATTCTAATTTTACCAAAGGGCGTTCTTTGCTCAATTCTATCTTCAAAAATCATGATTTTATGTATTATTAGTCTTAAAATAAAAATAATGAGTGGTAAAATTATTATTGTTCCAAGTATTGAAACAAGTTGTATCCAGTAAGTTGACATTATGATTATAACAGCTATTACTATAGGAAAACTGAATAATGAAATAAAATAGATGATAATAACAAAAAATGCTGTTGTATTCCTACCTATTTTTCTTATTGTTTCTTTTATTCGAGGTCTATATACTATAACATTACTTTCCATTTTCTGTTCATGATTAAAATCAGTCAATTCACCGTCCCCATGTCTATATTAACTATACTTTATTTATTCTTTTTTGAAAAAATATGATTAATATCTCTTAGTTAATTTTCTAACTTCTGTTTTTGAAGTTTCCAACCAGTAGATTCATCCCGTTTCCGCGTGTCCTTCCCGAACCGGCCTGCTAGCCCGGAAAGAAGAAGTGGGTGCAGAATTTTCCTTACTCCCTCGATATCTTTTAATTTTCCAACCATCATAGTTTAATCATTAGTTGTTATTTGGGGTTTGGCTGGATGCCTTGTAGGAAAGTAATAGTTTGTTTATTCACAGTCCTTTTTCTCTTTACTTCCAGTGTTTCCGGTTCCACTTATCTTCCTCACACCCTACACTCCCAACTGACTGGTGCCTCTGCTTTATCTGACTCCACTCCCTATGATGTCTATGGCACTGACCTCGGAATTATTCTCAAGCACAACGGCATATATTACTACATCTTTGGTGATACCCTTGGCAATGGAGGTTTGAATTGGCGCAGCAACACCATGGCTTACAGCTATGATTCCGATCCGTCTGATGGTATTTCTCTTAATGGTTGGATTGCCTCTCCCATTGCTGCGTATGCCAAGGAGCTTATTTCCAGTTTGAAGGTTGACTTTGTCGAAAAAACATGTATCCCTACTGCAGCGGTCAGCCACGATGGTCTCATACTCATCTACTATATGAGTGTTCGTCATTGGGGTTCTCCTGGTGTCTGGGAGTGTAATAATGCGTCTATTGCTGTCTCCACTAATAACGGTCAAGACTTTTTCAAAATGGCCAATATCTCTTGGCTTGGCGATAGTAACTTCGTGCAATTTGGTCTCGTGCAAGATGCACTTAATCCTATTGATGATGGTTATTTCTATTTGCTTGCTACCCCTGCTGGTCGTTTTGGTGCTTGCTATCTTTGCCGAGTGCCTAAAATCTCCCTGTTGAACCAGTCGGCGTATGAATACTACTCCGATTCTGATTCATTTGATAATCCCATTTGGTCTTCCATCCATACTGCTGCCATTTCTATCTTTCCTGCTCCCGTTGGCGAGCTTTCCATTATGTGGAATGCTTTCCTTAATAAGTGGACCGTCTTTTATTTTGACACTAACGCCTATGATATTGTCCTTCGTACAGCAGACAATCTTTGGGGACCGTGGAGTGCTCCACAAGCAATCGTAGGTGGGGCTGAATATCCAACTCTGTATGGTTCCTATATTCATCCCGATTTTGTAGAAAATGCTGGCGAAGTGGTTTATTTCGTTATGAGTAAGTTCGATGTCTACAATACCTTTATCCTTTCGGTGGATCTAGGCTCTCTTAACACTGCTTCTTCACCAATTAAATTACAAACTTTTATTGCTATCCTATTGACAACTTGTACTTTGTCCCTTATTATTAAGAAATGGAAAAAAGTGAAGAAATGAGTAGATTCTACCTTTCACATCTTATTGTTACAACCCTTAATACCTGAGA
Source organism: Promethearchaeati archaeon (assembly GCA_013166775.1). Lineage (GTDB taxonomy): Archaea > Asgardarchaeota > Heimdallarchaeia > Heimdallarchaeales > Heimdallarchaeaceae > UBA460. The sequence continues at coordinate 2,213 of JABLTJ010000057.1, forward strand.
GAAGTATTTCTTATCGATTAGTGATGTCTCTAGAGGAAGAGGTTGTTCCAGAGGAAGAGCGAATAGAGGAGTTATTGAAAGCACTAGATGACGAATCTGCTCAAGAGGGAGTAGTCCAAGCTTTAGGAAAAATTGGGCAACCGGTGTTACCTTATCTAGAAAAACGAATTAAAAGTAAGTATGAAGTAGATAGACTTGCTTCTGAGTTATTTCGTGCTAAACCCTAATATTTCAGGTGGGATTAAAACTAGGCTTTCCACTTCAGCGTGTCATTACCGAAACAGACTTCTAGACCTTAAAGAAGAAGTGTGAGTCCGAGGCATCAATCAGTTGTTTTCTCTTATTTTTTGTTTCGATTAGTTGGTGCTAGGATTATATTAATAGAAGAAGTGTGAGTCTTGAATTAATTAGAGTGAATTAGATCTATTTTGTTTTTAGTAAAGTAAAATTAATTAAAGAAAACTAGTTGATTAGCTTATGACTAAAAGTAGTAAAAAAATAATTAAAAAATTCAAAGGAGCAAATATGGACATCGATTTAGTATCTGAGAAATCTGAAATTTCTTGGAAACAAGATTTATGCCCTTGGAATAAAGACGAAGATACTGTTGAGCACAGATGTGCTGTAAAAAATATCTCTATTTGCCCTTACTTCTGTGGGATTGAATATTTAGATAATGTGCTTTGTAGCTATCCTCAAAAAAATCCGAATTTCGATTAGATTTTTTTCTGACTTCATAAATATGTGCTGTTTCAACATTACTTTTCTACACTTGACTGCATAGCCTGCAAGAAGCAGTGTGAGTCCTGAGCATTTTATTTTTCAATTTTTTGTATAATGATTAATTTTGCTAAGTTGCTTAATGTACCTAGAGTGATGATAGATTTAATATGTAAATATGAGATTCTTTGTCGAGAAGCAACATTTTTTGGAATGAAAAAAATGTCAATGAAGGTTCTAATTTTTCTTTATCACGGATGTGCTGAATTTGAGGTTACGGTTGCATGCTGGCAGATAGCTGAAAGTGAAGACTATGATATTGTAACAATAGCAAATGAAAAATCTTCTATTTCCACAAATTCTGGATTTACTATTATTCCTGATAAAATTGTTTCTGAAATTCAAATAACTGATAATATTGCTGGTCTTATTATTCCTGGTGGAAGCTTGTTAGATTTATGCGATGAATTACGTTCTTTAATTCAAAATCTAGATAACCAGAATAAATTACTCGCAGCTATTTGTGCTGGACCACAGTACTTTGCTGCAGCAAATGTAATTGGGACGAGAAATTTTACGACATCTAGAACGCCTAAACGTTATATTGAAATAAAACAACCTGATCCCTTTAATTGGAATCAGTTCTTGGATAAGAGAGTTGTTGTTGATGAGAATCTTATCACCGCTAAAGGATATGCCTATTCTGATTTTGCAATTGAAATTTGGGATTATTTAGGAATCATCAAGAGTAAAGAAGAAAAGGAAGAAAGACAGAGACAAATGCTATCTCAGACTTATACAATAAAAAAAGTTGACGAGAATAAACATGAATGAAAAAAATCGAATTTAGGAGTTAGTATCTTGAAACGATCTGAGAAAATGATGATCAATTTAGTAGATGGGTTTGATAAGCATCTAGAAACTGAGAAAAAAATACTTTTACTAGAAGAATGTGGACGAAAATGCATTCAAGATAGACACGAAGAACTCTTACAAGATGCTAAAGAACTTTACAAGAATTCGAATGATATGAAAGAATTTCTTGGAAAATTAAGCAAAAGATATGAGAGTTTACAAATAGCAAATGAAGAGATTGCATTTGTCTGGGAAAAATGTTTTTGTCCAATAATTAACAAAATCCCTGCTGGGGAGATTTCACCAACATTCTGTAATTGTTCTCGAGGGTGGGTGAAAGAGCTTCTTGAAGGAGCAACAGAAAAACCTGTTGAGGTTTTTATTGACGAATCCATTACTAAAGGAGATACCAGATGTAAACTTAGGGTTATAATTTAGAAATAATGAATAAACTGTATTTTATCCTAACTGTAAAACATATCCTTCCCGAACCGGATTTCTAGACCTTAAAGAAGAAGTGAGTGCAAGAATTACTAATTCTTTTTAATTTTATTTTATCTTTTTTTTTCAAATGTATTGTATGATTTTCTTATATGGATAACAATTTTCCATAAAACACAAAACTGTTTGAAATTAGTAAAAATATCCTTATCAAAAGTATGTAGAACCGATTATTTTAAACATAGCAAACTCAAAGTAATTTGAGGATCATGCCAATAAAGACTAGTGAAGATAAATTTGAGTTTGAACCTTATGGGATGGGACAAATGATTGTTATTTTTAGTATAATAACAATCATAAGTTTGATTTCAGTTATTATTGGAATAATTTTCAGACAAATCCAAGAAAGCTGGATTCTTTATCCTTTGGCGGGAGTAGCTTTTCTCATTGGGTGTGTTCTTTTCGGTGTAAGGTATAGAAAACTAAGAGCAGGCTCTCTGGAAAAGATTACAATTGATATAGAAGGAATAAGAGTGCATAGCAGGAAGGCTGGTACGATTAAATTCATGAGTTGGGAGGATATCAAAGATTATACTATTGGAATGGTAGATATTGGTGATGAAATACAAATAAGTTGTCCTTCATCGATTTTGGTCGTTGGAGAAAATGATGAAATTGATATAGATCTTGAGGACTATGCAACCCTATTTGTTAAGGCTGATAAAATAATTGAAGAATTCGGACAAGCTTTTAAACTCTTTAAAAAGAAATATAGAAAGAAAAACTAGACGGTTGAATATATCTAATATTTTCTCTCTGTTTTTCTTTTTATAATCCTACTCGATCTAGCAACCTGTTCTGCTCATACACGCTACTATTCTGTTGCTGACAGCAAAATAGAAAGACCACATGAAATGAATTGCACTACAAATTATCTGAATTCTAGTACTTACCTCTTCAGCGTATCATTCCCGAACCGGACTGCTAGCCCGGAAAGGAGAAGTGTGAGTCCTGAGCATCAATTACTTACTTAGTGTTGCTAGAATTCACATTAACTCACCCAATTAACGATTATCTAGTCAAAAAATCTGTTTGATATATGACTCATCAAAAATATCTCGAAGTTATTTTATTTCTAAGAATTATATACAAATATTAAACAAAAAAAGAAAAAAAAGGAAAAATTGGTTTTAGCTCTCTTGCTCTGGGTCAAAGATGAATGCAAAAGGTCCGAGTTCAATGTCTAAAGATAAATCTGTGCCAGGGGTTTGTAAATCTAGGGTAATCTTTATAGTTAGTTCGTATGTTCCAGCTTCATCTAATCCTTCTTCAGGACCAAACAAGATTGTAACTTCGTGCAAACCTTCGCCATTCATTGCTCCTATATCTATTTCCTTTATTATTGTACCATCTTTGGTTATCACTAACACAATGGATAATTCAAGGGATATATCTGTGCTTGGATTTTCGTCTGCAATTTGATTTCTACCATTGATACCATCATAACCATAATTGATCGCACTAATGCGGTTATTTTCTAAGACTATTTGTACATTACTGATACCAGGTGTTAAAGATTCAGTCGAAAGACCCAAAGATTCTGATTGGGTACAATCGAAAGATAAAGTACCTTCTACAACTGGCACAGTGGCTCCACCATAGATGATCATGGGGACAATTAACATAGACGCTATTACTAAACCAACAATTCCTATCGGGAGAATTATTGCTAATTTTTTGTTCATTTTTCATACCTCATTTTTCAATTTTTTAGATATTCAATCTTGATCGATTTTTATCTAAATATATTATAGAGCAAGAAAAATCTTAAACAATTTCAAGCAATGGTTGCCTAATTGAATCCTAAAGGTTTCCAAGAAAAAACAAAAGCTATTTTGTTAGACCCAAATTAATTTTTTTCATGCATTCATCCTTTCAGAACCAATAATTGTATGCAGGTAGACATGTTTAGATGGGAATTTAACGCAAAAGCAATGAATTTTAGATAGTTTTTCTTATAATTTCAATTTTTGTGCTTATTGGAATTTTCTTTAATGATTCAATCTATTTATATTATTCGAAACATTATGGAATCAGTTAGGCAACCGTTGCTAATAACTGTTTAAGATAGCGGTATTACATTAGATAATTAGTATTGATAGTAAGTCAAGTTTCATTAAATTAGAAGTAAGGTTTAAGAAATGATAAAATGTAAAAACCCGGTGATTAGTTTAGCAATTATGGTTGTGATTTTAATTCCATCCATTGCTGTTTTTGTGGATGCGAATCCTGAGGGCATTAGTTTTAATGAAGACCTTAATGACATAATTATTACAACTGATTTTATAACTATAAAAATAGCTAAAATATGTCCCCATTTTATTTGGTGGGTTGGCAACCAATCTTCAAGTAATGAAATGTATAATGTAAAGTTTATTTCTGTTAAGGAATTTTTTGGTGATGATGTTCTAGATAGTCCACTTGAACTTGGTGGTATTTCTTATGATCTAGATTCAAATGATTGGTCACATCAAATAACAATGAATGAAGCATCACTAACAATAGAATTAACGCTAACTGGTTTGGCAAATGGGGCTGAAATACAATTTATACTTAACATCTTTAATGAAAATCAAGTGATTCCAGGAACTGATCATGAGGTAGATGCATTAACTGAAATGAAATTTGACATAGTAATTAATGACTGGGAATTCACTGAAAATGCTTCTGGTCTTGCTTTTCTTACTAATGTTTTTGAATCTCAACAAGACCATGAAATGAATATACGAGATGGAACACAAAACGAAAATGGTAATACCTCACAATCAATGCAATTTGAAAGTGAAGAATATAATAATAATAAAATAGCCTTTTTTGAATGGACTAACTTCGCTAGTATCTATGATGGGCTTGATTTAGTTAATAATATTTCAGTTAGTAAAGCTTCTTTACTTGGAGATCTTCCAGTAACCCTTCCAATAGAATTGGACATAATTCCGCTCTATTTAACCTATCCAAATTATGGTAATTCCTTGAAAATGGTTCATGATCCATCAATCGGTGTTTATCCTGAGAATTTTTCTCTTACATTCCCTGCTATATCTATAGTTAGCGGAATAATTACTTTGATAATTATTGGTATACTATATAGAAAACGAAATAGGTCTTTTAAAGGACGTAATAATAGAACTTTCCTTAACCACATCTTTTTTTAAATTGATTGACGTTTCTTAAAATAGTTATATGTTTGGTGAAAAATTGAATGTATCCTCGCAGTTCTTTCAAAATATTGGTTTTCTTAATATTATTGACAATAAGTATTCATAAATCGTCAAACAATAACAGTGAGGTACCTATTTCAAAATCTTCACCTACTAGTGATTTGATTTGTCCTTTGGAATCCCATTCCATCATAAATGAAACATTATTAACTCATAATATGAAAGTGGAAATTAATCAAGAGAATACCCTAGAAATTACTTCTACTTTTGTTTTGACAAATAATGATACTCAACCACTAAATTTCTTTATTTTCATAATTAATAAAACAATAGACTCAGTTTTTTGTTTTGATTTAATTGATTCACTACAATTCATATGGTCTGTTAATCCCGTTACAGGTAATTTGATTAATGTTACCTTGCGATATCCTTTATTACAAGATGAAATTTATGCTTTCTCTGTTTCATATAAAATTAAGGATACTGTCTATCATGTAATGGGGATTCCTGAGTATTTTGAGCTTAATTATGAGGTCGTTCATCCAAGAAATTCACTTACATTCAATCTTGAGTTATTATTACCAATTTATGCAGAAACACTAGATGAAGACCGTCTTGAACCTCTTTTTCCTAAACCTTCAAGAATTAGTGAAGAAAATGATATAATTAAGATTAGCTGGGAATTCACTAATAGAAATATCAACGAGAGTGACCTTTTCCTTATTAGATACATTCCAGGATCAATATTCCTTTCTAGTGAAAATAGTAACAAAGTTTTCCTAAACATCTTATCACTATTCGTTGGACTAATAGCAGGTGCACTAGGAGTTATCATCTTTTATACAGTGCGTAAGAAACCCCGTGAGAAAGATTTGGTTACCTCACTTCTCAGCAAAAGTGAGCAAGAAATAATCATAGCTATAAATTTAGATGGTGGTGTTTCAACTCAAAGAAGGATTTGTGATAAGACAGGTTATTCTAAATCAAAAGTTTCAAAAATATTGGCAAAATTAGAGGAAAAAAATGTTCTAAAACGTGATAGATGGGGTAGAACAAATAAAATAACAATTATTAATCAATCTTTCAGACAATTAGGATCTAGCAAAACTGCTAATACAACATCTGAATCTTAGTTGAAAGCATCTAAGCTGGAAGCGCGTCCTGAAACGAATTTCCCACTCTAGCAACGTTCATTTTTCGTTTGTAACCCGTTCTATGCTGTTTTGGGTTTCGATTTATTGTTTCGATCGAGCGAGAGCGAGCACGGGACTGGCGACAGTTACGTGTGTTGTTGGACGAAGGTTCCGATACAAGATCGGTTTGAAAGGTCTGTGGTGTACGCGTCGAGTCTTCGGGCGAGATGCTCAGCCAGCAGATACTTACCACTTAAGCGTGTCATTATCGAAATGGACTTCTAGACCTTAAAGAAGAAGAATGTGTGCATTATTTTGCACAAATTTCATAAATACTAAAGAATATAGTTTTCTTAGAGCAAATGGTTTCTCTTAAGAGGGTGTTAAATGGGAATCATTTCTCGTAAGTTTCTAAATGGTGTC
>JABLTJ010000100.1 GCA_013166775.1 Promethearchaeati archaeon
CCAATTGACTAATCTCAATGACAGAGAAGATAATCCTTCTTGTACACTAATTCAGAGTCACCAGAAGTTTGATTAAAGGAAAGTATAACATCTCGCTTAACTCGTACAGCTAAGATTTAATACGCATACGTTAAGACCTTTGGGCAGTGATATTTTCATGAACCCCCAAAAAAAGACTGAAAGTAAATCACCATTTAACGATGTTGATTTTGCACATCAAGTTATTAAAGCGATAGAAAAAGCAGGGAATAGCATCAAAGATGAACAAGCATTCATTGATCGGCTTCGCCATGTTGAATATGGTTTAAATGCTGAGACCGAATGCTCAGTAATCTTAGCATGGTTGGGTAATTGTTCTCTTGTGCATAAAATGTCTACTGAAGGCCATATTCCTCAAGATATGAAAATACCTGATCTATTCGCTGTTTTCGAAAAGAATGGTCAAATCCTGAAAACTTTTATCGAAGTTAAATCTACTGAAGATTTAAAATTACGTTGGACCGATGAGTATCATAGGAAACTTCAACACTACTGTAACATCATTGGACATTCATTGTTACTTTCATGGAAAATACGTCCATTCGGTCAATGGATATTATTGGATCCTACAACTCCAGGACTTGTGAAAGATGGAAGAATAGATTTCTGCGACGCAATGACACAGAATCTCATGGGATTAATAGCTGGTGATTTTATAGTAACTCCAAAATCTGGAATCGGGATTCATTTTAATGGTCAGATTGTGAAAAAAGAAAAAGTTAGTAAGAACGAATCAAATGTAAATATAAAAATTAGTGGATGTTTCTGGGGAGATTCTAAAAGAAATAAATTTGATAATCTATCACAATCAGAAATAGCTTTGATTATGATATTGGCTAATAATCAATACTACCATGAGAAAAAAGAAACTGCAACATGGGGCTATATAACGCCTGACATTCATAGTAAGGAACAAACTATCGTTTCCGCTCAAGATTTGCTGAGATTTTTGGTAGGATTTTCTAAAGAAGATAACGAAAGAATTGCTTGGAAGAATGTTCTTCAAGAACTCAATGATACTATATCAAGGGATGATTTGCTGACTGAGCTTTCTAGTAATATCGGTTCAACAGTTCAATATGTAATTCATCTAAATCCAAAAACTGAATCATCTATACTAAATGAAGAATGGTATAAGGGAAATAGGTTAAATAAGTAATAGACAGGTAGGATGTGCAACTTGTTTGCACACGCAGAATCTCAAGAGATTGGACGAGTATTGAAGAAGCAACGGGAACTTCTTAGTCAGAAGAAAGAAGTCTGTGTTGCTTGTTGTATTTAGATTGTATAATTATTGTTAGGGGTATAGAAAAATGAGTAATCTTCCAGAAGCGATTGATACTGAAATAAATGATCTTGTTTCAATTAGCATTGAAGTTATGCGGAAAGCTAAATCTGCACACTCTTCCATTGAAGGCCAAGAATTAGCACAAATTTCTATGTGGGTTACTCGAATCGGAAATGTAATAACAAGGCTTTATGGTACTAATAGCCAGCACTATAAAAACTACCAGAGCAATCTCGATAACAAATACTTTTATTATATACATAGTAATAATTGGAGTCATGTTTCTGTAATTGCAGGCATAATACAGGCGGTACAGCATGAGTTCCGGAATGATTTAATAAATAATATTCATCGGATTCTTCAGGCGGATATATTTAGCGACTTTCTGGAAATGTCAGAATATTTGCTTAATGAGGGGTACAAAGATGCAGCAGCAGTCATCATCGGCAGTGTTTTAGAAGATAGTGTGAGGAAATTAGCAAATTCAAATGGAATTGATACAATAAAGCCCAATGGGAAACCTCTAACACTCGAGCCTTTAAATATTGAATTAGGAAAAGCAGGTATTTACGACAAATTAATCCAAAAGCAGATTACAAGTTGGGGTGAATTGAGGAATAAAGCTGCTCACGGTCACTACTCTGACTACCAGAAAGAACAAGTTCAAATGATGTTATTATTTGTACAGCAGTTTTGCGGAAATTATTTCATTAAAAGCCCTTAGCTTTTGTGTGGTGAGGGACTGAGAACTTGCTGATGCTCGTTTCTCACCCTTCACACAATTCGTTCCGGTGAATTCTGAGCAAGAAGCCTTCGACTAGCCGTCAGAATGACCAAAAAAAGTGCTTTTTTGGCCATTTTTTTGATAATGTTTGAAAATACTTTAAAATACCCACATGTTTGCCTGCCCCTTAGGGGCCAGCAGCTTGCCCCTTTCCCTGTGGGGGGCGTTAAAATAGGTAAAATATCCACGATTTTTCAATCAAAAACGCTGATACCTCAGAACAAAAATCAAATTTTTTGAAAATTTTTTAACTGCCTTGCTTACATCGAGTTACAAGAATCTCGAATCGATATTCGAGTACTTTTTTCAATCAAAAGTGCAGGTAGCTCTAATTAT